>NZ_JBVISJ010000002.1:0-692655 GCF_055575575.1 Streptomyces sp. NPDC034049
CAGTGGGGCATCTTCCTGCGGAACCACGACGAGCTGACCCTCGAAATGGTCACCGACGAGGAACGCGACTACATGTACGCGGAGTACGCCAAGGATCCGCGTATGCGCGCCAACATCGGCATCCGCCGGCGCCTCGCCCCGCTCCTGGACAACGACCGCAACCAGATCGAACTCTTCACCGCCCTGCTGCTCTCCCTCCCCGGCTCGCCGATCCTCTACTACGGCGACGAGATCGGCATGGGCGACAACATCTGGCTCGGCGACCGCGACGCCGTCCGCACCCCCATGCAGTGGACCCCCGACCGCAACGCCGGCTTCTCCTCCTGCGATCCGGGGCGGCTGTCACTGCCGACGATCATGGATCCGGTCTACGGCTACCAGGTCACCAACGTCGAGGCGTCCATGTCGTCGCCGTCGTCGCTGCTGCACTGGACCCGCCGGATGATCGAGATCCGCAAGCAGAACCCGGCGTTCGGCCTCGGCACCTACACCGAACTGCCCTCGTCCAACCCCTCCGTCCTCGCCTACCTGCGCGAACACAAGGACGACCTGGTGCTGTGCGTGAACAACTTCTCGCGTTTCGCCCAGCCCACGGAACTCGATCTGCGCGCCTACGAGGGACGCCACCCCGTCGAACTCATCGGCGGAGTGCGCTTCCCCGCGATCGGCGAACTGCCCTACCTCCTCACCCTCGCGGGCCACGGCTTCTACTGGTTCCGCCTACGCAAGGACGCCGTGTAAGCCCGACCGGAACTCCGGGCGGGCCGGTTTCCCCCGGCCCGCCCGGGGCACGCAGACAGGAACACCCCGCCCCCCGGGGAAAGGACGCGATTCCATGTCGGAAGCCGCTTCGCACTCCACCGCGACAAGTCCTGCACCACCACCTGCCGCCGAACCGCCGGCCGGGCTGCTCACCTCGCTGGAGCCGCTGCTGCGCGAGTGGCTGCCACGGCAGCGCTGGTTCGCGGGGAAAGGGCGGCCGGTCACCGGTTTCAGCCTCGTGTCGGCGACGGAACTGCTGCCGGTGGGCCCTGCCACGGCGAGCGGGTCGCCGGGGGCCGGCGAGTCCAAGGCCGGGCTGCTGCACCTTCTCGTCCGCGCGCACCAGCCGATGGTGCCGTCCCAGGGCGCTCCGGCACCTCCCGGCGACTGCTACCAGCTGCTGCTCGGCGTACGCCGGACCCTGCCGCCCCGGCTGGCTCCCGCGCTGATCGGGCACGTGGAGCAGGGACCGCTCGCCGGGCGGACGGTGTACGAGGGGCTGCACGACCCACGGCTCGCCGATGTCCTCCTGGAGGCGCTGCGGACCCAAGCCCGCGTCGGTGAGCTGCGCTGCGGACGCGACATGCGCCATGACATCCCCGAGGGCCTGGTGCCGCGTCTCGCCACCGCCGAGCAGTCCAACTCCTCGCTCGTCTATGGCGATACGTTCATCCTGAAGCTGTTCCGCCGGGTCGTGCCCGGGGACAACCCCGATCTCGAACTGCCGCTCACCCTGTCCCGTGAGGGCTGCCCCCGGGTTCCGGCGCCGGTGGCGTGGATGGTGGCGGACCTGGGCCGCGCCGGCGACCCCGACGGCCATCACGTGCTGGGCGTCCTGCAACCGTTCCTGCACGGCGCGGCGGACGGCTGGGAACTGGCGCTGAGCATGCTGGCCAAGGGCGAGGACTTCACCGCCGAGGCGCGGGCGCTGGGGCGGGCGACCGCCGAGGTGCACACCGCGCTGACCCGCGCCCTGCCCACGGTCACCCTGGGCCGGCCCCAGCTGGAGGCGATGGTCGCGGGGATGACCGAGCGCCTGGAGGCCGCCGCGCAGGCCGTACCCGCGCTGCGGCCGTACGCGCCCGGCCTGCACACCGCCTTCGAGGCGCTGGCCGACCTGGCGACCGAGGGGCGCACCTGGACGGCCCAGCGCATCCATGGCGACCTGCACCTCGGGCAGTGTCTGCGCTCGCCCTCCGGCGAGTGGTCGCTCATAGATTTCGAGGGCGAGCCGTCGAAGCCGCTGGCCGAGCGCCGGATGCCGCAGCCCGTCGCCCGCGACATCGCCGGCATGCTCCGCTCCTTCGACTACGCCGCGCACTCCCTGCAGCCCCCGGCCGCCGACTGGGCGACCGTGTGCCGGGCCGCGTACTGCTCCGGGTACGCGGACGTGGCGGGGGTCGATCCGCGGACCGATCCCGTGCTGCTGCGCGCGTACGAGACCGACAAGGCCGTGTACGAGGTCCTCTACGAGGCCCGGCACCGCCCCGACTGGCTCCCGGTACCCCTGGCCGCCGTCCGCCGGCTGGCCACGGACCCCTGCACCGACACCACCCCCTGACACCACCCCTCCCGAGGAGACCGTCCCTGTGACTCCCCGCCCGCCGTCCGACGACAGCACGCAGCACCCCGACACCGGGGCCGAGGCACCGGCCCCGGTGAAGAAGACCGCCGCGAAGAAGACCGCGACGAGGAAGACGGCCGCGAAGAAGACGACGGCCACGAAGGAGACCGTCGCGAAGAAGGCGACGGCGAAGAAGTCGGCGACCAGGAAGACGGCGGCGAAGAGCACGACCGGGGCGGTCGTGGCCGAGGCGGCGACGGGGGCACCGGCGGCGAAGACCGTGGCGAAGAAAGCCGCGGTGAAGAAGGCGACGGCGAAGAAGGCCGTGGCCAAGAAGGCCGTCACGGCGAAGAGCGTCGCGGAGAAGGCCGTCGCGAAGAAGGCCGTCGCCAAGACCGCGGCCGGAGAGAATTCGGCCGGAGAGAAGGCGGCGGTCGGGCGGAAGGCGGCGGCCAGGAAGACCGCGCCCCGGAAGACCACGGCCAAGAAGGCCACGGCCGGGCAAGCCGTGGCCGCCGAACCCGTCACGGCGGAATCCGCGACCGCCGAAGCGGGCAACGCGCGAATCGCGACCGTCGAAGGTGTCGCCGAGACGGCCGCCGCCAAGAAAGCCGTCACGAAGAAGACCGTCGCGAAGAAGACCGTCGCGAAGAAGACCGTCGCGAAGAAGACCGTCGCGAAGAAGGCCGTCGCCAAGAAGGCCGTCGCCAAGAAGGCCGTCGCCAAGACGGTCGGCGCGGAGACGGCCGCAGCCAAGAAGGGCTCCGCCGGGAAAGCGAGTGCGCGGAAGGCCGTGGCGGGGTCCGAGTCGGCCGGGGCCGAGCCGGCCGCCGCCGTGTCGGTGCTGGCGGGTTCGTCCACGCCTCCCGAGCCGACCGTCCCCCATCAGGCCACCGCGGAGCCGTCCGGCCCCGACCCGGTGGTCCCCCGGCAGTCCACGACCGAACCGCTGCCCGACGAACCCCCGGCTGCCACGCCGGTCGTCTCCCCCCAGGCCACCGAACCCGCGTTCTCCCCCGCGATGGACGGCGGTGACCGGGAGCGGTTGGTGGCCGGTACGCATCACGAGCCGCACGCGGTGCTCGGTGCCCATCCCGCCCCCGGCGGCGGTGTGGTGTTCCGGGCGTTCCGGCCGTACGCGCTCGGGGTGAGCGTGCGGGCGGGGTCGCTGCGCGCGGAGCTGCACGACGACGGGGGCGGCTTCTTCTCGGGGCTGCTGCCGCTGCGGGAGGTCCCGGAGGCGTACCGGCTGCTGGTGTCGTACGAGGGGACGGAGCAGGAGACGGAGGACGCGTACCGGTTCCTGCCCGCGATCGGTGAGCTGGACCTGTACCTCATCGGCGAGGGGCGGCACGAGCAGCTGTGGCGCGCGCTGGGCGCCGAGCCGATGACCCACCAGGGGGTCACCGGCACCCGCTTCACGGTGTGGGCGCCGAACGCGCGGGGCGTACGCGTGGCCGGGACCTTCAACTTCTGGGACGGCACGGGCTTCCCGATGCGGTCGCTGGGCTCCTCGGGCGTGTGGGAGCTGTTCGTGCCCGGGATCGGCGAGGGTGAGCTGTACAAGTTCGAGATCACCCGGCCGGACGGGTCGCGGACGTTCCGGGCCGACCCGATGGCCCGTCGCACGGAGGTTCCGCCCGCCACGTCGTCCGTCGTGCACACCTCGCACTACGAGTGGGGCGACGAGGAATGGCTGGCCAAGCGCGCCGAGACCCCCGCGCACGAGGCGCCGTTCTCGGTCTACGAGGTCCATCTGCCGTCCTGGCGGCCGGGGCTGACGTACCGTCAGCTCGCCGAGCAGCTGCCGGCGTACATCTCGGACCTCGGCTTCACGCACGTCGAGCTGCTGCCGGTCGCCGAGCATCCCTTCGGTGGTTCCTGGGGGTACCAGGTCACCGGGTTCTACGCCCCGACGGCCCGGCTCGGCACCCCGGACGACTTCAAGTACCTGATCGACGCCCTGCACCGGGCCGGGATCGGGGTGCTGATGGACTGGGTGCCGGCCCATTTCCCACGTGACGACTGGGCGTTGGCGGAGTTCGACGGGCGTCCGCTGTACGAGCACCAGGACCCGGCGCGGGCGGCGCACCCCGACTGGGGGACGCTGGAGTTCGACTACGGGCGCCGCGAGGTGCGCAACTTCCTGGTGGCCAACGCCGTCCACTGGTGCGAGGAGTACCACATCGACGGGCTGCGGGTGGATGCCGTCGCGTCGATGCTGTACCTGGACTACTCGCGCGAGCCAGGCCAGTGGACGCCGAACGAGCACGGCGGCCGGGAGAACCTGGACGCCGTCGCCTTCCTCCAGGAGATGAACGCCACCGTGTACCGGCGGGTGCCGGGCGTCGTGACGATCGCGGAGGAGTCCACGGCCTGGGACGGTGTCACGCGGGCCACCCATCACACCGGGCCGGGCGGCTTCGGCGGCCTCGGCTTCGGCCTGAAGTGGAACATGGGCTGGATGCACGACTCCCTGGGCTACATGGCCAAGGACCCCGTCCACCGCAAGCACCACCACCACGAGATGACCTTCTCGATGGTGTACGCGTACAGCGAGAACTACGTCCTGCCCATCTCGCACGACGAGGTCGTGCACGGCAAGGGCTCGCTGGTGTCGAAGATGCCGGGCGACTGGTGGCAGCAGCGCGCCAACCACCGCGCCTACCTGGGCTTCATGTGGGCCCATCCCGGCAAGCAACTCCTCTTCATGGGACAGGAGTTCGCCCAGGGCGCGGAGTGGTCGGAGGCGCACGGGCCGGACTGGTGGCTGCTCGATCCGGCGTACGGCGCGGAGGCGGACCACCGGGGGGTGCGGGATCTCGTCCGTGACCTCAACGCGGTGTACCGCCGCACCCCGGCGCTCTGGGAGCAGGACACGCGGCCGGCGGGCTTCTCCTGGATCACGGGGGACTCGGCGGAGGACAACGTCCTGGCGTTCCTGCGGTTCGCGGAGGACGGCAGTCCGTTGCTGGCGGTCTCCAACTTCTCGCCGGTGGTGCGGCAGGACTACCGGCTGGGGGTTCCCGAGGATGTTCCGGCGTGGCGGGAGGTGTTGAACACGGATGCGGAGG
Source organism: Streptomyces sp. NPDC034049 (assembly GCF_055575575.1). Taxonomy (NCBI): domain Bacteria; kingdom Bacillati; phylum Actinomycetota; class Actinomycetes; order Kitasatosporales; family Streptomycetaceae; genus Streptomyces; species Streptomyces sp. NPDC034049. The sequence goes on from NZ_JBVISJ010000002.1 coordinate 5,401, forward strand.
AGTACGGGGGGACGGGGGTGACGATGGCCGACCCGGTGAAGCCGGAGCCCCACCCCTGGCACGCCCACCCCGCCAGCATCCGCGTCACACTCCCACCCCTGACCACCCTCTGGCTCCGCCCGGCCTGACCTTTCGCCCCCGCCGCCCCTGCCCGTCCCGACCCAGGGGCAGGGGCGGCGCACCCACGAAAGGTCCACCGACGCTGTCGGCTATATGGTGAAGGCATGTGTTGCTGCGCTGCCATGACCACCCGTACCGCCGATTAGCGGCGGTATCCGCGGTTGCCCATCACCGCGGCCTCGTTGCTGGCCCCGGCCGGGGCCAGTGCCACGACGTACCGCCGGATCAGTGTCCTGCCGGCAGCCACTCGCTCATCGCTGTGCTGCCGGGTCATCCTGCCTGATCAGGGAAGTCATGTCTCCGTCGCAGCGCTTCGATTCACAGCACGAAATCCCGTCCCCTTGCCCGCATGGAGCCAGCTCCGCCGTCGCGGAGGATCAACCTGTCGCCACCCTGTTCCTGATGGTCGGGCTCCCCGGAGCCGGGAAAACCACCCGGGCCAAAGAGCTCGCCGCGACGCACCGGGCACTGCGGCTGACCCCAGACGACTGGATGATCCCGCTGTTCGGCGATTCGATGGCCGACGGTAAGCGCTGGGTGCTCGAAGGGCGGCTCATCTCGGTCGCCCTCCAGGCGCTGCGGCTGGGGACCAGTGTCGTGCTCGACTACGGGCTCTGGGGCCGCGATGAACGGTCGGCACTGCGCTGGCTGGCACGCTCGGCCGGGGCAGCATGCCAGGTGGTCTACGTGCCCGTGGACAAGGACGTCCAGCTCGCCCGCATCGCGCACCGCCAGGCGACGACACCGCATCAGACGTTTCCCATGAGCGAGACCGACGTAGACCGATGGCGGGAGCAGTTCCAGGTGCCTGACGCCGGCGAACTCGCCGGGGGCGAGATCCCTACCCCGCCGACGGACCGGCCTGGTTGGCCGGAGTGGGCGGAAGACCACTGGCCCTCGTCGACCTCTCAGTCGCTGGAACGCGGTGCGGGGGCGTAGGGCTCGATCTCGTGCCACGGTGGCGGGCCTCCCAGCTGCCGGCCGATGGTCTGCTGGGAGCTGTCGAGGCAGCGGCGGGCCGCGTTGACGAAGGCAAGCTGTCCGGATGCGAGCTCTGTCATGATCCGCTGGAGGTCGTCGCGGTTCTTCGGGCCGCGGTCGGCGACCAGCAGCGCGAACCGGCCGATGGCGTCGGCCAGGTCACCGGCGGCGTTCGCGACGTCGCGGTCCGCGACCAGACTGAGTGAGGTCAACGCGGCGTTGAAGGGTGGCCAGTTGGCGTTGTTGGGGCGGTCGTCGAGGTATGCCTCACGCAGTTCGATCTCTATTGCCGTGAACTCCCGGAGGAAGTCTCCGTAGGTCGCTGTCTGGGTGTTGCGCAACCATTGCTGGTTCTGGCTGCGGCGGCCGACGAAGCCGCCCACCACGATGCCGAGGATGGTGGCGACGGCACCGACGCTCGTGGACATCAGAGCATCCCAGGGGGCGGCCAAAATCGGTTCCTCCTTCAGCTCGGCGGTCGTGATCCGTGGTCAGCGTGCGGATCGACTGCTCCATTGTTGGTCACGAATTCTGCCGTGCGGGTCCGGATCGGGGGTTCAGGTGGTGGCTTACTGCTGTGCTCGGGTCCGGGCGAGCCGGTAGGAGTCGGTTCCGGGCTCGACAGTGTTGCCCCGAAGGTGAGCCGGTCGACGATGGCTGCGCAGAGCCGTTGGTCGGTGGTGGTCTTCGTCCAGCCGGAACCGGGTGGGCCCGGTCCAGCTCCTGCCCCCGGGTCCTGAACGGGCAGTTGCTCCGATGCGGTAGGGGCGGCGGTGGCGAGACACACAGCCGAGAGGGGTCAGCCACTCCTCCTGCCGGGCATCATCCGCCGCAACGCCCCCAACAGCCTCCGGCTCCCAGCTCGATCCACCCCCGGCTCCACAGCCGCCTCCGCAGGCGCCACCGCCGCGTCCACCCGCCGCTCCTCCACCGCCCGCACCGAACCGTGCCCCGCCAACTCATAACGCACCGGCAACAACTTCAACCCCCGCACCACAGGCCCCGACCGCCACGGCAACTGATCCGGCGGCAGCGTCAGCTCCGCCCGGCCGAAGTGTTCGAAGATCCGCCCCACCGCGGTCGCCACGATCGTCCCCGCCAACTCCCGCGCGGCACTGGGACACTGATGCTGCCCGGCCCCCCACGCCAGATGCGCCCGCGTACTGACCGCGGAGTCGACGAGGTGCGAGGACCCGATCTTCAGCAGGTCCCGGTGCGCCGCGGCGACGGACGGCGACACGATGTCCCCGGCCCGGATCAGGAAGTTCCCGAGCCGCACATCACGCGCCGCGAACCGGAAGCACAGATTGGCCGTCGGCGGATTCACCAGCGCGGCCCGGTTCACGGTCTCCCCGAGCTGCCCGTTCGACAGGCTCCGCCGCACGGTGGTGTTCCCCCGCAGCACCTCCAGCAGCGTGTTGCAGACCATGTTGCCGGTGATGTCGTTGAGGTAGACCGCGTTCATGAACAGCTCGCGGCCCAACTGCTCGTCGCTGAGCGACGGGTCGGACAGCAGCAGGTAGGAGGTCAGGTCCTCCCCGGGCCGGGACCGCCGGTGCGCGGCGAGCCGGGTCATCGTCCCCAGCGCCCGCCCGGTCGCCGCCCCCGCGTCGGGCCCGCCGTCCAGCATCCGCCACAGGTCCATGACCATCTCGTCGCCGAGTTCGACGGGGCACCCGAACAGCTTGGTCGTCACCATCAGCAGCAGCGGCCGGGTGTACTGCGCCGCGAGGTCGGCGAACCCGGTGGTGCCGGACTCGGCGGCGAGCACGTCGATCAGTTCGTCGGCGTAGCGCGCGACGGCCGCCCGCAGCTCCCAGCCCTCGGGCGAGTGACCGTCCTGGAAGGGCCGCATCGCCGAGTGGTAGCTCAGCCGCGCGTGCCGGTGCTCCTCGTCGTCGAAGAACATGGTCTGCCGGACCTCGTACCCGGCGAGCAGCGGCCAGTCCCGCGGCAGCCGCCCCTCCGCCCGTGCCCGCCAGTGCCGGACGTCGCGCCGCCACACGCTCTCGTTGCGCAGGACCTCCAGCACCTCGCGGTAGTCGAGGACCAGCCAGGCCGGCACCCCCATCAGCCCCACCGGTGCCACCGGACCGTACGTGCTCCGCAATCGCTCGTAGACGCTGCCCGGATCCCCGTCGAACTCCGAGGTCAGCAACGGCTCCACGGGCAGCGATTCCAGGCCGGGGCCACCGGCCGTGGCGTCCGCGAACGGATGTGTTTCCATGCCGACACGCATACCGCATGAATCGTGCACGAGCAGTGACCATGACCGTAACCGTTACGGGTTGGTGATCCCTGATGCACCTGTGGTGACGGTGGTGGGGGGCGCGGCCTTGCGGGTACCCGGCAGGCCGCACCCCCTGCCCACTTCAGGCCGGGGCCGGCAACTCCTCCAGCGCCTTCGGCAGTTCCTCCGCGTGCACGACGCCGAGCGCCTGTGTGGCCCGGGTCAGGGCCACGTACAGATCGCTCGTGCCGAAGCGCCCCGGCTCGACGACGAGGACGGAGTCGAACTCCAGGCCCTTGGCCTGCCGGGGGTCGAGGAGGACGACGGTGCGGGTCAGGTCGGGCTCCGCGCCCGCCGTGACGTTGTCCAGCCGGGCGGCCAGCGCCCGGTGCAGCTCGCGCGGCGCGATCACCGCGAGGCGCCCCTCGGCGGGGGTGAGGTCGGCGACCGCCTCGGCCACCTCGGCGGGCAGCTCCCGTGCCGCCGCACGGCGCGCCCAGGGCCGTACGCCGGTGGACCGTACGGAGCTGGGCGGTTCGAAGTCCGGCCGCTCGGCGCGGACGACACCGGCCGCGACCGCCATGATCTCGGCGGGGGTGCGGTAGTTGACGCCGAGCCGGGTGTGCTCCCAGCGGTCCTGGACGTACGGGGCGAGGATGTCGGCCCAGGAGCCGACGCCCGCGGCCTCGGCGGTCTGCGCCGGGTCGCCGACCAGGGTCATCGAGCGGGTCGGCGAGCGGCGCATCAGCAGCCGCCAGGCCATCGGCGACAGTTCCTGCGCCTCGTCGACGATGATGTGCCCGAACGCCCAGGTCCGGTCGGCCGCCGCCCGCTCGGCCGCGCTGCGGTGGTCGTCCTCCTCGTGCCGCTCGGCGAACCGCTCGGCGTCGATGATGTCGTGCGCGGAGAGCACCTCCGAGGCGTCGGGGTCGCTGTCCTCCTTGTCCTCGAACTCGTACGTCCGGGACGCGTAGGACACCTCCAGCACGCCCTGCGCGTACGCGATCTGGGTCTCCCGCTCCCGCTCGGCGCGGGCCCGCGCCGGCCGGTCGTCCTCGCCCAGCAGTTCGGCGGCCTCGTCGAGCAGCGGTACGTCGGCGACGGTCCACGCGCGCGTGACCGGGCGGCGTACGGCGTCGGCGTCCTCCTTGGGCAGATACGCGTCCGGCTCGGCCAGGAAGTCGGCGATCAGCCGGCGCGGGGTGATCCGGGGCCAGAGCCGGTCGATGGCGGACCAGACCTCGGGGTTCTCGGCCAGTTCGTCGCGGATCTGGGTGATGTCACTGGCGTCGAGGAGGTTGGATCCGTCGTACGGGTCGGTGCCGATGCGCTCGGCGACCATCTCGGTGAGGGTGTTGAGGATGTAGCCCTCGAAGTGCTCACGGGCCACGTTATGCGGGAGCTTCGCCTCGCGGGTGCGCTCGCGGGCGACCCGTGCGAGGTCGTCGTCGAGCATGAGGATCTCCCGGTCGTGCTCGATGGCGATCACCGGGTCGGGCAGCGCCTGCCGGTCCCGTACGACGGCCGCGAGGACGTCGGCCATGGCGGCGCTCCCCTTCACCCGGGCGGCGGCCGGGGTGTCGGTGGCGGTGGCCCGTACGCCGGGGAACAGATCGCCGACCGTGGCCAGCAGCACGCCCGTCTCGCCCAGCGCCGGCAGCACCTCTCCGATGTAGCCGAGGAAGGCGGGGTTGGGTCCGACGACGAGGACGGCGCGTTTGGCGAGGAGTTCGCGCTGCTCGTAGAGGAGGTAGGCGGCCCGGTGCAGGGCGACGGCGGTCTTGCCGGTGCCGGGGCCGCCCTCCACGACCATCACGCCCTGGTGCGGGGCGCGGATGACGCGGTCCTGTTCGGCCTGGATGGTCTGCACGATGTCGCCCATGCGGCCGGTGCGGGCGGAGTCGAGGGCGGCCAGCAGGACGGCGTCGCCGGTCGGGTCCTCGTACCCGGTGCGGGTCTCGTCGCCGAGGTCGAGGATCTCGTCGTGCAGGGCGGTGACGCGGCGGCCCTCGGTGGTGAGGTGCCGGCGGCGGCGCAGCCCCATCGGGGTGTGGCCGGTGGCGAGGTAGAAGGGCCGGGCGACGTCGGCGCGCCAGTCGATCAGGATCGGGGTGCGCTCGGTGTCGTCCTCGCGCAGCCCGATACGGCCGATGTGGTGGACCGCGCCGTCGGCGAGGTCGAGCCGGCCGAAGCAGAGCGAACCGTCGACGGCGTTCAGCGCGGCCAGCAGCCCCGAGCGCTCGGCGACCAGGATGTCCCGCTCCAGGCGGGCCTGCATGGGCGTGTTGCCCCGGGCGAGCGCGTCCGCGACGGATCCCTCGGTCTCACCGCGCAGGGCGTCCACGCGGGCGTACACCCCGTCGACGAATTCCTGCTCACGCCGCAATTCGCTGTGTTCCGCATGCTGTTCATCGTGCGAAAAGCCGGTGTTTGACAATTCCACTCCCGCCCGGATATACTGTGCTCACTGAACTTCTCTGCGACACGTTTCTCGAAGTCGCGAACCATTGAATATACGCAGAAAAAACCCCCGAGCGCAATTGCTCGGGGGTTTTCTCGTCCCTGATGGCGGAGAGGTCAGAGCACGTCGTCCAGTTCCGCCAGCAGCCGCCGCTTCGGCCGCGCGCCGACCATGGCCTTCAGCGGCTCACCGCCCTTGAACACCATGAACGTCGGCATCGAGAGCACCTGGTACGCGTTGGTGGTCTCCGGGTTGGTGTCCACGTCCAGCTGCACCACCTTCAGCCGCTCCCCCTCCTCCGCCGCGAGCGCGCTGAGCACCGGCCCCATCTGCCGGCACGGCGGGCACCAGTCGGCCGTGAACTCCACCAGCACCGGCAGCTCGGCCCCGATCACCTCCGCCTCGAAGTCCGCGTCCGTCACCTCTGCCACACCCGCCGCCCTGATCACAGCTCCCCGCCTCCCAGTTCACACACGGGCTCCGGACCCCCCGGAGCCTCCGCCTCGGCCGCCAGCCGCTCCCGCGCCCGCTCGGCCCGCGCCAACTGCTCGCCGACCGACGCCCGCACCGCCGCCAGCTCGCCGATCAGCGCGTCGAGTTCGTCGAGCTTCCGCCGGTAGACCGCCAGCGACGCCGGGCACGAGTCGCCCTCCGGGTGCCCGGCGCGCAGACACTCCACGAAGGGCCGGGTCTCCTCCAGGTCGAACCCGAAGTCCTGCAAGGTCCGGATCTGCCGCAGCAGCTTCAGATCCGCCTCGTCGTACGTCCGGTAGCCGTTCCCGGCCCGCCGCGCGGGCAACAGCCCCCGCGCCTCGTAGTACCGCAACGCCCGTGTCGTCGTCCCGGCCCGTTCCGCCAGCTCCCCGATGCGCATACGAGGACGGTATTCCTTGACGCCGACGTCAAGGCAAAGCGCCCCGTCAGGGACGTGGGGAACGCGCGAGAAACCCCGTCGGCGGGCGCGGACGGGGTTTCTCGCAGCGGAAAACCGAGTGACCAGGTCTATAGGGGGAGGACCTGGCCACTCGGGGTTCGTGGAGTTGTTCAGTTGTTCCGCCTGGTGTCCGTACGGCCGGGTCTACGGGGGGAGGACCCGGCCGTACGGAGTCTTGGGGGGAGAACCGCAGGCCCTCCAGGGGCGCGGGGAACTGCGCGACCAGCCACGCTCGACCGGCGGCCGAAGGACGACCCGCAGCCCCCCGGCGCACCGAGCGGAGCGCTCACGCCTTGGCGAGTTCCTTCTCACCCTCCGGCTCGGCGGCCGCAGCCGGCGCAGCCGACCCGTGGCCGTCGTCCAGCAGCGTCGCCTCGTCGAACGGCGCCTGCCCGGCGAGGACCTGGTTCACCCGCTCCTTGTCGATCTCCTTGGTCCAGGTACCGATGAGGACCGTGGCGACCGCGTTGCCCGCGAAGTTCGTCAGGGCGCGGGCCTCGCTCATGAAGCGGTCGATGCCGACGATGAGGCCGATGCCGTCCACCAGGGCCGGCTTGTGCGACTGCAGACCACCCGCGAGGGTCGCCAGACCGGCACCGGTGACACCCGCCGCGCCCTTGGAGGCGACCAGGAGGAAGAGCAGCAGCGCGATCTGCTCGCCGATCGCCATCGGCGTGCCCATCGCGTCGGCGATGAACAGGGACGCCATGGTCATGTAGATCATGGTGCCGTCGAGGTTGAAGGAGTAGCCGGTCGGGACGGTGATACCGACGACGGGCTTGCTGACACCCAGGTGCTCCATCTTCGCGATGAGCCGCGGCAGGGCGGACTCGGAGGAGGAGGTCGACAGGATCAGCAGGAACTCACGGCCCAGGTACTTGAAGAGCGTGAAGATGTTCAGCCCCGCGACGATCTTCAGCAGTGCGCCGAGGACGATGAAGACGAAGAGGAAGCAGGTGATGTAGAACCCGATCATCAGCACGGCGAGGCTCTTGAGGGCGTCGAGGCCCGCGGAACCGGTCACGGCCGCGATGGCGCCGAAGGCACCGATCGGGGCGGCCCACATCACCATCGCGAGGATGCGGAAGACCAGGCGCTGGATGTGCTCGATACCGCGCAGGATCGGCTGGCCGGTCTCGCCCATGGCCTGGAGCGCGAAGCCGGCGAGGAGCGCGACGAGCAGGGTCTGGAGGACCTCGCCGCCGGTGAAGGCGGAGACGATCGTGGTGGGGATGATGCCGAGCAGGAACTCGGTGGTGTCCTTGGCCTCGGCCGAGACCTGCGCCTGACCGGTCTCCTTGATCGCGTCGGTGACCGCGAGACCCGTGCCGGGCTCGACGATGTTGCCGACGACCAGACCGATGGCCAGGGCCACCAGCGACATGATCAGGAAGTAGACCAGGGCGATACCGCCCACGGCGCCGACCTTCGCGGCCTTCCGTACGGAGCCGATGCCCAGCACGATCGTGCAGAAGATGATCGGCGAGATCATCATCTTGATCAGGTTCACGAAGCCGGTGCCGATGGGCTTCAGCTCGACGGCGAAGTCGGGGGCGATGAGACCCACGGCGATGCCGAGGGCCACGGCCACGATCACGGCGATGTACAGGTAGTGGGTGCGGTCCCGCTTGGCGGGTGCGGTAGGTGCCGTATGGGCGGTGCTGGCCACGGCTGCCCTCCTCGTCGACGACGTCGTCGGCTCGCTGTTCCGGCGTGCGGCTCACGTCCGGGGGAATGCGGGAGTCGGTCTCCCTGGGGTGGGAACCGGCGGGTTCCCGGGTGGGAGACCGGCTCCCGGGGTGGGAACCGGCGGGTTCCCGGAGCCGGTAGCTGGGGGACTGCCGGCGGTGGGAGCGGGGGGCTCCCTCGGGGTGGGGGAGCCGGGGCTCCCGGCGGTGGAAGCCCGCGGGCTTCCGGGGCCGGAGGCCGGGGCCTCCGGTAGGAGCTGGGGGGCTCCCGGTCCGGGGAGGCAGGCTCCCGATGGGGGAGTGCTGCTTCCCGGGGTGGGAGTCGGGCTCCCGGCGGCTCGGGTTGTGGGGTCCCGGGGGCGGGAGTCGTACTCCCTGTCGGTGTCCGTGCTGGACGAGTCGATGCAGTGACTATGTCCCTCCCTGTGAGGGCGGTCACCCTTCCGTTCATTTAGTTCACGCCTACACGTCGATGCAGACTGTTGCCATGCGCGTCCCGCCCCGCCTCCGTCCCCGCAGTCTGGCCGGTCAGCTCTTCGCCGTGCAGGCGGTGCTGATCGCGGCCGTCGTGGCCGGATATGCGCTGTTCACCTACGTCAGCGACCGCTCCCAGGCGGATGAGGCGGGGGGCCGTCAGGCCCTCGCCGTGGCGGCCACGGTGGCCGACGCCCCGTCGGTGCGGGCGGCGATCCACACCTCCGATCCGACCGAGCGGCTCCAGCCGTACGCCACGGCGGTGCAGCAGCACGCCGGGGTCGACTTCGTCACGATCATGACCCGCGACGGCATCCGCTGGACGCACCCCGACCCCGACCGGATAGGCGAGCACTTCCTCGGTCACATCGAGAAGGCGCAGAACGGCGAGTCGTTCACCGAGACCTACACCGGCACTCTCGGCCCGTCGGTCCGCGCGGTCACCCCGATCGTGGAGAACGGCGAGGTCATCGGCCTCGTCAGCGCCGGCATCCGGGTCCAGGCGATCAGCGACCGCGTCCAGGACCAGCTCACGGCCCTGGTCGGCGTGGCCGCAGGCGCCCTCGCCCTCGGCGGCATCGGCACCTACATCGTCAACGCCCGTCTGCGCCGCCACACCCACAACATGAACGCGGCCGAGCTCAGCAACATGCACGACTACCACCAGGCCGCCCTGCACGCAGTGCGCGAGGGCCTGCTGATGCTCGACGGCCAGTACCGGGTGGCCCTCATCAACGACGGGGCGCGGGAGCTGCTGGGGGTGACGGACGAGGTGGTCGGCCGCTCCGTGGCGGAGCTGGGGTTGCCGGCGCCGCTGACGGGTGCCCTGCTCTCCTCCGAGCCCCGGGTGGACGAGGTGCTCCTCACCGCCGAACGGGTGCTGGTGGTGAACACCTCTCCGGTCTCGGGCGGCCAGCGCCGGGGCGCGGTGGTCACCCTGCGCGACGTGACCGAGCTGCAGTCCCTCACGGGCGAGCTGGACTCCGAGCGGGGCTTCACCCAGGCGCTGCGTTCCCAGGCGCACGAGGCCGCCAACCGCCTCCACACGGTCGTCTCGCTCATTGAGCTGGGCCGCTCGGACGAGGCGATCGACTTCGCGACGGCGGAGCTGGAGCTGGCGCAGGCGCTGACGGACCAGGTCGTGGCGGCGGTCAGTGAACCGGTGCTCGCCGCGCTGCTGCTGGGCAAGGCCGCACAGGCGAACGAGCGGGGCGTCGAGCTGGTGGTCTCCGAGGACAGCCGCATCGACGACGGCCTCCTCCCGGAGTCCCTCCCGGCCCGTGACCTGGTCACGGTCCTGGGCAACCTGATCGACAACGCGGTGGACGCGGCGCAGGGCTCGATGGGGGCGAGGGTGACGGTGACGGCGTACACGGATGAAGCGGGCGAGCCCGCCGAGACGGACCGGACGGGCGAGGCGGGCGGGGCAGGTGCGACCGCCGAGGTGGCGGGCGGCGGCTCGGACACCTCCGTCCTGGTGCTGCGCGTCGCCGACACCGGCGCCGGTGTGGACCCTGCCCTCGCGGAGGCCGTCTTCGAACGCGGCTTCTCGACGAAACCCTCCGGCCCCGGTGGCCGCGGCCTCGGGCTGGCCCTCGTACGGCAGACGGCGCGCCGGCACGGGGGCACGCTGACGGTGTCGCAGGCGCCCGGGGGCGGAGCCCAGTTCGAGGTACGGCTGCCGCTGGGCACCAGCGGTACGCACCGGACGGGGCAGGCCGTACCGGCCGCACCGACCGCACAGGTTGTCCAGGCCCCCCGGGCCACTGTGGCTGGAGGCGACGACGTATGACGCAGGCCGGGTCCGACCCCATCAGAGTCCTGGTCGTCGAGGACGACCCCGTGGCCGCCGACGCGCACATGATGTACGTCGGCCGCGTCCCCGGCTTCACCGCGGTCGGCAAGGCGCACACGGGCGCGGAGGCGCGGCGCGCGCTGGACCGCATGCCGGTGGACCTGCTGCTGCTGGACCTCCACCTGCCGGACGTGCACGGCCTGCAACTGGCCCGTTCCCTCCGCGCGGCCGGCCACCACGCGGACGTGATAGCGGTGACGTCGGCGCGGGACCTGACGGTGGTCCGGGAGGGCGTCTCCCTGGGCGTGGTCCAGTACGTCCTCAAACCCTTCACGTTCGCAACCCTCCGCGACCGTCTCGTCCGCTACGCCGAGTTCCACGCGGCGGCGGGCGAGGCCAGCGGCCAGGACGAGGTGGACCGGGCACTGGCGACCCTGCGGGCCCCCGGCCCGGCGGCGCTGCCGAAGGGGCTGAGCGCCCCGACGCTGGAGCGGGTGACGGTGGCCCTGCGGGACTCGGGCGAGGGCCTGACGGCGGCCGGGGTGGCGGAGGCGGTCGGCATCTCACGGATCACGGCCCGCCGCTATCTGGAGCACCTGGTGGACGCGGGCCGGGCGGCACGGAGCCCGCAGTACGGGCAGGTGGGGCGGCCGGAGCTGCAGTACCGGTGGGTGAAGGGGTAGTAGGGGCCGGGGCCGGCGGGGGCGCCGGGCGCGCGGAGCGGCCGGGAGTCAGCCGGGGGCGCCCGACGCGCGAAAGGCCCGGAGTCAACCGGAGGCACCCGACGCGCGGAAGGCCCGGAGTCAACCGGAGGCACCCGACGCGCGAAAGGGCGCGGCGTAGGCGACGACCTGCACCCCGAGCCCGAGGATCGTGAGGGCCTCGGCGGCGGAGAGCACGACGAGTCCGGTGCTGGTCCGCCCGCTCACCCAGTACACCAGCAGCCCGGCGAACGGGACGACACAGAAGGCCAGCAGGTCGATCCCGCACTGGATGACCTTGCGGAAGCGCCTGCGCGCATCGGCCCGGTGCGCGACTTCCCAGTCGAAAACTTTCTCCGCCCCGGCGAGCTGGGCCAGCCGCGGCCCGAGATCGCCCCGCACGTACGCCCCGATCGCGGAGATCTTCTCGTCGTTGACGAGGTAGGTCCACCCGAGCACGACACAGACGGGCGGCAGCGCGAGCAGCATGGCCGGCTGCTTGGCCTGCGCCGAGGCGGCGATGACGGCGGCGAGCACGGTGAGGGTGACATAGAGCAGATTGTCCCGAAACCCGATCCGCGTCTTCTGCTCGTCCTTGACGGTCTGATACTCGACGACCAACAACTGCCCGACGGTGACGTCGTCCCGTTCCGACACCCCTGCCCCCCTGTCCCGGCGCCAACCAAGCCTCTGCTCAAGCACCTTAAGGGGATCCGGTGCAGACGCATTGACCTGACTAGACCACTCCCCTTACCGTCACCGGGCACCACCCAAGGCCACAGCGACGTAGCCAGCAGGAGGTCGTGCCCGTGCGCCCCACCGCACCCAGTGCCCGCCGATCCCCCCTCCGCCTCCTCCTCACCGCCGCCCTGGCGGTCACCGCGCCGGGCGCGCTCGCCGCCTGCGGCAACGGATCCGGCAGTGACCCGGACACGGTGGAGGTCTCCTACAAACAGTCCACGGACAACCAGGTCCGGGTGATGGACACCTTCCTCGCCGACGTCAAGAAGCAGTTCGAGAAGGCGCATCCGGGCAAGAAGGTGAAACTCGTCCCGATCAAGGCCCCGGACTCGGAGTACTACACCAAGGTGCAGCAGATGCTGCGCTCGCCGAAGACGGCACCGGACCTCGTCTACGAGGACACGTTCCTCATCAACTCGGACATCACCAGCGGCTATCTGAAGCCCCTGGACGACTACTTGGCCGACTGGAAGGACTGGGACCAGTTCATCGACACGGCCAAGACCGCGGCGAAGGCCGAGGACGGGAAGACGTACGGAATTCCCGACGGCACGGACACACGCGGCCTGTGGTTCGACAAGGCGATCTTCGCGAAGGCGGGCCTGCCGGCCGACTGGCAGCCGAAGACATGGGAGGACGTGCTCGACGCCGCCCGCACCATCAAGGAAGAAGTCCCGGACGTCATTCCGCTGAACGTCTACACGGGCAAACCGGCGGGCGAGGCCGCGACCATGCAGGGCTTCGAAATGCTGCTCTACGGCACGGAGGGCGCGACGGCGGCCGGCGCGACCGACCCGTTGTACGACGAGAAGTCGAAGAAATGGAAGGCGGGCACCCAGGGCTTCAAGGACGCCCTCGCCTTCGTGGAGACGGTCTACCGGGAGAAACTGGGCCCGGAGGTCTCCGACGCCCTCGACCCCAACATCTCCACCCGGGTTCGCGGCGAACTCCTCCCCGAGGGGAAACTCGGCATCAACCTCGACGGCTCCTGGCTCCCGCAGGACTGGCTGCCCGGCAGCGGTCACGAATGGCCGGAGTGGTCGGAGAAGCTGGGCCTCGCCGCCATGCCGACCCAGCACGGCCAGTCCCCCGGCAAGGTGAGCATGTCCGGCGGCTGGACCTGGGCCATTCCCGACAAGGCCGGCAACCCCGACCTCGCCTTCGAGTTCATCGAGACGATGCAGTCGAAGGCGAACGCCCAGAAGTGGTACATCGCCAATTCAGGAATCGCCGTCCGCAAGGACGTGGCCGCCGACCCGGCCTATGTGAAGGCGCAGCCCGGCATCAAGTTCTTCACCGACCTGGTGTCGAGCACGCACTACCGGCCGGCGTATCCGGCGTACCCGAAGGTCTCCACAGCCATCCAGGAGGCGATGGAATCCGTGACGACGGGCGATGCCTCGGTGGCGGAGGCGGCGAAGAACTACGACGAGGAGCTGAGGACGGCGACGGACGACCAGGTGGTCGAGGGGACGGAAGAATGAGCCCCCGCGCATGAAGGGGCCGGCCACGGGACGGCCAGTGACGGGACCTCCTCACCCCGCGTTCCGGGTGTTCACCCGAGCCCTCCCCCTCACCCCCGCCACCGTCCTCCTGCTCCTCTTCCTCGCCGGTCCGATCGCCTACTGCGCCTACATCGCCTTCACCGACCTCCAGCTCACCGGCCAGGCCGAGGACTCCTTCATCGGCTTCGAGAACTTCCGCACGGCCTTCGGGGACGAGGCGTTCCTGAACGCGGTCTGGCTGACCCTGGTCTTCACGGTGATCTCGGCGCTGCTGGGCCAGAACACGCTGGGACTGGCGCTGGCGGCGCTGATGCAACGTGCGTCGAAGCCGGTTCGCACGCTGGTCGGGGGAATCGTCGTCACGGCGTGGGTCCTCCCGGAGGTCGTGGCCGGGTTCCTCCTCTACGCCTTCTTCCGCCGCGAGGGAACCCTGAACGCCGTCCTGGACTGGCTCCATCTCCCCACCCAGAACTGGCTGTACACGCTCCCGATCCTCGCGGTCTCCTTCGCGAACGTCTGGCGGGGCACGGCGTTCTCCATGCTGGTCTACTCGGCGGCCCTGAACGAGATCCCGAAGGAGATCACGGAGGCGGCAGAGGTGGACGGCGCGGGCGGCTGGCGCCGTATGTGGCACATCACGCTCCCGATGATCCGCCGCTCGATCGGCACGAACCTCATGCTGATCACCCTCCAGACCCTGTCGGTCTTCGGCCTGATCTGGGTGATGACGCGAGGCGGCCCGGGCGGCAAGAGCCAGACCCTCCCCCTCTTCATGTACGAGGAGGCGTTCCAGAAGAGCATGATCGGTTACGGCACGGCGGTGGCGCTGTTGTTGCTGGTGGTGGGTTCGCTGTTCTCGGTGGTCTATCTGCGGCTGCTGCGGACGGAGGTGTGAGTGCCGTGGCCTCCTCGAACACCCGACGACTCGCCGCCGACGCGGGGCTGCTCGTCATCGCCGCGGCCTTCGTGCTCCCGCTGGCCTGGGTGATCCTCTCGTCGGTGGACCCGAAGGCGAACCTGACGGTGAGAGTCCCGGACGGCGTGACCCTGGACAACTTCGACGCGGTCCTGACCCCGGAGATCACCTTCACGCCGCTGCTGAACAGCCTGCTGCTGTGCGGCGGGGGGACGGCGCTCACGGTGGTGTGCGCGGCCCTGGCGGCGTACCCGCTGTCCCGCTTCCGCTCCCGCCTGAACCGCCCCTTCCTCCTGACGATCCTGTTCGCGACGAGCCTCCCGATCACGGCGATCATGGTCCCTGTCTACGCACTCTTCGTGCAGGTGAACCTGATCGACACCATGCAGGGCACGATCTTCTTCTTCGCGGCTTCCCAACTCCCCTTCGCCATCTGGCTGATGAAGAACTTCATGGACGGCGTACCGAAGGAGCTGGAGGAGGCGGCGTGGACGGACGGCGCGTCATCGCTCCAGTCCCTGCTGCGGGTCGTACTACCGCTGATGGGCCCGGGCGTCGCGGTGGTGACCGTTTTCTCGTTCGTGATGATGTGGGGCAATTTCTTCGTCCCGTTCATGCTGCTCCTCACGCCGGAACAGATGCCGGCGGCGGTGAGCATCAATGAGTTCTTCGGAAATCGGGGAACGGTTGTTTACGGGCAGCTGGCCGCGTTCTCGGTCATCTATTCGACGCCGGTGATTTTGCTTTATGTGGGGGTGGCGAGGCGGTTGGGTGGGGGGTTCGCTTTGGGTGGGGCGGTCAAGGGGTGACGGGGGGCGCGGGCAGAGACTCAGCGCGGAGGCGTGCCTGAGCGGATCGGTCCAGGGTGTTCGCGCGGGCGTATAGATCTGCGGCTTGTAACCAGTGGCCGCGGGCTAGGACCGGACGGTCGGCGGCCTCGTGCGCGAGGGCCAGGCTGTGAAAGGTCTGGGCTGTGCCGTACCAGTCTTCGAACTCCTGGAAAATCTCCAAAGCCATGCGATAGGTCTCGATCGACTTCTCCACCTGGCCTGCCGCCAGAAAGGCGGCACCAAGGTTCCCCAACGCCCCGGCCTCGCCATGGCGGTCTCCTGAGGCCTGGTGAAGCTTACGGGAGCATGTGAGAGCATCGATCGCCTCCCCGACCCGCCCCAGCACATTCAGGGCGCTGCCGAGGTTGTTCCACGTCATGGCCTCACGGTGACGCCACCCATTGACCTGGTACAGGTCACGGGCCCGGACAAGGGCATCGACCGCCTCCTCGACCCGGCCCGCTTCTCTCAGAGCGATGCCAAGATTGTTCCACGTGCTGGCCTCACCCAGACGGTCTCCGGCGCCCCTGTACAGATCACGAGAGCGTGTGAGGGCAGCAACCGCGTCGTGCACTCGGCCCGCGTCGAGCAGGGCGCTGCCGAGGTTGTTGCAGGCTATGGCCTCACGAACGTGATTCCCGGAACGGAGCATGACCTCCCGCGCGGTCTCGGCCACAGTGACCGCGTCGTCCAAGTACCGCCGCCAGGCCAGATACTCGCCCAGGCACTCTGCCAGCCGCACCGCAGGGACCGCGAACCGCTCCTCCGACGCCCAGAGCACCGCCGCCACGAGCCCCGTTCTCTCACCGTCACACCATGCCAACGCGTCCTCACGGGTGGCGAAGCCCTCTGGCTCCGTCTGCCCCCGCAACCATCGCAGTCGCTGATCCGCGCTATACGCTCTGTGACAGTAGAGGTCAAGCACCCGCCCCCGCGCCGCCTCCCCCTCCTCCCGCAACTCGACATCCCCCGCCACCACACCCGCCCCGAACACCCGCACCAAGTCATGCAACCGCCACCACCCGCGCCCACTCCCCCGCTCGACGAGATGCGCACGAGCCAGCGCCCGCAGCTCGCCCAGCGGAGCGGCCTCCGCCCCCACCAACGCGGCGGCGACCTCGTCGCTCACCTCAGGCCCCGGCGCGAGCGCCAGCAGCCGCAGCAACCGGGCCTGTTCGAGCGGCAGCCGCCGGTACGACAGGTCGAAGGCGGCGCGGACGCTGCGCGCGCCGTCGTCGAGCTGCGCGAGCCGGTCACGTGATGCCGCCAGCTCGTCGACGAGTTCGGCGACCGGCATGCCCGGATCCTCCACCAGCAGGGCGGCGGCGATCTGGAGGGCGAGCGGCAGATGTCCACAGAGGTCGGCGAGCCGCCCGGCCGCGCCGGCGTCGTCCGCGACACGGCTGTCCCCCGGCTCGGCGGTACGCAGTGCGAGGTCGAGCAGCCCCCGCGCGTCCTCCGGCGTGAGCTGGTCCAACGGTACGAGCCGTGCCCCGAGTTGAGTGAGACGGTCGCGCGACGTGACCAGCATCCGATGCCGGCCGTCGCCCGGCAGCAGCGGCCGTACCTGATCGACCGACGAGGCGTTGTCGGCCAGCACCAGCACGGCCCCTCGCTCGCTCCCCCGCTCCGTGAGCACCGAGCGATAGAGGCTGGCCCGGTCGTCGGCCCGGGCCGGAATCCGCTCCGGCGGGACCCCGAGCGCCCGCAACAACGACTGCAGCGCCTGGTCGGCGGTGACCGGCTCCTCGTCGTACCCGTGCAGATCGACGAAGAGCACCCCGCCGGGGAACCACCCCTCCCCGCACGCCAGATGCGCGGTCTCCACGGCGAGCGCGGTCTTCCCGATGCCGCCGAGCCCGGACACGGCGCTGACGAGTACCGCCGCCGAGCCGTCGAGCGCCCGCAGCAGCTCGGCCGTCTCCCCGTCCCGCCCGGTGAACCCGCCGGGCCTCGGCGGAAGCGAGGCCAGGGCCTCCGGCGCGGCGGCCGCCCCGCCGAAGTGGATCACGACCTGGATGCCGATCGCCTCACGCAGGAAGACCCCGCCCCGGAAGTCGGAGTGGTCCCCGCCGTACCAGGCCGCCCCACTGCCCGGCGTGTGCCGCTCCATGGCCGCCGCCACCGCGCCCGCGACCGCCGGATCCCCGGCCAGCAGGCCGGCCAGCCCCTCGCCCCACTCCCGTACGGCATCCCGCCGTGCCGGGTCCCCTGCCGCTTCCCGCGCAGCCTCGGCGACCTCCGCGACCGACGCCCCGGCCGCCGCCCCGACCGCCCGCGCCAGCGCCTCCACCGCCCGGCGCCCGTCGTCCCCGCACGCGCCCTCCGCCAGGGCGGTCAGCAACGCCGCTTTCATCCGTCCGTCCGCTCCCCGTTCCGTACCGTGAGAGCCCACGGTACGGCGTTGGAGCGAGGGTCGGCCGACCGTTCGACGCGGTTCAACGGCGCGATCCCGTCTTCGACTTGGCAGTACCGTGGACAGGTGCCCACCCCTGACGCACCCCCCGTGTCCGCCGTCGTCCTCACCGCGCTCCCGGTCGAGTACGCCGCCGTACGCGCCCTCCTGACGGATCTGGAGCCCGACGAACGCGTCCACGACGACGGCGCCCGCGTCGAGGTGGGCCGGATCGAGGGCACGTCCTGGACCGTGGCGATCTCCGAGCTGGGCGAGGGCGCGCTGCACGCCGCCGCGCGCACCACGCAGATCGTCGGCTGGCTGCGCCCCGAGGTGCTGCTCTTCGTGGGGGTGGCCGGCGGGCTCAAGGACGACATCGAGATCGGTGACGTGGTGGTCGGTACGAAGGTGTACGGCATCCACGGCGGCAAGGTGACCGACCAGGGCTTCCAGGCCCGGCCCGAGGTGTGGCACGGGTCGGGGCGGCTGGTGCCGGCGGCGCGTTCCGCCCTGCGGGCACTGCCGGACGTACGCGGCCATCTGAAGCCGATCGCGTGCGGCGACGTCGTCCTGGCCGACGACAGGTCCGCGCTCGCCGAGCAGATCCGCCACCACTACAACGACGCCTGCGCGATCGAGATGGAGGGCTCGGGCGCGGCCCACGCGGCCCATCTCAACGGCCAGTTGGACGCCCTGGTCGTCCGGGGCATCAGCGACCGTGCCGACCGCCACAAGCACCGGGCGGACGCCTCGGGTTCCCAGGAGCTGGCGTCCCGGCAGGCCGCCGCCGTGGCCGTGGCCGTCCTGCGCGAGCACCGGCCGCGCGGCGGCGGTCCCTCCGACTCCCGGGAGGGACCCTCGCGCGGCGACGGGGACGGGACGGTGGCCTACGGCGGCGACCACATCGACTTCCGAGGGGGCACCTTCCACGGGCCCGTCACCGGCAAGTCGAACGGACGGTAGCGCGGAGCACCGGCCGCGGATCCGCCGGGAGTTCACTGAGCCGACTCCCCGCTCACCCTTCCGGCAACACCCCCGCCCGGAACGGCTCCACACCCACCACCCGTCGCACCCGTTCCGCCTCGATCAGGATCATCAGGCGCCGCTCCCCGGGGAGCAGCCACGGATAGCGCTCCTCCCCGATGTACTTGCGGGTCAGCCGGTCCATCGCCCGCTCCGCCTCCTCCCCCTCCACGAAGCGGACGACCCGGCCCCGGATCTCGGCCCGGTCGTAGGGGTTCTCGGGGTCGATGTGGGAGAGGGAGACGCGCGGGTCGCGGCGCAGGTTCTCCTCCTTCACCCGGCCCACCGAGGTGTTGACCATGACGTACTCGACCCCGGCGGCCTCCTCGATGTCCACCCACATGGGTGACACCTCAGGCGCCCCGTCCTGCCCCACCGTCGCCAAGTGCCAGAAGTTCGGCGCCAGTAGACGCTCCCGTATGTGCCCGTCCAGCTTCGTCATGGCGTCATCCCTACCCAGCCCGTCCAGGCATCCGCCCGCACGCCCCTCGGATCCCAGGAGTCACAGGCCTCTCGCCACCCGTATTTTCCTACAATCCGTGTTTGTGGCCGAACAGCCCGTAGTCACCGCAGCCCCGCGCCCCTACGTTGAGCGCGTGCACCGACGCTCAGCCCACGAACGACAGCCCCAGCACCCACACCCACTCACGCACCCCCACACGACCTCGTCCCCGGCCCCGGCCGCACAGGCCGCCGCCCCGGCCCCGCCCTTCGACGCCCCCGCCGCCAGGAAACTGCGCGTGGCGCTCGGGATGGGCCCCGAGCACGTCGCCTACGGGATGCGGTCCTCCTACGGCCTCCCCTACGTCACCCCTGATCTGGTCGCCGCCTGGGAGGACGGCACCACCTCACCCGTCGGACCCGAACTCACCGCGCTCGCCGGGGTGTTGTGGTGCTCGGTAGGTGAACTCATCAGCGCGCCCCGGACCTTGCGCGAGCACCGCGCGGCCCGGGGGATCGCCGCCGAGGACGTCGCCCGCGCGGTCGGCCTCGACCTCGCCGCGTACCTGCGGACGGAGGAGACCGGGGAGTGGCGCGGCACCGACCGTCAGGCGGCCGCCCTCGCCACCGTGCTCGACCTCTCGCCGCCCGAACTCACCACCGTGACGGGACGCGAGACACGGCTCAGGGAACTGCTCCACAGCGCGGTCACCACCCGCCGGCAGGCCCAGGTACGACCGGTCGCGAGACTGCTCGCCCTCGACCGGCAGCTCGTGGAGGACGTCCTCCAGGAGCTGCACGCCGACTACCAGGGCCCGATGGCCGCCACCCTCACCTGGGCCAACGGCACCGCCGCGACCGACTCGGGCGACGCCGACCGCGACTACCTGGACGGGATCGTCGACCGCTTCTGGTCACTGGTCCGACGAACAACCGCCTACTGACCCGGCCTCCCCGGATCACCGGCACAAAGGGCTAGAAGACCGACTCCGCCTCGTCCATCCGGTCCTTCGGCACCGTCTTCAGCTCGGTCACCGCCTCCGCCAGCGGCACCATCACCACCTCGGTGCCGCGCAGGGCGGTCATACGGCCGTAGTCGGCCCGGTGCGCGGCCTCGACCGCGTGCCAGCCGAAGCGCGTGGCGAGCACCCTGTCGTACGCGGTGGGGGTGCCGCCCCGCTGGATATGGCCCAGAATGACCGGCTTGGCCTCCTTGCCGAGGCGGCGCTCCAGCTCGTACGCCAGGGCCGTGCCGATGCCCTGGAAGCGCTCGTGGCCGAACTGGTCGATCTCACCGTGGCCGTAGTCCATGGAGCCCTCGGCCGGGTGCGCACCCTCGGCGACGCAGATGACCGCGAACTTCTTGCCCCGCGAGAAGCGCTCCTCCACCATCTTCACCAGGTGGGCGGGGTCGAAGGCCCGCTCCGGCAGACAGATGCCGTGCGCGCCCGCCGCCATCCCGGACTCCAGCGCGATCCAGCCGGCGTGCCGGCCCATGACCTCGACGACCATCACCCGCTGATGGGACTCGGCGGTCGTCTTCAGGCGGTCCATCGCCTCCGTGGCGACACCCACGGCCGTGTCGAAGCCGAACGTGCGATCGGTGGACGAGATGTCGTTGTCGATGGTCTTCGGGACGCCGACCACCGGCAGGCCGGCGTCGCTGAGCATCCGCGCGGCCGTGAGCGTGCCCTCGCCGCCGATCGGGATCAGGACGTCGATGCCGAACTGGTGGGCCATGTCCTGCGCGTTCTCGCAGGCCTCGCGGAGGCGGTCGCGCTGGAGGCGGGAGGAGCCGAGAATGGTGCCGCCGCGGGCCAGGATGCCGCTGACGGACTCCAGGTCGAGGGTCCGGTAGCGGCCGTCGAGGAGGCCCGCGTAGCCGTCCTCGAAGCCGATGACCTCGTCGCCGTACTGGGCGACCGCTCGGTGCACGACCGACCGGATCACTGCGTTCAGGCCCGGACAGTCGCCGCCTGCGGTGAGAACTCCGATACGCATCGTGCTGTGTCTCCTGCTCGTCCTGATCGTCCTGAGCGTCCTGAGTGTCCGGCTCGGTGGTGGTACTGATGAGCCAGTCCGATTGTTTCACGGCCGACCGGGGGTCGCCGCGCCCGTCCGGCCCCACCCGGGACCCCTCCCCACTGATGGGCGCCTTATCCATGGTCAGGGGTATTGTCAAGAGGGTTTCCGTCCTCCGTGACGGTGATTTCCACCCCTCCCCTGCCGAATCAGTCGAACCACATGAACCGCATGAAACGGAGAGCACACGTGACGCGCAGCGTGTACGTGACCGGGATCGATCGCGGCGACGGCCGCCAGGTCGTCGAACTGGGGGTGATGGAGCTCCTGACCCGCCAGGTCGACCGGGTGGGGGTGTTCCGGCCGCTGCTGCACCACGGACCGGACCGGCTCTTCGACCTGCTGCGCGCCCGCTACCGGCTCACCCAGGACCCGGCGACCGTGTACGGCATGGACTACCACGAGGCGTCCACGCTCCAGGCCGAGCACGGCACGGACGAGCTGGTCTCCACGCTCGTCGACCGGTTCCACGCCGTCGCCCGGGACTACGACGTCGTCCTCGTCCTCGGGACCGACTTCGCCGACACCCAGTTCCCGGACGAGCTGTCGCTCAACGCCCGGCTCGCCAACGAGTTCGGCGCGTCCGTCATCCCGGTGGTCGGCGGGCGGAAGCAGACCGCCGAGTCGGTGGTGGCCGAGACCCACAACGCCTACCGCGCGTACGAGGGCCTCGGCTGCGACGTGCTCGCCATGGTCGTCAACCGGGTCGCGCCCGCCGACCGCGACGGGATGGCCGAGCGGCTCGGTGACTCCCGGCTGCCGCTCCCCGTGCCCTGCTACGTGCTGCCCGACGAGCCCGCGCTCTCCGCGCCCACCGTCGCCCAGATCACCCACGCGCTGGGCGGCAAGGTCCTGCTCGGCGACGACTCGGGCCTCGCGCGCGACGCGCTGAACTTCGTCTTCGGCGGGGCCATGCTGCCGAACTTCCTCAACGCCCTGACCCCGGGCTGTCTGGTCGTCACCCCCGGCGACCGCGCGGACCTCGTCATCGGCTCCCTCGCCGCGCACAGCGCCGGCACCCCGCCGATCGCGGGCCTGCTGCTCACCCTCGACGAGCGGCCCAGCGAGGAGATCCTCACCCTCGCCGCCCGCCTCGCCCCCGGCACGCCCGTCGTCGCCGTCGAGTCCGGCTCCTTCCTCACCGCCTCCGAACTCTTCTCCATGGAGGGCAAGTTGAGCGCGGTGACCCCGCGCAAGGCGGAGACGGCGCTCGGGCTCTTCGAGCGGCACGTGGACACCGCCGAGCTGCGGGGCCGGGTCTCGGCGCCGAGCAGCGACCGGGTCACGCCGATGATGTTCGAGCACACCCTCCTCGAACAGGCCCGCTCCGAGCGGCGCCGGGTGGTGCTCCCCGAGGGCACGGAGGAGCGCGTCCTGCACGCGGCCGAGGTCATCCTCCGCCGCGACGTCTGCGACCTCACCCTCCTCGGCCCCGTCGAGCAGATCCGCAAGAAGGCCGCCGACCTGGGCATCGACCTCGGCGACAGCATGCTGGTGGACCCGGCGACCTCCGAGTGGCGCGACCCCTTCGCGGAGAAGTACGCCCAGTTCCGCGCCCACAAGAACGTCAGCATGGAGCTGGCGTACGACGTGGTGTCCGATGTGAACTACTTCGGCACGCTGATGGTCCAGGAGGGGATGGCCGACGGGATGGTCTCGGGTTCGGTGCACTCCACCGCCGCCACCATCCGGCCCGCCTTCGAGATCATCAAGACCCGGCCGGACGCCGGCATCGTCTCGTCGGTCTTCTTCATGTGTCTCGCGGACAAGGTGCTGGTGTACGGGGACTGCGCGGTGAACCCGGACCCGAACGCCGAGCAGCTCGCCGACATCGCGATCCAGTCCGCCGCCACCGCGCGGCAGTTCGGGGTCGAGCCGAGGATCGCGATGCTGTCGTACTCCACGGGGACGTCCGGGTCGGGCGCCGATGTCGACAAGGTGCGCGAGGCCACCGACATCGTGCGCTCCCGGCGGCCCGACCTGCTGATCGAGGGGCCGATCCAGTACGACGCCGCCGTGGAGCCGAGTGTTGCGGCGACCAAGCTGCCGGACTCCGAAGTGGCGGGCCAGGCCACGGTGTTGATCTTCCCGGACCTCAACACCGGCAACAACACCTACAAGGCCGTGCAGCGGTCGGCGGGCGCGCTCGCGGTCGGGCCGGTCCTCCAGGGGCTGCGCAAGCCGGTCAACGACCTGTCCCGGGGCGCGCTGGTCCAGGACATCGTGACCACGGTCGCCATCACGGCGATCCAGGCCCAGACGCCCACGCCCGCGGCCCAGTGACCCCCACCGACGACAGAAAGCCCACCCCCGTGACCGCCACCCGCGTCCTCGTCCTCAACTCCGGCTCCTCGTCGGTGAAGTACCAGCTCCTCGACATGCGCGACCGCAGCCGCCTGGCCATGGGCCTGGTGGAGCGCATCGGCGAGGAGACCTCCCGGCTGAAGCACACCCCGCTCACGAACGGGGGCGCCTCCCGCGAGCGCACCGAGCCGATCGCCGACCACGAAGCCGCCCTCCAGGCTGTGGCGGAGGAGCTGGCCAAGGACAGCCTCGGCCTGGACTCCCCCGAGCTGGCGGCCATCGGTCACCGCGTGGTGCACGGCGGACAGAGCTTCACCCGGCCGACCGTGATCGACGACACCGTGCTCGCCGAGATCGAGCGGCTGATCCCGGTGGCACCGCTGCACAACCCGGCCAACCTCACCGGGATCCGCACGGCGCGGGCGCTGCGCCCGGACCTGCCGCAGGTGGCGGTGTTCGACACGGCGTTCCACACCACCATGCCGGAGTCGGCGGCCCGCTACGCCATCGACGTCGAGACAGCCGACGCGCACCGCATCCGCCGCTACGGCTTCCACGGCACCTCGCACGCGTACGTGTCCCGGGCGACGGCCGAACTGCTGGGCAAGGACCCGTCCGAGGTGAACGTCATCGTGCTGCACCTCGGCAACGGGGCGTCCGCGTCGGCGGTCCGCGGCGGGCGGTGCGTGGACACCTCCATGGGGCTGACGCCCTTGGAGGGGCTCGTGATGGGTACCCGGTCCGGAGACATGGACCCGGCCGTCATCTTTCATTTGATGCGCGTTGGCGGAATGTCCACGGACGAGATCGACACTCTCCTCAACAAGAAGAGCGGTCTGATCGGGCTGTGCGGCGACAACGACATGCGGGAAATCCGCCGGCGAATCGACGAGGGCGACGAACGGGCGAAGCTGGCCTTCGACATCTACATTCACCGGTTGAAGAAGTACATCGGTGCTTACTACGCGGTGCTCGGCCGGGTGGACGCGGTCGCGTTCACGGCGGGTGTCGGCGAGAACGCGGCGCCGGTGCGGGAGGCCGCCCTCGCGGGCCTGGACGGGCTGGGCCTCGCCGTGGACGGCGATCTCAACGCCGTACGGGGCGACGAGCCGCGGCTGATCTCGCCGGCCGGTGCGCGGGTCGCCGTGGCGGTGGTCCCGACGGACGAGGAACTGGAGATCGCGGCACAGACGTACACCCTGGTCGGAAAGAACATCTGAGCTTCGAAAAGAACAACTGAGCACCATCGGGCAATACACGCCGGTAACACGCCTGAGCGCATAGCCGCCCATATGAATTGCAGCATTCCGCCAGACGGAATATTCCGGAGCGAAACAAACCGATAGGATCGTCCCATGCGCCGTTCGAAAATCGTCTGTACTCTCGGCCCCGCGGTCGACTCCCACGAGCAACTGGTCGCCCTCATCGAGGCCGGCATGAACGTGGCCCGTTTCAATTTCAGCCACGGCAGTCACGCCGAGCACCAGGGCCGCTACGACCGGGTCCGGGCCGCCGCCGCCGAGACCGGCAAGGCCATCGGTGTCCTCGCCGACCTCCAGGGCCCCAAGATCCGCCTGGAGACCTTCGCCGAGGGTCCCGTCGAGCTGGTGCGCGGTGACGAGTTCACCATCACCGCCGAGGACGTGCCGGGCGACAAGCAGATCTGCGGTACGACGTACAAGGGCCTGCCCGGTGACGTCTCCCCCGGTGACCAGGTCCTCATCAACGACGGCAACGTCGAGCTGAGGGTCATCGAGGTCGACGGGCCGCGCGTGCGGACCGAGGTCGTCGAGGGCGGTGTCATCTCCGACCACAAGGGCATCAACCTGCCCGGCGCGGCCGTCAACGTGCCCGCGCTGTCCGAGAAGGACGTCGAGGACCTGCGGTTCGCGCTGCGGATGGGCTGCGACCTGGTGGCGCTGTCCTTCGTGCGGGACGCGAGCGACGTGCGGGACGTCCACAAGGTGATGGACGAGGTGGGCCGCCGGGTCCCCGTCATCGCCAAGGTGGAGAAGCCGCAGGCGGTGGAGAACATGGAGGACGTCGTGATGGCGTTCGACGGTGTGATGGTCGCCCGTGGCGACCTGGCCGTCGAGTACCCGCTCGAGAAGGTCCCCATGGTGCAGAAGCGCCTCATCGAGCTGTGCCGCCGCAACGCCAAGCCGGTGATCGTGGCGACCCAGATGATGGAGTCGATGATCACCAACTCCCGCCCCACCCGCGCCGAGGCCTCCGACGTGGCCAACGCGATCCTGGACGGCGCGGACGCGGTCATGCTGTCGGCGGAGTCCAGCGTGGGCGCGTACCCGCTGGAGACCGTCCGGACGATGTCGAAGATCGTCACGGCGGCCGAGGAGGAGCTGCTCTCCAAGGGCCTCCAGCCGCTGGTGCCGGGCAAGAAGCCGCGCACGCAGGGTGGTTCGATCGCCCGTGCCGCCTGCGAGATCGCCGACTTCCTCGGCGGCCGGGCCCTGGTGGCGTTCACGCAGTCCGGTGACACCGCCCGCCGGCTCTCGCGCTATCGCGCGTCGCAGCCGATCATCGCGTACACCACCGACGAGTCCACCCGGAACCAGCTGGCGCTCAGCTGGGGTGTCGAGTCGCACGTCGTGCCGTTCGTGAACAGCACCGACGAGATGGTCGACCTGGTCGACCACGAGATGGTCAAGCTCAACCGCTTCAATGAGGGCGACATCGCGGTCATCACCGCCGGCTCGCCCCCCGGTGTCCCGGGCACCACCAACATGGTCCGGGTGCACCACCTGGGCGGCGGCGCCCGCGACTGACGCGGCCGTCATCGCCGTACGAGACACCGAGGGCGCCCCCTGGGAACAGGGGGCGCCCTCGGTCTGTGCGGCTCCCGGAAGGGTCCTGGGCGGCCCGGTCTCCCGGGCCGCAGGGTGACCGGCTGCTCAGTCGGTCGTGAACTGGTGCATGCCCGGAACGGTGAGCGTTCCGCCGAACTGGCCCGCCTGGACGACCTGCACCTTGGTGAAGTAGATCAGCGGGATGTTCAGCGGCGGCGGGTGCTTCGGGTCGAAGGTCACCGGGATCAGACCGAGCAGGTTGCCGGAGATGCTCTCGGTGTACATGACCGTCTTGCCCTCGCGGATCGTGGACGTGGTGCCCTTGCCGGCCTGCACGTGGTAGGTCACGCCGGCCTGCTTGTCCTCGACCGTCTGGTGGAGGTCGCCGATGTCGGTGCCGTCGGAGATGACGTACTTCAGCACCTCCTTGACCGAGCCGTCGGCGGTCTTCACCTTGACGACGCCCTTGTAGTCGGCGCCCTTCAGCAGCAGCGAGCTGGCGTCCAGGTACCAGGGGTCGTTCGGCAGCGGCGGAATGCCCTTCTCGACGCCGCTCTCGTCGTCCGTGGCGACCGGGCAGCCCTCGGTGTCCGCGCTCTCGCTCGGCGAGGGACTCGGCGTGGCGGTGGCGTCGTCCGTGGCGTCGTCGGTGGCGTCCTCGGCCGCCTTCTCGAGGTCCTCGGTGTCCCCGGCGGTGTCGGTGACGTCCTTGGCGGCGTCCTCGACCTTGTCGGAGGCGTCGCCCGCGGTGTCCTTCGCGTCCTTGCCGGCGTCCGAGCCCGCGTCGTCGTCCTCCTTCGAGCCGGAGGCGTCCTCCGAAGGGGAGGGCGACGGGGACGGGCTGGTCGACGTGGAGGGAGCGGTCTCCGTCTCCTTGTCGTCCGGCGTGAACAGGTCCTCGATGGCGGTGCCGATGTCCTCCAGCACGTTGCCGCCGCTGTCGGTGCCTGAGGTGCCCGAGGTGTCCGCCGACGAGGTGTCGCCGGAGTCGGACGTGCCGGTCGCGGCCTTGTCGGAGCCGGTCGTCGACGACGCGTCCGAGGCCGAGCCGTCCTTGTCGTCGGAACCTGAATCCGACGACGCGGAGTCGTCCGTGGTCGTGTCGTCGGAGGCCGAGTCTCCGGAGGAGTTGCTGTCGTCGGCGGAGTCGTCGCCCGCGGACGTGTCCTTGTCCTCGTCCGTGGACGTGTCCTCGTCCTTGGAGTCGGTGCTCTCCTCGGCAGACGGGGTCGGGGTCGGCGAGGCGGAGGCGTCGGTGCCCTCCTCGGCGGCCTCCAGGGCCTCCACGCAGTCCTTGTACTCGTCGGCGGTCAGAGACAGCTTCGTCGGGTCGTCGGCACGGGCGAGCGTCAGTGTGGGCGTGAAGCCCATGCCCATGAGGACCGCCGTCGGCATCGCCGCCAGGGCTATCGCCTTGCCCGCCGGCATGTTCAGCCGGGTGAGAAGGGGCTTCTTGGGCGCCGCGTGCCGCGGTCCGGATCTCGCACGGGACTCTCCCACCGAAGTCCCGTGGGTCACCTCGTCAGCCGGCACTGTGCCTCCCGTTCGTCCCGTTCGTGGGGGTGGTACCTGTGAGGTCGTCGCCCTCGCCGTTCGCCGCCCCGCTCACCGAGCCCGCTCCCGCGGGCTCCGGGGCGTCGCCCTTGTGCAGGGGGACCGCACCTTGCTGTGCCGTGTTCTCGGGAGCCGTGTCCTGCGGAACCGGCGTCCGCGAAGGGGTCCTGTAGGTGGACGGCACCGCCTCCTCCTCGTGACCGGGGGCCCAGGCGATGGCCAGCGCACCGCCGATCAGGGAGAGCAGGAAGCCGACACCGAAGCCACCGAGGTTGGAGACCGGGATGGACACGAGCGCCAGGAGGATCGCCGCCGTACCGGCGAAGGTGCGTACGTGCCGCTGGAACCAGAGGCTGACCCCGAGCACCACCAGCAGCACGCCGATGATGAGGGATCCCGCGCCGCCCGTCGTCGACATGGCGAGCGTCAGGTGACCGATCTGCAGGTTCGCGTACGGCAGATACATGATCGGGAAACCGCCGAGCAGGACCAACAGCCCCGCCCAGAAGGGACGAGAGCCCCTCCAGTCACTAAAGCGCCGCCGAAAGGCGCGGAGATAGTCTTCGTTCTGCCCCGTTGACTCGGCGCTCATGGACAACAGCTCCCTGGAACAGTGTTGCTGTGAGAAATTCACGTACGACACGTACGAAGCGGGCGTACGGAATTCAGGTACGGAGGTCGCGTGCGCGGTGGAGCGCACGACGGGAGGGACGGGCGGGCGAAGAAGCGGACGCCCCCTCACCCGCCCAGGGAGTGCCTAGTAGCACTCCACGACGCCCTTGTGGAGCGACATCTTCAAGTTGCTCAGCTTGAAGGTTCCTGCAGTGGTCGCCCACGCCGTCTGCTTCACGTCGCTCAGCGAGGCCGAGTCGGCCTGCTGGGCGAACCCGTAGGGGTTGGCCTGCTCCGAGCCGCCCTTCATGCCCGGACCCTTGTTGGCGTCCTTGGCCGCCACACCGATGTCGATGCCACGGAAGGTGGCGTCTCCGGAGAGCTCCTCGACGTCGATGTAGAGGTTCTCGGCCTCGACCTTCTTGCCACCGGTGCCGGCGGTCAGCTTGAGGCTGACGCTACCGAGGATCGGGACACCGGGGGTGACGACCGACTGACACATGTTGGTGATGGTCGCGGACTTGAACCCCGAGACGGCGACGGGGTGAACCGTCTTCTCGCCCTTGAGGGTGTAACCCTCGTCGAGCGCTCCGTACTGCGAGAAGCCCGTGCCGTCGAGCTGGCCCGCCGTCACCTTGAACGACTGGCCCGACACACTGAACGACGCGGCGAGAGCACCCTGCGCGAGGGCGACACCTATCGCTGCCGTGGCGGCGACGCTGGGCACCATGACCACAGCGAACCGCTTCCATCTGGTCCCGCCACGCACCTGGGACTCCATATTTCCTCCTTCTCGGACGTACATCTCCTGACACCGGCTCGCCCCTTGGCGGCGGCTCGGCCGGACAGGGATGGGAGAAGTGCTACGTCCTCGGGAAGGAGAGCGCCTGCGCTCGGTGGCGCGAAAAGCGCCCGAATCACCGGCGATCACCCCCGAGCGACAACCACTGGTCGCGCCTGACACGCATCACGCACAACCTGCTGGACAGGCTCCGCGGTTGAGCGGAGACCCCCCTGCCCAAGAGCCGGCGCCACTGTCGCCCGCTCTACTCGGTGGG
This sequence comes from Streptomyces sp. NPDC034049, assembly GCF_055575575.1. Taxonomy (NCBI): domain Bacteria; kingdom Bacillati; phylum Actinomycetota; class Actinomycetes; order Kitasatosporales; family Streptomycetaceae; genus Streptomyces; species Streptomyces sp. NPDC034049. The sequence goes on from NZ_JBVISJ010000002.1 coordinate 35,053, forward strand.
GACCCAGAAAACCCGTTGACCCGACTGGCTGGCGGGGTACGGGACAGGACCGAGCGTCGCCGATCGTGGTGCATTCTCGCCGCCCCCGCAAGGGGGGTCGTTACTGGCTAGTAACGGACGGATAACCGAACAACGACCCATCGGCATCGGCCAGCGACCCTGGGTGGCGCCCAGTGAGGCGACACATGGGTGGACAGTCGGACAGAGTCCGACAGATCGACGGGATTCTCTTACTGCCAGTAACAGCGGCCGCGATTACCAAGATTTGGTAAAACGCGGCCGCTGTGTCGCTGTGTCGCCAAATCTCTCACTCACGCATCACGCGCCCCGGTACTCCGGGACCGGACGGTCGAGAGCCCCCGCGCCTCGGCCCGTCACCGTCGGCACACGGCCGGGGAACAGGCCCACGGACAGGTCAGAACAGGGCCCGCGCCAGCGAGCGACGCGCCGCGGCCACCCGCGGATCGTCACCGCCGACCACCTCGAAGAGCTCCAGCAGCCGCAGCCGTACGGCGTCCCGGTCGTCACCGGCCGTGCGCCGCACTGTGTCGATGAGTCGTCCGAACGCGTCCTCCACATGTCCGCCGACGAGGTCGAGGTCCGCCGCCGCGATCTGCGCCTGCGCGTCGCCCGGGTTCTCGGCGGCCGCCTTGCGCACGTCCTGCGGGTCGACGCCCTGCACACGCTGGAGCAACTCGGCCTGGGCGAGGCCCAGTTTGGCCTCCGTGTTACCCGGGTCGTCGCTCAGCACGTTCTTGTACGCCTGCACCGCGCCACCGAAGTCGCCCGCGTCCAGGGCTCGTACGGCGGCTTCGAGCAGGTGGTCGTACGGGCCGGCCGGGATCTGCGGGGCCGCCTCGACGGGGGCGCCGGACTCGGCGTCCGGGTCCACCACCAGGCCGGTGAGCCCGAAGCGCTCCTCGGCGACCTGCACGAGCTGGTCGAGGGTCGCGCGGATCTGCTGCTCGGGGGCGGCGCCCTGGAAGAGGGGGAGGGCCTGACCGGCGACGACGGCGAACACGGCCGGGATCCCCTGGATCCCGAACTGCTGCATCAACATCTGGTTGGCGTCGACATCGATCTTCGCGAGGACGAACTTGCCGTTGTACTCGACGGCGAGGCGCTCCAGCACCGGGCTGAGCTGCTTGCAGGGCTGGCACCACTCGGCCCAGAAGTCGATGACGACGGGGACTTCGGTGGACCGCTGAAGGACCTCGCTCTCGAACCCGGCCTCATCGACGTCGATGACCAGGTCGGCCGGGGAGACCGCCCCTCCCCCGCCCTGCCGGGCCGCTTCGGCGCGCGCCTGCTCCGCCTTCGCCTTGGCCTCCTGGGCCGCCTTCACCGCGGCGAGGTCGACGACTCCGCTCATGGACATGTTCCGTGGCTGCATGAGTACATCCTCCCCCTTCCGAGCACGCAGGTGAAAAGCGTCCTGGAGCCGAGCGCCCACCCGGCTTTCGCTACGACTCGTAGCGTAACCGCCCCGCCGACCCTCCTGCACCCCTCACTACCCACTCCGCAGTGATCTGCCTCACGACGACGGGGAGGATTTCGACAACGGCCGGATATGGTCGGCGGATGCAGAGCCGCACCCCCGCCTCACGTGCCACGGGCGGCCGTCCGCGCAGTGCCGCCGCGGACGCCGCGATCCTGGCCGCGACCCGTGCGGCGCTGGTCGACCTGGGCTGGTCGAAGCTGACCCTGGGCGACGTGGCGACCCGGGCCGGTGTCGCGAAGACGACCCTCTACCGCCGCTGGGCCGGCAAGAACGAACTCGTCGTGGACGCGGTGGCGGAACTCTTCGACGAACTGCGCCTGCCCGACCGGGGCAGCCTGGCCGCCGACATCGAGGGCGTCGTGCTCCAGTTCGCGGCGATCCTGGCCCGCCCGGAGGCCAAGAGCGGCCTCATGGCCGTCGTCGCCGAGTCGACCCACGACGACGCCCTGCGCGAACGCATCCGCGCCTCCATCGTCGACCGCCAGAAACGCCTCGTCCTGGAGGGCCGCACCCGTGCCCAGACCCGCGGCGAACTCCCCCCGGAATCCGACCCCACCACCGCCTCCCGCACCGTCGACCTCATCTTCGACGTGGTCGCGGGCGCGGTCGTCCACCGCACCCTGGTCAGCGCGGAACCGGCGGACGAGGACTGGGCCAGGGGCTTCACGACCCTCCTGCTGCACGGCCTGAGCGGAAGCACCCCGTAGGGGGCGCGAGGGGAACTGCGCGAGAAGCCCCCACGCCCCCGCACTCGACAACGGCCCCAACCCGCCCCGCCAGAGCGACCGCGCCCTAGAACCCCGCCGGCTCCGTGTACACCCCCCACTCCTCCCGCAGCACCCCGCAGATCTCCCCCAGCGTCGCCTCGGCCCGCACCGCGTCGAGCATCGGCCCGATCATGTTGGCCCCGCTGCGCGCCGCCGCGAGCATCGCGTCGAGCGCGGACCGCACCGCCCCGTCGTCCCGCGCGGCCTTCCGCCCCGCGAGCACCCGCACCTGCTCCCGCTCCACCTCGTGGCTGACCCGCAGGATCTCCAGGTCCCCGGTCACGGACCCATGGTGGACATTGACGCCGACGACCCGCTTCTCCCCCTTCTCCAGCGCCTGTTGGTACCGGAAGGCGGACTCCGCGATCTCCCCGGTGAACCACCCGTCCTCGATCCCCCGCAGGATCCCGGACGTGATCGGCCCGATCGGATGCACCCCGTCCGGACGCGCCCGCAGCCCCCGCTCCTTGATCTGGTCGAAGATCTTCTCGGCGTCGGCCTCGATACGGTCCGTCAGTTGCTCGACGTACCACGAACCACCCAGCGGATCGGCGACGCCTGCCACGCCGGTCTCCTCCATCAGCACCTGCTGCGTCCGCAACGCGATCTCCGCGGCCTGCTCGGACGGCAGCGCCAGCGTCTCGTCCAGCGCGTTGGTGTGCAGCGAGTTGGTCCCGCCGAGCACCGCCGACAGCGCCTCCACCGCCGTACGCACCACGTTGTTGTACGGCTGCTGCGCGGTCAGCGAGACCCCGGCCGTCTGCGTGTGGAAGCGCAGCCACTGGGCCTTCTCCGTGCGCGCCCCGTACACGTCCCGCATCCACCGCGCCCAGATCCGGCGCGCCGCGCGGAACTTGGCGATCTCCTCGAAGAAGTCGACGTGCGCGTCGAAGAAGAAGGACAGCCCGGGCGCGAACACGTCGACGTCCAGCCCCCGGCTGAGCCCCAGTTCCACGTATCCGAAGCCGTCCGCGAGGGTGTACGCCAGTTCCTGCGCGGCCGTGGCCCCGGCCTCGCGGATGTGGTAGCCGGAGACGGAGAGCGGCTTGTACGCGGGGATCTTCGCCGCGCAGTGCTCCATGAGGTCGCCGATGAGGCGCAGATGCGGCTCGGGCTGGAAGAGCCACTCCTTCTGCGCGATGTACTCCTTGAAGATGTCGGTCTGGAGGGTGCCGTTGAGCACGCCCGGGTCGACGCCCTGCCGCTCGGCGGCGACGAGGTACATGCAGAAGACGGGGACGGCGGGCCCGCTGATCGTCATGGAGGTGGTGACGTCGCCCAGCGGGATGCCCTCGAACAGCACCTCCATGTCGGCGGCGGAGTCGATGGCGACGCCGCAGTGGCCCACCTCGCCGAGCGAGCGCGGATCGTCCGAGTCCCGGCCCATCAGGGTCGGCATGTCGAACGCGACGGACAGCCCTCCGCCTCCGTTGGCGAGGATCATCTTGTAGCGCTCGTTCGTCTGCTCCGCGTTCCCGAACCCCGCGAACTGGCGGATCGTCCAGGTCCGCCCCCGATAGCCGGTCGGATACAGCCCGCGCGTGAAGGGGAACTCCCCCGGCCAGCCGATCCGCTCGAACCCCTCGTACACATCGCCCGGCCGGGGCCCGTACACGGGCTCCACGGGGTCCCCGGAGAGCGTCGTGAAGTCGGCCTCCCGCTTCCGCGCGGAGTCGTAACGGTCCTGCCAGCGGCGGCGGCCCTCTTCGATGGCGTCAGCGTCCATGGAACCAATTTACTAGGACGTCCTACTAAACGACAGCAACGCAGCTCAGGACGCGCGCGCGGGGTGCGAAACAGCACCCGTTACGCTCGGTGCCATGAAGAAGAGCGTCTTGACCCGCTACCGGGTGATGGCCTACGTCACCGCCGTCCTGCTGATCCTGCTGACAGTGGGCGTGATCGGGAAGCGCCTGCTGGGCATGGACGGCTTCGACGGCTTCGTCACGGTGGTCGGCTTCGCCCACGGCTGGCTGTACGTGCTCTACCTGGTCTTCGCCTTCGACCTCGGCAGCAAGGCCAAGATGCCGCTGGGCCGCCTCGCCTGGGTGCTGCTCGCCGGGACCGTGCCGACGGCCGCCTTCTTCGTGGAGCGCAAGGTCAGCCGCGAGGTCGAGCCGCTGATCATCAAGGAGGCGGCCCCGAACCCGGCCGCCGCCTGACCGCCTCCTGACCGCCTCCGGTCAGTCCTCCTCGAAGTCCCCCGCCGCCACCCGCAGCGGCCTGAGCATCGCGAAGATCTCCGCGCACTCCTCGGCGTCGTAGGCGCCGAGGCCGAAGTCCATGGCCATGAGCTCGCGGGTGGCCGCGTCGCAGACCTCGCGGCCCTTGTCGGTGATGGAGGCGAGGGTGCCGCGGCCGTCGTTGGGGTTGGGGCGCTTGTCGACCAGACCGGACTTCACCAGGCGGTCGACGGTGTTCGTCACGGACGTGGGGTGCACCATGAGCCGCTCACCGATCTTGGACATCGGCAGCTCGCCCTTCTGCGAGAAGGTCAGCAGCACGAGGGCCTCATAGCGCGCGAACGTCAGCCCGTACGGTTTGACCACCGCGTCGACCTCCGCCAGCAGGATCTGCTGGGCACGCATGATCGACGTGATCGCGGCCATGGACGGGACGTTTCCCCAGCGCTGCTTCCAGTGCTCGTCGGCGCGCGAGATGGGGTCGAAGGAGAGGCTGAGCGGCTTCGGCACGGCACCGACCTTACCGGCCGGTCACATGCCGGTCAGCCCCGTCTCGCCTTTCGGTCGCCCCACAGGGGCGCGGGGAACTGCACGAACGGGGCCCGCCCCCAGGGGCGCGGGGAACTGCGCGAACGGGGTCCGGGGCGGAGCCCCGAATCGTTGACGGGGGTCGAAGGCGGCGCGCAGCCCCTGGAGGATGGGACGGGTAGGGGCGGCGGGGGCGAGAAAATCCCGCGTCAACGGCCGGCAGCCCCCGCACCCCACACCTCAACGCCCCGCGGCCCTCCGCAACTGATGCCGCACCGCCCGCTGCGCCACCGGCCCGAGCCCATCGAGCGCGGCAACAAGCCCCGCGAGCTGCTCCAGCGCCCCGAGCGCCTCCCCCGCCCCCTCCGGATCGACCCCCTCGTACAGCTCCAGCCCCACGAACGACGCCGCCACGGCCCGCGCCAGCCCACCCGCGTCGGCGAACTCCCCGAGCGGCGAGGCGGCGAGGACCCTGCGCAGCACCCCCTCGACCTCCGCGATCCACAGGTCCAGCCCGGCGGCCGTCGCCGGTGCGAGCCGAGGGTGGGTCTGCGCCCCCGCGAGGAGTTGCCCCAGCACGGCCACATGCCCCGCCGCCCGCTCCTCCACGTGCATCTCCCGCCCGAAGGCCAGCAGTTCGGAGAGCGAGCCGATCGCCGCCATCCGCTCCCGGTGGCGGGCGACCCGCTGCTCCGCCCCGTACCGGCAGGCCGCCGCCAGGAGTTCGTCGACCGACCCGAAGTGGTAGAAGACGAGCGCCTGGTTCACCCCGGCGGTCGCGGCGATCGTACGGGCGGACGTCTTGGCGATCCCCTGCTCGACGAGCGTCCGCAGCGCGCCCTCCAGCAGCTTCGTCCGGGTCGCCCCGCTCACGCCCGCGCCTCCTCACGGACCGGCCGCAGCCCGGCCCGGACCCCGCACACCCGGACGTCCTGGTAGGTCGCGGTGAAGGAGCCCTCGTAGCCGAAGAGCGGCCCGAAGTGCCGGTTCACCACCCGTACCTGGATCCGGAAGCGTCCCGTCCGCTCGTCGAACCGCTCCCGCACCTCGGCGTCCGCGCCGATGAGCCCGGGGACCCGGACGTCGAGGGGCCCCTCGCGGAAGCGGTGCTCGCCGGAGCGGATCAGCAGCGACCCGTCGGGCTCCGCGCGGAAGTACAGGTCGCTGGCGAGGTGCTGGTGGGTGCCGAGGTAGTCGAGGACGCGGTCGCCCTTGGGGCTCAGCACCATCTGGGCGTCGAACCGGCGGGACCGGCCGGGCAGGTCGAAGGTACGCACGAAGGTCACCGTCTCACGGCCGAAACCGTCGGTGTACGGCACGTTCTCGATGGTGAAGGGAACGTGCCGCCCCTCGCGCGGGACGAGGATGTTCCGGGTGCCTCCGAGCGCGAGGAAGGGTTTCACCAGGCCCCGCCCGTGCCAGACGCGGTCCATCACCCCCCGGCCCGTGCACGCCTGTCCGCTCGCCAGTCCGACCGAGAAGCGGCGACGCAGCTCGGGGTGCAGCCGCTCGAAGTCGGCGCCCATGACCGTACGGAAGATCGAGGCCGGAGAGGCCGGGGAGACCGGAGAAGCGGGGGAGGCCGGCGGGGCGGAGGGAGACGGGGTGGTCCCCGGAGTCGTGGCGTCCACGCCGGTCATCCCTTCAGGGTCGCGAGCAGTCGGGGCGCACGCGCACGTGCGGGTGCGGTCCGCACACAGCGGCGGGCGGACGGGGTACCGGGCAGGGGCGGCGCCAACAGGGCGGCCAGGACCGCCGACACGGCCAGGACCGGGGTCGCGAACAGCGCGAGCGGCGCCAGGGCGCCCGCCGGGTTCCCCAGCGCCCCGTACGCGAGGCCGGCGCAGGCGGCCAGGACCGCCAGCACGCGGACGGCCGCCTCGGCGAGCCAGTGCCGCAAGGCCCGCTCGGGGGTGATGTCCCGCTCCAGCCACAGGCGGAGTCGGTCGAAGGACCAGGCGGTGGCCCAGCCCATGAGCGGGCGGAACAGCATCCGGTCGACGAGGGCGCCCGGCCGGCCCCAGCGGGGGCGGTAGTCGTAGCCGGTGAGGAAGCGCACGCCGTCGCCGTCCGGGACGTAGCGCCAGTAGCCGCTGCCCTCGGCGATCAGGGAGAGCAGGTGCGGCGAGGCGAACCGCAGCGCTGAGGTGCGGGTGCCGTCCGGCCGCTCCCTCTCCCCGGCCGAGACGCCGGTCCCGGCGACCGTCAGGCCGGGGAGCACGCGGGTGGCGTACCGGAAGCGCTGCGGCTCGCCCTCCGCCCGCGGGAGGTGGCCGATCTCCGTGAACCGGAGGTCCCACCGCTGGTGGAGGGCGGGCTCCTGGGTGCGGGCCCACACCTCCTCCAGGTCCGCCCGTACTCGTGCCTCGATGTAGAGCCCCATCCGCGTTCCCCCAGGCCGACGACTTTTTTGAGCGACTGCTCAACCTGTCGGGGACGACCGTACTCCGATTTGAGCGATCGCTCAAACAGCAGGGCATGGAAAACCCCGGTCCTCGGGGACCGGGGTTCCGGCGGCCGCGGCAGCGCCCGCGGCGGGCTACGACGGCTCGGACAGGTGGCGCTCCACCGTCTCCACCTTGGACGTGAGGCCGTCCGTGACGCCGGGGCGGATGTCGGCCTTGAGGACGAGGGAGACGCGGGGCGCGCGCTTCTCGACGGCGGCGACGGCGCGGCGTACGACGTCCATGACCTCGTCCCAGTCACCTTCGATCGAGGTGAACATGGCGTCGGTGCGGTTCGGCAGACCCGATGCGCGGACGACCCGGACGGCGTCGGCGACGTAGTCCCCCACGTCCTCGCCGACACCGAGGGGGGTCACGGAGAAGGCGACGATCACGCGTTCACGATCCCTTCCTTGCGGGCGCGGGTGGCGATCACGGCGTCCTCGGTCTCGCGGCGCAGCCTGCGGTCGGCGAAGAAGCCGCCGGTGGGCAGGACGGAGAGGACGAAGTAGAGCGCGGCGGTCTTCAGCGACCACTTCGTACGGTTCCAGGCGTCGGCCCAGAAGATCAGGTACAGGACGAAGAGGCCGGCGTGGACCCAGCCCATCACGGGCACCGCGTTGAACTCCGTGGTCCGCTTCAGCACCGAGCAGACGAGCAGGAGCAGGAAGGAGACGGCCTCGGGGGCGGAGACGAGGCGCAGGCGGCGGAGGGCGGAGACGGTCTTTGTGTCCACGGGTCACCTTCGGTGGGGTCGGTTTGTGAACGGAAGCACAAGCTCGGCCCATTCTGGCATCCGCCGATCGCCCGGCGTCCCTAGGGTCCCTTCGGGGTCGAGATCCACCCCTGGGCCCTGTCCTGTCCGGCCATCGGCCGGTTAACGTCACCCCGTGGCAATGTTCCGACTTCAAGGCAGCAAAGTGCTGGCCGTCGACATGACCGGGGACGCCGTGAAGGCGAAGAACGGCTCGATGGTCGCCTACGACGGTCAGATGTCGTTCAAGAAACTGAGCGGCGGCGGTGAGGGCCTGCGCGGGATGGTGACGCGGCGACTCACAGGTGAGCAGATGACGTTGATGGAGGTGACCGGGCAAGGGACCTGCTGGTTCGCGGACCGGGCGTCCGAGATCAACCTCGTGAATCTTCAGGGGGACAAGCTGTACGTGGAGTCGAGCAATCTGCTCGCGACGGACTCCGGGCTGCGTACGGGCACGAGCTTCACGGGGCTGCGCGGCGCCTCGCAGGGCAACGGCCTGTTCACCACGACCGTCGAGGGCCACGGCCAGGCGGCGATCATGTCCGACGGCCCGGCGGTGGTGCTCCGGGTGAGCCATCAGTACCCGCTGACGGTGGATCCCGGGGCGTACATCGCCCACCAGGGCAACCTCCAGCAGTCCTTCCAGTCCGGTGTGACGTTCCGCACGTTCATGGGCGAGGGCGGCGGCGAGGCCTTCCAGATCCGCTTCGAGGGCGACGGACTCGTCTACGTCCAGCCCAGCGAGCGCAACACGGTGGCGGGGGACGTCTGACATGGCCTTCCGTGAGATCAACTCGAAGATGATCGAGGCGACCGTGCTGCCGGGCCAGCGGCTGTTCAGCCAGCGCGGCGCGATGCTCGCCTACAAGGGCGAGGTGTCCTTCACCCCCAACATCCAGGGCGGGCAGGGCGGTATCGCGTCGATGATCGGCCGCCGGGTGGCGGGCGAGGCGACGCCGCTGATGACCGTCGAGGGCAGCGGCACGGTGCTGTTCGGTCACGGCGGCCACCACATCCAGGTGATCAACCTGACGGGCGAGACCCTCTACGTCGAGGCCGACCGGCTGCTGGCCTTCGACGGCACCCTCCAGCAGGGCACGATGTTCATGGGCTCGCAGGGCGGCGTCATGGGCATGGTCCGGGGCCAGGTGACGGGCCAGGGCCTGTTCACCACGACCCTGAAGGGGCACGGCGCCGTCGCGGTCATGGCGCACGGCGGGGTGATCGAGGTCCCGATCACCCCCCAGCGCCCGGTCCATGTCGACCCGCAGGCGTACGTGGCGCACCACGGCGACGTACGCAACAAGCTCTCCACCGCGCTCGGCTGGCGCGACATGGTGGGCCGGGGCTCCGGCGAGGCGTTCCAGCTGGAGCTGAGCGGCAGTGGTGCGGTGTACGTCCAGGCCTCGGAGGAGAAGCTGTGAGCATGTACGGGGCCCCGGTCGCCGGTCCGACCGTCCACGACCCGATGACGCTGCCGTCCGACGACAACGTCAACAACTACACCTTCTGCGTGGAGCTCAAGGGGAGCCAGTGGTTCCTGCAGAAGGGCAAGATGATCGCCTACTACGGCCAGATGGAGTTCAACGGCATCGGACACGGCCGTCTCGGCGGTCTCGTCCGTACGTCGTTCCATTCGCCTCTGCACGCGAGCGACTGGGTCGTGGCGGAGGGGTCGGGCAAGATGCTCCTCGCCGACCGGGCCTTCGACGTCAATTCGTATGACTTGGAGGACGGCAATCTCACCATTCGCTCGGGCAACCTCCTCGCTTTTCAGCCAAGTCTCGCGCTGAAGCAGTCGATCGTCCCGGGCTTCCTGACCCTCATCGGCACGGGCAAGTTCGTGGCCGCCTCCAACGGCCCGGTGGTGTTCATGGAACCCCCCATCCGGGTGGATCCGCAGGCCCTGGTCGGGTGGGCCGACTGCCCCTCGCCGTGCCACCACTACGACCACACCTACATGTCCGGGGTCATGGGCGGTCTACGTGCGATGACGGGGATCGGCGGGGCGTCCGGCGAGGAGCACCAGTTCGAGTTCGTCGGGGCGGGCACGGTGCTGCTCCAGTCGTCCGAGACGCTCATGGCCGAGCAGGCCACGGGCGTGGTCCCGCACGAGCCGGGCGTGCCCGGCGGCGGTGGGGTACCCGGGCATCACGGACAGCCGGCGGGGGCACCGCGCCTTCCCGGACAGCTGGGGGACCTCCAGCGTCGCTTCGGGCTGTGAGCGGTAGTCTGCGGAGTGTGACATCGAACGTGTGCGCGTTGTCATGCTCCAACCCGTAAGACCCGACCTGTCCGCACGAGAGACACACCCGACCCTCACTAGTTCGCATTTCAACATTTTAGGTAGACTTCATTCATGGAGACCGAAACGGCCACGCGCTGGCTGACCGATGCGGAGCAGTGCGCCTGGCGCACCCATCTGGACGTCAACAGGCTGCTGACGCATCAGCTCGAAAGGGATCTGCAGCCGTTCGGCCTGACAATGAACGACTACGAGATCCTGGTGAACCTGTCCGAGTCCGAGGGGCGGCGGATGCGGATGAGCGACCTCGCCGCCGCCACGCTCCAGTCCAAGAGCCGCCTCTCGCACCAGATCACCCGGATGGAGAACGCCGACCTGGTGCGCCGGGAGAACTGCGAGTCCGACCGGCGCGGGCTGTTCGCCGTGCTCACGGAGCACGGCATGGCGACGATGCAGCGGGTGGCTCCGCACCATGTCGCCTCCGTGCGGCGGCACTTCATCGATCTGCTGTCGGAGGAGGCGATGGAGGAGCTGCACAAGTCGCTGGTGCCGATCGCGGAGCACCTCCGGAGCCATCGGGGTAAGCCGTAGCGCTCCGCTCGGGGGCCGGTTGAGCGCCGGGGGGACTGCGGGTCGAGTGTCGGCCGCGGGTCCGTCGTGGCCGGTCGCGCAGTTCCCCGCGCCCCTGGGCCTACCGCGGGAGCCGTAGCTCGAACAGTGCGCCTCCGCCGGGGGCGTCGTCGATCGTCAGGGTGCCTCCGTGGCGGGTGGCGATGTCCCTGGCGATCGCGAGCCCCAGGCCCGCGCCGCCGTCGTCCCTCGCCCGGGACTCGTCCAGGCGGACGAAGCGTTCGAAGATGCGCTCCCGGTCGGCCGGCGGAACACCCGCGCCGTCGTCGGTGACCTGGAGGACCGCCAGGTCGGGCGTGGTGCGCAGGGTGACGGCGACGCGGCTGCGGGCGTGGCGGGCCGCGTTGTCCAGGAGGTTGCCGAGGACCCGGCAGATCTGGTTGCGCGAGCCGCGCAGTTCCACCGCGTCCACGCCGTCCAGCGACACGCCCTTACGGGACTCCACCTCTTCCCGTACGACCCGCGCCAGGTCGAACCGCGCGTCCGGCGGCGGCCGCTCCCCCGCGTCCAGACGGGCGAGCAGCAGCAGGTCGGCGGCGAGGCTCTGCAACCGCACGGTGTCCTCGACCGCCCCGTCCAGGTCCAGCAGCTCCGGGTGCGCGGCGCCCACCTCCAGCTGCGTGCGCAGCGAGGCGATGGGGCTGCGCAGTTCGTGCGAGGCGTCCGCGACGAACGCGCGCTGCCGCTCCACCGAGGCCTCCAGCGCGGCCAGCGTCTCGTTGGTGGTGCGCGCCAGCCGGGCGACCTCGTCGTGCGTGCCGGGCTCGGGGACGCGTCGGGTGAGGTCCTCGGACGCCGTGATCGCCGCCATCTCCGCACGGATGCCCTCGACGGGCCGCAGCGCCCGCCCGGTGACGACGTACGTCACCCCGCTCACGGTCAGCAGCAGCAGCGGCAGCCCGATGAGCATCGTGGTGAGCGCGGTGCCGACGGCCTCCTCCTCGATGGAGAGCGGGGCACCCGCGTAGACGGTCAGCGGCACCCCCGCCGGCGTGACCACGTCGACCCCGGCGAACCGGTAGTCCGCCGTGGCCCCTTCGACGGTCGCGGTGCCCTCGCCGTACCAGGTCTCGTCGGCGACCTGACCCGCCTTGAGGCTGCCCTCGTCCTCGGCGTCCCGGTCGCCCTCCGCCCGGTCGTCGGCGTCGTCGTTGGTCTCGGAGTTCAGGCGGTCCGAGTCGATGGCGGTCACGTCCATGCTCTCGACGTCCTCGCCGACGGCGACGGGCTTCTCGTCCCGGTCCAGGACCTCGACCGGGTTCTCGTCGCCGTCCGGCAGCCGCAACTCGGCGTAGGCGAACCCGTTCGCCAGCGCGGAGGCCGCGTTGCGGGCCACGGAGTCGGCCTCCGCGTCCGCCTTGTCGGTGAGGGTGAACCGCAGCGAGAGCAGGACGGCGGCGCCGGCGGCGACCAGGGCAACCGCGACGACGACGGTCGCGGCGAGGGTCGCACGGGCCCGTACCGAGCCGAGACGGCGTTTCACGAGCGGCCCTCCAGTCTGTATCCGGCCCCGCGCACGGTCTTGATGAGCGGGGAACCGAGCTTGCGGCGCAGCGCGCTGATGTAGACCTCGACGATGTTCGGGTCGCCGTCGTAGGCGAAGTCCCAGACGTGCTCCAGGATGTCGGCCTTGGAGACGACCTCACCGGCTCTCAGGACGAGTTGCTCCAGGACGGAGAACTCCTTGGTGGTGAGGGTGATCTCGTCGTCGGCGAGGAACACGCGCCGGGCGGCGGTGTCGACCTTCAGATCGCCGACCTCGTGCACGGGCGAGGCACCGCCCGAGGGGCCGCGCCGCCGCAGCAGCGCCTTCACCCGGGCGACCAGGACGACGTACGAGAACGGCTTGGTCAGATAGTCGTCGGCGCCCGTGTCGAGGCCCTCGGCCTCGTCGTACTCGCCGTCCTTGGCCGTGAGCATCAGGATCGGCACGTCGTGGCCGGCGGCGCGCAGGGCGGCGCAGACGCGGTAGCCGTTCATGCCGGGCAGCATGATGTCGAGGATCACGAGGTCGTACGACCCCTCGCTCGCCCGGTGCAGTCCGTCGATCCCGTCGTGGACGACGTCCACGGCGTACCCCTCTGCCGTCAGGCCCTTGGCCAGCGACACCGCGAGCCGCTTCTCATCTTCCACGATCAACAGGCGCATGCGTTCAGCTTGGCAAACCGAACCTGAAGCGGTCTTCAGGGGGCTTCAGGTCCGCTTCAGCGTCGGTCGGCCAGATTGGTCCACGTCGAAAGCAGACGAGGCGGACAAGCCCGGAAAAGCCCCGCTGCGACCGCGACATCATCCGTAACTGGTCGCAGCCAGTCGCATCCTGGAGGAACCCCATGAAGCGCAACATCGTCATCGCCACCGTCACGGCCGTCGCCCTGATCGGCGGCGGCACCGCGACCGCCATCGCGGTCTCGGGTGACGACGAGGCGCCGGCGAAGAAGACCGTGTCGGTGTCGAACGACGACAACGACCGCGACGACGCCAACGACGTGAACGACGACTCCGACGACACCGCCCAGGACAGGGCGGACGACAAGGCCGAGGACCGGGCCGCCCGTGACACGGACCAGGACGCCGACGACAAGGCCGAGAACGCGGCCGAGGCAAAGGCCGGTCAGGTCACGGCCGCCGACGCGATCGCCACCGCGCTGAAGTCCAAGGCCGGTACGGCCGTCTCCGCCGACCTCGACGACGAGGGCACGAACCTGGTGTGGGACGTCGACGTCCTGACCGCCGGTGACAAGTGGTTCAGCGTCCAGATCGACCCGAGCACCGGCAAGGTCCTCGGCACGCACGCCGACCGCGACGACGACGGTGACGACGCCGCCGAGACCGCGCAGATCCGGGCCGCCCTGAAGGGCAGCTCCGTGACCGCCGCCGAGGCCGCCGAGGCCGCCGCGGACAAGGGCACCGTGACCTCCGTGGACCTCGACGAGGAGAGCACGGACCAGGCCTGGGAGGTCGACACCACCGCCGCCGACGGCACCGGCAGCGACTGGAGGGTGAACCTCGACTCCGGCAAGCTGACCGCCGACCGCACGGAGGACTGACCCACGCGGTCCCGTCGAACCACCGGGAGGACCGACCCCGCCGACCCCCCTCGGCCGGGCGTCGCCCTCCAGGAGGACCGGCGCTCTCCCCCACACTCCGGGAGCCCGGTGCCTCCTTCCACACCGGGAAGTTCGCCACCTCGCCCCCCAGAGGTGAGCGGCCTTCCTCACCCCAGGTAGGGGCACCCGACACCGGGTGCCCCTACCGCCGTTCGCGCGGTCGGCTCATCTCACGGCGATTCCGTCACCCCCGCCTCCGCGCTCCCGACCCGCTCGGTCCTGCGCCCCTCCGCTTCCGCCTCCGCCTCCGGCAAGGCTCCACGGCCTCCCCGGCTCCCCACGCCCACGGCCGCCGCCGCGAGCAGGGCCGCGCCGCCCGCGAGGGCGAAGCCGAGGGCGGGCGAGACCCGGTCCACCAGCAGCCCGGAGCCGGCCGCCCCCGCCGAGACGCCCGCGTTGACGGCCGTGTTGACCCAGGCCCCGGACCGGGTGCGGGCGCCGGGCGGGGCGGAGGCGTCCGCGACGAGGTACGCGGTGGTGAGGGCCGGGGCGACGAAGAGCCCGGCACAGACGACCGCGCCGGTGAGGACCGCCAGGTTCGGGGCGAGCCCGGCACCCGCGAGGGCGAGGCCCAGCCCGGCCGCCGGCAGCGACAGCCGTACGCGCGCGCCGGAGCGCCACCCGACCGCGCCGTACAGCAGCCCGCCGACGGCGCTGCCGGCGGACAGCGCGGCGAAGATCCAGGCCACCACGTCGTCCCCGTGGCCCCGTTGTTCGGCGAAGGCCAGCACCAGCAGGTCGAGCGCGCCGAGCGACAGTCCGACGCCGCCGGCCGCGACGACGGGCGGCACGATCCCGGAGACGACCCACGAACCCCGTCGGCCCGCGGGCTCCTTCGGGACCGCGCTCCGCCCCGGGAGGCGCGCGACGGCCGGGGAGGCGGCGAACGCGAAGGTCCCCGCCGCCACCAGCACGGCGCCCAGGGCCACGGCGGCGGCCGGAGGCGCGATCTGCACCACCGCGCCCACCACCAACGGCCCCGACACGAACAGCAGTTCCTCCGCGACCCCGTCGAGGCTGTACGCGCGCGGCAACAGCCCCCGGTCGGCGGCGAGTTCGCTCCACACCGTGCGCATCGTCGGTCCTAGCGGCGGCGTGCAGGCGCCCGCCGCGACCGCGATCGCGCCCAGCACCGGGGCCGAGGCGTCCGGCAGCCGGCTCGCCACCGCGAGCAGCCCGAGCAGCACGGCGTACAGCGAGGCCATCGGCGGCAGTGCCCGGCGCGGGCCGTACCGGTCGACGAGCGCCGCCCTCGCGGGCGACAGGAGGACACTGGTGGCACCGAACAGGGCCATGACCGTGCCGGCGACGGCGTACGAGCCCGTCGCCCGGGTCACGGCGAGCAGCACGGCGACCGGCACCATGCCGTAGGAGAGGCGGCCGACGAGTGCGGCGGCGAAGGTGCGGCGGGCGTACGGGAGGCGGAGCACCGCCGTGTACGACGGCCGCGGGGAGGTCGCGGACATGCGAAAGGTTCCTCACCGGGAGGCGTGAAAGGGACACCGATGCCCCGCGCGACGTCGACACGTCGTCTGCGGGAGGGGCGTCTCTACGCAAGGTGAGTGAACACGCGGCCAAGCTAGCAGCTCGCGACAGGGGGCGGGGGTTCGGGTGCGTGGGCGTCCGCGGGTGAATGGGGCTTCTCGCGCAGTTCCCCGCGCCCCTATGGAAAGGCCTGCGGCCTTTCCATAGGGGCGCGGGGAACCGCGCGAACGGGGTCCGGGGCGGAGCCCCGAGTCTTCGAGCGGGGGTCGAAGGCGGCGCGCAGCCCCTTCAGATGGGACGGGTGGGGGCGGCGGGGGCGAGAAAGATCCGAGGTCAGGCCTCCGTCAGGCCCGCCACCAACTCGTCGGCGGCCCGGTAGGGATCCAGTTCCCCCGCCACGATCCGTTCGGCCAGAGACTCCAGGCGACGGTCGCCGTGCAGGTCCCCGATCCGCTCCCGCAGCGCGGTCACCGCGATGGTCTCCACCTCCCGCGCCGCCCGCGCCCGGCGCCGCTCCGCGAGGACCCCCCGTTCCTCCATCCACGCCCGGTGCTTCTCCAGCGCCTCCACGACCTCGTCGATCCCCTCGGCCCGCGCCGCGACCGTCTTGACGATCGGCGGCCGCCAGTCGCCGGGCCCCCGGGACTCGCCGAGCCCCAGCATGTGGTTCAGCTCGCGCGCGGTCGCGTCCGCGCCGTCCCGGTCGGCCTTGTTGACGACGTAGACGTCACCGATCTCCAGGATCCCGGCCTTGGCCGCCTGGATGCCGTCGCCCATGCCGGGGGCGAGCAGCACCACGGACGTGTCCGCCTGGGAGGCGATCTCCACCTCGGACTGGCCGACCCCGACCGTCTCGACGAGGACCACGTCGCAGCCCGCCGCGTCCAGGACCCGGATCGCCTGCGGGGCGGCCCAGGCGAGGCCGCCCAGATGACCCCGGGTCGCCATCGAACGGATGTACACACCGGGGTCGGAGGCGTGGTCCGACATCCGCACCCGGTCACCGAGCAGCGCGCCACCGCTGAACGGCGAGGACGGATCCACCGCCAGCACCCCGACCCGCCTGCCGGCCCTGCGGTACGCGGTCACCAGCGCCGACGTGGACGTGGACTTGCCCACGCCGGGCGAGCCGGTGAGGCCCACGACGTACGCCCCGCCCGTGAGCGGGGCCAGTGACGCCATGACCTCACGCAGCTGCGGGGACGCCCCCTCCACCAGGGAGATCAGCCGGGCGACGGCCCGGGGCCGCCCTTCCCTGGCCTGTGCCACCAGCGTGGGGACGTCCTGCATCACAGCTCCGATCCAAGAAGACGAGGGCCACGTACGCCCGGAACCGACGGGCCTCAGGCCTTGGGTACCCGCACGATCAGCGCGTCACCCTGACCACCGCCACCGCACAGGGCGGCCGCGCCGACACCGCCGCCACGCCGCTTCAGCTCCAGGGCGAGGTGGAGGACGAGCCGGGCGCCGGACATGCCGATGGGGTGCCCGAGAGCGATCGCACCACCGTTGACGTTCACCTTTTCCGGGGACACGCCGAGGTCCTTCATTGACTGCACGGAGACCGCGGCGAAGGCCTCGTTGATCTCGATGAGGTCCAGGTCCGCCACCTCCAGGCCGTCCTTCTTCAGGGCGTGCCGGATCGCGTTCGACGGCTGGGACTGGAGCGAGTTGTCCGGACCGGCGACGTTGCCGTGGGCGCCGATCTCGGCGAGCCAGGTGAGGCCCAGCTCCTGCGCCTTGGCCTTGCTCATGACGACCACGGCGGCGGCGCCGTCGGAGATCTGCGAGGCGGACCCGGCCGTGATCGTGCCGTCCTTGGCGAAGGCCGGGCGCAGCTTGCCCAGCGACTCGGTGGTCGTCTCACCCCGGATGCCCTCGTCCTGGCTGAAGACGACCGGCTCGCCCTTGCGCTGCGGGATCTCCACGGGCGTGATCTCGGCGTCGAAAAGGCCGTTCTTCTGGGCGGCGGCGGCGCGCTGGTGGGACTGCGCGGCGATCTCGTCCTGCTCGGGACGCAGGATGCCGAGGCGGGTGTTGTGCTTCTCGGTGGACTCGCCCATGGCGATGTTCTCGAAGGAGTCCGTGAGCCCGTCGTGCGCCATCGCGTCGAGCATCTGGATCGCCCCGTACTTGTAGCCCTCACGGGACTTCGGGAGCAGATGGGGCGCGTTGGTCATGGACTCCTGGCCGCCGGCGACGATCACGTCGAACTCGCCGGCGCGGATCAGCTGGTCGGCGAGCGCGATGGCGTCGAGGCCCGACAGACAGACCTTGTTGATCGTGAGCGCGGGGACGTTCATGGGGATGCCCGCCTTGACCGCGGCCTGGCGCGCCGGGATCTGCCCCGCCCCGGCCTGGAGCACCTGGCCCATGATCACGTACTGCACCTGGTCGCCGCCGATCCCCGCACGGTCGAGGGCGGCCTTGATCGCGAAGCCGCCGAGGTCGGCTCCGGAGAAGGACTTCAGCGAACCGAGCAACCGTCCCATGGGCGTACGGGCGCCCGCGACGATCACCGATGTGTTGCCGTTCGAACCAGACATGAGGTGCGATCCCCTTCCAGCTTGCACAGCCGAGGAGTGAACGAGGGTTTACTTCGAATGTACTGAGTGGCACTCCGTGCCGTCATCGGGCTGTCGGTGTGATCGCTGGCACGTTGCGTAACCGTCCGAGGAGCGCTGCACTGACACCATGCTGACGCGAATCGACCACATCGGAATCGCCTGTTTCGACCTCGACACCACCGTCGAGTTCTACCGGGCCACGTACGGCTTCGAGGTGTTCCACTCCGAGGTCAACGAGGAGCAGGGCGTGCGCGAGGCCATGCTCAAGATCAACAGCACGGACGACGGCGGCGCCTCCTACCTGCAGCTCCTGGAGCCGACCCGCGAGGACTCCACGGTCGCGAAGTGGCTGGCCAAGAACGGTGAGGGGGTCCACCACATCGCCTTCGGTACGGCGGATGTCGACGGCGAGGCGGCCGCGATCAAGGACAAGGGCGTACGCGTCCTGTACGAGGAGCCGCGAGTCGGTTCCATGGGGTCACGGATCACGTTCCTGCACCCCAAGGATTGTCATGGCGTACTGACAGAACTGGTCACTTCGGCGCCAGTTGAGTCACCTGAGCACTGACCCCCGTACATATGGGCCGGTAGGGTTGGGGTCGGCCGTCGCCTTCGAGGGGGACGGCCCGGGTCCTGCCGCCTTCCGAGGAGCGGGATCCAAGGGCACCGCGGAGATCCATCAGCGGTTGTCCTAGGGCCGGGGTCCAGGTTTCGGGGGACGAGGGTGAGGGCGGCAGCCCGTGCTCCGCCGTTGATCTGACACCATGCCCCGGGGGCCCCGTTCGGCGGTTGGACGGAGCTCGTTTGCCAGAGGTTGCGACCAGGGGACGGATGGGACCGCGCAGTGCGGGGCTACGAACGCCAGGAGCGAGAGCCGGCGGCTGACGTCGACCACCTCTCTCGGTTCGAGGCCGAGATGGAGCGGCTGAAGACCGAGCGGGAAAAGGCGATCCAGCACGCCGAGGACCTCGGCTACCAGGTCGAGGTGCTGCGCGCCAAGCTGCACGAGGCGCGCCGCACCCTCATGTCCCGGCCCGCCTACGACAGCGGCGGCGACCTCGGCTACCAGGCCGAGCAGATGCTCCGCCAGGCCCAGATGCAGGCCGACCAGCTGCGCGCGGACGCCGAGCGCGAGCTGAGCCAGGCCCGGGCGCAGACGCAGCGGATCCTCCAGGAGCACGCCGAGCAGGCCGCGCGGCTCCAGGCGGAGCTGCACCAGGAGGCGGTCACCCGCCGCCAGCAGCTCGACCAGGAGCTCTCCGAGCGCCGTCAGACGGTCGAGTCGCACGTCAACGAGAACGTGGCGTGGGCCGAGCAGCTGCGCGCCCGCAGCGAGTCCCAGGCCCGCCGGCTCGTGGACGAGTCGCGCGCGGAGGCCGAGCAGGCGCTGGCCGCCGCCCGCGCCGAGGCCGAGCGGCTCGCCACCGAGGCCCGCCAGCGGCTCCAGAGCGACTCGGAGGCCGCCCGCAGCGAGGCCGACCAGATCCTGCGCCGGGCCCGCGCCGAGGCCGAGCGGCTGCTGAACGCGGCGTCCACCCAGGCCCAGGAGGCTACCGAGCACGCCGAGCAGCTGCGCACCTCCACCGCCACCGAGTCGGACTCCGCCCGCCGCCAGGCATCCGAGCTGAGCCGGGCCGCCGAGCAGCGCATGGCGGAGGCGGAGGCGGCGCTGCGCGAGGCGCGCGCCGAGGCCGAGAAGCTGGTCGCCGAGGCCAAGGAGAACGCGGCCAAGTCGATCGCCGGCGCCGAGTCGACCAACGAACAGCGCACGCGTACGGCGAAGGAGCAGGTCGCCCGGCTGGTCGAGGAGGCCACCAAGGAGGCCGAGGCGACCAAGGCGTCCGCCGAGGAGGTCGTCGCCGACGCCAAGGCCGCGGCCGAGAAGATCGTCGCCGAGGCCTCCGAGAAGGCCCGCTCGATCACCGCGGAGGAGTCCGCCTCCCAGCTCGCCAAGACGGCCAAGACCGCCGAGGACGTGCTGAACAAGGCGTCCGAGGAGGCCCGGAAGACCACCAAGGCCGCCGCCGAGGAGGCCGAGCGCATCCGCGCCGAGGCCGAGGCCGAGGCGGACCGGCTGCGGGCCGAGGCCCACGACCTCGCCGAACAGCTCAAGGGCACGGCGAAGGACGACACCAAGGAGTACCGCGCCAAGACCGTCGAGCTGCAGGAGGAGGCGCGCCGGCTGCGCGGCGAGGCCGAGCAGCTGCGCTCCGACGCGGTCGCCGAGGGCGAGCGGATCCGCTCCGAGGCCCGGCGCGAGGCCGTCCAGCAGATCGAGGAGGCGGCCAAGACCGCCGAGGAGCTGCTCGCCAAGGCCCGGACGGACGCCGACGAGCTGCGGCAGACGGCCACCGCGGACAGCGAGAAGGTCCGCACGGAGGCCATCGAACGCGCGTCCACGCTGCGCCGCCAGGCCGAGGAGACGCTGGAGCGCACCCGCAAGGAGGCCGAGCGGCACCGCGCCGAGGCCGAGGAGCAGTCCGAGGAGCTGAAGGCCGAGGCCGAGCGCGCCGCCCGTGAGCTGCGCGAGGAGACCGAGCGCGGCGTCGAGGCCCGCAAGGCGGAGGCGGCCGAGGAGCTGACCCGGCTGCAGGGCGAGGCCGAGGCCCGGCTGGCCTCCGCCGAGGAGGCGCTCGCCGACGCCCGCGCCGAGGCCGAGCGGATCCGCCGCGAGGCCGGCGAGGAGAGCGACCGGCTGCGCTCCGAGGCCGCCGAGCGCATCCGCACGCTCCAGGCGCAGGCCGAGGCCGAGGCCGAGCGGCTGCGCGACGAGGCCGCGTCCGACGCGTCCGCGTCCCGCGCCGAGGGCGAGGCCATCGCCGTACGCCTGCGGTCGGAGGCCGCGTCCGAGGCCGAGCGGCTGAAGTCGGAGGCCCAGGAGACCGCCGACCGGGTACGGGCGGAGGCACAGGCCGCGGCCGAGCGGCTCGCCACAGAGGCCTCTCAGGCGCTGGCCGCCGCGCAGGAGGAGGCCGCCCGGCGCCGCCGCGAGGCCGAGGAGCTCCTCGGCGCGGCCCGGCAGGAGGCCGACCAGGAGCGGCTGCGGGCCCGCGAGCAGAGCGAGGAACTGCTGGCCTCGGCGCGCAAGCGCGTGGAGGAGGCCCAGGCCGAGGCCGTACGGCTGGTCGAGGAGGCCGAGCGGCGCGCCATGGAGATGGTGTCGGCCGCCGAACAGCACGCCCAGCAGGTGCGGGACTCCGTCGCCGGGCTGCACGAGCAGGCCCAGGAGGAGATCGCCGGGCTGCGCAACACGGCCGAGCACGTGGCGGACCGGATGCGCCGGGAGGCCGAGGAGGAGTCGGACCGGGTCCGCGCCGACGCCTACGCGGAGCGGGAGCGGGCCGCCGAGGACGCCAGCCGGGTGCGCCGCGAGGCCCGGGAGGAGTCCGAGGCCGCCAAGTCGCTCGCCGAGCGCACGGTCGCCGAGGCCATCGCCGAGGCGGAGCGGGTGCGTTCCGACGCCTCCGAGCACGCCCAGCGGGTCCGTACGGAGGCCTCGGACACCGTCGCGCGGGCCGACCAGGACGCCTCGCGCACCCGTGCGGAGGCCCGCGAGGACGCCAACCGCATGCGTTCGGACGCGGCGACCCAGGCCGACACCCTGATCACCGAGGTGACGGCCGAGGCGGAGCGGCTGACCCGGGAGACCAACGAGGAGGCCGAGCGGGTCCGGGCCGAGTCCGTCGCCAAGGCCGACCGGCTGATCGGCGAGGCCACCGACGAGGCCGAGCGGCTGCGGGCCGAGGCCGCCGAGACGGTGGGGTCCGCGCAGCAGCACGCCGAGCGGGTCCGGGCCGACGCCGAGCGCGCGCGGGCCGAGGCGGAGGCGGAGGCCGACCGGCTCATGGCGCACGCCCGCGAGGAGGCCGACAACACCCTCGACCAGGCCCGCAAGGACGCCAACAAGCGGCGTTCCGAGGCCGCCGAGCAGGTCGACAAGCTCATCTCGGAGACGGCTGCCGAGGCCGACAAGCTGCTCACCGAGGCGCAGACGCAGGCCCTGCAGACCACCGCGGACGCCGAGGGGCAGGCCGACTCCATGGTCGGCGCGGCCCGCAAGGAGGCCGAGCGGCTGGTCGCCGAGGCGACCGTCGAGGGCAACTCCACGGTGGAGAAGGCCCGCACGGACGCCGACGAGCTGCTCGTCGGCGCGCGCCGGGACGCTACCGCCATAAGGGAGCGGGCCGAAGAGCTGCGTGACCGCATCACGGCCGAGATCGAGGCGCTGCACACGCGGGCCCGACGTGAGGCCGCCGAGACGATGAAATCCACCGGTGATCGCTGTGACGCGCTCATCAAGGCCGCCGAGGAGCAGTTGGAGAAGGCGACAGCCAAGGCCAAGGAGATCGTTTCCGAGGCGAACTCCGAGGCGGGCAAGGTGCGTATCGCCGCGGTGAAGAAGGCCGAGGGTCTTCTGAAGGAGGCCGAGCAGAAGAAGTCCACGCTGGTGCGTGAGGCCGAGGAGCTGAAGGCCGAGGCGATCCGCGAGGCCCGCCGTACGGTCGAGGAGGGCAAGCGCGAGCTGGAGGTGCTGGTCCGCCGCCGCGAGGACATCAATGCGGAGATCTCCCGTGTCCAGGACGTGCTGGTCGCGTTGGAGTCTTTTGAGGCCCCGTCGAGCGGCAAGGACGGTGGAGTCAAGACGGGCGCCGCGGCGGGTGCGACCCGTTCGGGTGGCAAGTCGTCAGACGGCTAGCGGTGCCGGGGTGTTGCGGGTATCTTCCCGCCCCGCCCTGGCTCTACGGACATCAATTTGTGCTCGTTCTGTGCTTGCCATCTGTGCCGTCTGTGCTTTCAGGACCTTTACGCAAAGTTTCTGGCAAGTATTCCGATGGTCGGCCACTCAAAAGGGGTGTCATTCTCCAGATCAAACGTGCATCTGCTCGATGACACGCCGCTTCGCCCCCTAGGATTCCACCTATCACCTCACCGGTCTCATTCGACAGGAACCCCATGAGCGACACTTCCCCCTACGGCTTCGAGCTTGTGCGGCGTGGATACGACCGCGCTCAGGTGGACGAACGTATCTCCAAGCTCGTCTCCGACCGTGACTCCGCTCTCGCCCGCATCACCGCCCTGGAGAAGCGCATCGAGGAGCTCCACCTCGAGACGCAGAACGCCCAGGCCGCGGTGACCGACGCCGAGCCGTCCTACGCCGGTCTCGGCGCGCGCGTCGAGAAGATCCTCCGCCTCGCCGAGGAGGAGGCGAAGGACCTGCGCGAGGAGGCCCGCCGCGCCGCCGAGCAGCACCGTGAGCTCGCCGAGTCGGCGGCCCAGCAGGTGCGCAACGACGCGGAGTCCTTCTCCGCGGAGCGCAAGGCCAAGGCTGAGGACGAGGGCGTCCGGATCGTCGAGAAGGCCAAGAGCGACGCTTCGCAGCTGCGTGCCGAGGCGCAGAAGGACGCGCAGTCCAAGCGCGAGGAGGCGGACGCGCTCTTCGAGGAGACCCGGGCGAAGGCCGCGCAGGCCGCCGCCGACTTCGAGACGAACCTCGCCAAGCGTCGCGAGCAGTCCGAGCGTGACCTGGCTTCGCGTCAGCAGAAGGCCGAGAAGCGTCTCGCGGAGATCGAGCACCGCGCGGAGCAGCTCCGCCTGGAGGCCGAGAAGCTGCGCACCGACGCCGAGCGCCGTGCCCGCCAGACGGTGGAGACCGCGCAGCGTCAGGCCGAGGACATCGTCGCGGACGCGAACGCCAAGGCGGACCGGATCCGTTCGGAATCCGAGCGCGAGCTGGCGGCGCTCACCAACCGCCGCGACTCGATCAACGCGCAGCTGACGAACGTGCGCGAGATGCTGGCGACCCTCACGGGTGCGGCGGTCGCCGCCGCGGGCACGCCGGTCACCGACGACGAGCCGATCTCCCGCGGGGTTCCGGCGCAGCAGTCCCGGTAACCGCGTCTCCTGCCGTCCCACCGGCCGAGGCACCACGGGCCCGCGTCTCCCCTCCGGGGGGCGCGGGCTTCGGCGTTCCCGGGGGCTGGTTCGGTGTCCTCGGGCCGCCGACCGGCCGCTCCGTCCGCCCCGCCGCTCCGTCCGCCCCGCCGCTCCCGCCGCCCGGCCTGCGGGCAGTCGTGCCGCTGGGGCGATGGGGGCACTGGTAAGCGCCGAGTCGCGCGGCCTACTCCCGCTCAGCGTCAGTGCCGGGTGCCTAATGGGTCGGGGGTCCACGTCGGATCGCGGCTGACACCACTAGGTGGCTGGTCGCGCAGTTCCCCGCGCCCCTGGAGGGGCTTCGCCCCTCCGGTGGCAGGGCCCCCGGCACCGCTTTAGCGTGGCCGCATGATCGAGCTCGACGGGCTGACCAAGCGGTACGGCGAGAAGGTCGCGGTGAACAATCTGACCTTCGCCGTGCGGCCCGGGATCGTGACCGGTTTCCTCGGGCCCAACGGAGCCGGGAAATCGACGACGATGCGCATGATCCTGGGGCTGGACCGCCCGACGGCGGGTGACGTCCGGATCGACGGCACCCACTACGACCGTCTGCGGGACCCGTTGACGTACATCGGCGCCCTGCTGGACGCCAAGGCCATGCACGGCGGCCGCAGCGCCTTCAACCACCTGCTGTGCCTCGCCCAGAGCAACGGGATCCCCCGGGCCCGGGTGCACGAGGTGCTGGACACGGTCGGACTGACGTCGGTCGCGCGGAAGAAGGCGAAGGGGTTCTCGCTCGGCATGGGCCAGCGGCTTGGCATCGCCGGCGCGCTGCTCGGCGACCCCCGGATCCTGATGTTCGACGAGCCCGTCAACGGCCTCGACCCCGAGGGCATCCACTGGATCCGGAACCTGATGAAGTCCCTCGCGGCCCAGGGCCGGACCGTGTTCGTCTCGTCGCACCTGATGAGCGAGATGGCGCTGACCGCCGACCACCTCGTGGTGATCGGACAGGGACGGCTCCTCGCCGACACCTCGATGGCGCAGTTCATCCAGCGGAACTCACGGTCGTACGTACGGATCCGCACCCCCCAGCCGGAACAGCTGCTCGACGCGCTGTGCACGGTCGGCGTCATGGCCGCGGCGACGGGCGACGGGGCACTGGAGGTGGACGGCGGGAAACCGGAACAGATCGGCGAACTGGCCGCCAGGCACGGGATCGTGCTGCACGAGCTGAGCCCCCAACAGGCGTCGCTGGAGGAGGCGTTCATGCGGCTGACCGCCGAGTCGGTGGAGTACCACGCGCACGACGGCACCCCGGTGGCGAGCCCGCCCCCCGCGACCGCCTGGGGCGCCGACCGGACGCGGGAGGGCCGGTCGTGACCGCGGCCCAGGTCGTCCGCTCGGAGTGGACCAAGATCCGTTCGGTGGCGTCCACGGTGTGGACGCTGTCGCTGGCCGGGCTCGTCACGATCGCGCTCGGTGTGCTGATCTCCCTGCTGTCGAAGAACGAGTTCGACCATCTCAGCCGCGACGACCGGCTCTCCTTCGACCCCACCTTCATCAGCTTCGCGGGAATGACCCTCGGCCAGCTGGCGATGATCGTGTTCGGGGTGCTGGTGGTGTCGAACGAGTACAACACCGGCATGATCCGGACCTCGCTGGCCGCCGTGCCGCAGCGCGGCACCTTCCTCTTCAGCAAGATCGCCGTGGCCACCGCCCTCTCCTTCGCGGTGGGACTCGTGACCGGCTTCGTGACGTTCTTCCTCGGCCAGGCGATGCTCGGCTCGCACCGGGCCGAGATCGGCGATCCGGGTGTTCTGCGCGCGGTCTTCGGCGGCGGGCTCTACATGACGCTGATCGCGATGTTCTCGATGGGCGTCGCGGCGATCCTGCGCAGTCCGATGCTGTCGCTCGGCATCCTGATGCCGTTCTTCTTCCTGATCTCCAACATCCTGGGCAATGTGAGCGCCACCGAGAAGGTCGGCCGCTATCTCCCCGACCAGGCCGGCAGCAAGATCATGCAGGTGGTCACCCCGGTCGACGACGACACGCCCTACGGGCCCTGGGGCGGTCTCGCCGTGATGGCGCTGTGGGTGGCGGCGGCCCTGCTCGGCGGATATCTGACGCTGAAGCGGCGCGACGCATGAGCAGGGCCTGACCAGCGGTTACGTACATGCCAAAACAACCGGCCGGTGACCTGCGCGGTTTTACTTCCTCTTGGCCGGAACCGTCAGCGCCCCGATAAGCTCCTAATCCTTACGGGGGCGTGCGCCCCGACGTCCTGAGACGAGTCCGAGACGTCACGAACCGTTCGATGGGTGCGGAGCATGATCGAGGCAGTCGGCCTGACGAAGCGCTATGGCGCCAAGACGGCCGTGTACAACCTTTCCTTCCAGGTGCGGCCGGGGGCCGTCACCGGCTTCCTGGGCCCCAACGGCTCGGGCAAGTCGACGACGATGCGCATGATCCTCGGCCTGGACAATCCCACCTCCGGGCAGGTGACGATCGGCGGCTACCCGTACCGCAAACTGCCGAACGCGGCCCGTCAGGTCGGTGCGCTCCTCGACGCCAAGGCGGTGCACGGCGGCCGGCACGCCCGCAACCACCTGCTGTCTCTGGCCCAGCTGTCGGGCATCCCGGCCCGCCGGGTGGACGAGGTGCTCGGTGTCGTCGGGCTCCAGGACGTCGCCAAGAAGCGCTCCAAGGGCTTCTCGCTCGGCATGGGCCAGCGGCTCGGCATCGCCGCCGCCCTGCTCGGCGACCCCCAGGTGCTGCTCTTCGACGAGCCCGTCAACGGCCTCGACCCCGAGGGCATCCTCTGGGTCCGCAACCTGATGAAGGCGCTCGCCGCCGAGGGCCGTACGGTCTTCGTCTCCTCGCACCTGATGAGCGAGATGGCGCTGACCGCCGACCACCTCATCGTGATCGGGCGCGGCCAGCTGCTCTCCGACATGAGCATCAAGGACTTCATCTCGGCGAACTCCGCCGACTTCGCGCGGGTGCGGACGCCGGACACCGAGCCGCAGCAGCGCGAGAAGCTGTCGGCGGCGCTGACCGAGGCGGGCGGCCAGGTGCTGCCCGAGCAGGACGGGGCACTGCGTGTCATGGGTCTGCCGCTCCCCCGGATCAGCGACCTCGCGCACGGCGCCGACGTACGGCTGTGGGAGCTGTCGCCGCACCAGGCCTCGCTGGAGGAGGCGTACATGCGGATGACGCAGGGCGCCGTCGACTACCGCTCGACGACCGACCAGAAGGCCGGTCTCCAGCAGCCCCTGCCGCCCGGCGCGCAGCCGCCGATGCCGGTGCCCGGTCAGGGCCAGCCGGGCTGGTACGCCCCGCCGGCCCCGCAACAGGGGGGCCTGCCGTACGCGCCGCAGGGCCACCCGGCACCGCAGGGTCAGCCGCCGGCCGGTCCCTACGGCGCTCCGGCTCCGGCGGCGCCCGCTCCGGCGCCCGCGCAGTCCCAGCCGAACCCGTACGCCCAGTCCGCGCCCCCGGCCGCGCCCCAGGCCCCCGCGCAGCCCCCGGCCGCGCCCGCGCCGGCCGCCCCCTCCCCCGCGGCCCCCGCGCCCGCCGCCGACCTGACGAAGTCCGAGGACGCCCGATGAGCACGCCCCAGCCGCCCCTCACCCAGCAGCCGCCCGCCCCCAACTGGCAGGGCGCGCCGGGCACTTCGTACACCTCGCCGATCCCGATCGTGCGCACCCACCTCGGGCACGCGATCTCCTCCGAGTGGACGAAGATCAAGTCGGTCCGCTCGACGGTGTGGACGCTGGGCGTCTTCGTCGTCCTGGTGATCGGTCTCGGTCTGCTCTTCGCCCTGATCGCCGCCTCCACGGACATGAACCTGGAGGGCGAGTCGCCGCTCGGCCTCGGTCTGTTCGGGCTGATGATCGGCAGCGTCTGCGTCATCACGCTCGGAGTGCTGACCACCGCGTCCGAGTACGGCACGGGGATGATCCGCACCACGATGACGGCCTGCCCGAGCCGCGGCCGGGTGCTGCTCGCGAAGGCCATCGTGTTCTTCGCGCTCACCTTCACGGTCACCCTGGTCACCACCGCGTTCGTCGGCTTCGCCCAGGTCGCGATCCTGGAAGGCAACGGGGTGGTGAGCCCCGACGGGGAGGAGTGGTTCAAGGCCACCGTCGGCGTGAGCCTGTTCCTCGCGCTCTTCGGGCTGCTGTCGCTGCTGATGGGCTCGCTGATCCGGCACTCCGCCGGAGCGATCACCATCATGCTCGGCGTCTTCCTCGCTCCGCTGGTCATCGCGATCTTCATGTTCTCGGAGTCGCTGAAGGACGTCCAGGAGTTCCTGCTGGAGTACTCGATCCCGAGTCAGCTCAGCGTCTTCTACGGCGCGGAGCTCAGCCAGACCGGCCCGTCGGGCTGGGACCCGCTGTGGATCATGCTCGGTCTGGTGGCGGCCGCGTTCGTCGGCGCGTACGCCCTGTTGGAGAAGCGGGACGTCTGACCGGGACCACGACCCAGGGTCCGCGAGGTGTCAGAATCGCGGCGCGTTACGGGACCGCTGCACCCGCGAGGTGCGGCGGTCCTTCGCGTTCCAGCAGGCCTTGTGCCAGTGCCGGCGCTCGTCGACACCGGAGTGCTCGGGCCAGGCGACGACGTGCGGCACCCCGGAGGGGATCATCTGGTCGCAGCCGGGGCAGCGGTAGGTCTTGCCGGCCGCGCTCGCGCCCGCCACATGGCGCACGCTCCACTCCTCGCCCCGCCAGGGCTCGCTGGTCTGCCAGCCGCCGTAACGGTCCGACCGGTCGTCCTCCGCGCTGCGGCCTGACGGACCCGGCAGGCCCGATGAACCGGAGTCCTTGGGGCGGTTGCGACGCGGGGACACGGAACACCTCACGGGGCTATACAGGGAGCAGGGTTGGTGTCCAGCCTACGCGGACCCGGTGGGGGTACGCGTACGTCGCCAATCCCCTCAGAACGCCCTCCGCCCGGCGCATTCTGCAGACAATCCGCAAATCTCGTCGCCAGGCCGTGTCTTCGGCACGTGTCACGGGGTTATGCCGGTGGGGGAGCTCCCGAGTCGGAGCCGAGGAAGCAGGAAGAGCGATGCACGTAGGAACATTTGTACTGGGAGCCCAGTTCCCCGGCCAGGGCCAGGGGGAGGCGCTCCACCGGGCGGTACGGACCGCCGAGGTGGCCGACGAGGCCGGGCTCGACGCTGTCTGGCTGGCCGAGCACCACTTCGTGCCGTACGGCACCTGTCCGTCGGCGATCACCCTCGCCGCGTTGCTGCTGGGGCGCACCCGGCACATCCGGGTCGGCACGGCGGTCAGCGTGCTGTCCACCGTCCACCCCGTGGCCCTGGGCGAACAGGCCGCGTTGCTGCATGTGACCTCCGGCGGCCGCTTCTCCCTGGGCGTCGGGCGGGGCGGGCCGTGGGTCGACCTGGAGGTGTTCGGCTCCGGGCTGGAGGCGTACGAGAAGGGCTTCCCGGAATCACTCGATCTGCTCATGCGGTGGCTGCGTGAGCCCGCGGTCTCGGCGTCGGGGGAACGATTCAGCTTCCGTGAGGTCCCCGTCGTGCCGCGGCCGGCGGAGGACCTGGACGAGACACCGGGTCCGGAGGTCGTCGTCGCCTGCACCTCGCCGACGAGTGTGAAGCTGGCCGCCGAGCGCGGGCTGTCGATGCTCCTCGGCATGCACGTCGGGGACGAGGAGAAGGCCGAGATGGTCGCGCTGTGGCGCAACTGCGCTCGGGCGGCGGGCCGTTCGCCGGAGGAGATCTCCGGCGCGGCCCATGTCTCGGCGGGCGTCTGCCAGATCGCGGACCGGCGCACCGACGCCGTGGAGGCGCTCACCAAGGCGATGCCGGGCTGGCTGAAGCAGGGCCTCGACGCGCATGTGACCGTCGACGGCCGCGCTCGCGCCATGCGGGACCCGCTGGCCTACACCGAACTGCTCTGCGGGCTGCACCCGGTGGGGACCCCGCGGCTGTGCGCCGACCGGCTCGCGGCGACCAGTGAGCGGACGGGCATCTCCCGCTTCGCCCTGCTCGTCGAGGGCTCCGGCGATCTGGCGGCGACGGAGGAGAACGTACGACGACTCGGTGCCGAGGTGCTGCCTCACCTCGGCTGAGCCACTGCGACCATGGGGAGCTTGCCGCCCCGGTTACCGATGCACCTCCCGCGATGGGAGCGGCAAGCTGTGGCGCGTCATGACCTCAGCAGTCCCGGAGTTCCGGGGACTGGTTGAGGAGCTGGCCGCGGATCGAGGTGAAGCGGGCCAGCCTGTCGTCCACGGACGGGTCCAGCGGGAACACCGCCACCCGGTGGCAGTTCTGGAAGGCCAGCCGTACACCGAAGTGCCGCTGCAGCGCGCCGCGAATCGCGTCACTGGCGAGCGCGCGCAGCAGCTGCCCGCGCGCCTGCTCGTCCGGCGGGGGCGTCTGGTTGTCGGCGAACTCTCCGCCGTCGACCTTCAGCTGGGCCACCAGAGAGCTGATCATCTCCCAGGCGTAAGGCAGGGAGGTCCGGACGCAGTCGACGAAGGCGGCTTCGTCGACCTCGCCTCGCTCGGCCTGTTCGAGTAGGGCCGGTGAGACGTCGAGCGACATGGGTTCTCCTCTCGCACCCCCACAACAACGGGGGTTGACGGACAGGGGCGGAGATCGGGTCGGCGAACACGCAGAGTGCACGCTTCGCGACCTCCAGTTTCTACGGTATGCAACCGAACGTGACCGCACCAGGAGATTGCGCGCACCGACAGGGCGTGTGACGCACACAATCAGCCAATGCCGAACAGGAGTTGACAGTGGCACATGCCGGGGGACGACGAAGGCGCACGTGAGGGGCGGGATGACGTGACGGAGGGCGACAGTGACCGGGCGGGGTGGGCGGAGCTGTCGAACGGTGGCGGGCGGGGCCGTCGAAGGGTGCCCGGCGGGGCCTTCGAAAGGTGCCCGGCGGGGCCTTCTAAAGGTGCCCGTCGCGGTGGTCGAATCGCGCGCACCCGTCGGCGTCGAGTAGCGTTGCCGACCATGCGTCTCGTCATTGCCCGCTGCTCCGTCGACTACGCGGGCCGGCTCACCGCCCATCTCCCCTCGGCCCCCCGCCTGATCCTGGTGAAGGCGGACGGCAGCGTCTCGATCCACGCGGACGACCGGGCCTACAAGCCCCTCAACTGGATGTCGCCGCCCTGCACGCTGAAGGAGGGCTCCGGTGACGAGGAGGGCGTCTGGACCGTCGTCAACAAGGCGGGCGAGAAGCTCATCATCACGATGGAGGAGGTCCTCCACGACTCCTCGCACGAGCTGGGCGTCGACCCCGGGCTGATCAAGGACGGCGTCGAGGCGCATCTGCAGGAGCTCCTCGCCGACCGCATCGAGACCCTGGGTGAGGGCTACACCCTCATCCGCCGCGAGTACATGACCGCCATCGGCCCCGTGGACATCCTGTGCCGGGACGCCGACGGCGCGACCGTCGCGGTGGAGATCAAGCGGCGGGGCGAGATCGACGGCGTCGAGCAACTCACGCGCTACCTGGAGCTGTTGAACCGCGACCCGCATCTCGCGCCGGTCCGCGGCATCTTCGCCGCCCAGGAGATCAAGCCCCAGGCCCGCGTCCTCGCCACCGACCGCGGCATCGGCTGCGCGGTCCTCGACTACAACGCCCTGCGCGGTATCGAGGACGACAAGCTGCGCCTGTTCTAGGGCGGCCGGCTTCCCGTGCCGGTGGCTCCTGAAGAGCGGGCGTCGGCCCGCGGGTGAAGCGGTGCGGCGCGTACTTCCACTCCTACTCCCGGGGAAGACACAACTGCCAGTCGAGCGGACACGAGGCTGTGTCGGTGGCGGCATGGACACTGACCGCGACCTGGCAGTTCGCCCGTTTCCCGAGCGCTCCGCGGTACTGGCGGGCGACCCCGACCGACGACGTGCCGCACTTGGGGAACGACACGTCGTCGATCACCACACCTCAGGAGCGATCGCCTCGCTCAACCGCTCGGCGATCCGCCGCCGAACCGGCAGCCAATCCCACGGCGACCGGTTCACGAACTGCCGCGGGGCCTGCATGTCGCCGTCCGGCAGACGCCCGGCCATCGGCTGGATCGACTTGCGACGGCCGTCCAGCATCAGGCCCCGCAGACAACACTCGCCCCACCGCCGCCGACCCCGCCGCGGCACCGACCCGAACACATCCTCCACGAACAGCCACAACGCAGCCCGCGATCGGTTCACTTCACACGCGTCCACACTCTCAACATGCTCTTGATCAGCACCAACGCATAGACCTGCCGAAGCACTAGCAGTCGCCGGCGTACCGGCGTGCCGACTCGTTCTCCTGGGCCATGCGCCGGAGCGCCAGCAGCGCGGGCTCCAGGAGGACGGTCAGCAGCAGGGCACGCTCGGCGGCCTCCAACGAGTCCTCGATCCCCTCCAGTTGATCGAGGTCGAGGGTCGCGGTGCGCTCCGCGAGGCGGGCGTAGGGCAGCAGCACCTGCCAGTCGAGCGGGGCGCCCAGGGTCCGCAGCGTGGTCAGGGTCTCGGCCAGCACCGCGCGCGCGGGCGCCGACTCGTGCACGTTCCAGCCCAGCTCCTCGACCAGGGCGTCGACCTTCCCGGTCTCCGAGGGGGCCTCGGCGGGCTCCTCGGTGAGCCGGATCGCCCCGAGGGCGAGACCCAACTGCAGGTGGGTGTCCCCTGCGTGCTCCGCCAGCGCGCCCAACAGCTCCCGGGTGGTGCTGACGGACAGTCCCCGCACACCGATCAGCGCACGGATCAGCCGGAGCCTGCGGACGTGGCTCTCGTCGTACTCGGCCTGGGTCGCGGAGATCTGCCGCCCGGCCGGGAGCAGCCCCTCGCGGAGGTAGTACTTGATCGTCGCGACGGAGACCTCGCTGCGGCGGCTCAGCTCGGAGATTCGCATCGGTCGCCCCCAGCACTAGAAGTTGGATACCTTCACTGTCTAACATAGATAGTGAAGGTATCCAATATCTCCCCGGAGAGGGCCACAGCCATGCCCACCCTGCGCTGGACCACGGTCAGCACCCCCGCACCGGACACCGAGGCGTTCGTCATGGCCTCCCGGCTGGAGGTCCGCTCGTTCAAGGACGTACCGCGGTTCTTCCTCCAGTCCCTGTCCGCGTGGAAGCAGGTCTCCGGCGCGCCCGGGGCCTACGGCGCCTCACTGATCGCCCAGCCCCTGAAGCGCACCTTCTGGACCCTGTCGGCGTGGGAGGACAAGGACGCGCTGTACACGTACGCCAAGACCGAACCGCACCGGTCGATCATGAACGGCCTGCGGCCCACGATGAAGGACTCGGTCTTCACCTTCTGGCAGGCCCCCTCGGCCGATCTGCCCATCGACTGGTCGGACGCCCGGCGCCGCCTCGCCGACCAGGCGCACGACGGCTCCTGACCCCCACCGGCCCCGCTTTCCACCAGGGAGAGACCCTCACCATGACGCTGTCCGAAGAGAACGCGGTTCTCGACCGTCCCGCCCCGGAGCCGGCCGCCTCCGGCGAGCGGCGCATCCCCCTGTGGCTCGCCGTCGTCGCGTGCAGCCTCCCCATGTTCATGGTCGCGCTCGACAACCTCGTCGTCTCCACTGCCCTGCACACCCTGGCCGTCGACCTGGACGCGAACACCCAGCAGCTCCAGTGGTTCGTCAACGCCTACGTCCTGAGCTTCGCCTGTCTGCTGATGACCGGCGCGGCCCTCGGGGACCGCTTCGGCCGTCGCGCGGTCTTCGTCGTCGGCATCGTCGTGTTCACGCTGGCCTCCATAGGCTGCGGCCTGTCCGACACCAGTGCCCAGCTGATCACCTTCCGCACGCTCCAGGGCTTCGGCGCGGCCGCGGTCATGCCGCTGTCGCTGACCCTGCTCGCCCAGGCGGTCCCCGAGCGCCTGCGCGGGATGGCGCTCGGCATCTGGTCCGGCGTGAGTGGCCTGGCCGTGGCCATGGGCCCCGTGGTGGGCGGCGCGGTGGTCGAAGGACTCGACTGGCGGTGGATCTTCTGGATCAACGTCCCGGTGTGCGTGATCGCCGTCCCCCTGATCCTGATCGCCCTGCGGGAGAGCTCCCTGCCCGGCACCCGCCTGGACCTGGTCGGCATGCTGCTGGCGGCGGCCGGGCTGTGCGCCGTGGTGTGGGCGATCGTGCACGGCGAGCCCGACGGCTGGACCTCGGCGAAGGTCCTGGGCACGTTCCTCGGCGGCACCGTGCTGCTGGTCGCCTTCGTCGCCTGGGAGGCCCGGTCGCCCGAGCCCATGCTGCCGCTGTCCTTCTACCGGGTACGGGCCTTCACGCTCACCAACGTGGTCTCGGCGACGATGTACTTCGGCGTGTTCGGCTCCCTGTTCCTGCTGGCCCAGTACCTCCAGCTGGTGCCGCCGCGCACCCCGCTGGAGGCCGGCGTCCGCACCCTCGCCTGGACCCTGATGCCGATGTTCGTCGCCCCGGTCGCCGGCCTCCTCACCGACAAGGTCGGCGGCGGCCGTCTGATGGCGCTCGGCCTGTTCCTCCAGGGCGTGGGGCTGGGCTGGATCAACCTGGTCGCGGACACCGACACGCCCTACTCCTCCCTGGTGGGCCCGATGGTCGTGGCGGGCATCGGCATGGGCTTCGTCTTCGCCCCCACCGCCGCGGTGGTCCTCGGCTCGGTCGCCAGGGAGCACGCGGGCAAGGCGTCCGGCGCCAACACCACCGTCCGCGAGATCGGCGGCGCGCTCGGCATCGCCGTGCTCAGCACCGTGTTCGTGACCTACGGCAGCACGCGCGGCCCGCAGGAGTTCGTCGACGGCCTACGGCCGGCGGTGTGGGTCGGCGTCGCCGTGGTGCTCGCGGGCGCCCTGTGCGCGCTCGCCATCCCGCGCCACCCGCGCCCGGCCACGACGACCGCACCCGACGGCGACTGAGGGCGACTGAGGGCGACTGAACGCCCCGCGACACCCTCGTCTCCCGCGCGACCTCTCGATCACACGGGAGACGACCGGCCCGTCCACGCCAGAAACGACCGGCCCGTCACCGTCAGGCCACGGTGTCGGCCGGAGGCTCGGGCACGGTCGCCGAGGCGGTCGTCGCCGTCGGGGCGGTGGCGGTGTCGGTGGTGCCGGGCGGCGGCGGGTTGTCGGTCGGATCGTCCGTGGGATCGTCCGTCGGGTCGCCGGTCGGATCGTCCGTCGGGTCGACCGTGGGATCGTCCGTCGGGTCGCCGGTCGGATTGTCCGTGGGGTCCGTCGACGGGTCGTCGGACGGCGTCGGCTTCGGGGAGGTCTTCGACGGCGACGGCGACGGCTTGCCCGACGACCCCGTCGTACCGCTCGGGTCGTCCGACGGCCCCGCCGTGTCCGACGGGGTGGGGTCGTCCGACGTGCCGTAGGTGCCGTCGGGACCGGGGTCGGTCGGTTCGGGCAGGGTGCCCGGGGCGTCGCCCTCGTCGCCCGCCTTGGGGCGGTCCGCGACGAGGCCGCCGTCGTCGACGCCCTCACTGGCGGACGGGTTGACGCCGACCCGCTCGGCGGGGGTGTCGCCGTTGCGGTCGGAGGTCGCGCCGAGGGTGACGACGGTGCCCAGGACGGCCGCGAGGAGCGCACCCGCGCCCGCCGCGACCAGGTTGCGCCGGGCCCCGCCGACCAGGGTCTTGAGACCGTTCAGCCGGTGCGCGGGCGACCGGGAGCCGTCCCGCTGGGTGACGAGTGTCGTCTCGCCGATGGCCGGCGCCGAGGAGGCCCCGCCCTTGCCGACCGGCCCCGAGCCCCATGCTCCCGAGCCGGAGGGCGACCCGAGAGCGGACCCGTTCGAGCCCACCGCCCCGAACCCGGCTCCGTTCGAGGCCACCGCCCCGAACCCGGCTCCGTTCGCGCTCACCGTCCCGAAACCGACCGCGTTCGCGCCCGCCGCCCCGAGGCCGGCCCCGGTCGGGCCGGCCGGCGGGTACGCGGACGGCACGCCCCCGGGCGGCGAGGCCGACTCCTCGTGCCGGGCGTCCGGCACCTCCTCCCCCGCCGCCGTGCGCCCGCCGGGCGGTGTCGCCCCGGAGCGGTCGGCGACCAGGGCGAGGGCCCGGCGTCCGGCGACGGTGCCGCGCTTGTCGGCGAGGACGTTGCGCAGCCCGATGGAGGCCTCCAACTCCGCCCGGGCCCGCTCCAACTGCCCGGAGCAGAGCGCGAGAACGCCCAGCTCATGGTGGAAGTAGGCCTGTTCGCCGGTCTCACCGGCGAGCCCGGCCGCCTCGGCGCCGGCCCGCAGCGAACGCTCCCAGGCGTTCCAGCGCAGCCCGGCGGCGAACGCGGGCGCGGCCTGCCGGGCCAGCACCACGGCGGCGCTCTCCTCGTCCTCACCGGACGGGGTGGTCGCCGGCACGAGCGCGGTGAGGGCGGCCAGGACGGCGTCCGCCTCGGCCGAGACCCGCTCGGGGGTGACCGAGGGGTGCCCGGCCCACCAGGCGTAGTGCTGGGCGGCGCTGCGGGCGCGCGCCTCGGTGTCGTCGGCGTACCCGGCGGCCTCCAGCTGGGTCCCCACCCCGGCGGCGAGCCGGTAGCGGGAGCCGACAGGTGTCACCAGGGCGCAGCCGACCAGCTCGCCGAGGGCGGCGTCGGCGTGGGTGTCGCCCACCAGGGCGGGCAGGTGCGCCTGGTGCGGGATCTCCCCGCCGAGCGCGACGGCGTACCTGAGCGTCTCGCGGGCGGAGGCGCTCAGCCGGGAGGCGAGCAGCGCGGCGGGCGCGGCCCCTTCGGCGAGCGACGGCAGGGGCAGGTCGTGCCCGTCCGGGACGGCGTCGAAGGGCGCGTCGAGGGGCGGCGCCTCCTGGAAGACCCCGAACTCGTCGACGGCGTCCGCGCCGGCGCGCTGCCGGTCCCGCTGCCTGAGCAGCGCACCGGCCTGGGTGAAGCGCAGCGGCAGTCCCTCGGACTCGAACCAGAGGTCACCGGCCCAGTTCGTCTCGTCCTCGGTGAGGGGCCGCCCGACGGCGCGCTCCAGGAGCTGTTCGCTGCCGGCCCGGTCGAAGCCGCCGAGGACGATCTCCTCCAGGGGCGCGTCGGTGGACGGCAGGGGCGTCGCGGGGGTGGCGGCGATGAGGAAGGCGCACTCGGGGGTGGCGTCGAGCAGTTCGTCGAGCGCGATCCCGCCGAACTCCAGGTCGTCCAGGACGACGACCGCGCCGATGTCCCGCACGATGTCGAGGATCTGCTGCCGGGCGGGCCGGAACAGCGGTGTGCTGTACACGGCTGCGAACAGTTCGTACAACAGGTCGTCGACCGTGCGCCGGAAACCGCTCAGCCGGACGACGCCGTCGGGGGCCAGATCCGCGCAGTCCTCGGCGACCGCGTCGAGGAGAGTGGTGCGACCGGAACCGGGGGCTCCGGTCAGGCGCACGGAGCGGCCGCGCGCGAGCAGCCGTACGAGGCGTGCTCTCTCCTCGTCGCGCTGGAGCAGCGGCAGCCGGGGCAGCGAGGGGCCCGGGGGCACCGGCGGCCGGGCGGCGCGGTCGAGGACGGCGCGCTCGGCGGCTGTGTGCTTCACGGGCTGACCAGGCAGTTCGCCCGGTGGGCAGTTCTCTATCTCGCTGCCGTCGACGGGGTTGACGGTGAGCAGGAAGTCGCCCGAGACGAGCTGGACGGTGCGGGCGAGCGCCGGGGCGTGCCGGTCGAAGTCCTGCGTCAGCGCGTCCCGTGGCGGACGCCTGCTCTGCGCCTGTGCGTCGTCATGGCCGTACTCTTCGGGTCCCCGGTTGTTCGGGTCCATCGGTCCTAGCCCCCCAAAAGCGTCTCGTGTGCTGGAGCCCCTCCCGGCCGTGTCGCACACCGCGCTGTCGCTTCTGGTCCGGAACCCGCTCGAGGGTAGCTGGCGGCGGGCAGCCGAACCCTAAACCTTCGCACAGTATCTCCGACAGTCCGGGGTCCCGCGCCGTCCGAGACATCACAGTCTCGTGAGGATTGCGAGCGTGGTGCGTTTCGCCCTCATGCTCCCCACGGGTGCCCCGCACCCACAGAGCCATACGTACAGACCCGCACACGCGTTCACACTCTGGGCAACGACTCCAGACCGATTCCGCCCTCGATCGCGAGGATGCGGTGCAGCCGGGTGGCCACCAGCAGTCGCTGCATCTGCGGTGGCACATCGCGCAGCACGAGCCGCCGTCCGCACCGTCCCGCCCGCCGGTGGGCTCCCATGATCACCCCGAGTCCGGTGGCGTCCCAGGAATCCAGCTCTGACAGGTCGAGCACCAGGTCGCCGGCTCCGTCGTCGACGGCCGAGTGCAGGACCGTACGGGCGTCCGCCGCGCTGCGTACGTCGAGGCGGCCCCCGACGACCAGCTCGGCGTGGTCGCCCCTGATGTACATAAGCGCTCCCGTGAGTGCGTCTCGTACTCCGTGATGAGTGATGCAACGTCTGACGGTGTTTGACACCGTCAGGTTGCCGTCTGTGAGCGAACCGATACCGAATTCACCTCAAGGGGTGAGGCCGGAGAGGCTCATGCGTTCACATGCGTGGGAGGGGCCGCCCGTGACGTGCGGGCCGGCGTGGGCCGGGTCCGCGTCAGTAGGTGTAGAAGCCCTGCCCGCTCTTGCGTCCGATGTCACCGGCGTCCACCATCCGGCGCATCAGCTCCGGCGGGGCGAACTTCTCGTCCTGCGACTCGGTGTAGATGTTGCTCGTGGCGTGCAGCAGGATGTCGACGCCCGTCAGGTCCGCCGTGGCCAGCGGCCCCATCGCGTGGCCGAAGCCCAGCTTGCAGGCGAGGTCGATGTCCTCGGCGGTGGCGACGCCCGACTCGTACAGCTTCGCGGCCTCCACGACGAGGGCGGAGATGAGACGGGTCGTCACGAAGCCGGCCACGTCCCGGTTGACGACGATGCAGGTCTTGCCGACCGACTCGGCGAACTCCCGTGCGGTGGCGAGCGTCTCGTCGCTCGTCTTGTAGCCGCGCACCAGTTCGCAGAGCTGCATCATCGGCACCGGCGAGAAGAAGTGGACGCCGACGACCCGCTCGGGCCGCTCGGTGGCCGCCGCGATCTTGGTGATCGGGATGGCGGAGGTGTTGGAGGCGAGCACGGCGTCCTCGCGGACGATCTTGTCGAGCGCCCGGAAGATCTCGTGCTTGACCTCGAGCTTCTCGAAGACGGCCTCGACGACGATGTCCGCGTCGGCCGCCGCGTCGAGGTCGGTGGTGGCGGTGATCCGCCCCAGCGCCGC
This sequence comes from Streptomyces sp. NPDC034049, assembly GCF_055575575.1. Lineage (NCBI taxonomy): Bacteria > Bacillati > Actinomycetota > Actinomycetes > Kitasatosporales > Streptomycetaceae > Streptomyces > Streptomyces sp. NPDC034049. The sequence goes on from NZ_JBVISJ010000002.1 coordinate 74,302, forward strand.
CTCGGCGTCCTCGGCCGCCAGCTTGCCCTTGCTCACGAACTTGTCGTACGACGCCGTGATACCGCCGATGCCACGGTCGAGCGCCTCGTCGGTGACGTCACGCAGGACGACGTCCCAGCCCGCCTGCGCGGACACCTGGGCGATGCCGGACCCCATGAGTCCGGCTCCGATCACGGCGAGCTTCCGTGCCACTGTGCGACTCCCCTGGTACGCGCTGTCGATGACTGACCTCTCGGCCGGACACTAGCGCTCGTGAGGGGCTGTGTGACCGCTTAGTAACGCGAGTCACGTCTCAAAGGACGGACATCACACCGGCGGCACTCACTCGAAGGGGCGTACGGCGTAGTTGAGCACCTTCTCGCTCAACAGGCCCTCCATGCCGTCCAGAAGAAGAAGCACCTCTCGTGACACTTCGCCCGGATTGCGCCCGTCGAGCATCTCGCGCCCGATGACGGCCATCACCGTCTGGTGGACCCAGTTGATCTGACCCGCGATCAGGGTGGGCAGGGGGTCGTCGGCCGGGGCGCCGGTCTCCTCCCGGAGGGCCGCCTCCAGGTTGTCCTGGACCTCCTGCTGGATGCTCCACAGCCGGGACCGCAGCGCGGGCGCCTCGTGGATGGCCTTCATGAAGCGGTCGTAGCCCTCCATCAGACCGACGCGCGGCGAGACCGCCTCGACCTCGGCACGCAGCTCGCGCAGCACGGCGGCGACGGCCGACTCGCCCCGGTCGCGACCACGCACCCAGCGGGCGAGCCGGTCGACGATGCCCGCACTGCGGTCGAAGAAGAGGTCCTCCTTCGCGGGGAAGTAGTTGTAGACCGTGTTCACGGAGACGTCGGCGGCCTCGGCCACCTCCGCGATGGTGACGGTCACGAAGCCGTGCTCAAGGAACAGCCCGGTGGCGATGTCCGAGATCCGCTGCCTCGTCTCGCGCTTCTTGCGCTCCCTGAGCCCCTCTGCCATGGGCACATCGTAGGTCGCCCCGCCGGGCGACGGCGCATTCCTGGGCCCACTGAAAACTTGGTGACATTGCAAATTTTCAGTGACTCTGTTTTTCTGGGGTCATGCCCATCATCAGTGCGGCCGGACTGAGCCGTACCTTCCAGACGAAACGCGGCCCCGTCGAAGCCGTGCGCGGAATCGACCTGACCGTGCGCCCCGGCGAGATCCTCGGCCTCCTCGGCCCGAACGGCGCGGGCAAGACGACGACCCTGCGCATGCTCACCACCCTGCTGCCCCCGACCGGCGGCGCGGCCACCGTCGCGGGCCACGACCTGGCGACCGACCCCTCCGGAGTACGCCGGTCCTGCGGCTATGTGGCGCAGTCGGGCGGGGTGGACCCGCAGATCACCGTGCGGGAGGAACTGGTCACCCAGGGACGGCTCTACCGCCTGACGAAAAGCCAGGCCATCGAGCGAGCCGAGGAGTTGGCGGGTGATCTGGACCTCACCGAGCTGCTGGTCCGCAAGTGCGCCACGCTCTCCGGCGGTCAGCGGCGCCGTCTCGACATCGCGATGGCGCTCACCCACCGGCCCCGAGTCCTCTTCCTGGACGAGCCGACGACCGGACTGGACCCGGCGAGCCGCGCCGATCTCTGGGAGTTGGTCCGCCGCCTGCGCGACGAGCGCGGCACCACCGTCCTTCTGACGACGCACTACCTCGACGAGGCGGACGCCCTCGCCGACCGGATCGTCGTCGTCGACCAGGGCCGGGTCGTGGCGGACGACACCCCGAGCGCGCTCAAGCTGAGGCACGGCGGCTCGATCGACGCCACGCTCCAGGACACCTTCCTGGCCATCACCGGGCGCGGCCCCTCCCCCGCCGACACCACCCCCGTAGCCGTCTAGAACCGGTCCGAGGACTCCCATGCTTCTTCACGACACCGCGCTGATCTTCGGGCGGTACGCCCGCCAGACCCTGCGCTCCCGCTTCGCGATGCTGTTCGGCGTACTGATGCCGCTGCTGTATCTGCTCTTCTTCGGTCCCCTGCTCACCGACGTCCCGCTCGGCTCACGGGGCAGCTCCTGGCAGGTGCTGGTGCCCGGCCTGCTGCTGCAACTGGGCCTGTTCGGGGCCTCGTTCGCGGGTTTCATGGTCATCCTGGAGAAGCAGACCGGGGTGATCGAACGCATGCGTGTCACCCCGGTGAGCCGGCTCGCCCTGCTGCTGGGCCGGGTGCTGCGCGACGCGGCGGTCTTCGTCTTCCAGGCAATACTGCTGGTCCTCGCCGCGCTCGTCATGGGACTACGGGCACCCCTCGCCGGCGTCCTGATCGGCTTCGCCTTCGTGGCCGCGCTGACCGTCTCGCTCGCCTCGCTGTCGTACGCGCTCGCCATGAAGGCGCGTTCCCAGCACGAGTTCGGCCCGGCGGTCAACGCGCTGACCATGCCGTCGATGCTCCTGTCGGGTCTGATGCTCCCGATGTCCCTGGCCCCGGGCTGGCTGGACATCCTGTCCCACTTCGTCCCGTTCCGCTATCTGGTGGACGCGATGCGGGACGCGTACGTCGGCGCGTACGCCACCCCGGCCATGCTGTACGGCGTTCTGGTGGCCGTCGGACTCACGGCCGTCTCCGTGACGGTGGGCACACGGGTCTTCCGGACGGCCGGGGCGTAACTACGCTGGTCGCATGGTCAATCTGACGCGCATCTACACCAGGACCGGCGACCAGGGCACCACCAACCTCGGCGACATGAGCCGGGTGCCCAAGACCGATCCGCGGATCTCGGCGTACGCGGACGCCAACGAGGCCAACGCGGCCATCGGGACGGCGGTCGCGCTGGGCGGACTGGACGAGGAAATCGTCAAGGTGCTCGTGCGGGTGCAGAACGACCTGTTCGACGTGGGCGCCGACCTCTCCACGCCCGTCGTCGAGAACCCCGAGTTCCCGCCCCTGCGGGTCGAGCAGTTCTACATCGACAAGCTGGAGGCGGACTGCGACCGCTTCAACGGGGAGCTGGAGAAGCTGCGCTCCTTCATCCTGCCCGGCGGCACCCCCGGCGCGGCCCTGCTGCACCAGGCCTGCACGGTGGTCCGGCGGGCCGAGCGCTCGACCTGGGCAGCCCTGGAGACCCACGCCGACGGGATGAACCCCCTCACCGCGACCTACCTCAACCGCCTCTCCGACCTCCTGTTCATCCTCGCGAGGACGGCGAACAAGGAGGTCGGGGACGTGCTGTGGGTGCCGGGCGGGGAGCGGTAGCCGCCGGGCCCCTAGCTGCCCGGCGTGCCGCGAACCCGCTGGTAGAGGCCCGTCACGACGAGGACGGCACCCACGCACATCATCACCACGCCGACCTTGGTCAGAGTGACGACCGGCACCTCCACCCCGTCCGTGGAGAGCCACAGCACCAGGCCGATCACGAAGGTGCCGGCCCCTTCCCACACGTTCCTCGACGCCCCGCTCATCGCCCGGCCCTCTCCTTCGCGACAGCGCCCCGGTCCCCGCCCCCCGCGGCGTCCGGCTCCTTCTTCGGCCAGATCGTGTAGGCGAGGGCGACCAGGCCGTGGATACCGGCGGCCCGGAGGGCCACCCACTGGAACGACCTCAGCGAATCGACGTTCCCGTCGTCGCCGACGTACCAGACGGCCAGCTGGAGCAGGGCCAGCGCCACCCCGGTCGCCACCAGCGTCCGGATCCAGAGCCTGCCCTCGTGGCGGGCCCTGGCCAGGCCGTACTTCGGCGGGCCCGCCGGCTTCGGCCCGCCGCCCAGGCGATGCGCCGCGTGGCCGTCCAGCCACCTGATCATGTAGTGGCCGTAGCCCACGGTGAAGCCGATGTAGAGCGCGGCCACCCCGTGCTCCCAGCTCGGCTCGGCGCCGTTCTTCAGGTCGATCGCGGTCACGACGAACAGCACCAGCTCCAGCACGGGCTCACAGAGCAGCAGCACGACACTGGTCCGGCGCTTCTTCCCCAGGTAGCGGACGGCCAGCGCCAGGGCCAGCAGCACCCAGAAACCGACCTCGCAGGCGATGATCAACGCGACGATCACGACTCGCTCCTCTCGTTCACCCTTCCAGGCTCCCGGCGGGCGGGCCCGGACGCGTCGTCGCCGGTGACGAAGTGGCGGTACATCGAAAGATGCAGTTGAGGACCGTTCGCGGGCACCAGGCGCCGGGCCCCGTGCCGTGTTGGATGGAGGGCATGGTCGTCACACCGCCCCGCCCACACCGCATGGACCTGTGCATCGCCACCGCCGGACTCCTCGGCGGGCTGCTGCTGTGGGGCCTGGGGCTCGACACCCGCACACCCCGCGACGGCCTCGTGGTGCTGGAGAGCCACTGGTGGGTCCTGCCGCCCCTCGTCGTGACGGCCGGCTGCGAGGCGCTGCGCCGCACCATGCCCCGCACGGCCCTGCTGGTCGGCTGGGCCGCGCTGACGCTGGACACCATCACCCAGGGCAACCTGATCACGGTCCTGATGTTCACCGACCTGGTCTACGCGGCCGTGCTGTACGGCCCGCCCGCCACGGCCCGCCGGGTGCCCTGGATCTCCGCACTGGTGACCGTCGCCTTCACCGTGATCCCGCTGACGGCCTTCCGGAAACCGGAGGCGCTGCTGATCGGGGTGGTGGTCGGTCTGGTCTCCCTGATGCCCGCCGGCACCGGCTGGATCGTGCGCAACCACCGCGACGCCGCCGAGGCCGCCCGGCTGCGCGCCGAACAGACCGCCCTGCTGGCGGAGATGGACCGCGCCCAGGCCGTCGTGTCGGAACGGGCGCGCATGGCAAGGGAGTTGCACGACATGGTCGCCAACCACCTCTCGGCGATCGCGATCCACTCCACGGCCGCGCTCTCCCTCGACGACCCGGACACCTCCAAGGAGGCCCTCGGGGTCATCCGCGAGAACAGCGTGGCGGGGCTGGCGGAGATGCGCCGGCTGATCGGCATCCTGCGGGACTCGAGCGACGACACCGAGCCGTCCGTCGCACCCACACTCGACGGCCTCGAAGCCCTCGTCGCGGGCGCCCGCACCAATGGTCTCGACGTCACCCTGGACGCCGACCACGCCGAGACCCTCCCCGCCCCCGTCGAGCTGGCGGCCTACCGCATCGTCCAGGAGTCGCTCACCAACGCGCTCAAGCACGCCGGCCCCGGCCGGGTCACCGTCGCGCTGCGCCGGGCGAACGGCTCCCTCGACATCGCCGTGACCAGCCCGTACGGCGACCGCGACGGCCCGAGCGCGCCCGGTTCCGGAGCCGGCCTGGTCGGGATGCGCGAGCGGGTGGCCCTGCTGGGCGGCACGTTCGAGGCGGGTCCCGAGAGCGCGCGGCACGGCAAGATCTGGAGCGTACGCGCCACGCTCCCCGTCACCGAAGGAGAACCCGCATGATCCGTGTGCTCGTCGCCGAGGACCAGTCCGCCGTACGGGCCGGGCTGGTCCTCATTCTGCGCAGCGCGCCGGACATCGAGGTGATCGGGGAGGCGGCGGACGGCGAGCGGGCGGTGGCGCTCGCGCGGGAGCTGCGGCCGGACCTGGTGCTCATGGACGTGCAGATGCCGCGCCTGGACGGGGTGTCGGCGACCCGGCAGGTGGTCGCCGAGGGCCTCGCCGACGTCCTCGTGCTGACCACCTTCGACCTCGACGAGTACGTCTTCGGGGCGTTGCGGGCCGGGGCCGCCGGGTTCCTGCTGAAGAACACGGAGGCGAGGGACCTCATCGAGGCCGTCCGGGCGGTGGGGCGCGGCGAGGGTCTGATCGCCCCGGCGGTCACCCGTCGGCTGATCGCGGAGTTCGCCGCCAAGCCCGTACGGGAGCCCGCGGTCGATCCGGCCGTCCTGGACTCCCTCACCCGGCGGGAGCGGGAGGTCCTCTCCTGTCTGGGCGAAGGGCTGTCGAACGCGGAGATCGCGGTTCGGCTGGACATGGCGGAGGCGACGGTGAAGACGCATGTCAGCCGGTTGCTGGGGAAGCTCGATCTGCGCAGCAGGGTGCAAGCGGCCGTGCTGGCACAGGAGTTGCGGGTCTGACCCCGCTAGGACCCGGTAGGACCCGGCCCGGGGTGTCGGGCGTGAGCGCATTGGTCCAGACCCATTGACCTATGGTCCAGACCTTTCTATTCTCAGCCGCACTGCGCCACGTCATGCTCATGATCAAGACACCCCACAAGGAGGCGCACATGCGCTTCAGGCACAGAGTCACCGCGGGTCTCGCGACCCTGCTCCTCCCCCTCGCCGGCCTCGTCGGTCTCGCCACCCCCGCACAGGCGGCCACGGAGGCGACCGCCACCTACGCCAAGCCCCAGGACTGGGGCACCGGCTTCGAAGGCAAGTGGACGGTGAAGAACACCGGCACCACCACCATCAGCTCCTGGACCGTCGAGTGGGACTTCCCCTCCGGCACGACGGTCACCTCCGCCTGGGACGCGGACGTCACCTCCTCCGGCACCCACTGGACCGCCAGGAACAAGTCCTGGAACGGCACCCTCGCCCCCGGCGCCTCCGTCTCCTTCGGTTTCAACGGGAGCGGCTCAGGCTCCCCGGCCAACTGCAAGCTCAACGGCGCCAGTTGCGACGGCGGCCCCAGCGTCCCCGGCGACGCGGCGCCCTCCGCCCCCGGCACCCCGACCACCTCGGACGTCACCGACACCTCGGTGAAGCTGAGCTGGCGCGCCGCCACCGACGACAAGGGCATCAAGAACTACGACGTCCTGCGCGGCGGCACCAAGGTCGCCACCGTCACCGGCACCACCTACACGGACACCGGCCTGAGCGCCGGCACCGACTACTCCTACACCGTCCAGGCCCGTGACACCGCCGACCAGACCGGCCCCGTCAGCGGCGCGGCCGCCGTACGGACCACCGGCGGCGGGACCGACCCGAACCCCGGCTCGAAGATCAACCTCGGCTACTTCACCGAGTGGGGCGTCTACGGCCGCAACTACCACGTGAAGAACCTGGCCACCTCGGGCTCCGCGGCCAAGATCACCCACATCAACTACGCGTTCGGCAACGTCAAGAACGGCCAGTGCACGGTCGACGACACCTACGCCGCCTACGACAAGGCGTACACCGCCGACCAGTCCGTCAGCGGCACCGCCGACACCTGGGACCAGCCGCTGCGCGGCAACTTCAACCAGCTCCGCCAGCTCAAGGCCAAGTACCCGCACATCAAGGTGCTGTACTCCTTCGGCGGCTGGACCTACTCCGGCGGCTTCGGCCAGGCCGCGCAGAACCCGGCCGCGTTCGCCAAGTCCTGCAAGGCCGTCGTGGAGGACCCGCGCTGGGCCGACGTCTTCGACGGCATCGACATCGACTGGGAGTACCCGAACGCCTGCGGTCTGACCTGCGACACCTCGGGCCCGGCCGCCTTCAGGAACCTGATGTCGGCGCTGCGCACCGAGTTCGGCCCGAACTACCTGGTCACCGCGGCCATCACCGCCGACGGCTCCTCCGGCGGCAAGATCGACGCTGCCGACTACGGCGGCGCCGCGACCCATCTGAACTGGTACAACGTGATGACGTACGACTACTTCGGCGCCTTCGACAAGGACGGCCCGACCGCCCCGCACTCCCCGCTGACCTCGTACTCCGGGATCCCGCAGGCCGGCTTCAACTCGGCCGACGCGATCGCCAAGCTGAAGTCGAAGGGCGTCCCGTCCGCCAAGCTGCTGCTCGGCATCGGCTTCTACGGCCGCGGCTGGACCGGTGTCACCCAGTCCGCCCCCGGCGGCACGGCGACCGGCGCGGCCCCCGGCACCTACGAGGCGGGCATCGAGGACTACAAGATCCTCAAGAACTCCTGCCCGGCCACCGGCACGATCGCCGGCACGGCCTACGCCCACTGCGGCAGCAACTGGTGGAGCTACGACACCCCGTCCACCATCGCCGGAAAGATGACCTGGGCGAAGAACCAGGGCCTGGGCGGCGCCTTCTTCTGGGAGTTCAGCGGCGACACGACCAACGGAGAGCTGGTGACGGCGATCAGCAACGGGCTCAAGTAGTACCAGGATCAGTACTGGGCCACGTTGACGCTCCCCCAGACTTCGTCCGGGGGGACCCCCACCCAGCGAGTGAAAGTGGCTACGCCACATTCACTCGCTGTCCGGGCGGGGCTGCCTCCAGCCAAGCGAGGAAACCGGTCAGCGCGTCCTCGCTCATCGCCAGTTCCAGCCGGTTCCCGCGGTGCAGACACGCGAGGATCACGGCGTCGGAGAGGAGCGCCAGCTCCTCCTCGCCCTCGGGGGTGCGACGCCCGGCCACCTCGATGGAGGCGCGCTCCAGGACGCGGCGGGGGCGGGGCGAGTACGAGAAGACGCGGTACCACTCGATGCGGTCGCCGTTGTAGCGGGCGACGCCGTACCCCCAGCCCTTGCCGTTCTCGTCGGTGCCGGGTTTCTCCGGGGCGTCCCAGCGGAGGCTGCAGTCGAAGGTGCCCCCGGAACGCTGGATGAGGCGTCGGCGCAGTCCGAAGACGAAGAGCCCGACCACCACCAGAGCGATCACCGACCCGCACACAGTCAGAGCGAGGACCATCGACACCGACCTCCTCGTCTCCTAGGTAACGAAACGTAAAAAACACCCATATTCGCCTCAGCCGCGGCCGGGTCGGGATGAGGACATCCAGACCCGGCCGCGGCTGAGGTACAGCATCACACGGCGTCTGCGCTCAGCGCGCACCCGCCGTACGCAGTCGTACATCCGCGCGGCGCTCGGCGGCGGCATCGCCCTCCGCCTTCGCGCGCTCCAGCTCCCGCTGGGCGCCCTGGACGTCGATCTCGTCGGCCAGCTCGGCGACCTCGGCCAGCAGGGACAGCTTGTTGTCCGCGAACGAGATGAAACCGCCGTGCACAGCGACGACGACGGTGCCGCCCTCACTCGTACGGATGGTCACCGGGCCCGACTCCAGCACACCGAGCAGCGGCTGGTGACCGGGCATGACGCCGATGTCGCCGGACGTGGTCCGGGCGACGACCAGGGTGGCCTGGCCCGACCAGACCTCTCGGTCGGCCGCGACCAGCGCGACGTGCAGCTCAGCAGCCAAGGTGGCTCCTCGGGTCACCACCCGGCGCCTCGGCCGGGTGTTGGGTCAATTCTAGAGGGAGTACAGAGGGGGGCGGGACGCACCCCATGAGGTGTGGCCTCGCCCCCCACTGATCACGATGTGCCTGACGTCAGCTGACGCCGAGCTCCTTCGCGTTCTTCTTCAGGTCCTCGATACCACCGCAGAGGAAGAATGCCTGCTCCGGGAAGTGGTCGTACTCACCGTCGATGATCGCGTTGAACGCGGTGATCGACTCGTCCAGCGGCACGTCCGACCCGTCGACGCCGGTGAACTGCTTGGCGACGTGGGTGTTCTGCGACAGGAAGCGCTCCACACGACGGGCACGGTGGACGGTGAGCTTGTCCTCCTCGCCGAGCTCGTCGATACCGAGGATCGCGATGATGTCCTGGAGGTCCTTGTACTTCTGCAGGACCGTCTTGACGCGCATCGCGGTGTTGTAGTGGTCCGCCGCGATGTAGCGGGGGTCCAGGATGCGGGACGTGGAGTCCAGCGGGTCCACGGCCGGGTAGATGCCCTTCTCGGAGATCGGACGGGAGAGAACCGTCGTCGCGTCGAGGTGGGCGAAGGTGGTGGCCGGGGCCGGGTCGGTCAGGTCGTCCGCGGGGACGTAGATCGCCTGCATCGAGGTGATCGAGTGACCACGGGTCGAGGTGATGCGCTCCTGGAGGAGACCCATCTCGTCGGCCAGGTTCGGCTGGTAACCCACCGCGGAGGGCATACGGCCGAGCAGGGTCGAGACCTCGGAACCGGCCTGGGTGAAGCGGAAGATGTTGTCGATGAAGAACAGCACGTCCTGCTTCTGCACATCGCGGAAGTACTCCGCCATGGTCAGACCGGCGAGGGCCACCCGCAGACGGGTGCCCGGGGGCTCGTCCATCTGGCCGAAGACCAGCGCGGTCTTGTCGATGACGCCCGACTCGGCCATCTCCTCGATGAGGTCGTTGCCCTCACGGGTGCGCTCACCGACACCGGCGAACACGGAGACACCGTCGTGGTTGTTGGCGACGCGGTAGATCATCTCCTGGATGAGCACCGTCTTGCCGACGCCGGCACCACCGAACAGACCGATCTTTCCACCCTTGACGTACGGGGTGAGAAGGTCGATGACCTTGACGCCGGTCTCGAACATCTCGGTCTTCGACTCGAGCTCGTCGAAGTTGGGGGCCTTGCGGTGGATGGTCCAGCGCTCGCCCTCGTACTGCTCGTCGGTGTTCAGCACCTCACCGAGGGTGTTGAACACCTTGCCCTTGGTGAAGTCGCCGACCGGGACGGAGATGCCCGTGCCGGTGTCGGTGACGGCGGCCTGGCGGACCAGACCGTCGGTGGGCTGCATGGAGATGGTGCGGACCAGGCCGTCACCCAGGTGCTGGGCGACCTCCAGGGTCAGCGTCTTCTTCGCGCCGTCCTGGGCCGGGTCGGCCACCTCGACGTGAAGGGCGTTGTAGATCTCCGGCATGGCGTCGACGGGGAACTCCACGTCGACGACCGGGCCGATGACCCGGGCGACGCGGCCCGTGGCAACGGCCGTCTCAACTGTCGTCGTCATTACTTGTCACTCCCCGCGGTCGCGTCGGCCAGGGCTGCGGAGCCACCGACGATCTCGCTGATTTCCTGGGTGATTTCGGCCTGGCGGGCCGCGTTGGCAAGACGGGAGAGCGTGTTGATCAGCTCGCCCGCGTTGTCGGTGGCCGACTTCATCGCGCGGCGGGTGGCGGCGTGCTTGGAAGCGGCCGACTGGAGCATCGCGTTGTAGATACGGCTCTCGACATAGCGCGGCAGCAGGGCGTCGAGGACGTCCTCCGCCGACGGCTCGAAGTCGTACAGCGGAAGGATCTCGCCCTTCGGCGCCGCCTCCTTCGCCACCTCGTCGAGGCTGAGCGGCAGCAGACGGGCGTCGAGCGCCGTCTGCGTCATCATCGAGACGAACTCGGTGAAGACGATGTGGAGTTCGTCCACGCCGCCGTCAGCCGTGTCCTTCTCGATGGCCTCGATCAGCGGACCCGCGACCTTCTTGGCGTCCGCGTAGGTGGGCTCGTCGGTGAAGCCCGACCACGACTCCACGACCTTGCGCTCGCGGAAGTTGTAGTGGGCCAGACCGCGGCGGCCGACGATGTACGTGTCGACCTCCTTGCCCTCCGCCTGAAGACGTGCCGTCAGCTGCTCGGCGACCTTGATGGCGTTGGAGTTGAAGGCGCCGGCCAGTCCGCGGTCGCTCGTGAGGAGCAGCACCGCGGAACGGGTCGCCGTCTCCGCCTCCGTGGTCAGCGGGTGCTTGGTGTTCGAACCGGTACCGACCGCCGTGACCGCGCGGGTGAGCTCGGCCGCGTACGGCGCGGAGGCCGCCACCTTGCGCTGCGCCTTGACGACGCGCGAGGCGGCGATCATCTCCATCGCCTTGGTGATCTTCTTGGTCGCGGTGACGGATCGGATGCGACGCTTGTAGACCCGGAGCTGGGCTCCCATGAGTCAGGTCCCTTCCTTACGTCACTTGGAGACGTTGACGGCCGGGGCATCCTCGCCGAGCAGCTTGCCGTCCGAGGTCTCGAACTGCTTCTTGAACTCGGCGATCGCGTCGGCGACAGCGGTGAGGGTGTCGTCCGACATCTTGCCGCCCTCCTTGATGGAGGTCATGAGGCCCTGCTCCTTGCGGTGCAGGTACTCCAGCAGCTCCTTCTCGAAGCGGCGCACGTCGGCGACCGGAACGTCGTCCATCTTGCCGGTGGTACCGGCCCACACGGAGACGACCTGGTCCTCGGTCGGCATCGGCTGGTACTGCGGCTGCTTGAGCAGCTCGACCAGACGCTGACCGCGCTCCAGCTGCGACTTCGACGCGGCGTCCAGGTCGGAACCGAAGGCGGCGAAGGCCTCCAGCTCACGGTACTGGGCGAGGTCGAGGCGCAGACGGCCGGAGACCTGCTTCATCGCCTTGTGCTGCGCGGAACCACCGACTCGGGAGACGGAGATACCGACGTTCAGCGCGGGGCGCTGACCGGCGTTGAAGAGGTCCGACTCCAGGAAGCACTGGCCGTCGGTGATGGAGATGACGTTGGTCGGGATGAACGCCGAGACGTCGTTGGCCTTCGTCTCGACGATCGGCAGACCGGTCATCGAGCCCGCGCCGAGGTCGTCGGAGAGCTTCGCGCAGCGCTCCAGCAGACGGGAGTGCAGGTAGAAGACGTCACCCGGGTAGGCCTCACGGCCCGGCGGGCGGCGCAGCAGCAGCGACACGGCGCGGTAGGCGTCGGCCTGCTTCGAGAGGTCGTCGAAGATGATGAGGACGTGCTTGCCCTCGTACATCCACTGCTGACCGATGGCCGAACCGGTGTACGGCGCCAGGTACTTGAAGCCGGCCGGGTCGGACGCCGGGGCGGCGACGATGGTCGTGTACTCCAGCGCGCCGGCCTCTTCGAGGGCGCCACGCACGGAGGCGATGGTCGAGCCCTTCTGGCCGATGGCGACGTAGACGCAGCGGACCTGCTTGTTCACGTCACCGGAGCGCCAGTTGTCGCGCTGGTTGATGATCGTGTCGACGGCCAGGGCGGTCTTGCCGGTCTGGCGGTCGCCGATGATCAGCTGACGCTGGCCGCGGCCGACCGGGGTCATCGCGTCGACGGCCTTGTAGCCGGTCTCCATCGGCTCGTGCACCGACTTACGGGCCATGACACCGGGAGCCTGCAGCTCCAGGGCACGGCGGCCGGACGTCTCGATCTCGCCGAGGCCGTCGATCGGGTTGCCGAGCGGGTCGACGACGCGGCCGAGGTAGCCCTCGCCCACGGCGACCGACAGGACCTCACCGGTACGGGTGACCGGCTGGCCTTCCTCGATGCCGTTGAACTCGCCCAGGACGATGGCGCCGATCTCGCGCTCTTCCAGGTTGAGCGCGAGGCCGAGGGTGCCGTCCTCGAACTTCAGCAGTTCGTTGGCCATGGCCGAGGGAAGACCCTCGACCTTCGCGATGCCGTCGCCGGCAAGGGTGACCGTACCGACCTCCTCGCGCGAGGCCGCGTCCGGCTTGTACGACTGGACGAAGTTCTCCAGCGCGTCCCGGATCTCCTCCGGCCGGATCGTGAGCTCCGCCATCTGGGTTCCCTGCTCTCCTTGTTGGGCCCGAAGTTTCACTTGGGGGGATGGGGACTCCCCCCTGAACGAGGTGAATCCTCTGCACGGCCCAACCGGGCCGCAGACATACGTACGTACTGCTATGAAGTTTGTGCTAGCTCGCCAGGCGGCGGCCGGCGTCCTCGAGTCGGTCCGCGATCGAGCCGTTGATGATCTCGTCGCCGACCTGCACCCGGATCCCGCCGAGGACACCGGGGTCCACGTCGAGGTTGAGGTGCATCGGACGGCCGTAGAGCTTTGTCAGGGCGGCGCCGAGGCGTCGCTTCTGCGGGTCGCTCAGCGGGACCGCCGAGGTGACGACGGCGACCATGCGGTCCCGGCGCTCGGCGGCGAGCTTGGACAGGGACTCGAGTCCCCCCTCCAGGCTACGTCCACGCGGCGCGGTCACGAGGCGCGTCACCAGACGCTCGGTGGTGGCCTTGGCCCGGCCGCCGAGCAGGCTGTGCAGCAGCTCGCCCTTGGCCTGGCCGCTCGCGGCACGGTCGGTCAGCGCGGACCGCAGCCCGGTGTTCGAGGCGACGATCCGGCCGAAGCGGAACAGCTCGTCCTCGACGTCGTCGAGCGTGGCCGACTGCTGCGCGGCCGTGAGGTCGGCGACGTCGGCCAGCTGCTCCAGCGCGTCCACCAGGTCGCGGGGCTGCGACCAGCGGGAGCGCACCAGACCGGACACCAGGTCGGCGGTGGTCGCGCCGACCTGGCCGCCGAGAACGCGGCGGATCAGCTCGGCCTTGGCCTCGCCGGACTGCGCCGGGTCGGTGAGGACCCGACGCAGCGACACCTCGCGGTGGAGCAGAGCGGTGACGGCGGCCAGCTCGTCGGCGAGCCGCGCCGCGTCCACGGACGTGGAGTCCGTCAGCGCGTCGAGGCGCTCACGTGCGGCTGCCAGGGCTTCGCGGCTCGCTCCATTCATCGCGTGGCCTCGGCCTTCTCCTCGAGGTCGTCGAGGAAGCGGTCGATGACACGGCTCTGCCGGGCGTGGTCCTCCAGAGACTCACCGACGAGCTTGCCGGCCAGGTCGGTGGCGAGCTTGCCCACGTCCTGACGCAGCGCCGAAGCGGCGGCCTTGCGGTCGGCCTCGAGCTGCGAGTGACCGGCGGCGACGATCTCCTCGCGCTGCCGCTGGCCTTCGGCCCGCATCTCGGCGATGAGCGTGGCGCCCTGCTCCTGCGCCTCCTGGCGCAGCCGCGCGGCCTCGTGCCGAGCCTCGGCGAGCTGGGCCTTGTACTGCTCCAGCACGCTCTGGGCCTCGACCTTCATGCGGTCGGCCTCTTCGATACCGCCCTCGATCGCGTCGCGGCGCTCTTCCAGAACCTTGTTGATGTTCGGAAGCGCCTTCTTCCAGAAGAAGAAGAACACGATGGCGAAGGCGATGGCGCCCACGAGCAGCTCGGGGCCCGGCGGGATGAGCGGGTTCTGCTCTTCCCCGGCCGCCAGCTGTACCAGGTTGGCGATCACATCAGTGCCTTTCGTTGAAAGGTTTGCTCGTCAGGGTTCGTCAGTTGTAGACGAACGGCATGACGATGCCGATGAGGGCCAGCGCCTCACAGAAGGCGAAGCCGAGGATCTGGTTGGCACGGATCAGGCCGGCGGCCTCGGGCTGGCGGGCCAGGGCCTGGGTGCCGTTACCGAAGATGATGCCGACGCCGACGCCGGGGCCGATGGCGGCGAGGCCGTAGCCGATGGAGCCGATGTTGCCGTCGACAGCGGCGAGGGTCTCAAGGGCAGCCATGCTGATTCTTCCTTCTCTTTCATGGACCGGCGGGGGTTGGCCACCGGACGTTCTGGGGGCTGGTGGAGCGCGTGACTCAGTGGTGCTCGGCGAGCGCGCCCTGGATGTAGGAGCAGGCGAGGAGCACGAAGACGTACGCCTGGACGGCCTGCACGAAGAGCTCGAAGAGGATCATGACGATGGTCATGATGAACGAGACACCGGCCGCCGGGATCATCCAGCTGTTCAGCAGGTACCAGGAGGCGACGGTGAACATGACCAGCATCAGGTGGCCGGCGAACATGTTGGCGAACAGTCGCACCGCGTGCGTGAACGGGCGGACCAGCAGGTTCGAGAAGAACTCGATGATCACCACGAGCGGCAGCACCGGGCCGAGCGACTTGTCGTAGCCGGTGACGTTCTTGAAGAAGCCGACGAAGCCGTGCTTCTTGAAGGTCAGCGAGACCCAGACCACGTAGACGACCAGGGCGAGGACCATCGGGTAGGCGATGATCGACGACACCGGGAACTGGGCCAGCGGAATCACGGACCAGATGTTCATGAGCCAGATGAAGAAGAACAGCGAGACCATCAGCGGGACGTACTTCTCGCCCTCCTTCCGGCCCAGCGTCTCGTAGACGATGCCGCGGCGTACGAAGTCGTAGCCCGCCTCACCGATCATCTGCAGCTTGCCCGGGACGACCTTCGCCTTGCCGAAGGCGAGGGTGAAGAACGTGATCACCAGGAGAGTGGTGACGAGGGCGAGCAGCATCACCTTGTTGAACTCGAACCCGCCGACCGTGGCGATCGGCTTGAAGAGGAACGAGTGCAGGCCCGGAGCCGGGAAGCCACAGCCGTTGTCGGACATGATCCGACAGCTCCAGTCAAAGGCGAGCTGGGTCTGGTCAGCACTCACCACGGGCTCCTTCGGCGTGACGCATGGGTACGGCAACCTCGTTGTGTCGGCGCGGCGCGCAGCCGCGGGTCGGCACTGGACTGGTGTTACGGATGTGGGGGCGGCTGGGGGGCATCAAGCCTCGCGATTGAGCAGGCGTCAGCTCAGATGCCCGCGCCCGCGATGCCGCAGTTGGCACCGGACGATAGCAGGAGTTCGCACACGCCCTTATCCCGGCCCTACTCCTCACGACGAGTGCCCCGATTTTTCGGGCTTGTTGCCCGTCGGCGCATCGGGTTCGACATAGAGGATCTTGGCCTTCATATGTGCGCGCGTCTGTGCGGCGATCCACACGAGCGTGGTGCCGACCAGCGTGAACGCGAAGGCCCGAGGGTGGAAGAGCGTGGTGTCCTTGAACGCGGACAGAAAGATGAACAACAGCAGAATCTGCGCCGCGTAAAGCATCAGGCCCATCATCTGGAACAGATGAGGAAGCGATTTGGCAGTGCGCTGCAGAACGTAGAGCCCGATTCCCATGAAGAGGATCGTGATCACCGCCGCCACGACGGCGCCGAGAGCCCCCTTTCCTCCGACGATGACACCGCTGACGACAGCGGCGATCGCGCCGGCGGCTGCCGTGGGCACGGCGGCCTGAAGGAGGGTCCGGACGTCATTGGACGGCATGGCGGCAACTCCGCTTGCTAAGGGGGCAGGGTGTCGTCATGGACGAGCGTAGACCCCGGGGGCGAGCGAGAATCTCGCGCCAACGGACCGTCGCAGTGCGGTCCTTCGACTCTGTCCCGGGTTCTCGTGAACCGTATCACAAACTATTTGATGAGGTCTTTACCTGAATGCTGTGCCAGGTGTCACACATGAGAGTGAAGCCGCCCGTCTGTGCAGAAACCGCGCCGACTTGTCTGGTATAAGGCCGTTTTGCGTCGTCACGTGCTCGCATGGCATCGGCAAAGTGTTAGTCAGATTCTTACCTTGCCGTCAGCGCGACGCCCCGGCCCTCCGCTCGCACGACGGACGGCCGGAGGCCGGGTGCGAAGTACCGCACCCGGCCTCCGGCCGTCCGTCGGAGCAGAGTGACGGGGGCCCGGCGCCGGGCCCCCGCTCAGCGGCGCGCACCCGCCGGGCTGCGTTCCGCTTCGTGCGCCCGGCCGCCGATCGCCGTCGCCCCGTTGAGGGACGGCGTCCAGTCCGGGACCGGCTCCTGGGCGACGGCCGGGACCACGCGACGGCGGTAGCGGGGCGGCACGAAGCGCTGGGCCCAGAGCGGGGCGCGGGGGGTGAAGCGGGGCAGCAGCAGAAGGAAGAGCCCGACCCCGCTGAACATCGCGATGGCGAGGACGATCCACATCGACGCCGAGTTCACCGTGTACGCGAGGGTGCCGAAGGCGATCACCGCGGACCAGAAGTACATGATCAGCACGGCCCGGCTGTGCGAGTGCCCGACCTCCAGCAGCCGGTGGTGCAGATGCCCCCGGTCGGCCGCGAACGGCGACTGGCCCCGCCAGGTGCGGCGCACGATCGCGAGGATCAGGTCCGCCGCCGGGATCGCGAGGATGCTCAGCGGCATCAGCAGCGGGATGTAGACCGGCACCATCGAGTAGACCGTGCTGCGCTCCGAGCCGTACAGGTTCATCACGTCCGGGTCGACCTGCCCGGTGATGGAGATCGCGCCGGCCGCCAGCACCAGGCCGATCATCATCGAACCCGAGTCGCCCATGAAGATCCGGGCCGGATGCATGTTGTGCGGCAGGAAGCCCAGGCACATGCCCATCAGGACGGCCGCGAACAGCGTGGCGGGGGCCGCGGCCTCGATGCCGTAGCTGTACCAGAGGCGGTAGGCGTACATGAAGAACGCCGCGGAGGCGATGCAGACCATGCCGGCGGCGAGACCGTCGAGGCCGTCGACGAAGTTGACCGCGTTGATGGTGATGACGACCAGGGCGACCGTGAGCAGGGTGCCCTGCCACTGGGTCAGCGCGACGATCCCCACACTGGGGATGGGCAGCCACAGGATCGTCAGACCCTGCATGACCATCACACCCGCGGCGATCATCTGGCCGCCGAGCTTGATCAGGGCGTCGATCTCGAACTTGTCGTCCAGGACGCCGATGAGCCAGATCAGCGCGGCCCCGGAGAGCAGGGCGCGCGGTTCGTTGGACTCGGCGAAGACCTGGCTGAGATTGGTCAGGTGGTCGGCGACCAGCAGACCGGCGCACAGCCCGAAGAACATCGCGATACCGCCGAGCCGGGGCGTGGGCTCACGGTGGACGTCGCGCGCACGAACCGCCGGCATGGCTCCCGCCACGATCGCGAACTTCCGCACCGGCCCTGTCAGCAGGTACGTCACCGCGGCCGTGATGCAGAGCGTCAGGAGGTATTCACGCACGGGCTTCCCCACAGGTCTCGCTGGCCATCACAGCCTCACACCCTAGCGATGCGCGCGACGGTGCACGCATACGGTGGAGGACATCCGGGTAGCGACGATGGTTGCACGTGATGCTGTGCCTGGTGGTGCGTCTACCCCGCCTCAGCGCGGATACGGCGGAAATCTTCCGGCCAGGTCCCGTACTTCTTCACGCGTCCGCTTGCCGTCGCCGCCGTCCCTGAGGGCCCCCGCGAACAGCACCGCGAGCCGGGCCATCTCCGCCTCGCCCATGCCCTGGGTGGTCAGCGCGGCCGTGCCGAGCCGCAGGCCACGGGCGTCCCCGTGCGGTAGCGCGCAGCAGTCCAGGACCATCCCGGCGGCCGCGAGCCGCCCCTTGGCCGTGCGGCCGTCCACCCCGAGCGGCGCGGGATCGACGGTCAGCAGGTGGGTGTCGGTGCCGCCGGTGACGACCACGAGCCCCTGCTCGGCCAGCCCCCGGGCCAGGACGCGGGCGTTCGCGACCACCTGATGGGCGTACGCGGTGAACGCCGGGGTTGCCGCCTCCCCGAACGCGACGGCCTTCGCGGCGATGGTGTGCATCTGCGCGCCGCCCTGGGTGAACGGGAACACCGCCCGGTCGACCCGCTCGGCCAGCTCGCTCCCGCACAGCAGCATCCCGCCGCGCGGCCCGCGCAGCACCTTGTGCGTGGTCGCGCACACGATGTCGGCGTACGGCACCGGGTTGGGCGCCGCTCCCCCGGCGACCAGGCCGATCGGATGGGCCGCGTCGGCGATGAGATAGGCGCCCACCTCGTCGGCGACCTCGCGGAAGAAGGCGTGGTCGATGTGCCGGGGGTAGGAGATGGACCCGCAGACGATGGCCTTGGGGCGGTGGGTACGGGCGAGGGTGCGCACCTGCTCGTGGTCGATCAGCCCCGACTCGGCCTCGACGCCGTATCCGACGAAGTCGAACCAGCGGCCGGAGAAGTTGGCGGGCGAACCGTGGGTGAGGTGACCGCCGAAGTGCAGACCCATGGCGAGCACGGTGTCGCCGGGGCGCAGCAGGGCGGCGTACGCGGCGAGGACGGCCGAAGACCCGGAGTGCGACTGCACGTTGGCGTGTTCGGCCCCGAAGAGCGCCTTGGCGCGCTCCACGGCGAGCCGCTCGGCGACGTCCACCATCTCGCAGCCGCCGTGGTACCGGGCCCCCGGGTAGCCCTCCGCGTACTTGTTCGCCAGGGGGGAGCCCAGCGCGGCCAGGACCGCGGGCGAGGTGAAGTTCTCCGCGGCGATGAGCTGGAGCGTCGTCGCCTGCCGATCGAACTCACCGAGCAGGATGTCGGCCAGCTCGGGGTCCTGCCGCCGCAGGACATCGGCCTCTAGGACAGGGGTGACCGACATGATGGACTCCGGGGCGACGTGTTTTGGAGCGGCTCGCCTCCGGGGCGCCTCAGTCGGTGTCGACAGCTCGACACCGACGCGCCCCTTCGGCTCACTCGCTGTGGTGACGTACCGCCAATGTAGACCCACGGGTCGGCACGCGCCCGGTGTCACGCCCTCGCGGGCACCCCGGTCAGCGCCGTCACCACCGGATCCAGAGCCTGGTGTATCTCGTCGCCCACCGAGCGGAAGAACGGCAGCGGGGCCCCGTACGGGTCGTAGACCTCGTCCGCCTCGGCGGTGGGGGCCAGGAGCCACCCGCGTAGAGCGGCGGCGGCACGGACCAGGGCACGTGCGCGGACGACCATGCCCTCCTCCAGGGGAGGGAGCGTGGCGGGGTCGATCGCGCGGACGAGCCGGGTGAACTCCTTCAGCGTGAAGGTGCGCAGCCCCGCGGAGTGACCCATGGAGATGACCTGCGCCCGGTGGTCACGGGTGGCCGTCAGCACCAGGTCGGCCCGGATGACGTGCTCGTCCAGCAGCTCGCGCCCGGTGAAGCCGGAGGCGTCCGCGCCGAAGTCCGCGAGGACCGCCTCCGCGTTCGCCTCCATCGGCGCCCCCTCGTGCCCCCACGTCCCCGCGCTCTCGACGATCAGCCCGCCCCACAGCGGGTCCCCGAGCCGGTCCGCCAGGGCATGCCGGGTCAGCCGCTCGGTGATCGGCGAGCGGCACACGTTGCCGGTGCTGACGTGGAGGATGCGGAAGGTGTCCCGCGGCAGTCCCGTGAAGGTCCGCGTCTCTTCCCCGTCCCATATGCCACGCCCCGCGTCAGGGGCCGTCAATTCGCCACCTCAAGGTCGGGTACGACCTTGCGGAGTTCCTCTGCCGACAGGGCCCCCGCGCGCAGCAGCACCGGCACCTTGCCCGTGACGTCGACGATGGAGGACGGCTCGTTGCCGGGGGTCGGGCCGCCGTCCAGGTAGACGGAGACGGAGTCGCCGAGCATCGCCTCGGCGGCGTCGCAGTTCTCCGGCGCCGGGTGCCCGGTCAGGTTGGCCGAGGAGACCGCCATCGGGCCGACCTCGGTCAGCAGCTCGATGGCGACCGGGTGCAGCGGCATGCGTACGGCGACGGTGCCCCGGGTGTCGCCGAGGTCCCACTGCAGCGACGGCTGGTGCTTGGCGACGAGCGTGAGCGCGCCCGGCCAGAACGCGTCGACCAGCTCCCAGGCCATCTCGGAGAAGTCCGTGACCAGGCCGTGCAGGGTGTTCGGGGAGCCGATGAGTACGGGCGTGGGCATGTTGCGCCCCCGGCCCTTGGCCTCCAGGAGATCGGCCACGGCCTCCGACGTGAAGGCGTCCGCGCCGATGCCGTACACGGTGTCCGTCGGCAGCACCACGAGTTCGCCCCGGCGAATGGCGGACGCGGCCTCGCGCAGACCGGTGGCGCGGTCGGTCGCGTCGTTGGTGTCGTATCGCCGTGCCATTTAGCGGGCCTCCTCGTACACGTACTGCTGGGGGGTTGTCGTCGGGCGCGTGCTCATCAGGGCAGCGCCTTGCGGGCGGTCGCGAACCGCGGCCGGTTGTTGAGGTCCGGGTGGTCGGCCGCGTCGGCCCAGCCCCGCTCCTCGGTGAAGATCCACGGCACCTGGCCGCCCTGGGTGTCGGCGTGCTCGATGACGACGACACCGCCCGGGCGCAGGAGCCGGTGTGCGGTGCGTTCCAGGCCGCGGATCAGATCCAGGCCGTCCTCGCCCGAGAACAGGGCGAGTTGGGGATCGTAGTCCCGGGCCTCGGGCGCCACGTACTCCCACTCGGTGAGCGGGATGTACGGCGGGTTGGAGACGACCAGGTCGACCTGGCCGTCGAGGTCGCGGAAGGCGTCCAGGGCGTTGCCCTGGCGCAGGTCGACGCGGGAGCCCGCCATGTTCTTGCGGGTCCACGTCAGGGCGTCCTCGGACAGCTCCACGGCGTGCACGCGCGAGCGCGGCACCTCCTGGGCGAGGGCGAGGGCGATGGCACCGGAGCCGGTGCACAGGTCGACGATGAGCGGCTCGACGACGTCCATCGCGCGGACGGCGTCTATGGCCCACCCGACCACCGACTCGGTCTCGGGCCGGGGCACGAACACCCCGGGCCCGACCTGAAGTTCGAGGTAGCGGAAGTAGGCGCGCCCGGTGATGTGCTGGAGCGGCTCGCGCTGCTCGCGCCGGGCGATGACCTCCCAGTACCGGGCGTCGAAGTCGGAGTCCTTGACGGTGTGCAGCTCGCCCCGCTTGACGCCGTGCACGAACGCGGCGAGCTCCTCCGCGTCGTTGCGCGGCGAGGGCACGCCGGCGTCGGCCAGACGCTGGGTGGCCTGGGCCACTTCCGCGAGCAGCAGGTTCACGCAAGTCCTCCGTCGTACTTCTTCGTGCTCGTACGTGCCTTACGCGGCCGCCAGCTTCGCGGCCGAGTCCGCGTCGACGCAGGCCTGGATCACCGCGTCGAGTTCACCGTCCAGGACCTGGTCCAGGTTGTAGGCCTTGAAGCCGACGCGGTGGTCCGAGATGCGGTTCTCCGGGAAGTTGTACGTACGGATCTTCTCGGAGCGGTCGACGGTACGGACCTGGCTGCGGCGGGCGTCGGCGGCTTCCCGCTCCGCCTCCTCCTGAGCCGCGGCGAGCAGCCTGGAGCGCAGGATACGCATCGCCTGCTCCTTGTTCTGCAGCTGGCTCTTCTCGTTCTGGCAGGAGGCGACGACTCCGGTGGGAAGGTGCGTGATGCGCACGGCGGAGTCGGTGGTGTTGACGGACTGGCCGCCGGGCCCGGAGGAGCGGTAGACGTCGATCCGCAGGTCGTTCATGTTGATCTCGACGTCGACCTCCTCGGCCTCGGGCGTGACCAGCACACCGGCGGCGGAGGTGTGGATGCGGCCCTGGGACTCGGTGGCCGGCACGCGCTGGACGCGGTGCACGCCGCCCTCGTACTTCAGCCGGGCCCAGACGCCCTGGCCGGGCTCGGTGGCGCCCTGGCCGCCCTTGGTCTTCACGGCGACCTGGACGTCCTTGTAGCCGCCCAGCTCGGACTCGGTGGAGTCGATGATCTCGGTCTTCCAGCCGACCCGCTCGGCGTAGCGCAGGTACATGCGGAGCAGGTCCCCGGCGAACAGGGCGGACTCGTCGCCGCCGGCGCCGGCCTTGATCTCCAGGATGACGTCCTTGTCGTCGGACGGGTCCCGGGGCACGAGCAGCAGCCGCAGCTTCTCCGTCAGCTCCTCGCGCTGCTTCTCCAGCACCTTGACCTCGGCGGCGAAGTCCGGGTCGTCCGCGGCGAATTCGCGGGCCGTGTCGATGTCGTCGCCGGTCTGCTTCCAGGTGCGGTACGTGCCGACGATCGGGGTCAGCTCCGCGTAGCGCTTGTTCAGCTTGCGCGCGTTGGCCTGGTCCGCGTGGACCGACGGGTCGGCGAGCTTCTTCTCCAGGTCGGCGTGTTCCCCGACCAGTTCCTCGACCGCCTCGAACATCTCTCCGGCTCCCTGTACGACGTACGACGTTGTGAGTGGGCTGCACTCCTGGGCTGCGCAGCTGTGTGCCGCACCGCAAAGCGCCGGTCCCGACGCCCCCGGTGGGGGCGCCGCGGACCGGCGCTGGGGGCTCGCTACTTCTTGGCAGCGGCAGCCTTGCCGAAGCGGGCCTCGAAGCGGGCCACACGGCCACCGGTGTCGAGGATCTTCTGCTTGCCCGTGTAGAACGGGTGGCACTCGGAGCAGACCTCGGCACGGATGGTGCCGCTCTCGATCGTGCTGCGGGTGGTGAACGACGCGCCGCAGGTGCAGCTGACCTGCGTCTCGACGTACTCGGGGTGGATGTCGCGCTTCAAGGTGTCTCCTAGTTTCGGGAGGGCGCCGGGTCGCTGCCGCGGGATGCGAGAGCGTGAACCGGAGCCGACGTACCAGTCTGCCATTCACTGGCGTCATCTCCCAAAACCAGGGGGTGCGCAAAGGTATTCCCACAGATGCCGGCGCGCTTGCCGCCGCTCTCCCCAGGGCTGCGGGCGGCACGCCGCTGCCTCGCCCTTTCCAGCTGCGGGCAGTCGTGCCGTTGGGGCGGCACGGGTGGGCGCAGGCGGCTCCCTGTCAGCGCCGGTGAGCGCCTCCCACCCCCGGTCGGCACGCGCTATGGGGTGCCTCGTAGCCGCCGTACGCGACCGCAGGGCCGTACGGGCTGGTCGCGCAGTTCCGCGCGTCCCTTCGGGGGCTAGCCCGCGGCCACCACGCCCCCGGCGGCCCCCGTCGCCGTCCCCTTCGTCGCCGACTTCGGGATCGGCTTGTCGGCCTTGAGCGCCGCCCAGACCCGCTGGGACTTGGCCTCGTCCACCAGCACACGGTTCGGGTCGGCGGGGTCGTACTGGACCGGCATCGTGACCATGGCCATGTTCTTGGAGCCGATGCCCTTGAGCCCGTTGGCGAAGGACGCGAGGTTCTTGACGCTGTCCAGTTCGGAGTCCGTGGTGACGGCGTCGGTCGCGGACTCGGCGAGGTCGTAGATCTTCTTGGGGTTGCTGAAGATCCCGACCGACTTGACCTGCTCGATCAGTGCCTTGATGAACGCCTGCTGGAGCTGGATGCGCCCGAGGTCGGACCCGTCCCCCACCCCGTGCCGCGTCCGCACGAGCCCGAGCGCCTGCTTGCCCGTGAGCGTGTGCTCCCCGGCCTTGAGGTCCAGATGGCTGTCGGGGTCCTTGATGTCCTTCGTGGTGGTGACGGGAACCCCGCCGAGGACGTTGATCAGCTTCTCGAAGCCCGCGAAGTCGACCTCGATGTAGTGGTCCATCCGGATCCCCGTCATGGACTCCACGGTCTTCACCGCACACGCGGCACCCCCCGTGGAGTACGCGGAGTTGAACATCGCGTACGACGCCGCCGGATGCGTCTCGCCCTTCGCGTCGGTGCACTCGGGCCGCTGGACGAGGGTGTCCCGGGGGATGGAGACCACGCTGGCCCGCTTGTGGCCCTCGTAGACGTGCACGACCATCGCCGTGTCGGAGCGGGCGCTGCCGTCGTCGACACCACCGCCGAGCTTCTTGTTGCTGCCCGAGCGGGTGTCGGAGCCGAGGACCAGGATGTCCTGCGAGCCGTTGTCCACGTCGAGGGGCCGGTCGGCGCCGAGGGCCTGGTTGATGTCGACGCTCTTGATGTTGCCGTTGAGCTTGAAGTACAGGTAGCCGATTCCGGTGCCGCCCAGCACCAGGACGCCCGCGGCGGTCCAGAGGACGGCGAGCGCCGCTCTGCTGTGCCCGTCGTGGGGCTTGCGGCGGCGGCCCTTGGCCGCGCGGTGGCGTGGGCCGGTGGTGCTGGTCTTCCCCGGTATGCCGGCGTCCGGCGTGCTCTCGGCGGACATCTGCTCCTCGTTCTCTCTCCGGTCGGTTACCCCCTGCGCTCATGCCCAGGCCTGTCGGGTCGGAGGGGGCCACGACACGTGATCGGCGCCCATGGCCGCTCCGCCCGGTCAGACGGGATATGCCGGGAAAGGGTTGCACAACGAACGGTGCCCATCGCGCAAAGCACGATGGGCACCGTGTGTGACGGATGAGCCCGGCGGGACCGGGCTCACCTGGTGTTTCAGCCGAGCAGGTCGTACTGGGCGTAGCTGGTCCCGACCGAGGCGCGTGTGCTGAAGATCTCGCTCGTGGCCTTGCCGGTGCCCTTGTAGAGGTACAGCGTGCCGGCCGGCGTACGGGCCAGCAGGTCCGCCCGGCCGTCGCCGCTCACGTCACCGGGAGTGATGAGCGTGTTGTACGCGCTCCAGTCCGAACGGACCTTGATCCGGGTGGCGAAGGCGCCCGTGCCGGACTTGCCGGCGCCCTTGTAGAGGTAGACGTCCGAGCCGGTCTTGGTGCGCGCGATCAGGTCGACCTTGCCGTCGCCGGTGAAGTCGCCGTGACCGAGGACCGCGTTGTACGTGTTCCAGCCCGTGCCGACCTTGACGCGGGTCGAGAACGTCCCGTCGCCCTTGCCCGGGTAGATCCACAGGGCGCCCGCCGAGTCGACCGAGAGCAGGTCGGGCAGGGCGTCGCCGGTGACGTCGCCGGGCGTGACGATCCGGGTGCGGGTCGCCCAGTTGTCGAAGATCTGCGTGGTCGTCCAGGTGTTGGACGAGGGCACGAACCGCCGCCAGAAGACGTCACCGTCGGAGGAGCGGCGCAGGACGAAGTCCTGGTAGCCGTCCCGGTTCAGGTCGGTCTGCTGGACCAGGTTGTAGCCCTTCCAGCTGCCCTCGGCGGTCAGGGCCGCCCGGTCGCCGAGCGCGGAGCCCGTGGAGGCGCGGACGTAGCCCGTGCCGGTCTCCTTGTTGCGCAGGAAGACGTCGGCCTTGCCGTCCCGGGTGATGGCGGCATCGTCGACCCGCGGCTGGGTCGCGCCGACGTAGGTGCTGACCTTGGCGAAGACCGGGTAGGCACCCTCGTACACACAGTCCTCGACGCCCCACGAGACGACGCCGACGACCTTGCCGCCGACCACGAGCGGGCCACCGGAGTCACCGTTGCAGGTGGCGGTGGTCGTGGCGTCGGTGCCGCCGGACGGCTTGCCCGCGCAGACCATGTGCCCCTTGACGAAGTAGGGGCTCCAGGTGTTCGCGCAGGTCGTGTCGCTGACGATCGGCAGCGTGGCCGTCTTCAGCGTCTGCGAGATGTCCTGGGTCTTGGAGCTGGTACGGCCCCAGCCGTAGGCCTTGGCGCTGGTGCCCGCCGCGTACGAGGCCGTGTCACCGGACGTCGTCATCTTGATCGGCGTGGCCTTGACGGGCTTGGACAGCGTGAGGACCGCGACGTCGTTGTCGATCGCCTCCTCGTCCCACGAGGAGTGGTTCCACTGGCGCGAGACCTTGCTGGGGGCGCCGCCGTGGTAGTCGAGGTGGTCGAAGCTGCCGTCGTCCTTGTAGACGGAGGTGGGCAGCTGGTCGGTGCCGGTGACGACCTCGCCGTACTTGACCCAGTTGTAGTGGTTCTTGTCCACGCAGTGCGCCGCGGTGAGGATCTTCGTCGGCGAGACGACCGTGCCGCCGCAGAAGAAGCCGAGGTCCTGCGTCTCGTCGTAGTACCAGAGCTGCGCCATCCACGGCGCCGAGGCGATGCTCGTCTCCGAGCCGCCGATGATCTGGGCCGACGGCTTCAGGCCGCTGTCGCTGTCGGTGTCCGTGCTCTCGGTCGAGGACGGCTCCCGCGTCATGGCAGCGGTGTCGTCCGCCGCCATCGCCTTGGCGATCCGTACATCCGCCTCGCTCGGTGTCGAGGTGGTGTCGGCGCCGGCCGCGCCCGCGGACGACATCAGCAGCGTCCCGGCTATCGCGGCGGCTATGGCTCCGGACAAAGGTCTAGCCACTCAATTCCCCCCTGGGAGTGCAATGGTTGAGCATGCTTGATCAGAACGTGAAGAACCTGATCGTGGAAGACCGTGATCGTACACGTGTCGCATACAGAAAACTGGGGCCACCCTCACAAAGAGGGTGGCCCCAGCGTTTTCAGAGGTACGAGACCTAGTCGCCGTTACCGGGCATCGGCGTCGTCTTCTGGATCTGCAGCAGGAACTCGCCGTTCGACTTCGTCTGCTTCATCTTGTCGAGGAGCAGCTCGATCGCCTGCTGGGAGTCGAGCGCGTGCAGCACCCGGCGCAGCTTCCAGGTGATGGCGAGCTCGTCGCTGCCGAGCAGGATCTCTTCCTTACGGGTGCCGGACGCGTCCACGTCCACCGCCGGGAAGATGCGCTTGTCGGCGAGCTTGCGGTCGAGCTTGAGCTCGGCGTTGCCGGTGCCCTTGAACTCCTCGAAGATGACCTCGTCCATGCGGGACCCGGTGTCCACCAGGGCGGTGGCGAGGATGGTCAGCGAGCCGCCGTCCTCGATGTTGCGGGCCGCACCGAAGAAGCGCTTCGGCGGGTACAGGGCGGTCGAGTCGACACCACCGGACAGGATGCGGCCGGAGGCCGGCGCCGCCAGGTTGTAGGCACGGCCCAGACGCGTGATCGAGTCGAGCAGCACGACGACGTCGTGGCCCAGCTCGACGAGGCGCTTGGCGCGCTCGATGGCGAGTTCGGCGACCGTGGTGTGGTCCTCGGCCGGGCGGTCGAAGGTCGAGGAGATGACCTCGCCCTTCACCGACCGCTGCATGTCGGTGACCTCTTCCGGACGCTCGTCGACGAGGACGACCATCAGGTGGCACTCGGGGTTGTTGTGCGTGATCGCGTTGGCGATGGCCTGCATGATCATGGTCTTGCCGGTCTTCGGCGGGGCCACGATCAGACCGCGCTGGCCCTTACCGATCGGCGCGACGAGGTCGATGATGCGGGTGGTGAGGATGCCCGGGTCCGTCTCCAGACGGAGGCGGTCCTGCGGGTAGAGCGGGGTCAGCTTGTTGAACTCGGGGCGCCCGCGGCCGGAGTCGGGGGCCATGCCGTTGGTCGAGTCCAGGCGGACCAGCGCGTTGAACTTCTCGCGGCGCTCGCCGTCCTTGGGCTGCCGGACCGCGCCGGTGACGTGGTCGCCCTTGCGCAGGCCGTTCTTGCGGACCTGGGCGAGGGAGACGTAGACGTCGTTCGGGCCGGGCAGGTAGCCCGAGGTGCGGATGAACGCGTAGTTGTCGAGGATGTCCAGGATGCCCGCGACGGGGATCAGGACGTCGTCGTCGGCGAGCTGCGGCTCGGGGGCGCCGATCTCGTCACGGCCGCGACGGCCACGACGGTCGCGGTAGCGGCCGCGACGGCCACGGCGTCCGCCGTCGAAGTCGTCGTCGTCCTGCGGGCCGTTGTCACGCTGGCGGTCCTGGCGGCCGCCGCCCTGCTGCTGGCCCTGCTGCTGGCCGCGGTCGCGCTGCGGCTGGCCGCCGCCCTGCTGCTGCTCGTCGCCCTTGCCGCGGCGGCCGCGGTCGCCGCGCTCACCGCGGTCCCCACGCTCGCCCCGGTCACGGCCACGCTCGCGGCGGCCCTGACGGCCCTCGCCGCCCTGGTCACCGGCGTCGGCCTTGGTCTCGACCGGCGCGGCCGGGGTCTCGGCCTTCGGCTCGCTCTTCGCCTCGGCGGCGACCGTCTCGGGGCTGCCCGCGTCGGCGGTGGCCCGACGCCGACGGCGCTCGGTGGGCGCCTCGTCGCCGCCGGCCGGCTGGCCGGGGATCTCGATCTGCTGCTGGGCCACGGCCTTCTCGGCGGGCGCAGCGGCCTTCTTGGCGGTGGCCTTCTCGGCGGTGGCCTTCTCGGCCGGGGCGGCGTCGTCGCCCGTACGCGCCTTCGAGGTGGCGCGGCGCTTCGGCTTGGTCTCGGTGGCGACCTCGGCCTTCGCCGGGGCACCCCCGCCCGCCTGCGCCTCCTTGATGACCTCGATCAGCTGGCTCTTGCGCATCCGCGCGGTGCCCCTGATGCCGAGGCCGGATGCGACCTGCTGCAGCTCGGCCAGCACCATGCCTTCGAGGCCGGTGCCGCGGCGCCGCCGGGAGCCGGCACCGCTGGCAGGCGCGGCGTCCGTGGCGGGCGCGGCAGCGGTGTCCTCGACACGTGCGCCCATCAGATCGGTGGTGTCGCTCACGAAGGGTCCTTCCCTGGAGCGGACGTCGGCCTTCTGGCTCGGCGACCGTTTGTGCTGTCCGGCTTCGGTCCTGTTCGTGTGGACCGTGCCGGGGCGGTGGTCCGCCAAAGGCGGCGGAGGGGAATTTCTGGTGATTCGGCGCTTTCCGGGCCGTGGCACTGAGTGTCTGTGTCACGCGGCTCGGCGATGCGCCGGTTCCGGAGCCTGCTCGGCAGACCGCTCAGTGCCTGCGTACGGCGTACAGCTTGACGTACGAAGCACAGTGCGGCTTGGGAGACTCCCGGAAGAATGGTTGTCCCGGACGGGGACGATAAGCACCTCGCCATGGCTGGGGCAGGTGCAGACTTGAGGTTAACACTACCGGATCCAACAAACATTCCCCCTCTCGAAATCCGGCAACCGAACGCCTAGTCGTCGCCGCTGTCGGCGCCGGTCTCGGCGACGGTGGTGGTGAGCGGCAGGACGCACGCCCCGCGGGCGTCGAGGTCCAGCCGGTTGGCGGCCCATCCCGTACCGGCGAGATCGGCCACCTTGTCGGCGCTGGCCTCGTCGGCCAGGGCCAGGACCGTGGGTCCGGCGCCGGAGATGACCGCCGGGACGCCGTCGGCCCGCAGTCGCTCGACCAGGGCCGCGCTCTCCGGCATGGCGGGCGCCCGGTACTCCTGGTGCAGCCGGTCCTCGGTGGCGGGCAGCAGCAGCTCGGGGCGCCTGGTCAGGGCTTCCACGAGAAGGGCCGCCCGGCCCGCGTTGGTGGCTGCGTCGACGTGCGGGACGTTGCGCGGGAGCAGTCCGCGCGCCGTCTCCGTCAGAACCGGCTTCCCGGGGACGAAAACCACCGGAACGATGGAATCCGCGGGGTCCATCCTGATCGCCCGCGCGGCGCCGCCCTCCATCCAGGAGAGGGTGAAACCACCGAGGAGGCAGGCCGCGACGTTGTCGGGGTGGCCCTCGATCTCCGTGGCCAGTTCGAGCAGCGCGGCGTCGTCGAGGCGGTTGTCGCCGCCTATGGTCACGGCGCGGGCGGCGACGATGCCTGCGCAGATGGCGGCGGAGGAGGAGCCGAGGCCGCGGCCGTGCGGGATGCGGTTGGCGCAGACGATCTCCAGGCCCCGGGGCTGTCCGCCCAGCAGGTCGAAGGCGGTGCGCAGGGAGCGGACGAGCAGATGCCGCTCGTCGCGCGGGAGGGTCTCGCTGCCCTCCCCCGCGATGTCGACGTGCAGGCCGGAGTCGGCCACCCGGACGACCACGTCGTCGTAGAGCCCCAGCGACAGGCCCAGGGCGTCGAAGCCCGGACCGAGGTTGGCGCTGGTGGCGGGGACGCGCACCCGTACGGCGGCGGCGCGGAACGCTGGACCGGCCATCGCTCGATGACTCTCCTTGAACTGCGGGATTGACGATTGTCGAATGACATTCGATTGACGTTCGACAGGTACCTGAAACCCGGCGGCCGCTCAGGACGGCACGGCGCCGCACCCTTGCGGGGCATATGCGGCGGGCGGGTTCACCACAGCCTATCGAAGGAAGGTTCTGTGGCGACATAGGGCGCACAGGAGGCGCACGATGCGTGTCGTAAGCCCCCTGTGCACCCCCTGTCGGGTCCTGTCAGGGTTATCCCCCGAGAACCGACGTCTACGCGCGGCTCTCAGGTCTTTTCGAACGGCTGGGCGAGAGGATACGCGAGTGGCCGTGGGGGCGGTTACGCGAGCCCGAGGCGTTCGGCCGCCGTCGCCGCGTCCACCGGGACCGTGACGGGCTGCGGGGCACCCGCGACGGCCCAGTCCGGATCCTTGAGGCCGTTGCCGGTGACCGTGCAGACGATCGTCTGGCCCGGGTCGACCTTGCCGTTCTCGGCGGCCTTCAGCAGACCGGCCACGGAGGCGGCGGAGGCGGGCTCCACGAAGACACCCTCCTGAGCGGCCAACAGCCGGTAGGCGCGCAGGATCTCACGGTCCGTCACCTCGTCGATGAAGCCGCCCGACTCGTCCCGCGCGGCCAGGGCGTAGTTCCAGGACGCGGGGTTGCCGATACGGATCGCGGTGGCGATCGTCGACGGGTCCTTGACGACCTCGCCGCGCACGATCGGCGCGGAGCCGGAGGCCTGGAAGCCCCACATACGGGGCGTCCTCGCGGCGATGCCGTCGGCGGCGTACTCCTTGTAGCCCTTCCAGTAGGCCGTGATGTTGCCCGCGTTGCCCACCGGCAGGACGTGGATGTCGGGGGCGTCGCCGAGCATGTCCACGATCTCGAACGCGGCGGTCTTCTGGCCCTCGATCCGCACCGGGTTCACCGAATTGACCAGCGCCACCGGGTAGTTGTCG
This sequence comes from Streptomyces sp. NPDC034049, assembly GCF_055575575.1. NCBI lineage: Bacteria > Bacillati > Actinomycetota > Actinomycetes > Kitasatosporales > Streptomycetaceae > Streptomyces > Streptomyces sp. NPDC034049. The sequence continues at coordinate 105,659 of NZ_JBVISJ010000002.1, forward strand.
CTCAGTTCACGCGCGAGGGTAAGGCAGTCGTCGAAGTTGCCGTCGACCTGGAGGATCTTCGCGCCGTGCACCAGGGCCTGGCCCATCTTGCCCAGCGCGATCTTGCCCTGCGGGACGAGCACGGCCGAGACCATGCCCGCGCGGACGGCGTAGGCGGCCGCGGAGGCAGAGGTGTTGCCCGTGGAGGCACAGATGACGGCCTTCGCGCCCTCCTCCTTCGCCCGGGTGATGGCCATGGTCATCCCGCGGTCCTTGAAGGACCCGGTGGGGTTCGCGCCCTCCACCTTGAGGTGGACCTCGCAGCCCGTGCGCTCCGAGAGCACCTGCGCGGGGACGAGGGGCGTGCCGCCCTCGCGGAGCGTCACGACCGGCGTGCTGTCGGAGACGGGCAGCCGGTCCCGGTACTCCTCGATGATTCCGCGCCATTGGTGGGTCATTGCTGGTTACTCTCCTTCAACCCGCATGATGCTGGCGACACCCCGCACGGTGTCGAGGTTGCGCAGCGCCTCGACGGTCCCGGTGAGGGAGGCGTCGGAGGCGCGGTGGGTGACGACGACGAGAGAGGCCTCGCCGTCCTTGCCCTGCTGGCGAACCGTATCGATCGACACTCCGTGCTCCGCGAACACGGTCGCCACCTGGGCGAGAACACCCGGTTTGTCGGCGACGTCGAGGCTGATGTGGTAGCGCGTGACGACCTCGCCCATCGGCGAGACCGGCAGGGCGGCATAGGCGGACTCGCCGGGTCCGGTGGACCCCGCGAGCCGGTTGCGGCACACGGCCACGAGGTCCCCGAGCACGGCGGAGGCGGTGGGGGCACCGCCCGCGCCCGGTCCGTAGAACATCAGCTGACCGGCGGCGTCGGACTCCACGAACACGGCGTTGTAGGCGCCGCGCACGGAGGCGAGCGGGTGCGTCAGCGGGATCATCGCGGGGTGCACGCGCGCGGTGACGGACCCGCCGTCCGCGGCCCGCTCGCAGATGGCGAGCAGCTTGATGGTGCAGCCCATGTTCTTGGCGGAGGCGAAGTCGGCCGCCGTCACCTCGGTCATGCCCTCGCGGTACACGTCGTCGAGCCGTACCCGCGAGTGGAAGGCGATGCCGGCGAGGATCGCGGCCTTGGCGGCGGCGTCGAACCCCTCGACGTCGGCGGTCGGGTCCGCCTCCGCGTACCCGAGCGCGGTGGCCTCGTCGAGGGCCTCCTGATAACCGGCGCCGGTGGTGTCCATCTTATCGAGGATGAAGTTGGTCGTCCCGTTGACGATGCCCATCACCCGGTTGATCTTGTCGCCCGCCAGGGACTCGCGCAGCGGACGGATCAGCGGGATGGCGCCGGCGACGGCGGCCTCGTAGTAGAGGTCGGCGTCGTGGTCCCCGGCGGCGGCGTGCAGGGCGGCACCGTCCTGGGCGAGGAGGGCCTTGTTGGCGGAGACGACGGAGGCGCCGTACTCGAACGCGGTGGTGATCAGGGAACGGGCGGGCTCGATACCGCCGATGACCTCGACGACGACGTCGATGTCCCCCCGTTTGACCAGGGCCGTCGCGTCGGTGGTGACGAGCGCCGGGTCGATGCCCTCACGCACCCGTGAGGGCCGCCGGACGGCCACGCCCGCGAGCTCGACCGGGGCGCCGATGCGCGCGGCGAGGTCGTCGGCGTGCGTCGTCATGATGCGCGCCACCTCTGAGCCGACAACCCCACAGCCCAGCAGCGCCACCTTCAGCGGACGCGTACGCATCATCCGACCTCGTTTCCTCACATACCGACATACCGAACACGGTGGGACCAGTCTCACTCACCGGACGGGAGTTTCTATCCCTGGTCCGGATCGTGAGACATCTATTTCATTTTCACCGGGCCGGAAGACGGAGATCTTCCGGCCCGGGTCTTTTCCTTCGTCCGCGGATCAGCCGACGTCGAGCCGGAGAAGATCATCCTCCGTCTCGCGGCGGACGATGACCCGGGCCTCTCCATCATTGACGGCGACGACCGGCGGGCGCAGGACGTGGTTGTAATTGCTCGCCATGGAACGGCAGTACGCGCCGGTGGCCGGCACCGCGATCAGGTCACCCGGTGCCAGGTCCGCCGGCAGGAACGCGTCCTTCACCACGATGTCACCGCTCTCGCAGTGCTTGCCGACCACCCGTGCCAGCATCGGCTCGGCGTCGGAGGTCCGGGACACCAGCGCGACGCTGTACTCGGCGTCGTACAGCGCGGTCCTGATGTTGTCGGACATGCCCCCGTCCACGGAGACGTACGTCCGCAGCCCGTCCAGCGGCTTGATGGTGCCGACCTCGTAGAGCGTGAAGGCGGTCGGGCCGACGATGGCGCGCCCGGGCTCGACGGAGATCCGGGGCGCGCGCAGCCTTGCGGCCTCGCACTCCCGGTTGACGATCTCGGTGAGCGCCTTGGCGATCTCGTGCGGCTCGCGGGGGTCGTCGTCGCTGGTGTACGCGATGCCGAGCCCGCCGCCGAGGTCGATCTCGGGCAGCTCGACACCGTGCTCGTCACGGATGTCCTTGAGCAGCCCGACGACGCGGTGGGCGGCGACCTCGAACCCGGAGGTGTCGAAGATCTGCGAGCCGATGTGGCTGTGGATCCCGATGAGTTCGAGCCCGTCGAGCTTGAGCGCCCGCCGTACGGCCTCGGCGGCCTGCCCCCCGGCCAGCGGGATCCCGAACTTCTGGTCCTCGTGGGCGGTGGCGATGAACTCGTGGGTGTGCGCCTCGACGCCGACGGTGACGCGGATCTGCACCCGCTGCCGCGTACCGAGCGACTGGGCGATGTGCGCGACCCGCACGATCTCCTGGAACGAGTCGAGCACGATCCGCCCGACGCCGGCCTCGACGGCCCGGCGGATCTCCTGCTCGGACTTGTTGTTGCCGTGGAAGGCGATGCGGTCGGCGGGCATACCGGCGGAGAGCGCGGTCGCGAGTTCACCGCCGGAGCAGACGTCGAGGTTGAGCCCCTCCTCGTGCAGCCAGCGCACGATGGCGCGGGACAGGAACGCCTTGCCGGCGTAGAACACGTCGGCGTCCTGCCCGAACGCGGTGCGCCAGGCGCGCGCCCGCGCGCGGAAGTCGGCCTCGTCGACGAAGTACGCGGGCGTGCCGAACTCCTCCGCGAGCGCCTTCACATCGATCCCACCGACGCTGACGACTCCGTCGGCGGTACGGGTGACGGTCTGCGCCCACACCTTCGGGTCCAGCGTGTTCAGGTCGGCCGGCGGAGCGGAGTAGTGCCCCTCGGGAAGCACGTCGGCGTGACGGGGCCCGGCGGGGTGTGCGGAACGGCTCATGTCTGTAGGGCTTTCTGTGTGCTCTCTGGGCGATGGCGCGGGCTTGGGCGGACGGGGCGGGGCCGGGGGGCAGAGGCGGGGCGGAGGGCCCCTTCTCCCTGCTTGCTGCTTCCTGGTTGCTGCTTCCTGGTTGCTGCTTGCTGGCTGCCGCTCTGTGGCTTGGGTTCCGCGGGGTTGCTCAGAGGTATTCGGGTGCGTCGATGCCGAGCAGGGACAGGCCGCCGGCCAGCACCGTCCCGGCGGCTTCGGCAAGAGCCAGCCGGGCCCGGTGGGCGGCCGAGGGTTTCTCGTCGCCGCGCGGCAGCACCGTGTGCTGGAAAGCGAGCAGGGCGTCGGCGAGGACGACCAGGTGCCGGGCGAGACGATCGGGAGCGCGGTGCGTGGCTGCTCGGGCGAGGGCGGACGGGTATTCGGTGAGGGCGCTGACGAGGGGGGTGGTCACGTCGGGGGTGGTGACGGCGGTGGGGGGCGCGGGGGTCGCGGGGGGCGTGGTCGCAGCGTCTGGGGTGGTGACGGCGGCGGTCGGGCGAGAGGGGGGTGGGGTGTGGGGGGTGGGGGTGTATGGGGTGGGGGCATGCGGGGCGTCGGGGGTGTTCGGATCACCCGGGGCGCCGGTGAAACCGAGGGCCGCGGCGTTACGGGTGAGCGCGCGGGCTCGGGCGTGGGCGTAACGCACACGGAAGAGGGGGTTGGCTGCCCGCTGCACGAGGAGGTCCGCGGTGATCCGGGGGCGGTCGTGGGCTGCCGGATGCAGAAGGGCCCAGCGGAGGGCGTCGGGGCCGAGGGGGGTGGGGTCCTCCGGGGCGGGGACGGGGCGGAGGTCGTACGCCTCCTCGGCCCCTGCCCCTGCCCCTGCGTCTGCATCTTCGGCTGGCTCTGGGGTGACATGGGGCCGGACGTGATGGACCTCGACTCGACCGCCTTGGCTGCCGACGATTCGTACCAGCGCGTCCGCGACGACCTCGGCGCGGATGTCGTACGGGATGCGCAGCCGGACGACGTGCCCGGCGAGGGCGTCGCTGTGACCGTAAGGAAGCGGGGCGGGACCTTGACCGGGTTGGCCGGCCTGGCCGGGTCGGGTGCCGTGGTCGCGCTGGATCCGGCGGACCAGGGCGGTGACGGCGGCCCGGTCGAGGTGGATGTTGAGGAAGCCGGGACCGGTGATCTCGACGGCGGCGACGCCGTCGGTGCGGCTGAGGTGGGGTCGCAGGATCTCGGCGACCTGCAGTGGGGGCCGGCCGGCGGGCCGGGCGAGCTGCAGGGCGATGTTCGTGGCGTAGTCCCCACGTCCGCCGGGCCCAGGCGGAGTGACGACGGCGCGTGCGGGGACCGCCACGCTCAGCTCACCCTCGTCCACAGCACGACGCACCGCGCGCAGCACGGTGCGGGAGAGCTCGACGGGGGTCACGGGACAAGCGTATGGGAGGAGGGGGGTGGGTATGCGAGCCGGTTTACCTCGGGGTCCGCGATGTGGACGGCGGGGTTGGACCGGACAGGGGGCGCGGCGGGAGCGGGTGTGCCGGAGTGGGAGCGGTAGGGGGTCACCGGGACGGAGCCGTGACTCCGAGAGATCACCGAACCACGCGCCCCTCAACCCTCAACACGCGACCGTCAACCTCTGGTGCGACCGGCGCGCTCCGCACGTTCGGCGTGCTCACCCGCGTTCCCGACGCCGCCGGCCGGGGCACTGGTGGAGGCGGGGCCGGGGGTGGTGGTGACGTGGGTGCCGGCGCCGGTGGCGGAGACGCCGTTGGCGGCAGCGGCAGCGGGACCGTCAAGGCCGCCGCCCCCGTCGCGGGCACGCTCGACCAACTGCCTTACCAGGGCGACGAGTTCACTGGGCTCGAAGGGCTTGGCGAGAAACGCGTCGACACCGACGTCGAGCCCGGCTTCGACCTCGTACTGGGTACAGGCGCTGATGATGGCAAGGGGGAGACGCCGTGTCCGCGGGTCCCCGCGGAGCTGGGCGGCGGTACGGAGACCGTCGAGCCGAGGCATGACGACGTCGAGGGTGATGAGGTCGGGCCGCACCTGATGCACGACATCGAGGCACTCGGCACCATCGGCCGCGGTCACCACCTCGAAGCCCTCCAGCTCGAGATTGACCCTGATCAGCTGCCGGATGACCTTGTTGTCGTCCACAACAAGCACCCGGCCGGACGCGCCTGGCACAACTCGAGAGTAGGTGCGCGCCCACCGCCGCGTCCGGGTTTTCCCCACTTCCACCCTCTGCGGGCGGCGCCCGGCTCCTCAACCCCGCTCCCACCCCCGCAAAACCCGTTCATGATCTCCCTCGGAGAGCTGGTAGGGTTCTACCCGTCGCCGCCACACAAGGCGCCCGACACGCCCCCGTAGCTCAGGGGATAGAGCAACGGCCTCCGGAGCCGTGTGCGCAGGTTCGAATCCTGCCGGGGGCACCTTGTATGAGGTGCCCGAAGACCCCGTCACCAGCGGAAACGCTGTGGTCGGGGTCTTTGCTTATGCGCGTTTCGGGGACCGGCCGGTGATCTTCCACAGGGCATCGTTGGTGCTGTTGGGATGTTCCGTGGTCCGGGCTTCGGGTGGCCGTGTGCCTGCGTTGTTCCGTTGGTGGTCAGCGGTCGGGCTTGATGGGTTGGGCGGGGCGCCGGTGGTTGGGTGGTTGGGGTCCTTCAGGTTGGTCGGGTGTCTGTTGGTTGGTTGGTTCTGTGTCAGTTCAGCAGTAGGTCGGCAACCTTCGATGGTGTGGCTTGGTCGTCGGGTGCAATGGCTCAGGGGGAAGTGCGGCGGGCCGGTGGGGTGAAGAGGTAGAGGTCGAGGATGGGGGGCATGGGAGCTACGCCCGGGCCGCCGGAGCGGACCCAGGTGGCTATGTCCTCCGTGGCTTCGGGGTCGTTGACCAGGCCCAGCCAGACGGGGCGGGCGCCTGCGGCTCGGCCTGCTGCCGAGGGTTGGACGACGATCACGTTCGCCTGGTCGCAGGCGTCCAGGCAGGCCGAGATGCGGGTGGGGACGAGGGACTTGAGGCGGGTGGTCTGGGCCTCGTGGTCCACGCCCGGGAGTTTGGGGGTGCCGCAGCAGCAGTCCCGGCAGACCGTTACCCGGCAGGGGGCGGGTTGAGGGGGGTGCATCGTCCGGTGGCCTCGTGGGGTGCGGGGGTGGGGTGAACTGGGCTTTTGCCGACGGATTTTACTTGTTGCCGCCGCCCCGCCCCGGCGTCATGCGGATCGTCGCCTCGTAGATCAAGCGGGTGTGATGCCGCCGACGTGCCGGACTCGATGATCGGCGCCCGGTACGAGGCGAGCATCGACCCGAGGCGGGGCGAGCATCGACCCCGAGGTGCTGGTGGCCCCGACGCTGCGCCGCCCGTCGGGGCCGAACGCGATGCGCACGCTGTGGCAGATGGGCTTCGCCCGTGACGACCGGCTGGCCCGGCTGCCCGTTCCCGCGGGTGCTCGGGGCCGGCGCCGACAGGGGCGACCGGTCCTCCGCGATCACGGTCGGGGCAGGGGCTGTTCGGTCCAGATGGTCTTGCCGTCGGGGGTGTAGCGCGTGCCCCAGCGTTCGGTGAGCTGGGCCACGAGGAAGAGGCCCCGGCCGCCCTCGTCCTCGGTGCGGGCGCGGCGCAGCCGGGGTGAGGTGCCGCTGCCGTCGTAGACCTCGCAGATCAGGGCGCGGTCGCGCAGGAGGCGGAGCTGGACCGGGCCGGTGGCGTGGCGGATGGCGTTGGTGACGAGTTCGCTGGCCACCAGCTCGGTGGTGAAGGCCAGTTCGTCCATGCCCCAGGCGGCGAGCTGCCCGGTGACGGCCTCGCGGGCGCGGGAGACGACCGCCGGGTCGCTGGGCAGGTCCCACTGGGCGACCCGCTCCGGGCCCAGCGTGTTCGTGCGGGCGACGAGCAGGGCCACGTCGTCGCTGGGCCGGGCCGGGAGCAGGGCGTCGAGGACGGCCTCGCAGGTGTCCTCGGGGGCGCGGTCGGGGCGGGCCAGGACGGTACGGAGCATGTCGAGGCCGGTGTCGATGTCGCGGTGGCGGTCCTCGACCAGGCCGTCGGTGTAGAGGACCAGTTGGCTGCCCTCGGCCAGTTCGAGTTCGACCGTCTCGAAGGGCATGCCGCCGAGGCCCAGCGGCGGTCCCGAGGGCAGGTCGACGAACTCCACCGTCCCGTCGGGGGCGACCACCACCGGCAGCGGGTGCCCGGCGCGGGTGAGGGCGCAGTGTCGGGACACCGGGTCGTAGACCGCGTACAGGCAGGTCGCGCCGACGATGCCGGAGTCCTCGTGGGTGTTCTCCACCGCCCAGCCCTCGCCGCGGTCGAGGCGGCCGACGAGGTCGTCGAGGTGGGTGAGCAGTTCGTCCGGGGGCAGGTCGAGGGCGCAGAAGTTGTGGACGGCGGTGCGCAGTCGGCCCATGGTCGCGGCGGCGTGCAGGCCGTGGCCGACGACGTCGCCGACGACGAGGGCGACCCGGGCGCCGGAGAGCGGGATGACGTCGAACCAGTCGCCGCCGACGCCCGCCTGGGCGGGGAGGTAGCGGTAGGCGACGTCGACCGCGCTCTGCTCGGGGCGGCCGCGCGGCAGCAGGCTGCGTTGCAGGGCGAGGGCGGTGTTGTGCTCGCGGGTGTAGCGGCGCGCGTTGTCGATGCAGATGGCCGCGCGGCCGACCAGTTCCTGGGCCAGCGACAGGTCGTCGTCCTCGAACGGGGCGGGTTGCTCGGAGCGGTAGAAGCTGACGACGCCGAGGGTCGCGCCGCGTGCCCGCAGCGGCACGGTGATCAGGGAGTGGATGCCGGCGGCGAGGGCGCGCTCCAGCCGGGCGGGGTCCTGGGCGAGCCAGCCGCCCGCCTCCGCGAGGACGGGTTCCAGCACCGAGCGGCCGGTCTCCCAGCTGCGGGCCTGCGGGGTGGAGGGGACGTAGCGCACCGGGTCCCCGACCTCGTACAGGTGCGACTCCTCGTGCACGGCGCCGAGCGCGACCCGGCGCAGCCGGGTGCCGGATCCGAGGGGCTCCGGCTCGTCGCCGAGGAGGACGGAGACGGGCACGTCCACGGCCGCGAAGTCGGCGAACCGGGGGACGGCGACCTCGGCGAGTTCCTCCGCGGTACGGGTGACGTCGAGCGTGGTGCCGATGCGGACTCCAGCGTCGTGCAGCAGTTCGAGGCGCCGACGCGCGAGGACGGCGAGGCGGCCGACCCCGGGTTCACCGATGAGGAGCAGCCAGGCGTCGGGGGTGGAGGTTTCGGGGGGCGCGTCGGGTTCGGGCGGGGTGGGTTCGTACGGGGCGGGGTGGGGCGGTGGGGGTGTGGGGGTCGGGCGGGGGCCGGGGCGGAGGAGGACGGTCGGGGATGACGGGGTGGGGGTGGGGGCGGATCGGGGGGTGAGTGTGGAGGTGAGGGACGGCGCGGGGGGCTGGGTTCTGGTGGGGGGAGGGAGGGGCCGGGGGGCCGTCGCGGATGCGGGGCGGTGCGGGCGGGGGTGTGTCGGCGGGGCTTCGGAGGGTGGGGCCAGTTGTGTGTGGCGGATGTGGGGGCCGCCCAGGACGCGGGCCTCGACGACGACGCCGGTCTCGCCCGACTCGCTCATGATCGGGCGGCGCAGGAGGGTGGCGACGCGGTTGCCGGAGAGGGTGACCTCGTCGAGGGTGCGGTGGGGGGAGGCGATGAGTTCCTCGGCCTTCTCCCGGAGGACGGCCAGGTCGACGCGGCCGAGGGTCTCGGCGTACCGGGCCTCGCCGTCGGACGGCCAGGGGGGTCGCTCGGGTTGGCGGGGCCAGGTGGCGGTGCCCGGGGCCGCGGCGGATACGGATGCGGAAGCGGAAGCGGGACCGGATGTGCTGGGAAATGCGTCCGGGCCGGGGCCCGCGGTGGCGCGGGCGGCTCGGCGGTAGGCGGCGAGGAGGGCGCGTTCGCGTTCCGTGGCCTGTTCCAGGAGGGCGGCCTCAATGTCGTGGGCGGCGTCCTGGACGAGCCGCAGCATGGTGGGGTCGCCGTCGTCGCGCAGACAGGTGAGGTCGAGGACGGCCTCGACGCGGCCGCTGAGCGGGTTGCGGATGGGGGCGCCGGCACAGGCGAACGGGGAGAGGCAGTCGGCGAAGTGTTCCCGGCCGAGGACGAGGACGGGTTGCCGCTCGGCGAGGGCGGTGCCCACTCCGTTGGTGCCGGCGGCGGCCTCGGAGGCGCAGAAGCCGGGGGCGAAGTTCACCTCGTCGAGCCGGGTGAGGAGCCGGCGGTCGCCGCCGTGCCGCTGGACCATGCGGGCCTGTCCGTCGCAGAGCACGACGGTCATGCTGACGTGCGCGAGGGAGGCGGTGAGCCGGGTGAGCACCGGGTCGGCGGCGCGCAGAAACGGATCCTCCATGGCCAGGTCCGGCACGAAGGGGACCAGCAGCCGGTGGGGTTCCAGGCCGGCGGAACGGCAGCGCTTCCAGGAGTCGAGGACCGGGTCACGGACGTCGGAGTCGACGTGCGCGCCCGCGAGGAAACGTTCATGGGCATCGACGAGACCGCCGATGTCGTCCCAGGAGACGGACAACGGGATCACTTCCCTCACCTGCGCACGACCCGCCGCACCCCGCCACCGGACGCACCCACGGGCCGCCTGCCAGGCGCTACAACCCTAGACCTTGGGTGACGCATATCACAACGGCGGGGTGGAGTGGGGCGGGTGGGGAGGTTGGGGGTGGGCGGGGCTTGAGTGGGCGGGGCGGGACGGCTTGCGCGGGGACGGGGGCGGGTGGCTTTGCACTCGGTGGCGCAGGGGGGTGTGGGGTCCCTCCGCGGGGGACCGAGAGTGACTTGTGTCTCATGTGGGATGGGGGGTGCGGGCGGGTCTCGGCGGCGGAGTCGCTGTTCGGACGCGGTGTCGTCGTTCTCTCGGTGGCAGGAGTTCGAGGGGTGCATACCGGGGAGTCATTTGGGGTGGGAACGGTCCTGGGGTTCCCTTCGTTCTTGACTTGCCCTGCCTCCGTCGGCGCGGTCCCCCGCCGTACCGACGCGACGCGGAAGGACGACGTGCCCTTTGTTCCCGCTCCCGCTCGACGCGCCGCCCCCCTCGCGGCCCACCCCGCCTCCGGTCCCCGATCCGCTCACCCTGATACCCAGCCCGGCCCGTCCCATGGACCCGCCGGTGCCGGCCTCCCCGCCCCGCGCCCTCACGCCTGACGCGGAGCCTGCGCCGGAGCCGACGCCTGAGCCTGAGCCGACGCCGCTTCCCGGCCACATCTCGGCGCGCCCCTCCCTCGACCTCCACGACCCCGTCGCCCCCCGCGCCCCCGTCACTCCCTGCGACCCCGTCACCCCCTGCGATCCCGATCCCTCCTGTCCCACGGGTCCCCACCCGGCCCGGCTCGTGGCTCTTCTGCCCGGCAGGCTCCGGGCGCTGCTTCCCGCCCGGACGCCCGCCAACGGCCGACGGCTGCGGTTGGCGCTCACGATGCTGCCGCTGGTGATGCTCGGCATCTGGGCGGCGGTCGACTGGCGGACCGTGCACGGCGGTGCCGTACGGCTGGCGTCGGCCGATCCGCGGTGGCTGCTGGCCGGGGTGTTCTTCACCGCCCTGTGCTCGGTGGCCTCCGCGTGCGTACGGCAGGGCGCGGTGCCCGAACGGCTGCCGCCGGGCCAGTTGCTGGCGACGCAGTTCGCGGCCGGGGCGGCGGGTCACGCGTTGCCGGGCAACATCGGCGCCCACGCCGTCGTCCTGCGCTTCCTGCGGCGCCGGGGCATCCCCCTCGCCCGGGCCACGTCCTCGCTCGCCCTGTACTCGGCGGTCAAACCCGTGGCCAAGACGCTGGTGATCGTCGCCTTCGTCGTCGCCTTCCCGGGCACGCTGCGCCTGACCGAACTCCTTCCCAAGGGCGAGACGCTCGCCCTGATCGGCGCGATCACCGGCGTCAGCCTCGCCGCCGTGGTCACACTGATCACGACCGTACGGCCGTTGCGGCGTCCCCTGATCGGAGGGCTGCGGTCCGCCCTCACCGACACCCGGATCGTGCACGGCCGGCCCGTCCGCGCGCTCGCCCTGTGGGGCGGGGCCGCCGCCTTCCCGCTGTGCCAGGGGGCCGTGGTCGCGTCGGTGGGCTCCTCGCTCGGGCTGTCCGTGTCCTGGCCGCAGATGCTCTTCGCCTACCTCGTCGCCAGTACGGCCGCCGGTGCCGTGCCCGCGCCGGGCGGCCTCGGGCCGATGGACGCGGCGCTCGTCTTCACCCTGGTCGCCTTCGGCGCGCCGGCGACCCTGGCGACCACCACGGTCATCGGCTACCGCGTGCTCACCGTCTGGCTGCCCCTCCTGCCGGGCACGCTCGTCCTCTCGGCGTTGGTGCGGGCGAAGGTGCTCTGAGCGGGCGGAGCGGAGTGGCGCGCGATGCGCGCTGCGGCGCTCGGTGCGCGGGGGCGCGCTCAGTGCGCAGGAGCGCGCTCGGTGCGCGGGGGTGCTCGGTGCGCGGGGGCGCTCGGTGCGCTGCGGATCGCGAGGGGCTGCGGCGTCGCGAGGGGCTGCGGCTCATGCGGCGCTGCGGCTCATGCGGCGCTGCTGCTCATGCGGCGCTGCGGCTCATGCGGTGCTGTGCTGCCCGCTCGAGCGCGCCTGTGAGACACCCTCCCCGAGTGCGTCCTAGCAGTTGAAGCGGGAACTATCTCTGGAACAGGAGGATCGGGCGGGGCCAGCAGGTTGGGGAGGGCGCATGTCGTACTCGGTGGGGCGTCGGGTGGTCGTCACGGGGCTGGGGGCCGTCACTCCGCTCGGGGTGGGCGTGGGTGAGCTGTGGCAGGGCCTGCTGGACGGGCGTTGCGGGATACGGGAGTTGGACGGGGAGGAGTTCGCGGGGTTACCCGTGCGGGTCGCGGGGACGGTGCCGGTGGATCCCGCCGAGCTGCTGCCCCGGCCCCGGGCCCGGCGTATGAACCGGGCCGCGCGGTTCGCCGTACTGGCGGCGCGGGAGGCGTGGCGGGACGGGGGCCTCCCGCCCGGCGGTACGGCGCAGAGCGGGGTCGACGCGGGGCGGGTCGGGGTGTCCGCCGGGGCGATCCTCGGGGACGCGTCGGTGCTCGTGGCCGGCGACCGGCAGTTGCGGGACCGGGGGCCGCGCGGTGTCTCGCCGCTCACGACGCCGATGTGCGTGCCCTCGCAGGCGGCGTCGCAGATCTCGTTGGACCTCGGTATCACCGGGGAGGCGCGGACCGTCACCAGTGCGTGCGCCTCCGGGACCGAGGCGATCGGGCAGGCGGTCGACCGGATCCGGTACGGGCGGGTGGACATGGCGCTCGCGGGCGGCGCGGAGGCGGTGGTGACGCCGGCGATCATGGCGTCCTTCGCGGCGATGCGGGCGCTGTCGCGGCACGGGCTGGACGGTGGTGGGGCGAGTCCGTCGCGGCCGTTCGCGAAGGACCGGGACGGGTTCGTGAACGGGGAGGGGGCGGGGTTCCTGCTGCTGGAGGCGGAGGACCACGCCCGGGCTCGTGGGGCCCGGGTCTACTGCGAGGCCGCGGGGTGGGGGCTGTCCGCCGACGCGCACCACATGGCCGCGCCCGATCCGTCGGGGGCGGGGGTGGCGCTCGCGCTGCGGCGGGCGTTGGAGGACGCGGCGGCGTCGCCCTCGGACGTGGTCCACGTCAACGCGCATGCCACCGCCACGGTCGACGGTGACCTGGCGGAGGCGAACGCGCTGGGGGCGGTGCTGTCGGGGCGCCGGGTGCCGGTGACGGCGCTCAAGGGGCACCTCGGGCACCTTCAGGGGGCGGCCGGGGCGGTGGAGGCGCTCGCCACCGCGCTCACGCTCCATCACGGGCTCATCCCGCCGACCATCGGCTGCGCCGAGCAGGACCGCGCCATCGCGCTCGACGTCGTCACCAGCGCGCCGCGCCCGCTCCCGGCCGACGGCGACCTCGCCCTCACCAACTCCTTCGGCTTCGGCGGCCACAACGCGGTCCTGGCCCTCCGCCGCACGTAGCCCTCCGGGCGGGGCGGACACCACCGGCCACGGGGGGCGGCGGACGAGTGGCTCAGCGGCGGGAGGGCCGCCGGACAGCGAAGGGGAGCCGGCGGCAGTCCCGGCCCGTGGAGCAGCCCTCCGGCCCGGGTCCCGACGCGGGGACGGCGACGCGGGGACGGCGACGCGGGGACGGCGACGCGGGGACGGCGACGCGGGGACGGCGACGCGGGGCGTCAGAGCGAGGGGGCAGAGCGAGGGGGGCAGAGCGAGGGGGGCAGAGCGAGGGGGTCAGAGCGAGGGCCTCAGCGGAGTGCGGCAGCACAGGGGGCTCCGCTGCGAGGCCTCGGCGCGAGGCGTCGGCGTAGGAGCTGCGGCGCAGGAGCTGCGGCGCAGGCCTCGGCGGTGGGCGGATGGATGGTGGTGGCCTGTCGCGGCTCTGTTCGCTCGTCGGTCGGTCACGCCGTGCGTTTGCGGGTGGGCGTTTTCTTTGCGGGGGTTTTCTTCGCTGCGGTTTTCGCCGTGGACGACTTCGTCGATTTCGTCGCCGCCGTCTTTCTGGGCGTCTGCTTCTTCGTGGCCGCCTTCTTCGTCGGCTGGGTCGACTTGGACGTGGACTTCTTGGGTGCGGCCGTCTTCCTGCCCGTTCCGCCCGTGGACGCCGTGGACTTCTTGCCGGGCGACTGCTTGGGCGTCGGCCGGGACGCGAGGTGGGTGACGTCGGCCTCGACGTCCTCGCCCCGGGACTCCTTGGCCTCGCGCACGCTCTTCTCCAGCGCCGCCATGAGGTCGAGGACCTTGCCCTCCGCGGCCGGCATCGGAGCACTCGGCGGCTCCTCGCCGGAGGCCTTCGCCGCGATCAGTTCCTCCACCGCCTCGCGGTAGTCGTCGTGGAGGGAATCCAGGTCGACCTCGCCGAGCGTGTCCATGAGGGCGTCCGCCAGGTCGAGTTCCTTGTCGCGGACGGTGACACCCGCGTCGGGCGCGACCCCCTCGGTCGTACGGATCTCGTCCGGCCAGAGCAGACCGTGCATCGCCAGCACGTCGTCCACCACCCGGAGCATCCCCAGCCGCTCGCGCCCGCGCAGCGCGAACTTGCAGATGGCGACCTTTCCGCTGCGCTTGAGCGCCTCACGGAGGAGGGTGTACGGCTTGGCCGCGGGCACCCCGTTCGCCGCGAGGTAGTACGCGGCGTCCACCTGGAGCGGATCGACGCTCTCCGCCGGTACGAAGCCCTCGATCTCGATCGTCTTGGCCGTGGGGATGGGCAGCGACGCGAGATCCTCGTCGGTGATCGGGATCATCGTCCCGTCCGCGTCCTCGTACGCCTTGCCGATCTCCCCCTGCGTCACCTCGCGGTCCTCCAGCTCGCAGACCTTGCGGTAGCGGATGCGGCCGCCGTCCTCCAGGTGGACCTGGCGGAAGGAGACGGAGTGGCTCTCGGTCGCGTTCACCAGCTTGATCGGGATGCTGACCAGGCCGAAGGAGATGGCGCCGTTCCAGATGGATCGCACGGGGCAGCACGCACCTTTCGGGTCCCTGCTTCCGGTTTGTCCACACCGTAACGCCGACCCGCCGCCCCTGCCCGTCGACCGTCGGCACACTCCGGAGCACCCGACCACCCGGCGATCCGACCACCCGACCACCCGACCGGTCAGGATTCGAGAAGCGCCGGCGGGCGGGGCGCGCCTAGCGTGAAAGTCATGGACCTCACCATCAGCGCGAGCTTCCTCCCGCACACCGACCCGGACGCCTCCCTCGCCCTCTACCGCGACGTCCTCGGCTTCGAGGTGCGCAAGGACGGCCGACCTCGACGGCACCTTCGCCCGGCTGGAGGCGGACGGCGCGGAGATCGTCCAGGAGCCGACGGAGCAGCCGTACGGCGTCCGTGACTTCGCCGTCCGCGATGCCGCGGGCAACCTGATCCGCGTCCACGAGGTCTGAGAGCCGGGGACCGCACGACCACGCGGCAGCACCGGCTGACCCGCGGAACACGCGCCTCCGGCGCCCCCTCGCACGTACCGTACGCAGCGGACTGTTCCGGCGGACCCGGACCCGGACCTGAACGGACCCGGGAGACCTGGTCTCGGCGCCGCCGGGCCCAGCGGACCGGAAGCGGACGGGCGACACCGGCGGTCGCCGTGGACGCGGCCCCGCCCGACAGATGGAGGAACGATGACCAAGCCCACGAGCGCGCGGACGCGGGCGCAGGCTCCCGGGCCGCACGCCGCCGACAGCCATGACCTGATCCGTGTGCACGGGGCGCGGGAGAACAATCTCAAGGACGTCAGCATCGAGATCCCCAAGCGCCGGCTCACCGTCTTCACGGGGGTCTCCGGCTCGGGGAAGAGCTCGCTGGTGTTCGACACGATCGCCGCCGAGTCGCAGCGGCTGATCAACGAGACCTACAGCGCCTTCCTCCAGGGCTTCATGCCGAACCTGGCCCGCCCGGAGGTGGACGTGCTGGACGGGCTGACCACCGCGATCACCGTGGACCAGCAGCGGATGGGCTCCGATCCGCGCTCCACCGTCGGCACCGCCACCGACGCCAACGCGATGCTGCGCATCCTCTTCAGCCGGCTCGGCAGACCGCACATCGGCCCGCCCGGCGCGTTCTCCTTCAACGTCGCCTCGGTCTCGGCGAGCGGCGGTCTCACGGTCGACCGGGGCGCCGACAAGACCAAGACCGAGAAGGTGACGTTCAGCCGCACCGGCGGGATGTGCACGCACTGCGAGGGCCGGGGCACGGTCTCCGACATCGACCTCACCCAGCTGTTCGACGACTCGAAGTCGCTGTCCGAGGACCCGTTCACCATCCCCACCTACACGGGGGACGGGTGGGTCGTACGGGTCATCGCCGAGTCCGGGTTCTTCGACAAGGAGAAGCCGATCCGGAAGTACACCAAGAAGGAGCGGCACGACTTCCTGTACCGGGAACCGACCAAGGTGAAGGTCAACGGGGTCAACCTGACGTACGAGGGTCTGATCCCGAAGCTGCAGAAGACCTTCCTCTCCAAGGACCGCGAGTCGATGCAGCCGCACATCCGGGCCTTCGTGGACCGGGCGGTCACCTTCGCCGTCTGTCCCGACTGCGAGGGCACCCGGCTCAGCGAACTGGCCCGTTCCTCACGGATCGGCAAGCTCAACATCGCCGAGGCCTGCGCCATGGAGATCCGGGACCTCGCCGAGTGGGCGCGCGGCATCGAGGACGCGTCGGTGGCGCCGCTGCTCGCCAAGCTGCACTTCACGCTCGACTCCTTCGTGGAGATCGGCCTCGGCTACCTCTCGCTGGACCGGGCCTCCGGCACGCTCTCCGGCGGTGAGGCGCAGCGGACGAAGATGATCCGGCACCTCGGGTCCTCGCTCACCGATGTCACATACGTCTTCGACGAGCCGACCATCGGGCTGCACCCGCACGACATCGAGCGGATGAACAACCTGCTGCTGCGGCTGCGCGACAAGGGCAACACGGTGCTGGTGGTGGAGCACAAGCCGGAGACGATCGCCATCGCCGACCATGTCGTGGACCTCGGTCCAGGCGCCGGTACGGCGGGCGGCACGGTCTGCTTCGAGGGCACCCTGGAGGGGCTGCGGGCGAGCGACACCGTCACCGGACGTCATCTCGGCGACCGGGCCGCGCTGAAGGAGACGGTGCGCAAGCCCACGGGCACGCTGGCCATCCGGGGCGCGACGGCCAACAACCTCCAGGACGTGGACGTCGACATCCCGCTCGGCGTGCTCACCGTCGTCACCGGTGTGGCCGGTTCCGGGAAGAGTTCGCTGGTCCACGGCTCGATCCCGAGCGAGGAGGGCGTGGTGTCGGTCGACCAGACCCCCATCCGCGGCTCCCGGCGCAGCAACCCGGCGACGTACACCGGGCTGGCCGACCCCATCCGCAAGGCCTTCGCCAAGGCCAACGGGGTCAAGCCGGCGCTGTTCAGCGCCAACTCCGAGGGCGCCTGCCCCACCTGCAACGGCGCCGGGGTCATCTACACCGACCTGGCGATCATGCAGAGCGTCGCCACGACGTGCGAGGAGTGCGAGGGGAAGCGGTTCGAGGCGTCGGTGCTGGAGTACCGCTTCGGCGGGCGGGACATCAGCGAGGTGCTCGCGATGTCGGTGACCGAGGCGGAGAATTTCTTCGGCGAGGGCGAGGCGCGCACCCCGGCCGCCCACCGGATCGTCGAGCGGATGGCGGACGTCGGGCTCGGCTACCTCACCCTGGGGCAGCCGCTCACCACGCTCTCCGGCGGTGAGCGGCAGCGGCTGAAGCTGGCCACCCACATGGGCGACAAGGGCGGGGTCTACGTGCTCGACGAGCCCACCACGGGTCTCCACCTCGCCGACGTGGAGCAACTGCTCGGGCTGCTCGACAGGCTGGTCGACGCCGGCAAGTCGGTGATCGTCATCGAGCACCACCAGGCGGTCATGGCGCACGCCGACTGGATCATCGACCTCGGCCCCGGCGCCGGCCACGACGGCGGCCGGATCGTCTTCGAGGGCACC
This sequence comes from Streptomyces sp. NPDC034049, assembly GCF_055575575.1. Taxonomy (NCBI): domain Bacteria; kingdom Bacillati; phylum Actinomycetota; class Actinomycetes; order Kitasatosporales; family Streptomycetaceae; genus Streptomyces; species Streptomyces sp. NPDC034049. The sequence continues at coordinate 123,358 of NZ_JBVISJ010000002.1, forward strand.
CCGGCCGACCTGGTCGCGGCCCGCTCCACCCTCACCGGCGAGCACCTGGCGGCGTACGTGGGCGCCTGAGCGGGGAGCGGAACGCCGGGCGCGCGGGCCTCCACGCGCCCGGCACACCAGCCTCCACACGCCCGGCACACCAGCCTCCACACGCCGGGCACGCACGCCTCCACACGCCGGGCACTCCGCCCCTTTTCTCGTCAAATCATGGGATTCTGGCTTCCATGACGCCGATCACCGAGGTGGAGGGCCACAGGGTCGCCCTCTCCAATCTGGAGAAGGTCCTCCACCCGGCGACCGGCTTCACCAAGGGGGAGCTGCTGCACTACTACGCCACGACGGCTGACGCCCTGCTGCCGCACCTGCGCGACCGCCCGGTCTCCTTCCTCCGCTACCCGGACGGGCCGGGCGGCCAGGTCTTCTTCACCAAGAACGTGCCGCCGGGCACCCCGGACTGGGTCACCACCGCCGAGGTCCGGCGGATGGAGGGGCCGGCCCGGATGGTGCTGGTCCAGGACCTGGCGAGCCTGATGTGGGCCTCGAACCTGGTCGCCGAGTTCCACACACCGCAGTGGACCGTCCGCACCTCCGACGAGGCCGACCGGCTGGTGTTCGACCTGGACCCGGGGTCGCCCGCGACGGTCGTCGAGTGCTGCGAGGTGGCCTGCTGGCTGCGGGAGCGGCTCGCGGCGGACGGGATCGAGGTCTACGCGAAGACGTCCGGGTCGAAGGGGCTGCATCTGCTGGCGGCGGTGCGCGGGGCGTCCTCGGAGCGGGTCTCGGAGTACGCCAAGGAACTCGCCGTCGAGGCGGAGCAGGCGATGCCCCGCCGGGTCGTCCACCGGATGACCCGGAGTCTGCGCCCCGGCAAGGTCTTCGTCGACTGGAGCCAGAACGCCGCCCGCAAGACCACGGCCGCGCCGTACACCCTGCGGGCCCGTCCCGAGCCGACCGTCTCCGCGCCGGTGACCTGGACCGAGGTCGAGGAGTGCGCCTCCCCCGGCCGGCTGGTCTTCCGCGCCCCGGACATCGCGCCCCGCCTCCAGGACCACGGCGATCTGCTGGCACCCCTCCTGGACCCGCAGGCCGCGCACCCCCTGCCCTGACGCGGCCCACCGCCGGGCACACCCACCGCCGCAGCCCGAACGCCCAACACCCGCACCCGCACCCGCACCCGCACCCGCACCCGCACCCGGTCTACACCCGTGTCCACGTCCGCCGGTCGCGGGCCATCGCGTGCAGTCCCTCCACGTCCGCCGGCTTCAGCACCCCACCCGCGCGGGCGAGCTCGGCCAGGTCCGTGTCGCGCAGGACGCGTACCTCGCGCAGCGGCGTGGTGACCGCGACGGAGGAGGGTTCGGCGAGGGCGAGGACCGGACGGACCTCGGCGGTCAGGGCGTAGGAGGCGCGGTCGGCGTCGGCGCGGAGTCCGCGCAGCAGCGCGCGGGGTTCGTGCCGGCCGACCGCGACCATGGGGTCGGTGACGACGACGCGCTGCCTGCGGGCGTGGACGGAGCGGACGCAGAACAGGCCCCCGGGGCCGACGACCAGATGGTGGATGCGGTCGCCGCCGGGCAGCGGCACGGAGTGCAGGGTGTGCCAGCCGGCGCCCTCCAGCCGGTCCAGCGCGTCGCCGACGGTCCGCTCGGCGGCCAGGGCCCGGCGGCGCGGGTCGGGGCGCAGCCGGTGTGGCGGGCCGGGGGCGCGCTCGAGGGAGATCAGCAGGGCTTCGCCGGGCCGGTTGGGGGCGAGGTCGTCGTCCGGGGGGAGACTCAGCCGGGCCAGCTCGGCGGGGGTCGGCACGGGTGGCGGCCCCACGGTGACCGGGCCGGTGACGAAGGGGCGGAGGACGGCCATCACGTCCTCTCTCAGCTCCTCGCTGAGGAGGTTCACCCGGCCCGCCTCACGGTCGTACCAGGCGATGTTCCTCCCATCGGTCCGGCACACGTACAGGCGCTGCTGTCCATGGCGCCAGGTCGGTATGACGCGCAGTCCGCTCATGCACCATCACCCCACGACCATGGGAACAGGCGGGGTGCTCCATCGGCAAGAACCCGGCTACCTTTGGGGTGACGACCCGTCGTCGAGGGCCATGGTCCGTCGGATGGGCTCCGAGGTCTGGGGGAGGCGCCGTTGCGGACGCGCAAGCAACCCGATGTCCCGGCTCCGAGGGAACCGTGGAGCGAGATCGTGCCCGGGCTGTGGATGGGCGGACACGAGTTCGCGGGGCCGACCGGTGCCGGGGGCGTCGAATTCGCGGTCGTGCGCGATGAGTTCGACCTGGTGCTGACCCTGCTGCGGCTGCCGGGGCACGGGCCGGACGACGGGGTCGAGCACCATGTGTGGCCGATCCCGGACGGGCCGCTGGACGGTACGCAGTTGGCGGGTGTGATGCGGCTGGCGCAGGCGGCGTGCGACGCGCTGGAGGACGGCAAACGGGTCCTCGTCCGCTGCTACAGCGGGTACAACCGCTCCGGTCTGGTCGTGGCGCACGCGCTGATCCGCGACGGGCACTCCGCCGAGGAGGCGATCCGGCTCATCCGCACCCGCCGTTCGCCGTGGGCGCTGCACAACGAGCTGTTCGTGGAGTACCTGCACACGGGGCTGGCCACGGTCCGGCTGCTGGAGGAACTGGAGGAACAGGCCGAGTAACCGGGCGAACGGGACGAGCCGGCCGAGCAGCCGGGCGTGCGGGAGGAGCAGGCCGGGCAGCTGGGCGTGCGCGATCGGGCCGTCACGAAAAAGCACTTCCGCGCGAATTAGGGTGTACGGGACCACACCCCCTTGCCCCATGTCCTTCACCCGTACGCCCAGGAGTCCCGTGTCCACCAGCCGCCCCGCGCGCGCTGCCGTCGGCGCCTTCGCCGCCGTGGCCGTCGTCCTGCTGCTGGGCGGCTGTGGTGACTCCGGAGGGCTGGTGAGCGCGGGCGCGACGCCCGCCGCGAACGGTCCGACCCGGCTGTGGCCCGGGGAGCCGCCCGCGTCCTCCCCCGCCTACGACTACGGCGAGGCCGAGACGGAGGTGGTCAGGGGCGTGAAGGCCCCCGGCGAGGACATCCACCGGGTGGATCCGTCGGCCGTGGTCCGCGCGGAGATCGCCGCGCACCCCGAGGTGTACTCCGGGTCCGGCGCGCCGTACGGGGGAACGGCCACGCGCATGGCCGCCTGCGGAAAGGGCGCCGGGGAGAGCGCCGAGGCGGGGGCGGACGGAACCGCCGCCCCGGGCCCGGACTCCGGCACGGACGCCCGTCGAGCCGGGTGCCCCGTCCTGAAGGCCTACTACCGGGACCTCACCGGCGACGGGCGCGACGACATGGTGCTCGGCTTCCGGCTGCTGCCCGGCAACCAGACGGCGGTGCGGATGTACACGTTCCAGGCGGACCGGCTGGTGCAGGTGCTGGCCAACGACGACGCCGTGCTCGCGGTCGAGCTGGCCGGCCGTACGGTGATCATCCGCTCCCCCGCGGGCATCGTCGGCTACGAGTACCGCACGCAGTGGACCTGGGACGAGGACCAGCTGGCGATGCTGCTCACACGGGACGAGATCCTCCGCGTGGGCGGACCGGTGAAGCCGTCCCGCTCACCGGCCGCCTCGCCCTCCGCCTCCCCGTCGGCCGGCCTCTCCCCTCTGTCCGTCCCGTCCGCCGCCTCGTCGTCGGTGAGGCCGGGGTGAGCGTCGAGAGGTCCGCGCGGAAACGGTTCGGCCTGCCCCGGTGGACGTCCTCGCTCACCTGGAAGGCGCTGGCCTTCATCACGGTCATGTGCTGCGGGCTGGCCGCGCTGCTCGGCGCCCTCGTCCATGTCTCCGTCACCAACCGGACCGTGAGCGACGCGCGTTCCCGCGCGCTGGTCCGGCTCGACGAGGCGGCGCGGGCGTACGAGGCGGGGAACCGGCTCCCGCCCGATTCCGGGATCGATCCGCGTGGTCTGCCGGCGGAACTGCGCGAGCTGGCGGTGAGCGGGCGGCGCGGCACGATGGTCGGGGTCGTCGCCGGGGTCCCCTCGATGTGGGCCGCCGCCCCCGCCGACGGTCGGGCCCTCGCCGTACAGATCGACTACGCGCAGAGCGCGGCCACCATCGAGAACCTCGACCGGGCCATCCTGGGGTCCTCGGCTCTGGCGATCGGCGTGACGCTGGTCGTCGGCGCGCTGGGCGTCAGCGGGGTGACCCGGCGGCTGCGCACGACCTCCCAGGTGGCCCGGCGGATCAGCGCGGGCGACCTGGACGCGCGGGTGGGCGATCCCCGTACGACGGACCCGGCGCGGTACCGCGACGAGGTGGCCGCGGTGGCCGCCGCGCTCGACACCATGGCGTCCACGCTGCAGCGCAAGCTGCTCGGCGAGCAGCGGTTCACGGCGGACGTCGCGCACGAGCTGCGGACGCCGTTGACCGGGCTGCACGCGGCGGCCGAGCTGCTGCCGGCGGGGCGGCCGACGGAGCTGGTGCGGGACCGGGTCGCCGCGTTGCGGACGCTGACCGAGGATCTGCTGGAGATCTCGCGGCTGGACGCGGGGAGCGAGCGGCTGGAGCTGGACGCGATCCGGCTCGGTCCGGTGGTGGAGCGGGTGGCCGCGCACACGAGCGGCGAGACCGAGGTGCGGGTCGTCGAGGACGCGTGGGTGGAGACCGATCGGCGGCGGCTGGAGCGGGTGCTGGGGAACCTGGTGGCCAACGCCCACCGGCACGGGGCGCCTCCGGTGGTGCTGACCGTGGAGGGGGCGGTGGTGAGTGTGCGGGATCACGGGGAGGGGTTCCCGGCCTATCTGGTCAGTGAGGGGCCACAACGATTTCGCACGGAGGGCTCCGCCAAGGGGCACGGGCTGGGGTTGACCATCGCCGTGGGGCAGGCGGAGGTGTTGGGGGCGCGGCTGGAGTTCGAGAACGCCGCGGACGGGGGTGCGTCGGCCGTTCTGCGACTGCGGGTCGATGAGGGCTGATCACACGGGTCCCCGCACCCGCAGAGCACCCGCAGAGCCCGCAGCACCGCAGCACCCGCTGAGGGCCGCGCCACTCTGATGGCCCATCGGGAAAGGCGCCCCACCCTCCCTCCTCCTAACGTGGCGAATAGTCAGCCTCGCCCCCTTTTCCCCTGGAGGAGCATCAGATGTCCCTGCGGATTCTGCTCATGCGGTTCGGAATAGCCGCTGCCGGTGGCGCCCTTCTGGCGTTCGCGGCCACGACTCCCGCCGCCGGTGTCGAACAGGAGGACCCCCGCGAGAGCAAGCAGATAGTCAACGGCGAGGTCGTCGCCCGCACCGGCCTCATCCTGCGCAGCGCCCCGACCCGTGGGGGCTCGGTCGTCCGGGTCGCGCGCTACGGCGAGATCGTCAAGATCTACTGCCGCACCGAGGGCCGGAGCGTCGACGGCAACCGGCAGTGGTACCTGCTCGTCGACGGCACCTGGGCCTGGGGCTCGGCCCGCTACATCGCCCCCTTCAAGGCGCCACGCTGGTGCGACGCCTGACCGACAAGACGCACAAGGCATTGCATTTGGGTAAGTTCCGGGCATGAACCACAAGGCCGGAACGACCCTGGCGGCGGATCACTCGGACCCCTCCCCACCGCCCGCCGTACGCCTGCTCCGGCGCCGAGGCGTCGAGCTCACCCTCACCGTCGTGGCCGTCCTGCTCTCCGTGTACGGCTACTGCGCTGTCGGTCTGGCCGAGAACGGCACGGTCCCGCCCGGCGCCGCCGACTACGGCGCCGGGCTCGGCGTGCTCGCGCTGCTGGCCCATCTCGTGGTCCGGCTGCGGGCGCCGTACGCCGATCCGCTGCTGCTGCCGATCGCGGTGCTCCTCAACGGCCTGGGTCTGGTGCTGATCCACCGGCTCGACCTGGAGACGCCCGCCGACCACGCGGCGCCCGCGCAGCTGAACTGGTCGACGCTCGGGGTGGCGCTGTTCATCACGGTGGTGGCGCTGCTGCGCGACCACCGGGTGCTCCAGCGGTACGCGTACGTCTCCGTGGTGACCGCGCTCGGGCTGCTGGCGCTGCCGATCCTCTTCCCGCCGGTCAACGGGGCCCGGATCTGGATGCGGATCGCCGGGTTCTCCATCCAGCCGGGCGAGTTCGCGAAGGTGCTGCTCGCGCTGTTCTTCGCCAGCTATCTCGCGGCCAACCGCAACGCGCTGGCGTACGCCGGCCGTCAGATCTGGCGGTTCAAGCGCCTTCAGCTGCCCACCGGGCGCGTCCTCGGCCCGATCGTCACCATCTGGCTGCTGAGCGTCGGCGTGCTGGTCCTGGAACGGGACCTCGGCACCTCCCTGCTGTTCTTCGGCCTGTTCGTGATCATGCTGTACGTCGCCACGGGCCGCACCGGCTGGATCGCGGTGGGGCTGCTGCTGGCGTGCGTGGGCGCGGTCGCCGTCGGCTGGCTCGAACCGCACGTCCACAGCCGGGTCGAGGACTGGCTGCATCCGTTCGCGTCGATCGAGGCGGGACAGGGACCCAACCAACTCGCCCAGTCCCTCTTCGCGTTCGCCGCCGGCGGGCTGCTCGGCACCGGGCTCGGCCTCGGCCACTCCATCCTGATCGGCTTCGCCGCCAAGTCCGACTTCATCCTGGCCACGGCGGGCGAGGAGCTGGGCCTGGCCGGACTCTCCGCGATCTTCCTGCTCTACGCCCTGCTGGTGGAGCGCGGCTTCCGGGCCGGCCTCGCCCTGCGCGACCCCTTCGGCCGGCTCCTGGCCACCGGCCTCGCCTCGATCATCGCCCTCCAGGTCTTCGTCATCGCCGGCGGTGTCATGGGCCTCATCCCGCTGACCGGCATGGCGATGCCCTTCCTCGCGCAGGGCGGCTCGTCCGTCGTCACCAACTGGGTCATCGTGGCGCTGCTGATGCGGCTGAGCGACTCCTCCAGGCGGCAGTACGCCCCCGGGCCGCCGCAGGAGAGCCCGCCGGGCCCGGGCGCGCACGGGGAGGGCCCGGGCGCATGACCAGGTACATCCGCCGGGCCGCCGCGCTGTGCGCCCTGCTGCTGCTCGCCCTTCTCGTCAACGCCACCCGGGTCCAGGTCCTCCAGTCCCGGGCCTACGACGACAACCCCGCCAACCGCCGTCCGGAGATCGCCCGTTGGGGCCAGCCGCGCGGGGACATCGTGGTCGAGGGGCGCCCGGTCACCGGCTCGAAGGACACCGGGGAGCAGCTCCGCTACGAACGCACCTACCGGGACGGCCCGTTGTACGCGCCGGTCACCGGTTTCGCCTCGCAGGTGTACGGGACGACGTTCCTGGAGCACGCGGAGGACTCCGTCCTCGACGGCAGCGACCCGCTGCTCTCCTTCCTCCCGCTGTGGAACGACATCACCCGCGACCGCAACGCGGGCGGCTCGGTCGTCACCACGATCCGGGAGGCGGCCCAGCGGGCGGCGTATCTGGGCCTCGGCACCCGCCGGGGCGCGGTCGCCGCGCTCGAACCGGCCACCGGACGCGTCCTGGCGCTGGTCTCGCGGCCGTCGTACGACCCCGGGGCGCTCTCCGGCAACGGGCGCGAGGCGGCCGAGGCGTGGGCGCGGCTGAACGGGGACGCGAGCAGGCCCATGCTCAACCGGGCGGTGCGGCAGACCTATCCGCCGGGCTCGACCTTCAAGGTGGTGACGGCGGCCGCCGCGCTGGACACCGGGGTGGTCGAGGACCTCGACGCGCCGACCCGCTCCCCCGACCCGTACACCCTGCCGGGCACCACGACCTCCCTCTCCAACGAGGTCGAGGGGTGCGAGAACGCCTCGTTGCGCTATGCCTTCGAGTGGTCCTGCAACACGGTGTTCGCGAAACTGGGCGTGGACGTCGGCCTCGACGCCATGACGGACACCGCCCGCGCCTTCGGCTTCAACGACGCCGGCCTGCGGATCCCCTTCTCGGTCGCCCCCAGCAGCTTCGACACCGACATGGACCGGGCGCAGCTCGCGCTCTCCTCCATCGGCCAGTACGACACCCGGGCGACCCCCCTGCAGATGGCGCTGGTCGCGGCGGCCGTCGCGAACGGCGGTTCGGTGCGGCCGCCGTACCTCGTCGAACGCACCACCACGGCGAGCGGCCGCACGGTCGCCGGCTCGGGCACGCACACCCCGCGCCAGGTCATGGACCCCACCACCGCGCGCCGGATGCGGGACCTCATGCGCGGCGTCGTCGAGAACGGCACCGGCGCCAACGCGGCCCTCCGCCACGCCACCGTCGGCGGCAAGACCGGCACCGCCCAGCACGGCCTCGGCAACTCCGGCACCCCGTTCGCCTGGTTCGTCGGCTGGGCCCAGTCCGACGAGGCGATGGAACCCGAGGTGGCCGTGGCGGTGGTGGTGGAGGACGCGGAGGCGGTCCGGGGCGACATCAGCGGGGGTGGGGACGCGGCACCGATCGCGCGGGAGGTGATGCGGGCGGTGCTCAGGGCCTCCGGCGCCCCGTGAGGGACGCGGGGAACCGCGCGAGAAGCCCGGCCGGCGCGCCGTGATCGCCTGCCCAGTTCCTGAGATAACCAGTGGGCCCGCGGGCCCACCCGGCCCTACCGTTCGCCCATGACGACCGCCGCGTACGAACTCGCCCAGGTGAACATCGCCCGCCTCCAAGCCCCGCTGGACTCACCCCAGTTGAAGGACTTCGTCGACGCCCTCGACCCGGTGAACGCGGTCGCTGACCGCTCCCCCGGTTTCGTCTGGCGCCTCCAGAGCGACTCCGGCAACGCGACCGACATCCCCGTCCTCGGCGACGAGTGGCTGATCATCAACATGTCCGTGTGGCGGGACACCGACGCCCTGACCGCGTTCATGTACCAGGGACAGCACCGGGAGTTGCTGGCCCGCAGGCGGGAGTGGTTCGAGCGGCTGAGCGAGGCGGCGACCGCGCTGTGGTGGGTTCCGGCCGGCCACCGCCCCACCGTGGCCGAGGCGGAGGAACGGATCCTCCACCTCCGCGCCCACGGCCCGACGCCGTACGCCTTCACCCTGCGCACGTCGTTCCCGGCGGGGCCGGCGGAACCCATCGCCGACGCGGTCCTCAGCTGATCGGCTGCCGGAGTTCGGAGCGGACCTGAAGGGTGCGCTCCGCGAAGGCCTCCACGTCCACCTCCGAGGCGTCCTGTCCGACGCTCTCCACGCTCAGCTCTGCGACGGACGCCCCCGTGTTGCCGTCGGCCCAGGCGCACATGGGGTACGTGATCTTGCTGCCGGCCTGGTTCTGGGTGACGACCTGGCAGCTGATGGTGAGGTCGGAGTCGCCCGGGGTGTAGTCCTCGGGCGGCACGACCACCGTGATGGAGCTGACCCCGGCCGCGCCCTTCAGCATGTTGTCGCGGGCGGCGTCGGTGTTCTTGAACCGGCCGTACATGCCCGACACGATCAGGGCGCCCTCGGCCCCGTCGCCCGCGGGCGCGTACTGCGCGACGGCGGCCGTGACGTCACGGGCGTCGAAGGCGCCCTCCGCCTCGTCCTCCACCTGGCGCCCCTCGGTGTCGGAGAGGTCCTGGGCCAGCTTGTACTCACCGTCGAGGACGGTCTCGGGCAGGGCCAGCTTGTACTCGGCCTCCGGAAAGCCGCTGGTGCTCTTCGTCCCGACGACCCACAGGCCCACGGCCCCGAGCACCATGAGCCCGACGACCCCGCCGACGAGCCCGAGGACGAGCCCCGTCCGGCTCTTCGGCGGCGGCGGGGGCTGCCACCCGGCGGGATGGGGCGCGCCGTACTGCTGCGGTGGCGGCGGGTACTGCTGCGGTACGTGCGGCTGTCGGCCGTACGGCTGCGGCTGTGGTTGCTGCGGCGGGTACGGCTGCTGGCCGTACGGCCCCTGAGGCGACGGCTGCTGGCCGTAGGGCCCCTGGTGCGGCGGCTGCTGGCCGTAGGGCTGCTGAGGCGATGGAGGCATGGACACGCCAGCACGCTACTGCACAAGTCGCGCGCAAAGGATTGACGGCCTTGCTGACAAGTAGTCTCATAAGCGGTGACCGCCGGTAACTCACGCCGGTGACTTCCTGCCATCCCGTACGAGGAGCTGCGACAGCCATGACTACGGTGACCTCGGTGAACGCGACCAACCCCGGGTCGGAGGCGGACGTGCTGCGCGACGCGCTCGGGCTCCTCAAGGACCGGGAACAGGTGGCCGAGCGGCTGCTCCTCTCGTCCGCGAAGCACTCCTTCGACCCGGACGAGGAGCTGGACTGGGACGCCCCCTTCGAGGAGGGGAAGTGGTTCTGGCCGCCGGAGCTGGTGTCCCTGTACGGGACGCCGATGTGGCGCGGGATGTCGCAGGAGCAGCGCATCGCGCTGTCCCAGCACGAGGCCGCGGCGCTGGCCTCCCTCGGCATCTGGTTCGAGATCATCCTCATGCAGCTGCTCGTCCGGCACATCTACGACCGGGCCGCGACCAGCGCACATGTGCGCTACGCGCTGACCGAGATCGAGGACGAGTGCCGGCACTCGAAGATGTTCGCCCGGCTGATCAGCAAGGGCGGTACGCCGTACTACCCGGTGAGCCGGCTGCACCAGAATCTGGGCCGCGTCTTCAAGACGATCTCGACGACACCGGGGTCCTTCACGGCGACCCTGCTCGGCGAGGAGATCCTCGACTGGATGCAGCGGCTGACCTTCGCGGACGAGCGGGTGCAGCCGCTGATCCGGGGGGTCACGCGGATCCATGTCGTCGAGGAGGCGCGGCATGTGCGGTACGCGCGTGAGGAGCTGCGCCGCCAGATGGTGACCGCTCCGCGGCTGTCCCGGAGCTTCACCCGCGTCACGTCCGGCGAGTTCGCCCGCGTCTTCTCGGTCGCGTTCATCAACCCCGAGGTCTACTCGAACGTCGGCCTCGACCAGCGGGCGGCCGTCGCCCAGGTACGGGCCAGCGGGCACCGGCGCGACATCATGCAGACCGGGGCGAAGCGGTTGACGGACTTCCTGGACGACATCGGGGTGCTGCGGGGTGTGGGGCGGCGGATGTGGAGGTCGTCGGGGTTGTTGCCGTAGGGGTGATGGGCTGGGCGCCTCATGGCTCGGGGGTGCGGGTCGCACGGCGGCCGCGGGCCCGGTGGGACTTCTCGCGCAGTTCCCCGCGCCCCTGAAAAGCCGGGGCTGCGCCCCATGCTTTTCAGGCCCGCAGGGCCTGGTCATTTAGGGGCGCGGGGAACTGCGCGAGAAGCCCCACTCACCCGCACCCGCCGACGATGCACGCACCCCACCCCACTGGGCGCCCCGGCCCAGCGGCGCAGCCCGTACGCTGCGAGGTATGACGTCCGAGGCCCCCACCCGCACGTACCGTCGGCTCAGTGTCGAAGAACGGCGCAGCCAGCTGCTGGACGCGGCCCTGGAGCTCTTCGCGCACCACGCGCCCGAGGACGTCTCCCTCGACGACGTCGCGGAGGCGGCCGGCGTCTCCCGGCCCCTCGTCTACCGCTACTTCCCCGGCGGCAAGCAGCAGCTCTACGAGGCGGCCCTGCGCACGGCCGCCGAGGAACTGGAGCACTGCTTCGACGAGCCCGCCGAGGGCCCCCTCACCAGCCGCCTCGCCCGCGCCCTCGACCGGTATCTCACCTTCGTGGACACCCACGACACCGGCTTCAGCGCCCTCCTCCAGGGCGGCAGCGTCGTGGAGACCTCCCGCGCGACGGCCATCGTGGACGGGGTCCGGCGCGCCGCCGCCGACCACATCCTGCGCCACCTGGAGGTCGCCGAGCCGGGCCTCCGGCTGCGGATGACCGTCCGGATGTGGATCACCTCCGTGGAGGCCGCCTCCCTCATCTGGCTCGACGAGGGCAAACAACCGGACGTCGGCGAACTCCGCGACTGGCTCGTCGAGCAGTTCGTCGCCTGTCTCACCGCCACCGCCGGCCGCGACGCGCAGACCGCCGCCGCCGTCCGGCACGCCCTCACCGTCGAGACGCCCGAAGGCGCCGTCGGAGCCCTGGCCCGCCGCGTCCTGCCCGTCGTCGCCGACGCCGGCCACCTGCTGTGACACTGGTCCGGTGAAGAGCCAAGACACCCCCTTCGTGGGCGGCCCCCTCGACGGGCGCGTCCTGCCCGTGCTGCTCGGCATCACCGGGCACCCCCCGAAGACGTACCGGGTCCCGGTGCCCGACGCGGCCGGCGGCCCGCCGACGGTCCTCGTCTACCGCCGGGTCGACGCCGGCCGGGGCGGCCTGCTGCACCAGCTGTGGAAGTACGAGTACGCCCCGGACGCCGACCCCCGGCGCCACCTGAAGTGGCCCTGGTCCAAGCCGGGCACCCCGGCGGGCGCCGGCACCCCGGACCGGGCGGACGGGCGATCCGCCACGCCGCCGGCGCGGCCGCGCCCCACCGACGAGTGACACCCCGGCACCGAACGGTCCACCCGGCGCGCGGCCGCCTCCCCCTGCCCCGATCCTGCCGGTGCGAGGTGGACGGCCCACCTGAGCACCGGAGGTGATGACATGTCAGAAAGGCTTCTGCGCCTGGTCGGTACGGTGACGGTCACGGCCCTCACGGCCGGCGTCCTCCTCGCCACGGCCCCCGCACCCGCCATGGCCACGACCGAACCGCCCGCCGCCGAGGGCCGCTCGGTCGCCGACCTCCTCACCGACCTGCGACGGCTCCACCAGGAGGCCGAGAAGGCCACCGAGGCGTACCACCGGACCGGCGAGGAGCTGAGGAGGCAACGGGCCGAGGTGGCGGGGCTCGACCACCGGCTCGCGGCGGCCCGTCTCTCCCTGCACGACAGCCGGGGCGCGGCCGGCCGGCTGGCGCGGCAGCAGTACCAGAACAGCAGCACCGCGCTGTCCCCCTACGTACGGCTGCTGATGAGCCGGGACCCGCACCGGGCGCTGGAGCAGGGCCATGTGATCGGGCAGGTGGCGCGGAAGCGGGCCGAGACGATCGAGCGCCTGGTCGGCAGCGAACAGGACACCGACGCCCTCGCCCGCAAAGCGCGTGTGGCGCTGGACCGCCAGCTCACCCTCGCCGAACAGCACCGGAGAGAACACGACACCGCGTCCGACCGCCTGGACAGGATCGAGGAACTCCTCGTCTCCCTGACCCCGGACCAACTCGCCGCCCTCAGGACGTCGGAGACCACCGACAAGGCCCTCTCCTCGATGCCGCAGGGCGCCCACGCCCCTCAGGGGCGCGAGGAACTGCGCGAGAAGCCCCACGCACCCGCACCGGCACCCGCACCGGCCGACGAACCCCGCACCCCCGTCCAGTAGGCGCCCGGCCCTCAACCCCCCGCGACCTCCGCCAGATACGCCCGCGTCTTCTCCGCCTCGTAGAAGTACCCCTCGAAATCCGCCGGGTCGTCGAAGCCGTTGGCGAATCGATCCGCCACCACCGGCAGCCCCTCGGCCGCCCCGACCAGCTCCATGACGTGCTCGGCCGGCGGAGCCAACATCGTGTTGGTCCACTTGGTGACGGGCCCCGCGATCCGCCAGAACCGCTCGAACGTCCGTCGCATCCACACCTCGTCGAACGGTCCGTCGCCGTGGTCGAGGATCGCCGAGAGGTACACGGCCGCGCACTTGGCCGCCGAGTTGGCGCCCTGCCCGGTGAGCGGGTCGTTGGCCACGACGACGTCCCCGGCGCCCAGCACCAGGCCGCCGCTCGGGAGCTGTCCGACGGGGTGCCGCACGACCGGGGTGTAGCGGCCGGTCAGCGCCGCCCCCGGGTCCGTGACCTCGACGTCCGTGGCCCGCGCGTACTCCCAGGGCGTGTACCGCTTCATGAGCTCCAGGGTCAGCGCGAGCTGTTCCTCCGCGTTCCGGACGCCCTCGAAGACGTCGAGCGGCCCGCCGGGCCGGCCCAGCCAGAAGAGGGCGTCGGCGCGCCCGGAGGTGGTGAGGACGGGCTGGACGATGAGTTCGCCGGCGCCGGGCACCAGGTTGCAGCGGGCCGCGTCGAACTCCGGGTGCTCGGGGCGCGGCCCCAGTCCGTGGACGTACACCGCGGCGAGCGCGCGCTGCGGTTCGGTGTAGGGCGAGCGGGCGGCGTCGCGGCGGAACATCCGCACCAGTTCGCCCTTGCCCGCGGTGACGAGCACGAGGTCGTACAGCCGGGAGAAGTAGTCCAGGTCGGAGACCGCGGCGCCGTGGACGACCAGCTGGCCGCCCCGCCGGGAGAACGTCTCCATCCAGCCGGCCATCTTCACCCGCTGGTCCACGGCCTGTGCGTACCCGCGCAGCCGGCCGACCCAGTCGACGGCGCGGTGCCCGTCCGGGCCGGCGACGGAGACTCCGACGCCCTCGATCCGCGGTGCCTGGAACTCCCAGAAGGCGAGGTCGCTCTCGCGCTCGTGGCGCAGGGCCGAGTCGAACATGCACTGGGTGGACATGATGCGGCCCGCGCGTATCTCGTCCGGGGTGCGATTGGACATCAGTGTGACCTCGTACCCGTGCGACTGGAGCCCGAGGGCGAGTTGCAGCCCGGACTGGCCGGCTCCGACGACGAGAATCTTCCGCATCCGGACAGGTCTCCTGGTTCGTCCGTGGCGTCCCGTGACGTCCCGCTCGGGGACTACTCGGGGCTGAGGGATATCGCGTGGGCGCACAGCGCCAGCAGGGTCTCCATCGCGGAGGCCCGCTTGCGTGCGTCCATGATCATGACAGGCACATGGTCGGGCACGGTCAGCGCGTCCCGTACGTCCTCGGGCTCGTAGCGCACACTGCCGTCGAAGGCGTTGACCGCGACGATGTACGGCAGTCCGCAGCTCTCGAAGTAGTCGAGCGCGGGGAAGCAGTCGTCGAGGCGGCGGGTGTCGGCGAGGACGACCGCGCCGATCGCGCCGCGCACCATGTCGTCCCACATGAACCAGAACCGCTCCTGCCCGGGGGTGCCGAACAGGTAGAGGACGAGGTCGTCGTCGAGGGTGAGGCGGCCGTAGTCCATGGCCACGGTGGTGGTGAGCTTGTCCGGCGTCCTGGAGAGGTCGTCCGTGCCGACGCTGGCCTCGGTCATCAGCGCCTCGGTCCGCAGCGGGGTGATCTCGGAGACCGCGCCGACGAAGGTGGTCTTGCCGACGCCGAAGCCGCCCGCCACCACGATCTTGGTGGCGATGGGGGCCCGGCTCAGGTCGGACTGCCAGGGTTTCAGCTCCTCCTCGGGCTCCGCGCCGGGCCCGACGGGGCCGGTGTCGGCCTCCGCCTCGGCCTCGGCGAGCCGGTCGAGACCGCGGGAGGCCGCCCGGGCGTAGCCCCCGGGCGGGGTCGTACCGGTGTCGATGCCGACGCCGTGCGTGCCGGTCCCGGCACGCACGGCGTCCACGTCCAGACGAGGAGCGTCCGCGTCTATCTCGACACGGGGCGCGCCCGTGTCCGTCCCGACACGAGGCGCGTCCGTGTCTGTCCCGACACGGGAGGCGTCGTCGACGCCCGGGGTGACGCCGGCCGAGGCGTCGGGGTTGACGCCAGCCGAGGCGGCGTCAGAGACGGCGGAGTCCACTCAGCACCCTTTCCAGCAGAGCGCGGTCCGGCTGTCCCGGTCCGTGACCTGTTCCGTACACACGGATCTTTCCCTGGTCCGCGAGATCGCTGAGGAGGACGCGGACCACGCCGAGCGGCATCTTCAGCAGCGCGGCGATCTCCGCCACCGTCCGCATACGGCGGCAGAGTTCGACGATGGCCCGCATCTCGGGCATCACCCTGGTGTTGGGTGAACCTCCCCCACGAGGGAACGTGTGGGCGGTACCCCCAGCCAACTCCGGCCGCTCCGCCGGAGCTTCGAGCACGGCGACGAACGTCTCCACGAGGAGGACGTGACCGAAGCGGGTGCGGCCGCCGGTGAGCGAGTAGGGGCGTACGCGGGCGGGTTTGCGGTCGCCGCCGCGCACGGGCAGCCTCTTGGCGCCCTTCGTGCTCCTGGCGCCCGTCGCGCCCTTCGTCGCGGGCGGCCGCTTCACCCGGCCGGACTCGTGGGCCCGCGCCCTGTTCTGCCTGGGGCCGCTCATCGTCGGCTCCCGGCCGCCTCGGTCTCCCTCTGGGACTCGGCCTCCAGGGACTTGCGCAGTTCGCTGCGGAGTTCCGGGGTGAGTACATGGCCGGCGCGGCCGACGAAGAGCGCCATGTGGTACGCCACCACGCTCATGTCGCAGTCCGGGGAGCCGTGCACCCCGAGCAGCGAGCCGTCGCTGATCGACATCACGAAGAGGCTGCCCTCGTCCATCGCGACCATCGTCTGCTTGACCCCGCCGAACTCCATCAGCTTGGCGGCGCCGATGGTGAGGCTGCCGATGCCGGAGACGATGGTGGCCAGGTCGGCGGCGGAGCCCCGCGGGCCCTGCGGTCGTGCTTCCCGGGCCTCGCGGGCCGCGGCGTTTCTGCCGGGGTCGGAGGAGAGCAGCAGCAGTCCGTCGGAGGAGACCACCGCGACCGACAGCAGTCCCGGCACCTCCTCCACCAGGTTGGTCAGGAGCCAGTGCAGGTTGCGGGCTTCACTGCTCAGTCCGAAGGTCATGGGCGCGGTCAACTGCTTTCCTCCTCGGAAGTGCCCCCCGTGGTGTCAACTGCCTCTGTCCGGTACTCGTGCGGCACGGGCATCCGTGTCTCACCCGATTGCTCGGCGATCTCCGCCTCGACGTCACGCCGCCCCTCCCTGGCCCCCTGGTGGAACCCGCCGAGCCGACGGCGCAGTTCCTCGGCGTTCACGCCGCCCACCCGTGGCCGGGGGGTCGTGGGCACCGGCGCGGTGATCCGGGGCGTGCGCTTGGGCAGCCCCTTGTCGGTGAGCCGCGGGGTCGCATCACCCCGTGGCCCCTCCGTCCCGGCCCGTGACCCCTCGGTCGCGCGCGCCGTGTTCCCCTCGTCGGCGGCCCGCTCGTGGGTGTCGGGTTCGCCCGGGTACGAGGCGTCGCCGTCGGTGTCGCCGTCCGCGCCCACGCCTGTGCCGGCGTGGCTCTCGTGGGCGGCGGAGTCCTCGTCGCTCTCCTCGTCGGCGCCCTTCCCCGGGGTCACCGGAGCGAAGAGCTCCATCGTCGTCTCGGACACGGACTCGGCCCCGGACACGGGTCCGGTACCGGCCCCGGTGTCGGGGCCGGGTGCGGCCTCGGGTGCGTCGTCTTCCGGTACGACGCTCCCGGCGACCTCTGCGGCGACGGCGGCCGTCCCCACGGCCTCCCTCGCCTGAAGTGCCCGCTCGGCCGCCTCGATGAGCGGGTCGCCGTCGCCCTCGGGCTCGCGTACGGCGACGGATCGGCCGGGCAGGACGTTCGAGTTGGCCTCGGCGTCGGCGCCCGGCAGCGAGAACTGGGGCGTGACGGAGACTGGGGTGCCCACGGGCACGGCGGGCGTGGGGGCCAGCAGCGCCTTGGGCAGGACGACGACCGCGGCGGTGCCGCCCGAGCCGTGCGGCTGGAGCCGGACGGGGGTGCCGAGCCGGTGGGCGAGGCGGGCCACGACGTACAGGCCGAGGCCGAGGCCCTCGCCGTCCTCCTGCTCGTAGGGCGCCTCGGGGTCGAAGTCGGTGAGGCGGGAGTTGAGCCGGGCGAGCCGCTCGGGGGCGACGCCGATGCCGCCGTCCTGGACGGAGAGGGTGATCTCGCCGTTCTCCCTCAGATGGCCGGTGACCTCGACGGACATCTCCGGCGGCGAGAACGAGGTGCCGTTCTCCAGGAGTTCGGCGAGGAGGTGGCTGAGGTCGTCGGCGGCGAACCCGGCGACGTGCGCGCCCGGGGGCAGCGCGGCGATGCGGACGCGTTCGTAGCGCTCGATCTCGCTGACCGCGGCGCGGACGACGTCGACGAGCGGGACGGGTCCGGCGTGGTGCTGGACGTGCTCGTGACCGGCCAGCACGAGGAGGTTCTCGCTGTGGCGGCGCATGACGGTCGCGAAGTGGTCGAGCTTGAAGAGGGTGGCGAGCCGGTCGGGGTCCTGCTCGCGCTCCTCCATCGACTCGATGACGGCGAGCTGCCGCTCGACGAGGCCGAGGGTGCGCAGCGCGAGGTTGACGAAGGTGGCGTGGACGCTGTGCTGGACCTTCGTCAGATGGGCGGTCGCCTCGGCGAGTTCGGCGCGCAGCCGGTCGCGTTCGTCGGCCATGGTCTGGCGCTGGCCGATGAGGTGCTTGCGGTCGCCCTCCAGGGGCGCGAGCCGCTCGTGCAGGGCGAGGGCGTGCGCGTGGAGCGCGTTGACCGAGCGCACGACCTGGGCGAACTCGTCGTTGCGGCCGGTGAACTTGACCGGTTCCTCGTGCGCGGGGTCGCCGGCGACCCGGGCGGAGCCGATGCGCAGCACCGCGAGCGGGCGGGTGAGGGAGCGGGCCATGCCGGTGGCGACGCCGACGGCCAGGAGCATCAGGGCGCCCAGGACGGCGACCCGGATCTCCAGCGCGGTGACGTCCTCGTCGCGCAGCTGGGCGAGGTCCTTGGTGCGCCGGTCGTAGAGGGAGGACTCGGCGCCGCGCATCAGGTCCACACGGGCGGAGAGGGCGGCGCCGACCTTCTCGGCGCTGGTGCCGGCCTCGTCGGCGGAGAGCGTGGGCTGGTCGGTGAGGTCGGCCAGGTACGCGTCGGCGGTGTCGGCCTCGGGGCCGGTGACCGTGGCGTCGTAGGAGGAGCGTCCGGCGGCGGGCGCGGTCTCGCGGAAGTGGGCGAGGGCGGCGTCGGAACGGACGCGGGCCTGCTGGGCGACGGCGGTGAGGGCGTCGCGCTGCTTCGCGTCGGCGGCCGAGGCTCCGGTCCTGGTCGTGGGCAGCCCGGTGGTGGGGTCGATGACCGTCTGGGTGGTCGTCGGGACGCTGAGCGCGGCGACGAGGAGCCCCCGGGCGGCGGCGGCCTGCTGGACGGCGCTGTCGAGTTCGGCGAGGGCGTAGGCGCCGCCGCCCGCGCGCGGCGGCAGTTCGGCGGCCAGTTCCTCGGCGAGGGCGTGGAGTTCGGTGACGACGGCGGTGTACGCCGTGTGCGCCTCCAGAGCGGTGCTCTTCCCGGAGAGGGCCGCCTGCCGCACGCCGGCGATGGACTCGATGTCCTCCCGCAGGGCGGCGGAGGTGTCGGTGTCGGCACTCAGTTCCTCGGCCTGGGTGTCGACGCGGTCGCTGCGCTGCTTGCTGGGCGCGGCCCGCTTCGGGCGCCCGGCGGCGATGTACGCGGTGACCTCGTCCCGCTCGTCCGCGAGCGCGTGCGCGAGGGTGAGCGCCTCCTGGGTCTGCTCGGCGAGCGTGACCAGGCTCTGGGTGTCGTGCAGTTGCTCCGAGGCGGCGAGGATCGAGGGCGCCCCGGCGCCCGCTATGGCGGCGGCCACGACGGCCACGGCGACGATGAGCCGATTGCGTACGCGCGCCTTCCGTCCGGTGCCGACGGCGGGGGCCTCTGCCTGTGCCGTCCCCTGCTGGTTCGGGGAGGCCGCGGAGGCCTTCGAAGCTGCCTGCTTGCCTGCGCGCCGAGGCCGCGTCTTCTGCACCGGTGCTCGCATTCCTGACTCGTGTACCCATTGGCCCGGGTGACGATCCGTCAACTCGTCAAATACGGCCGTCCCCCCGGTACGGCTCCCGACCCTCCCAGTGCCGGTGGGCAGTGGTCCCGCATCATCAGTCCCGCCACCCGAAGGAGTGAACATCCCCGGGGAGTTGGCGGGCAAGTTCCTCCGGCTCGTGCCGATGCCCTCCGCAGCGGGCCGGTTGGACGTCGGCGACGCGCTTTGACAGTATTCGCCGCCGCGCTTCACCGCTCACGATCATTCCATGCCAAACCCGGCGGCCCACCTGGAGGGTCCGGGTCGTACCACGACCATTGTCGGCCTTTCACGGATCTTGCGGCGGGCTCGTGCAGACTGGCCGAATGCGCACGGAACTCGTCTCGGAACCCGGCGATCCCCTTCGCCCCAACGAGGACTTCGCGTCGGTGGCCCTGCCCGCGGGGGGACAGGGCGGCGCCCTCGTCGTCCTCGACGGCGTGACTCCGCCGCCCGAGGGCTACGGCTGTCGACATTCGGTCGCATGGTTCACTTCCCGCCTCGGCGGCACCCTGACCGAACTGTCCGTTTCGGAGCGGGATTCACCGTTGCCCGACGTGCTCTCACAGGCCATTTCTCGTACCGCCCGGACCCACACCCAAACCTGTGACCTTTCTCACCCACGAACCCCACAGGCCACGGTGGTCCTGGCCCGCTGGTCCACGGAGGCCGTGGAGTACCTGGTGTTGTCGGACTCGGCCCTGCTGTTCGAGCGGCCGGACGGCGCGGTGACGGCCGTCCTGGACGACCGTCTCGCCCTGCTGCCCCGGGCCTCGCTGGCGACGGCCGCGATCGCCGACTCGACGGTGCGGAACAAGGAGGGCGGATTCTGGACGGCCGCCGCCGATCCCGCCGTGGCCGCGCGCGCGGTGACGGGAACCGTCCCCCGCGAGGAGGTCCGCGCGCTGGTCGCGTTGACGGACGGGGCGGGCCGCTGGGTGGAGACGTTCCGCGAGGGCGACTGGGCGGACTGCCTCACCCTGGTCCGCAAGACGGGGGCGCGGGGGCTGGTGCAGCGGGTGCGGGAGCTGGAGGCCACCGATGTGGAGCGGCGGTTCCTGGGCCGCGCCAAGACGCACGACGACGCGAGCGTGGTGTTCGTGGAGTGGTGAGCGACCCCTCCGGGTCTCAGCCCTCCACGCCCCGGTTCAACTGGTGCAGCAGACGCGCGAGTTGGGCCACCTCGTCCCGGTCCCACCCCGCCAGCTGACGTACGTACGCCCCCCGGCGGGCGTCCCGGACCGCCCGGAAGCGGGCCCGGCCCTCCTCCGTGAGGTGGACGAGCCAGGCGCGGCCGTCGGCGGGGTCGGGTTCGCGGGCGATGAGGCCGAGGTGTTCGAGGGCGCGCAGCTGACGGGACATGGTGGCCTTGCCGACGCCGATGTAGGCGGCGAGTTCGGTGGCGCGCAGCCGACCGGCCTCGTCGAGGCGGGCGAGGAGACCGTAGGCGGCGGACTCCAGGTCGGGGTGGACGGCCCGGGCCATCTCGCCGGACTTGGCCCGGGCGCGCCGCAGCAGGACCGTCAACTCGCGTTCGAGGGCCAGGAACGCCTGGTCCATGCCGGCCGCCGGCATTCCTGCCGTCGGCCCGCCGGCCCCGACCCCGCCGCCGTCGCCGTTTCCGCCCTCGTCGTGCACGTCAGCGCTCCTGCTTTCCGATTCCGGCTACCTGCGGGTCAGTATTTCGTAGGTGGGGGGCGGAACATCGCCCTGGTCGCCCGCGGGTCCGGTGGGGCTTCTCGCGCAGTTCCCCGGGCCCCTGAAAAGCAGGGGCTGCGCCCCGTGCTTTTCATCGAAGGGCCGAAGGCTCCTTCAGGGGCGCGGGGAACTGCGCGAGAAGCCCCCACCGGACCCGCACCTGCCCACTCACCCGCACGCCCCCACCCCACACCCCTCACAGCGGAGCGCTCACGCGGCCACGGGCACCTCCACCGCCGCCGGAGCCAGCGCCAGCTCCAGCACCTGCCGGACATCGGTGACCGCGTGGACGTCCAGCTTGTCGAGCACCTCCGCCGGCACATCGTCGAGGTCGGCCTCGTTCCGCTTCGGAATGACGACGGTGGTGACACCGGCCCGGTGCGCGGCGAGCAGCTTCTGCTTCACCCCGCCGATGGGCAGCACCCGGCCCGTCAGCGAGACCTCACCCGTCATCGCCACGTCCGTACGGACCAGCCGCCCGGACAGCAGCGAGGCGAGGGCCGTCGTCATGGTGACGCCGGCGCTGGGGCCGTCCTTGGGGACCGCGCCCGCCGGGAAGTGGATGTGCACGCCCCGGTCCTTCAGGTCGGCGACGGGCAGCTCCAGCTCCGCGCCGTGCGACCGCAGGAAGGAGAGCGCGATCTGCGCGGACTCCTTCATGACGTCGCCCAGCTGACCGGTGAGGGTCAGCCCCGCCGCGCCCGTCTCCGGGTCGGCGAGCGACGCCTCGACGTAGAGGACGTCGCCGCCCGCGCCGGTGACCGCGAGCCCGGTGGCGACACCCGGCACCGCCGTACGCCGCTCCGCGGGGTCCTGGGCCGACTCGGGCACATGGTGCGGGCGCCCGATGAGCCCGCGCAGATCCCCGTCGGTGACGGTGAACGGCAGCTCCCGCTGACCCAGTTCGTGCTGGGCCGCGACCTTGCGCAGCAGCCGTGCCACGGACCGCTCCAGGTTCCGGACGCCCGCCTCGCGCGTGTACTCACCGGCGAGCTTGCGCAGGGCGCTCTCGTCGAGCACGACCTCGTCGGCGTCGAGCCCGGCCCGCTCCAGCTGGCGGGGCAGCAGGTGGTCCCGGGCGATGACGACCTTCTCGTCCTCCGTGTACCCGTCGAGCCGGACGAGTTCCATCCGGTCGAGCAGGGCCTCGGGGATCGCCTCCAGCACGTTGGCGGTGGCGAGGAAGACGACGTCGCTCAGGTCCAGCTCGACCTCCAGGTAGTGGTCCCGGAAGGTGTGGTTCTGCGCGGGGTCGAGGACCTCCAGCAGCGCCGCCGCCGGGTCGCCCCGGAAGTCGGAGCCCACCTTGTCGATCTCGTCGAGCAGGACGACGGGGTTCATGGACCCGGCTTCCTTGATGGCGCGGACGATCCGTCCGGGGAGCGCACCGACGTACGTACGCCGGTGCCCGCGGATCTCCGCCTCGTCCCGCACACCGCCGAGCGCGACCCGGACGAACTTGCGCCCCATGGCGTGCGCCACGGACTCGCCGAGACTGGTCTTGCCGACGCCGGGCGGCCCGACGAGCGCGAGCACGGCACCGCCGCGCCGCCCGCCGACGACACCGAGGCCCCGGTCGGCCCGTCGCTTGCGCACCGCGAGGTACTCGGTGATGCGCTCCTTGACGTCCTCCAGCCCGGCGTGCTCGGCGTCCAGGACGCCCTTCGCGCCCTGGATGTCGTAGGCGTCCTCGGTCCGCTCGTTCCAGGGGAGTTCGAGGACGGTGTCGAGCCAGGTGCGGATCCATCCGCCCTCGGGCGACTGGTCGCTGGAGCGCTCCAGCTTGTCGACCTCCTTGAGCGCGGCCTCCCGGACCGCCTCCGGCAGGTCGGCGGCCTCGACGCGCGCCCGGTAGTCGTCGGACTCCTCGCCGTCCTTCTCGCCGTTCAGTTCGCGCAGTTCCTTGCGGACGGCTTCGAGCTGACGCCGCAGCAGGAACTCGCGCTGCTGCTTGTCGACGCCCTCCTGGACGTCCTTGGCGATGGTCTCGGCGACGTCCTGCTCGGCGAGGTGGTCGCGGAGCAGCTGGGTGGCGAGCTTCAGCCGGGCGACGGCGTCGGCGGTCTCCAGGAGCTGGATCTTCTGCTCGACGGTGAGGAAGGGCGAGTAGCCGGAGTTGTCGGCGAGCGCGGAGACGTCGTCGATCGCCTGCACCCGGTCCACGACCTGCCAGGCGCCGCGCTTGCGCAGCCAGCTGGTGGCAAGTGCCTTGTACTCCTTGACGAGTTCGGCGACCTGTCCGGGCAGCGGCTCCGGCACGCTGTCGTCGAGCCGCGTGCCCTCCACCCACAGGGCGGCACCGGGCCCGGTGGTCCCGGCCCCGATCCGTACCCGCCCTATGGCGCGGATCAGCGCTCCCGGGTCCCCGTCGGCGAGCCGCCCGACCTGCTCGACGGTCCCGAGCACACCGGTGCTCGCGTAGGCCCCGTCGATCCGCGGCACCAGCAGCACCTTGGGCTTGCCGGGCACCGCCCGCGCCGCGGCCTGCGCGGCCTCCACCGCGGCCCGTACATCCGCGTCATTGAGGTCCAGAGGCACCACCATGCCCGGCAGCACGACCTCGTCGTCGAGCGGCAGTACGGGCAGGGTGAGCGGTGCGGACGTCGAAGCCATGATCTCTCCCTCGGCAGTCAAGTTGAGCTATGCCGACTCAATGCCCGTGAGTCGAGGAATGTTCCCCGAGCCGCCGCCCGTTCGCTGTGGGCGATCACGACCGGCCTCACGGGCAACCGGAGGAGGCCGAGCGGCGACGGACGCGAGCGGACGCGGCGACCGCACGAGAGACCCACGCCACACCCCCGCCCTCCCGTAACACCCGTATCCTCATCCCATCCCTTACAACGATCGCGGAGCGGGGGGCGGCGTGGACGGAATCGTGCGGGCGTGGGTCGACGGATGGGTCGTGTCGCGGGGAGCGGCGCCCCCGGTGGTCGAGCCGTGGGGCTTCACCATCGACATGGGCCTGACCCATCACGTCACGCGTCACGTCTTCGCGGCGACGAACGACGACGTGGAGGAGAGGGCGGTACGGAAGGTGGCGGACGCGGTCACCGGGCCCGGCACCTGGCTCAAGGTCTTCGCGGACTCGTCGGCGGTGACCTCATGGCTCGGCGAGGGCTGGTGGATCGACCCCGACCCCGGCTACCTCATGTCCGTACGCCTGGACCCCCACGAGCCCCCGGCCTGCGTGCCCGACGGCTACCGGCTGCGCACCTGGTCGCGCGGCGGCGTGACCCGCGTGATGGTCGCGGCGCCGGACGGTTCCCTGGCGGCCCGCGGCCAGGTCGCCCCGACCGGCGCTACGGCGGTCGTCGACCAGATAGAGACGTCCCCGGCCCACCGCCGTCGCGGCCTGGGCACCCTCGTCATGCGCGCCCTCACCCGGGCCGCCCGCGAACAGGGCGCGGAGACGGGCGTGCTGGGCGGCACCCCGGACGGCCGGGCCCTGTACGAGTCACTGGGCTGGACGGTACGGGCCCCCCTGACCAGCGCGAAGTTCACCGGCCACGCCTGAGCCACGGCACCGGAGCGGGACGACCCTCCAGAGGTTTTCGGAGCGGCCCTCCCAGGGGCGCCCCTCGGGAAGGCCCCTTGACTCGACCCCGTAGCGAGACCCCGCCAAGACCTCGACGAACCGGCGCACGCGCCCCCCGCGCGCCTACCGACGGCGCACGGGAACCGCCCGCACCACCGACGGCACACCCCCGCCCCGTACGACAGCCGCCACCGACGCAACCTCACACAGCGCATCGAGCGATGAACTGAACGTGATGACACCGGCGGCCGCACCTGGGGACTTCGCGGCCCGATCGACCGACGACCACCGAGGCCGCATGACCACATTTCCCGGGTGCCGGTCCTGCACCGACCCGCCGCCCGAGCCCTCCCCCGAGGACAACGCACCCTGTGACACCCACCTCGTCCGTGCCATGGCGGAGGGAAGCACCGAGGCACTGTCGGAGCTGTTCGGCCGACACGCGGGAAGCATCTTCGCCCACCTCCTGAACCGTGGCTTCTCCCCCGACACCGCCGAGGACGCGGTACAGGAGGCGTTCCTCTCGGCGTGGAAGGGCGCGTCGTCGTTCCATGAGGGCAACGCCATCGGATGGCTGATGCGGATCGCCCACCGCCGGGCCCTGGACCTCGTCCGCGAGCAGGGGCGCCGGGCAGCGCTCGACGAACGTGTCCAGTCCGCCCCGCCGGCCACGGCCACGGCTCCCTCCGCCGAGGACTGTCTCCTCGCCGCCTCCCCGCGCTACGCGGCCGTCGCGGTGGCCCTCGCCGAACTCCCCCCGGCCCAGCGGGACGTCATCGAGCTGCGATACCTCCACCGATTCAGCGTCCGCGAGACCGCGGAGCGGCTGGGCGTGGCCGAGGGGACGGTGAAGGCGCGGGCGTCACGGGGCTGCGCCCAGCTACGGCGGTGGCTGCTGACGCACGGGGACGAGGACGACCGCGGGGGCGGGGGTGACGAGGTCGGTGGCTGTGGGGACCGGGTTCCTCGCCCGCGCTCGTAGGGGCCTCGGAGGGTCGCCAGGTGGCTCCGGCCATCTCAGGGTGCTGGGGACGCGGTTGCGCCGAGGCCCCGGGGCCATCGGCGCCGTCGTGTTCACAGGTGTCCTCCTGGCGTGGCTCTGGTCCCGGCGGTCGACTCCGTTCTGGGCGCCCTGGCAAGGGGACTGGATCAACGCCGGCGAGGCGCTCGGCTCCGCCCTTTCGGTCGCCCTGCCCGTCGCGGTGGGTTTCGCATGCGGGCAAGGAGGCATGGAGGAGCGAGCCAGGATGCTCTGGGCCCACCCCCATGCGGCGCGCGGACCGTTCCCACGGGCCCTGCTGTCCTGTGCCCCTTCCGTGCTCTGGCCACTGACCGGCTTCACAGCCGTCACGCTGCTGCTTCTGGTTGCCACCTGGCGCACGGCGACGGCCGGAGCCCCGCCTCTGCACGAAGTGGCCTACAACGCGGCTCTGCTGATCGCCGCGACCTGCCTCGCCCATGCCGTCGGCGAGTTGCTGCCTCTCCGTGTCGTACCCGTCCTCGCCACCGTCGGGGTCGCTGTCGCGGGCTCGCTCATCGAGTCCGCCGACGAGCCCTTCGCGATCCACCTGGGGGTGTCGTGGTACGACGTCACCCCCGACCGGCGTTACACAGGCCCCGCCATCCCCGGGTACGAGTGGTGGCGCGACCTGCCGGACACCACGGCCCTGCCGCTCTACTGGCTCGCGCTCGCCCTGCTGGGGACCGTGGCGGTGACAGCGCTCGCCGTACTGGCACGGCGACGGGTGCTCGCCTCGTTCCTCGGCGCCGCGCTCGCATCCGCCGTGTACGTCCTGCCCGTCGACCACCCGGCGGCTCCCAAGCCCGGGCCGGTGACCATCGCCGTCCGCTGCACGCACACGCCCCCTGTCCTGTGCCTGTCGGACGACCGAGCGAGGTTCCGTGCGGAGTTGCGTCGGCTCGTCGGCCATTTCGCCGCCAAACTGGCGAACGTCGAGGGCGGCCCCTCGCATTTCCTGGCCACGGCGGAGACGCAGACCTCCTGCTCGGACATGCCCTCCACAGGTGTTCGAGGGTGGACGGTCGACGTCAGACCGGAGGACGGACGTGTCGAGCGCTTCGACGACGTCGCCGAGGTGATCGCGGACCCGCACTGCCTCAGGTGGGAACCCTCCGTGTCGCCCCATGACGACCGTGTCGTCGAGGCACTCCACCTGTGGTTCCTCCCCACCGAGCAGCGCGACCTCCGCGACCGTCCCCCGGCTGTCCGCCGCCTGGTCGCCCACATATCCGCCCTCCCGCCCGGCACCCGAGCCGTCTGGCTGAGCCGCTATTTCGCTCACGCCCGTGCGGACCGACCCCTTCCTCATCCTCCGCCGACCCCAGAGGCTGCCATCCGATGACCGACTCCTCACCCCTGGCCCGGGCCGGGACCCGCACCGACGACCGTCACCTCCCGTGCGCCTGGGTCACCGCGTACGCCCACGGCACTCTCTCCTCCGGCCTCCTCCGGTACACGGAGGCTCATCTGCTCGCATGCCGCCGCTGTGCGACAGCGGTCAATGCCTCCGTACGGAGCGGGACGCAAGGCCTGCGCCTCGACGCCGTACTGGGCTCACTCCTCAACCGGCTCGGCGGTCCCCCGCCCCCTGATCCGCCGCCCCCCGCACCGTCGGGCGGCGGAGCACCACGGCGGCGGCCTCCGTGGCTCTTCGCCGTGCACGGACTGCGGGTGTCCTGGCTGCTCGCCGTCCTGGGCGTATGCGCGACCGGCGCATGGCTGTCCCGTGTCGAACGCGATGACGACACCCTGCCGGTACTGCTCCTGCTCGCCCCACTGCTCCCTCTGCTCTGCGTGGCGGCGAGCTACGGCGGCAGAGCCGACCCGTTCGCGGAAGTGACCCGTACGACCCCTGCCGGAGGCCTGCGGCTCCTGCTGATCAGAACCGGGCAGGTACTGGTCCTGTGCGTGCCGTTGCTGGCAGCGGCCACGTTCGCGGTGTCCGGGCGAGTCCCTGAAGAGCTGGAAGTCGGTCCCGCGGGGTGGCTGTTGCCCTGCCTCTTCCTCACGCTGGCGACACTGCTGCTCAGTTCCTACGTCGACAGCCGGTTCGCCGCACTGCTCACCACCTGCGGCTGGCTGCTCACCGTCGCGACGATCACTCACCTGTGCGGACAGGAGAACACCGTCACCGGGCTGGGTCGCCGGGAACTGTTCAAGGCCCTCTCTCTCCTCCTCAGAGACAGCAGGCAGCTGATCTGGGCCATCGGCGCCGCCGTCCTCGTCGAACTCCTCTTCCTGCGCCGCCACGCCTACAACACCCCCTCCCCCGGCGACCACCGCCCGCCCCGGCCCCGACGACACCAGCGAGGCTCCCGATGATCCGCACCGATCGCCTCTGCGTACGCCGCCGCCGAGCCCTCGTCCTGGACGAGCTCACCCTCGCCCTGGGCCAGGGTGTGCACGCCGTGCTCGGCCCCAACGGCGCCGGGAAGTCGACGCTGCTCCGCGTCCTCGCCACGGCGATCGCCCCGACCGAAGGCACGGTCACCCTGCTCGACCGCGATCCCCGCGTGCCGGCGCAACGCCTCGAGATCAGACGCCGTCTCGGCTACCTCCCCCAGGAGTTCGGTGTGTTCCGCGGTTACACGGTGCGGGAGTTCCTGTCGTCCGCGGCTTGGCTGCGCGACATGCCGGGAGGTCGCATCGCCGAGGCCGTGGACAGGGCGGCGGAGGCCGTGGACCTGCATGACCGTCTGGGGCACAGACTCCGCACCCTCTCCGGCGGGATGAAGCAGCGGGTCGGCATCGCGCAGGCCCTCGTCAACTCGCCCACCCTGCTCCTGCTCGACGAGCCGACCACCGGGCTGGATCCGCGGCAACGGTCCGACTTCCACGTCCTCGTACGGCGGTTGGGGCGGCACGCGTGTGTGGTCGTGTCCACCCACCTCATGGAGGACGTGGAGGGCGCCTGCGACGACGTGACCGTCCTGGCCGACGGTCGTGTCGCCTTCCACGGCCCGCTCGACGCGCTGGACGCGGCCGGCGGCTACGCGGCGGTCGTGGCGGCCTGAGCCCGACTCGTACGCGCCCCCGGACCGACCGGGCCCACAGGACCGTCACCCGCCGACCGCCGCCACCGCCGCACCACCGGCCATGCGGCAACCCCGATCGCCAGGGAGAGCAGATGCCCCCAGTTGGTCAGCGGGTCCGCGTAGGCGAGCAGGTCGTCCACCAGCATCCCGCCGAAGCCCAGCAGCAGCGGCCACCGCAGCCACGGCGGGAGCAGGCCCGCCAACGCGCCCGCGCTCGCGGCCACGCCGAAGCTGATGCCGTAGTCGAGCCGGTGGAGGGAGCTGTCGGGGAGACGGCCGGCCAGGACGGCGAGGCCCACCGGGACCTCCGTCGCGAGGGTGGCGAGGACATGGCCCAGCAGGAACACACCGGCCGTGCGCCACCCGCCGATCCGGCGTTCCAGCGCGGTCAGCACCAGCAGGAAGGCGACGGCGTACAGGGAAGCGACCCCGCCCGCGACCCACAGCGCACTCGCGATCAGGACGAGTACGGGGGTGCGGACCAGATGGGCCACATCCGTACTGGAGCCCTGGTGCAGCGCGTGCACCAGGGCCGGGTCGGCGTACTCGGCGACGAGCGAGGTCACCACGAGGACGGTGGCGTAGAAGAAGGTGAAGGGCGTGCCGGCGGGGGCGGGGAGCAGCCGCCAGGGGCGCGGGAACGGCGTGCGCCGACGCGAGGAGGACACCCGCCCGGCGTACGCCCCTGAGTCCACGTACGCCCCGGGCTCCACGTGCGCCCCGACGTCCGCGACCTCCGCCGGTTCCCGCTCCGTCACCCCACTGGACGCCGCGCCGGGCGCCCCACCGGGCGCCGCACCGGGCTGCCGCGGGATGCCGTCGAGGACGGGCCCCGCGGTCTCCACAGTCTCGGCGGCATCCAAGGTGAGGCGCTCCTTCCGTTTCACCTCACCCTCGACGCCCCGGTACGTCCTTGTCTGTGACCTCCGCCACCCGGAGGGCGATTCACAGCAAGCCGACAGCTACGGGCCCCCGATCTCCCGCCTCACCCGCTCCACATACGCCCGGAACCGGCCCGCCATGTCGAACCCCTTCGGATCCAGCACCCACTGGATCTGCAGCCCGTCCATCACCGCGGCCAGTTCCTGCGCCACGGCCACCACATCCGTGCCGGCCCGCAGTTCACCGCCGTCCACCCCGCGCCGCAGCACCGCGGACAGCGTGCCGATCACCTCGGCGTACCGCTCGACGAAGTAGGCGTGGGCGGGATGCCCGGGGTCGCCGGCCTCGGCGGCCAGGACGTTGAACATCCGGGTGCGGCCCAGGCGGGTGCTGTTGTACTCGGCGAGTCGCACGAGCGCCGTGAACATGTCGGCGGCCGACTCGAACTCCCGGGAGAAGAACCGCTCCCGGTCCGTCTGGTCTATGCGTTCCAGGACCTGGACGAGCAGGTCCTCCTTGCTGCGGAAGTGATGCAGCAGCCCGCCCTGGGTGAGGCCGACGTCGGCGGCGATCCGGGCCAACGAGGAGGCGTGGAAACCCCGTTGGGCGAAGCGCTCGACGGCCGCGTCGAGAATGCGCAGCCGCCGCTCGTCCCCGACGGCGTACGTGCCCCGCACGCCACCGGAGTCCTCCGGCGCGCGCCCCGCGGAGCTGTCGGATCCCTCCGGCCCCTCCGGCCTCGGGTTTCGCACCATGTCCGCCACTTTAGCCCCCGCCCCACGGCCTCAAGAGCCCCTGCGGACCGGCGGTTACACGAGTCAACCACCCCCTTCTTTCAAGCCATCTGCCGCGTGAGAGTGGCCACTTGCCCAAAACCTAGTACCCACTCGGTTTTACTGCTTCCCTGAACTGGCCTGCGCGGCGACGCCGCAACCCCCGTCCCCAGGAGAGCCCATCACCGTCACCCCGGACCGTCCGCGCGGTCAGGTGACCCCCACTCGCACCCTGCCACCGCCTCGTCCAAGGAACCCAGGATGTCCACAGCCCCGTACCTCGACCCGAGCCGGCCCGTCGACGAACGGGTGGAGGACCTGCTGTCCCGGATGACCCTCGCGGAGAAGGCGGGTCAGCTCTTCCACACGATGCTGACGATGAACGAGGACGGGACGCTCGTGGAGGCGACCGACGCCTCGTCCCCCCGGCAGGGCACCACGGAACTGGTCGTGGACGGCCGGCTGACCCACTTCAACCTCATGGGCGGCCACGGCGCGCGCGAGACGGCGGAATGGGTCAACCGGCTCCAGGCGGTCGCGGCCGACACCCGCCTGGGCATCCCGGTCACCCTCTCCACCGACCCGCGCCACTCGTTCACCGACCACCCGGGCGCCTCCATCGGCGCCGGTGCCTTCTCGGCCTGGCCCGAGCCCCTGGGCCTGGGCGCGATCGGCGAACCGGAGCTGGTGGAGAAGTTCGCCGACACGGTCCGCCGCGAGTACCTCGCCGTCGGCTTCCGGGTCGCCCTGCACCCGCAGATCGACCTCGCCACCGAGCCCCGCTGGTCGCGCCAGTCCGGCACCTTCGGCTCGTCCGCCGAGGTCACGAGCGCCCTGGCCAGGGCGTACGTACGCGGCCTCCAGGGGCCCCGGCTCGGCCCGCGGTCGGTCGCCGCCATGGTCAAGCACTTCCCCGGCGGCGGCCCGCAACGCGACGGCGAGGACCCGCACTTCCCGTACGGCAAGGAGCAGATCTATCCCGGCGGCATGCACGACCACCACCTCGCGCCCTTCCGGGCCGCCGTCGAGGCGGGGTGCGCGCAGATGATGCCGTACTACGGGCAGCCGATCGGCGTGGACGGCTGGGAGGAGGTCGGCTTCGGCTTCAACCGGGACGTCCTCACCGGACTGCTGCGCGAACGCCTCGGCTTCGACGGCGTCGTCTGCACCGACTGGGGCCTGCTCACCGACGCGTCCATCGGCGGCGAACCGCACCAGGCCCACGCCTGGGGCGTCGAACACCTCACCCTCGCCGAACGCGCCGCGAAGGCCCTGGACGCGGGCGCCGACCAGTTCGGCGGAGAACAGTGCCCCGAGGTGATCGTCGAACTGGTCCGCTCCGGCCGGATCACCGAGGACCGCGTCGACGCCTCGGTCCGCCGTCTGCTGCGCGTGAAGTTCGTCCTCGGCCTCTTCGAGAGGCGGTACGTCGACCCGGACCGGGCCGAGGAGACCGTCGGCGCGAGCGAGTTCACCGCCCTCGGCGAGGCCGCCCAGCGCCGCTCGCTCACGATCCTGACCAACCACTCCCTCCTCCCGCTCACCGACCGCCCCAACCTGTACGTCGAAGGGGTCGGCGCGCAGACGGCGTCCCTGTACGGCAACGTCGTGGCCGACCCGGCCCACGCGGACGTCGCCGTGCTGCGGCTGCGCACGCCGTACGAGGAGCGACCGGGCTTGTTCGAGTCCTTCTTCCACTCCGGGTCGCTGGCGTTCGACGAGGAGCGGCTGAAGGAGATCCTGGCGCTGCTGGCGGCCGTGCCGACCCTGGTCTGCGTCAACCTGGAGCGGCCCGCCGTCCTCCCGGAGATCGCGGAGAAGGCCGCCGCGCTCGTCGCCGACTACGGGGCCTCGGACACGGCCCTGCTCGACGTGGCCTTCGGCCGGGCCCGGGCCGAGGGCCGGCTGCCCTTCGAACTGCCCCGTTCCATGGCGGCCGTCGAGGCGTCCCGCCCGGACGTCCCCAACGACACCGCGGACCCGGTCTTCCCGTACGGCCACGGCCTGACGCTCTGACACGGCGCGCCGATCGAGCCATTCGCCACCGGGTTGTCGACGCGGCGTCACCGTCCGTCGAAATTCGGCTGCCTCGGAGCCGGGGGCGCGCGAAAATGGGCGGATGCCCATCACCGACGAACCCGTGGTCATCGACCGGCACGAGGGCCCCTACGGCGAGGTCGTGCTGCGACGGCACGGAGAGCTGTTGCAGATCATCGCCAACGGGTGCTTCCTGATGGACACTTCGGACGGCCGCTCGGAGCGGCTGCTGGTCGACGCCGCCCTCTCCGCGCTGACGGATCGTTCTCGGCCACATGTGCTCATCGGGGGTCTGGGCGTCGGCTTCTCGCTCGCCCGAGCCGCCGCGGACCCGCGCTGGGGTGCGATCACAGTTGTCGAACGCGAACCCTCCGTCATCGCGTGGCACCGCACCGGACCACTGGCCGAGGTGTCCGCCGAGGCGCTCGCCGACCCCCGTACGGAGATCGTGGAAGCCGATCTCGTCACCTACGTCAATGAGACATCCGACACGTTCGACGCACTCTGCCTGGACATCGACAACGGGCCCGACTGGACCGTCTCCGAGACCAACGACAGCCTGTACTCGCCGACCGGACTGGCAAGCTGCGCAAGGGTGTTGAGGCCAGGTGGGGTGCTTGCCGTGTGGTCGGCCCGGCCATCTGCGGAATTCGAGGAAACCTTGGGGAATGCCGGGTTCCAACAGGTGCGTACCGAAGAGATCCCGGTTGCCCGAGGAGTTCCGGACGTCGTGCACCTCGCGGTCCGACCTGGATAGCCCTGGTGCGGTGACTGCCCGTACCCTGCTTGCCTGACGCCGATCATTCAAGCGTCAATCGCAGTCATGCGCAGCCATGCGTAGTCAAGGGATCACCCCACGGATTCCGGAAAGCAACACAGGGGCGGGCGATGGAGCAGACACACACCACCCACAACAGCGCCACGGCGACGCCGGGCGCACAGCGCCGCGTGCTCGTGGTCGAGGACGACCCGACGATCGTCGACGCCATCGCGGCCCGCCTGCGCGCCGAGGGTTTCGTCGTGCAGACCGCGTCCGACGGACCGGCCGCGGTGGACACGGCGGAGGCATGGCAGCCCGACCTGCTGATCCTCGACATCATGCTGCCCGGCTTCGACGGCCTGGAGGTGTGCAGGCGCGTCCAGGCCCAGCGGCCCGTCCCCGTGCTGATGCTCACCGCCCGGGACGACGAGACGGACATGCTGGTCGGGCTCGGCGTCGGCGCCGACGACTACATGACCAAGCCGTTCTCCATGCGTGAACTGGCCGCGCGCGTGCACGTCCTGCTGCGCCGGGTGGAGCGCGCCGCGCTGGCCGCGACCACGCCGCGCTCGGGCATCCTGCGCCTCGGCGAGCTGGAGATCGACCACGCCCAGCGCCGCGTCCGGGTGCGCAGCGAGGACGTGCACCTCACGCCCACCGAGTTCGACCTCCTCGTATGTCTCGCGAACACCCCGCGTGCCGTACTCTCGCGCGAGCAGCTGCTCGCCGAGGTGTGGGACTGGGCGGACGCGTCCGGGACGCGGACCGTGGACAGCCACATCAAGGCGCTGCGGCGGAAGATCGGCGCGGAGCGGATCCGCACGGTGCACGGTGTGGGGTACGCCCTGGAGACCCCGACTCCCTGACCCGTGCTCGCCGTCCCGCGTGCGCGGGGCATTCGTAGGCACGCAGACAGGTAGGCGCAGGGGGCTGGTGGCGTGATGAGCGGAATCGGTGACCCGAGGTCCCGGAACCGGGCTCCCGGTGGCGCGCAGTCGCGGAAGGGCGCGGGCCCGCTCGGCGGGGTGCGCCCCTTCTCGATCAAGACGAAGCTGGGCGCGCTCGTCGTCATCTCGGTCCTGATCACCACCGGTCTGTCGATGATCGCGGTGCACACCAAGACGGAGCTGCGCTTCATCACGGTGTTCTCGATGATCGCCACACTCCTGATAACGCAGTTCGTGGCGCATTCACTCACCGCGCCGCTGGACGAGATGAACGCGGTCGCCCGGTCCATCTCGCGCGGCGACTACACCCGGCGGGTCAGCGAGAACCGCCGGGACGAGCTGGGCGACCTCGCCCACACGATCAATCTCATGGCGGACGAACTGGAGGCCCAGGACCGCCAGCGCAAGGAGCTCGTGGCGAATGTCTCCCACGAGCTGCGCACGCCCATCGCGGGCCTGCGGGCGGTCCTGGAGAACATCGTCGACGGCGTCACCCAGGCCGACCCGGAGACGATGCGCACGGCCCTGAAGCAGACCGAGCGCCTCGGCCGGCTGGTGGAGACCCTCTTGGACCTGTCCCGCCTGGACAACGGCGTCGTCCCGCTGCGCCGCCGCCGCTTCGAGGTCTGGCCGTACCTCTCGGGCGTCCTCAAGGAGGCCCAGATGGTCGCCTCGGCCCGCGGCGGCGTCGCCTCGGACTCCGGCAAGCACACGCGTACGGACGTGCACCTGCACCTGGACGTGCACCCGCCGGAGCTCACCGCGAACGCGGACCCGGAGCGCATCCACCAGGTGGTCGCCAATCTCATCGACAACGCGGTCAAGCACAGCCCGGCGCACGGCCGCGTGACCGTGAAGGCCCGGCGCGGCCCCACCGCCGAGTCGCTGGAACTGGAGGTCCTGGACGAGGGCCCCGGCATCCCCGAGTCCGAGTGGCACCGCGTCTTCGAACGCTTCAACCGCGGCGCCGTCAGCTCCCCCCACGGCCCCGGCAGCGACGGCGGCACCGGCCTGGGCCTGGCGATCGCCCGCTGGGCGGTGGACCTCCACGGCGGCCGCATCGGAGTAGCCGAATCCCCCAAGGGCTGCCGCATCCAGGTGATCCTCCCGGGCATACCCCCGAAACCGCAGAGCCCGGCGACCACCTAGGCCGACCACCCGGGCGCGCTCTGCGGAGAGCCGCAGGCTCTCCAGGGGCGCGGGGAACTGCGCGAGCAACCCCCACGAACCCGCACCCGACCACGCGCCCTCCCAGACCCCCGGGGCAGGAGGGGACGGGTAGGGGCGGCGGGGGCCGGAAAAATCCCGCGATACCCACATCCCACCTGGCTGAATCCCCCCGCCATTGCCAGATATCGCTCATCCTCCCGGGGCTTACTTCTCCCCCAAGTTGACGTAAAGTTCGAACCGGAGCCACAAGATCCATGGCAGATCCGCCCAGCCGGACACGTGTGATCAGGTGCGTTCGAGCAGAGGGCCGCGTGCACATCGCCGCAGGCCCCACCCGACGCATGCCCGGCACCCGCCCCCCACCCCCGTTCCAGACCGGAACCACGCTTGTTTCCCGCCATTTCCACCCCCGAAACACGCATTCCGATGTGACTTACGCGACGAAGAGCGGACTCGGCCTGACCTACCCGGCCACGGGGGCGTAGCCTTAATTCCCGCTGTCCATCACCTTGTGAAGCGGAAGAGGGCGGTTGCCGCCGTGTCGCCACAGTCCCCCAGTAACTCGAGCATCTCGACCGACGCAGACCAAGCGGGTAAGAACCCCGCCGCGGCCTTCGGTCCGAACGAGTGGCTCGTCGACGAGATCTATCAGCAGTACCTCCAGGACCCGAATTCGGTAGACCGAGCCTGGTGGGACTTCTTCGCCGACTACAAGCCAGGCGCGGCTGCCGCCCCGGCTCCGGCGAGCTCTGCGGCCACGGGGCCCGCAGCGACCACCACACCCGCGGCCCCCGCCGCCCCGGCCCAGGCCGCACCCGCCGCCCCGGCCACCCCCGCCCCGGCTGCCCCGAAGCCCGCCGCCGCTGCCCCGGCCCCCGCGAAGCCCGCGGCCGCCGCGCCCGCGCCGGCGAAGCCGAAGGCCGCCGCCCCCGCGAAGCAGGCCGCGCCCGCCGCTGCCGCCGCCGAGGGCCCGGAGCTGATCACCCTGCGCGGCCCGGCCGCCGCGGTCGCGAAGAACATGAACGCCTCGCTGGAGCTGCCCACGGCCACGTCCGTGCGCGCCGTCCCGGTGAAGCTGCTGTTCGACAACCGCATCGTCATCAACAACCACCTCAAGCGCGCCCGGGGCGGGAAGATCTCCTTCACGCACCTGATCGGCTACGCGATGGTGCAGGCCATCAAGACGATGCCGTCGATGAACTGGCACTACGCGGAGAAGGACGGGAAGCCCACCCTCGTCAAGCCGCCGCACGTCAACTTCGGCCTCGCCATCGACCTGGTGAAGCCCAACGGCGACCGCCAGCTGGTCGTCGCGGGCATCAAGAAGGCCGAGACGCTGAACTTCTTCGAGTTCTGGCAGGCCTACGAGGACATCGTCCGCCGCGCCCGTGACGGCAAGCTGACGATGGACGACTTCACCGGTGTCACGGTCTCCCTGACCAACCCCGGCGGCCTCGGCACCGTCCACTCCGTGCCGCGTCTGATGCCCGGCCAGTCGGTCATCATGGGCGTCGGCTCCATGGACTACCCGGCCGAGTTCCAGGGCACGTCCCAGGACACCCTGAACAAGCTGGGCATCTCGAAGGTCATGACCCTGACCTCGACGTACGACCACCGGGTCATCCAGGGCGCCGCCTCCGGCGAGTTCCTGCGGATCGTCGCGAACTTCCTCCTCGGCGAGGGCGGCTTCTACGACGACATCTTCGAGGCCCTGCGCATCCCCTACGAGCCTGTCCGCTGGCTCAAGGACATCGACGCCTCGCACGACGACGACGTCACCAAGGCCGCCCGCGTCTTCGAGCTGATCCACTCCTACCGGGTCCGCGGCCACGTCATGGCCGACACCGACCCGCTGGAGTACCGCCAGCGCAAGCACCCCGACCTGGACATCACCGAGCACGGGCTCACCCTGTGGGACCTGGAGCGCGAGTTCGCGGTCGGCGGCTTCTCGGGCAAGTCCCTGATGAAGCTCCGTGACATCCTCGGCGTCCTGCGCGACTCGTACTGCCGTACGACCGGCATCGAGTTCATGCACATCCAGGACCCGAAGCAGCGCCGCTGGATCCAGGACCGCATCGAGCGCCCGCACACCAAGCCGGAGCGCGAGGAGCAGCTGCGCATCCTGCGCCGGCTGAACGCGGCGGAGGCCTTCGAGACCTTCCTGCAGACCAAGTACGTCGGCCAGAAGCGCTTCTCCCTCGAGGGCGGCGAATCGGTCATCCCGCTGCTGGACGCGGTCATCGACTCGGCGGCGGAGTCCCGCCTCGACGAGGTCGTCATCGGCATGGCCCACCGCGGCCGCCTGAACGTCCTCGCGAACATCGTCGGCAAGTCGTACGCGCAGATCTTCCGCGAGTTCGAGGGCAACCTCGACCCGAAGTCGATGCACGGCTCCGGCGACGTGAAGTACCACCTGGGCGCCGAGGGCACCTTCACGGGCCTGGACGGCGAGCAGATCAAGGTCAGCCTGGTCGCGAACCCCTCGCACCTGGAGGCCGTGGACCCGGTCCTGGAGGGCGTCGCGCGCGCCAAGCAGGACATCATCAACAAGGGCGGCACGGACTTCACGGTCCTGCCGGTGGCCCTCCACGGCGACGCGGCCTTCGCGGGCCAGGGCGTGGTGGCCGAGACCCTGAACATGTCGCAGCTGCGCGGCTACCGCACCGGCGGCACGGTCCACATCGTCATCAACAACCAGGTCGGCTTCACCGCGGCCCCCGAGTCGTCGCGCTCCTCGATGTACGCGACCGACGTGGCCCGCATGATCGAGGCCCCGATCTTCCACGTGAACGGCGACGACCCGGAGGCCGTGGTCCGCGTCGCGCGGCTCGCCTTCGAGTTCCGCCAGGCGTTCAACAAGGACGTGGTGATCGACCTCATCTGCTACCGCCGCCGCGGTCACAACGAGTCGGACAACCCGGCCTTCACCCAGCCGCTGATGTACGACCTGATCGACAAGAAGCGCTCGGTGCGCAAGCTCTACACCGAGTCCCTCATCGGTCGCGGCGACATCACCCTGGAAGAGGCCGAGCAGGCCCTCCAGGACTACCAGGGCCAGCTGGAGAAGGTCTTCACGGAGGTCCGCGAGGCCACCTCCCAGTCGGCGTCCGCCGAGGTCCACGACCCGCAGGACGGCTTCCCGGTCGCGGTGAACACCGCGATCACGGCGGAGACCGTCAAGCGCATCGCCGAGTCCCAGGTCAACGTCCCGGACCACATCACCGCCCACCCGCGTCTGCTGCCGCAGCTGCAGCGCCGGGCGGCCATGGTCGAGGACGGCACGATCGACTGGGGCATGGGCGAGACCCTCGCGGTCGGCTCCCTCCTCCTGGAGGGCACCCCGGTCCGGCTGGCCGGCCAGGACTCGCAGCGCGGCACCTTCGGCCAGCGTCACGCGGTGATCATCGACCGTGAGACGGGCGAGGAGTTCACGCCGCTGATGTACCTCTCCGAGGACCAGGCGCGGCTGAACGTCTACAACTCCCTGCTCTCCGAGTACGCGGCGATGGGCTTCGAGTACGGCTACTCGCTCGCCCGCCCCGAGTCCCTGGTGATGTGGGAGGCCCAGTTCGGCGACTTCGTCAACGGCGCCCAGACGGTCGTGGACGAGTTCATCTCCTCGGCGGAGCAGAAGTGGGGCCAGACGTCCGGCGTCACCCTGCTGCTCCCGCACGGCTACGAGGGCCAGGGCCCGGACCACTCGTCCGCCCGCCCGGAGCGCTTCCTCCAGATGTGCGCGCAGAACAACATGACGGTCGCCATGCCGACCTCCCCGTCGAACTACTTCCACCTCCTGCGGTGGCAGGTGCACAACCCGCACCACAAGCCGCTGGTCGTCTTCACCCCGAAGTCGATGCTGCGTCTGAAGGCCGCCGCGTCGAAGGCGGAGGAGTTCACGAGCGGCGAGTTCCGCCCGGTCATCGGCGACGGCTCGGTCGACCCGAACGCGGTCAAGAAGGTCGTCTTCTGCGCCGGCAAGGTCTACTACGACCTGGAGGCCGAGCGTCAGAAGCGCGGCGTCACGGACACGGCGATCATCCGCATCGAGCGCCTCTACCCCCTGCCCGGGGCCGAGGTCCAGGCGGAGGTCAACAAGTACCCGAACGCCGAGAAGTACCTGTGGGCCCAGGAGGAGCCGGCGAACCAGGGTGCCTGGCCGTTCATCGCCCTCAACCTGATCGACCACCTCGACCTCGCGGTCGGCGCGGACGTCCCGCACGGCGAGCGCCTGCGGCGCATCTCCCGCCCGCACGGGTCGTCCCCGGCGGTCGGCTCGGCGAAGCGCCACCAGGCCGAGCAGGAGCAGCTGGTGCGCGAGGTGTTCGAGGCGTGAGCCTCTGACCCCCGGTCGCGGCGAGGGCCCGGTCCGAGTGCTACGTCACTCGGACCGGGCCCTCGGCGGTCGCGCCGGGCGACGTCAGGGACTGTCGCGGCAGGAACGGGCGTCGATCGCGTCGGCGCTCGGCCGGTAGTCGCTGATCCAGGCGGGGTCCTGCTTCGCGATGCCCGGCAGCCACGTCTCGAAGTCCCGCTTCCACTGGCTGCTCTCGACGTAGTCCTTCAGGACTTCACGCAGCCGCAGACAGTCTGCCCGGTGTCCCTTGGGCAACCCGATGCCGTAGTGCTGGGGGCCGCCGATCGTCAGGCCGGGCACGACCCTGAGCCCGTCGGCGGCGTAGAGGTCCGCGAAGCCCTGAAGGATCATCTGATCGGTGAAGACCGCGTCGACCTCTCCCTCCCTGAGCTTCTGGACACAGGCGGAGGCGTCGAGGAGAGTCCTCGCCTCGATGTCGGCGAGCTTGAAGCGCCGCAGTACGTCCGCGGAGGTACTGCCGTCCCAGGAGCACACGACCTTGCCGCCCAGGTCGCCGAACTCCTGGATGTCCGCGCCCTCGGGGCCCACCAGAAACCCTTGGTAGGTGGTGGCGTACGGCCCGACGAAGTCGATCCGCTTCCCTCTCTGCGGAGTGATGGAGAAGCTGGCCACCACCATGTCGAGGTGTCCTTCCTCCAGCTTCGACACCCGGGCCTCGGAGGACACATTGGTCAGCGTCGCGTCGTCCTCCTGCAACTCCAGCCCCTTCATGACCGCCCGGAACACCTCTGGATCGAAGCCGAAGCGCTTGTAGTGCTTTTCGAAGGACACGCCGGGCAGGTCGTTGTGCATGCCCACCCTGAGCCGTTCGGTGCCGAGGAACTCCGGACCACGCTCGTCCGGTATGCCGCCCATCGCGAGACCGGTGACACTGCAGACGAAGAGGGCCACCGAGGCCGCGAAGATCCAACGGGTGTTCCAGTTCATACGGTCTCCTCAGCCGTGCAGGACGGCATCGCGGACGGTCACGTGCATCTGGCAGCCGTGGGAGGTGCTGACCGTCACGCCGACCCGGGCGTCAGGCCGTGCCCCGCCCAGCGGAAGGTCGACGGTCGCGCCCGAGCGGACCTCGGCCACGGCGGTACGGCCGCCTTCCAGAGCGATGTCGAGAGAGGTGTCCGGGGCGCAGTAGGCCGTGTCCGGGAAGGCGTCCGTGACCGTGAGGACGAGACGCAGATGGGTACGGGGCACGTCGCCCCGCACCCTCACGAGGAGCGTCTCCCCGTCCGTCAGCGGCCGGTCGGGCGAGACCGTCGTCCGGCCCTCGACGTGGACCTCCCCGTGCTCACGGAGATACTCCGCCCGCACCACCGCGCCGGCGGCGAGGGCCACGGACAGTGCCGAGACGAGGGCGGCTACGGCCGCGGGGTGCCGGAAGCCCGCCACCCGCACCAGCGCGGCCGTCACCGCCACGCCGAGCATCAGGCACACCCACAGCAACTGCTCGGAGGAGCCCTTCGTACGGAGCAGGGCGGTGCCGCCCAGGCCGAGGACCACCAGGAAGGGCAGCCAGTTCCAGACCCGCCAGCTCCGCGCCCGCTCGGTGGCGTTCGCGAGCGCGTCGCCCACGACCAGGCTGACCACGAGGTTGCCCAGTACCTGTCCGACGGCCGTCACCCAGCGGCCCTGTCCGAAGACGCCGGGCCGTCGGTCCTCGACGGGCTGGTCCTGGCCGCTCGTCGGGATGCTGTCAGTCGGCTGGGACATCTGCCGCTCGCGGGTCCGCCCCGAACGAGATGGTGAGATCACGTTCGATCCGCCCCACGGCCACCGCGTGCCTCCCGTGAGCCGTCACATGGATGTCGCCGCCCCGCCCGACGCCCGCGGCCTTCGTGACCTGGGCCTCCAGGGCGGCGGCGCTCAGGTCGCCATCGGCGAGCCAGTGGCCCACGGCCGCTTCCACCAGGGCCCGCTCCTCGTCGCCGAGCCCTTCGAGGACCGTCGCCGCCCCGGCCGCCTCCTCGTCCCCCGCGTCCTTCCCGCGCAGGGCCGCGGCCAGGAACGCGCGGCCGCCTCGTACGGCACTGACCGCCAGCTGGTCCCTGGCCGTGACGAGCACGGCCGTCCCCATCGAGGCCGCGGCCGCACTCAGATAGGGGGACAGCTGACCGACCGCCGATATCAGTTCGGACATCTCACCGCTCCCTGAACAGGCGTACGAAATAGGGCAGTTGCCCAGAAATCGCCAGGCGCACACCATAGCCGTCGGCCAACGCGACCGAGGGGCATCGATCGGTTTCGTACGCTGTGAGCGGCACATCGACCATGTACGGACCCAGGAGAGCGAGCCATGTACTTCACCGACCGCGGCATCGAGGAACTGGAGAAGCGGCGCGGCGAGGAGGAGGTCACGTTCGAGTGGCTCGCCGAACAGCTGCGGACCTTCGTGGACCTGAACCCGGACTTCGAGGTGCCGGTGGAGCGGCTGGCCACGTGGCTGGCGCGGCTGGACGACGAGGACGAGGACGAGTAGCCGCCTTTTTGGCGGGCGCGGCCGGGGCTACTGGCGGGGCCGGTCTCCTCGCACGACCGGTTGAGCCTCGCGGCCGGCTGACTCCACGGCCGGCTTCGGTCTTGCCTCGAAGGTCGGCTTCAGCCCCGCGGCCGGCTTCAGTCTCGCGGGTGGGCCAGGTCGTAGAGCAGGCCGAGGGTGCCGTGGCCGATCAGGAGGCCGCCGGCGACGAGCCAGCCGGGGCTGCGGCGGTGCAGGCCCCAGGCGGTGAGCGGGATGCCCGCGAGGAGTTGGGCGGTGGCCAGGGCGCGCGCTCTGGGGGTGCCGGCCCAGGGGAGCCACGGACCCAGGCGGCCGCGGTCGAGGGCGTCGAGTTCCGTGCGGACGGCCCCGCGCCAGCCGGTCCACTCGATGCGTTGGACACCGGGCTGGACCCGGGCGACCTCACGGAGTCGGTCGGCGGGTTCGCCCGGGGTGAGGCCTGCGGGGAGTGACATGCCCGCACGGGTGAGGACGGCGAGCAGGCCCAGCAGGCGGGCGCGGGCGTCGGCGGCGGGGTCGGGCCTGGTGAGGTGGTCCAGCGACTCCCCGTCCAGGACCGGATCCAGCCCCAGTCGGGCGGCGAAGGTGCGCATCGCCTCGTCCTCGCCGACCGGGGTGCCGTTCGCGAGCCATACATAGCCGACGGTGCGGCGGAATCCGGCGGCGAGCGTGTAGCCGCCGCGGTCGGCGTCCCACCACAGGGCGAGGACGGGCCACGGGACTCCGACGGCGAGGGCCGTGGCCCAGCCGGTGAGGACCCGGTCGACCAGCTCCCCGCCGTGCGACCAGGGCTTTCCCTCCGGCACGAGAGCCGTCCACTCGGGACCGGCGGGGACGAGCAGCATGCGTTCGCGCAGCAGCTGGGCGACGGGGGCGACGGAGTCGGGCTCCGCCCGGCAGAGCAGGAGCGCACCGGGCGCGGGGGCGGGCCGGGGGTCACGGGATCCCTGGGAGCGTTCCGTCGACATGCCTCCACGCTAGGCCGATTTGCCCAGGAACATCCTGCGGGATCACCAGAACGGGTGCCTTGACTTTCCCTCTCCGCGATATATCGTGAATGACGTGAGACGCGATAGTGCG
Source organism: Streptomyces sp. NPDC034049 (assembly GCF_055575575.1). Classification (NCBI taxonomy): domain Bacteria; kingdom Bacillati; phylum Actinomycetota; class Actinomycetes; order Kitasatosporales; family Streptomycetaceae; genus Streptomyces; species Streptomyces sp. NPDC034049. The sequence goes on from NZ_JBVISJ010000002.1 coordinate 166,546, forward strand.
CGTCTTTGTGTTCTGTCGTGTCGGGTCTGTCGAGGAGGTCAGCACCATGTCCGAGTGGTCCGTCGCCGAGCCGCGAAAGCTCACGTTCGACGAGCCGGTGACGGCACTGCATGTGCGCGTCGTCAACGGAACGGTGAACGTCATGGGCACCGACGAAGGTTCCGCCCGCCTGGAGGTGGCCGGCGTCGAGGGCCCACCGCTGACGGTGACGCAGAAGGACGGCACCCTGACCGTGGCCTACGACGACCTGCCCTGGAAGGGCTTCTTGAAGTGGCTCGACCGCAAGGGCTGGCGTCGTCACGCCCTGGTGTCGCTCGCCGTCCCCACAGGCACCCGGGTCGAGGTGGGCGTGGTGGGTGCCACGGCCGTCATGTCCGGGCTGGGCGGGCGTACGGAGGTGAAGGGCATCTCGGGCGACACCACCCTGGTCGGCCTGTCGGGCCCGGTGCGCGCCACGACGGTCTCGGGAAGCGTGGAAGCGCAGGCCCTCACCGGCGATCTGCGGCTCAGTTCCGTCTCCGGCGATCTGACCGTCATAGAGGGCTCCTGCCCCACGGTGAAGGCCGACTCGGTGAGCGGTGCCATCATCCTCGACCTCGACCCCACGGGCGGCCCCACCGACATCGGCCTCTCCAGCGTCTCCGGCGAGATCGCGATCCGTCTCCCCCACCCCGCCGACGCCGAGGTCGAGGCCAACACGGCCAGCGGCACCATCTCCAACGCCTTCGACGACCTCCGCGTCAGCGGCCCCTGGGGCGCCCACAAGGTCACCGGCCGCCTCGGCCCGGGCAACGGCCGCCTCAAGGCCACGACGATCTCCGGCTCCATCGCCCTCCTCCGCAGACCCCCGTCGGAGGACGAGCCCTGGGCCACCCCGGACTCCCCCGACAAGGACGCCGAGACCGCTGACGCGCACGCCACATCCGCCGACGCGACCGACGGCGCGACCGACGGCACGACCCCTCGCACGACCGACGAGAAGGACCTCTGACATGCCTCCCGTCTTCGCCCACGGACGCCTGCGGCTGTACCTGCTGAAGCTGCTGGACGAGGCCCCGCGCCACGGCTACGAGGTGATCCGCCTGCTGGAGGAACGCTTCCAGGGCCTGTACGCGCCCTCGGCCGGCACCGTCTACCCCCGCCTGGCCAAGCTGGAGGCCGAGGGCCTGGTCACCCACACCACGGAGGGCGGCCGCAAGGTGTACGCGATCACCGACGCGGGTCGCGCCGAACTGGCCGACCGTAGCGGCGAGTTGGCCGACCTGGAGCTGGAGATCCGGGAGTCGGTCGCGGAGCTGGCCGCCGAGATCCGGGCCGATGTCCGGGGCGCGGCGGGCGATCTGCGCCGTGAGATGCGGGCGGCGGCCTCCGAGGCCCGCAGGGGCGGCGGGGACGGGGGCCCGTCCGGAGAGCCCGGGGAGTACGCCGACAGCGAGTCCTGGCGGGTCGCGAAGGAGGAGATGCGCCGCGTCAAGCAGGAGTGGAAGGAGCAGGCCCGCCGGGCGAAGGACGAGAGCCGGCGAGCCCGGGAGGAGGCCCAGCGCGCCCGTCGTCAGGCGAAGGAGGCGCAGGAGCACGCCCGCACCCAGGCCCAGGAGGAGTTGCAGCGCATCGCGAAGCGGGTCCAGGACCGAGTCCAGGACCACTTCACGCGGGGCGACTGGCCGACGGGGGTGCGCGAGGGGCTGACCGAGCTGGCCAAGGAGTTCGGCGAGTTCGGGAAGGACTTCGGAAAGGAGTTCGGCAAGGACTTCGGCTTCGGACGGACGGGGCCGGAGCCCGGCTCGACGACGGCCGGCACGGAAGGCGGCACGGGCCCCGGGACGACCTCGCCCAAGGGGACCGGGACGGCCACCGACGGTGGGGAGCCCGAGTACTCGACCACCCCCGAGGACTTCCCTGCCGAGTACGAGCCCGCCTGGGTGCACGAGACCCCCACCGGCGACCCGTCCCGCGACCTCGACCGCCTGCTGGACCGCTTCCGCGACGACATCCGCGACGCGGCCCGCGACCACGGCGTGACAGAGGCCCAACTCCGTGACGCCCGCCGCCATCTGTCGACAGCGGCGGCGCACATCGGGGTGATACTGCGAGCCCCCAGGGGGTGACCGGCTCCCTTCAACCCGCCTTGGCCTCCCCCACCCCGTAGAGGACCCGCTCCAGCGCCTCGTACGTCACCCCGTGGTCGGCGAGGACCTCGGCCGGGACCCCGGGGCGGGTGGTGAGGGCGAGGAGGAGGTGCTCGTCGCCGATGTGGAGGTCACGGTGGGCGTGGGCGGTGCGCAGGGAGCGGGTGAGGACGTCCTTGGCATCGCGGGTGAAGGGACGATGCCCCGACGACCACCGCCGCCGGCGGCCCGTGGCACCCGGTTCCAACGCTCCGACCCCGTGGGCCTCTTCGACGCGGGAGACGATCTCCGAGAGGTCGATGCCGAGGCCGGAGAGGGCGTCCGTGTCCGCGCGGGAGAGGCCGCCCCGGCGGCGGGCCTCGGCGAGGGCTCGCGCGACGGAGTCGCGGCGCTCCTCGGCGAGCCCGAGCGCGCCAAGGGCGAACGAGGCGCGGCCGGCCTTCCTGTCCAGCAGGGAGAGCAGCAGATGCTCCTCGGTCACCTCCCCCGCACGGGCGCGTTCGGCGTGCTCGACCGCGCCCACTACCACGGCCCGGGCATCCTTCGTGAACCGCTCGAACATCAATGCCTCCCGTACTTCTTGTGGACGGCCTGCCTGCTGACGCCGAGTTCCGCGGCGATCTCCTGCCACGACCAGCCCTGGTTGCGCGCGCTGCGCACCTGCACCGACTCCAACTGCTCCAGCAGCCTCCGCAGCGCGGCGACGGCTCGCAGTCCGACCCGGGGGTCACGATCGCCCGCGCGCTCGGCGAGATCCGTTGCTTCGGTCATGACGTCAACCTACGTTGACACCATGGCCCATGTCAACCCTGGTTGACATGACGACGGCCGGCCCGGGTGTCCGGGCCGGCCGTCGTCATGTCGAGGGAGTCGACCCGTCAGGGGCTGGTGAGCACGATCTTGCCGAACTGGTCGCCCGCCGCGAGGCGTTCGAAGCCCTCGCGGGCGCGGTCCAGCGGCAGCACCTCGTCGATGACGGGGCGCACACCGGTCGCGGCGCAGAAGGAGAGCAGGTCCTCCAGTTCGTCCTTGGTCCCCATGGTGGAGCCGACGACCTTGAGTTCGAGGAAGAAGATGCGGGTCAGTTCGGCGTGGGAGGGGCGGTCGCCGCTGGTGGCGCCCGAGATGACGAGACTGCCGCCGGGGCGCAGGGACTTCACCGAGTGGGACCAGGTGGCGGCGCCGACGGTCTCGATGACCGCGTCGACGCGCTGCGGGAGCCGCGCCCCCGACTCCAGCGCTTCCACGGCGCCGAGTTCCAGGGCCCGCTTGCGCTTGGCCTCGTCCCGGCTGGTGGCGAAGACCCGCAGGCCCGCCGCCTTGCCGAGCACGATCGCGGCGGTGGCGACGCCGCCGCCGGCGCCCTGGACGAGAACGGAGTCGCCGGGGCGTACACCGGCGTTGGTGAAGAGCATGCGGTAGGCCGTCAGCCAGGCGGTGGGCAGGCAGGCGGCCTCTTCGAAGGAGAGCTCGGCGGGCTTGGGGAGGACGTTCCAGGTGGGGACGGAGACAAGCTCGGCGAAGGTGCCCTGGTAGCGCTCGGTGAGGATCGAGCGGGGTTCGTCCGGGCCGACGCCGTGGCCGGACTGGCCGATCACCGAGTGCAGCACGACCTCGTTGCCGTCCTCGTCGACGCCGGCGGCGTCGCAGCCGAGGATCATGGGCAACTTGTCCTCCGCGAGGCCGACTCCACGCAGGGACCACAGGTCGTGATGGTTCAGCGAGGCGGCCTTCACCTTCACGGTCGTCCAGCCGGGCCTCGGTTCCGGCGCGGGCCGGTCGCCCAACTCCAGTCCGTTGAGCGGTTGGTCGCGGTCGATGCGGGCGGCGTAGGCAGCGAACATGCGCCTGACCATAGGGGGATGCCGGACCCGATGGAACCGCGAAGCCCTGTGACACGCGTCCCGTCCCCCGAACCCCGCCCGCGGGCATGGGAACGGGGGTGCGTTGTCGGGTGCGGGTGAGTGGGGCTTCTCGCACAGTTCCCCGCGACCCTGAGATGGCCGCAGGCCATCAGGGGCGCGGGGAACTGCGCGAGAAGCCCCCACCGGACGGACGCTGGGGGTCAAAGGGGCGCAGCCCCTTGAGGATGGGACGGGTAGGGGCGGCGGGGGCGAAGAACGCACCCCCACCACCCCCACGGCTCAACGCCGAGCCACACCCTCCGCCCGAGCCGCCGCAGCCACCGCCGCGGTCACAGCAGGAGCAACCCGCTCGTCGAACGGCGACGGAATGACGTAGTCCGCCGCAAGATCGTCACCGACCACCGACGCCAACGCCTCCGCCGCCGCGATCTTCATCCCCTCGGTGATCCGGGAGGCCCGCACCTGAAGGGCCCCCGCGAAGATCCCCGGGAACGCGAGGACGTTGTTGATCTGGTTCGGGTAGTCGGAGCGCCCGGTCGCGACGACCGCCGCGTACTTGTGGGCGACGTCCGGGTGCACCTCGGGGTTGGGGTTGGCCATGGCGAACACGAACGCGTTCTCCGCCATGGAGGCCACCGCCTCCTCCGGGACCGTACCGCCGGAGACGCCGATGAAGACGTCCGCGCCCGCGAGGGCGTCCTCCAGGGAGCCCGACAGCCCAGCCCGGTTGGTGAGTTCGGCGAGTTCCCGCTTGACCGGCGTGAGGTCCTCGCGGTCCACGGAGACGATGCCCTTGCGGTCGGTGACCGCGACGTCGCCGAGACCGGCCTCCAGCAGCATCTTGGCGATGGCGACACCCGCCGCGCCCGCACCGGAGATGACGGCGCGCAGGTCACCCAGACCGCGCCCGGTCAGCTTCGCCGCGTTCCGCAGGGCCGCCAGCGTCACGACCGCCGTACCGTGCTGGTCGTCGTGGAAGACCGGGATGTCCAGGCGCTCCTGGAGCCGCTTCTCGATCTCGAAGCAGCGCGGCGCGGAGATGTCCTCCAGGTTCACGCCGCCGAAGGAGGGAGCGAGGCGGACCACGGTCTCGATGATCTCGTCGACGTCCGTGCAGGCGAGCGCGATCGGCACCGCGTCGACGCCGCCGAACTGCTTGAACAGGATCGCCTTGCCCTCCATCACGGGGAGGGAGGCCTCGGGGCCGATGTCGCCGAGGCCGAGGACCGCCGTACCGTCCGTCACGACGGCGACGACCGACGACTTCCAGGTGTAGTCGTTGACCAGGTCCGGCTGCTCGGCGATGGCGGTGCACACCCGCGCGACGCCGGGCGTGTAGGCGAGGGACAGGTCGTCCCTGTCCCGGATCGGCACGGTGGCCTGCACGGCCATCTTGCCGCCGCGGTGCAGGGCGAACGCCGGGTCGAAGGAGTCGAGGGAATTGAGGGGCTCCCCGCCGCCTTCCTGGCCCGTACTGCCGTCGCCGTTGTCGGTGCGAGGATTGACAATCTCCGCTGCCACTTTGTGTACCCCTTAGGTCTGCATGGTTTGAGGGTGACCGCTCCCGGTTCGGAGGCGGGCGGGCACCGCGTAAGGCCCAGGTCACCGGTACGTACGGCGACGCCTGCGGGCTCAGACGCGACGGGCGCGCCGCACACGCGCCCTGGGCCCCGGATGAGGGGTGTAAGGAACCTTCTTACCGGACGGACGGCGCCGACGACGAGTCCATACGTCTTCATACCTCGAAGGTCACAACTCGACGGTAATTTGAAGACGATCATGGTCGATTCGACTCATCGGCGGATGACAGGACACGTCGGGTCACATCACGACAAGTCCAGTACGGCCACGTGTGCGGGGTTCATGGCCGACCGCATCCTGAGATGCGCCGAAGATCTTCCGGTCGGAAGAGGGGGATCCCGCAGATGGTCCGGCGTGATCACCTGGTCCGCAGCGGTTCGTAGATCATTCGGGGGTCACCCGTTATCCGATTTTGACATGGCTGGTCATCTGATTGCACATGCCCGAATGGCAAGATGCCGTAATCACACGAGGTCGCCACACTCGAAGACGCGTGTTAATCGTCGACCTGTCGGCAACTCCACACCACCCCCGCCGGAGGAACCCACCATGACCGCAAGCACCACCCGTCGTACGACCGGCCTGCGTTCCCGTACAGCCGCGGTCGGAGCGATCGCGGTCGCGGGCACCCTGCTGCTCACCGGCTGCGGTGACCAGACCAAGAAGGAGGGCGGCTCCGAGAGCGCCTCCACCAGCGCGGCGCCGCTGGCGGACAAGCTCCCCGCCTCCGTCCGGGACAAGGGCGTCATCAACGTCGGTTCCGACATCGCCTACGCCCCGGTCGAGTACAAGGACGAGTCCGGCAAGGTCGTCGGCATCGACCTCGACATCGCCGCGGCGATGGGCAAGCAGCTCGGTGTGGACTTCAAGTTCCAGAACGCCACCTTCGACACCCTCATCGGTGGTCTGGCCGCCAAGCGGTACGACATCGCGATGTCGGCCATGACCGACACCAAGGACCGCCAGGAGGGCATCGACGCCGACACCGGCAAGAAGGTCGGCGCCGGGGTGGACTTCGTCGACTACTTCACCGCGGGTGTCTCGCTGTACACCAACAAGGGCGACGACCAGGGCATCAAGACCTGGGACGACCTGTGCGGCAAGACGATCGCCGTGCAGCGCAACACGTTCTCGCACGATCTCGCCAAGGACCAGGCGAAGAAGTGCAAGGACGACAAGAAGAAGGCGCTCAAGATCGAGGACTTCGCCACCAACCCCGAGGCCGAGACCCGGATGCGCTCCAAGGGCGCGGACGTCGTCTCCGCCGACTACCCGGTGGCGGCGTACTCGGTGAAGACCTCGGGCGGCGGCGACTACTTCCAGATCGTCGGCGACCAGGTCGAGGCCGGCCCCTACGGCATCGCCGTGGCGAAGGACAACACCGAGCTGCGTGACGCGCTCCAGGCCGCCGTCCAGGCGATCATCGACAGCGGCGAGTACGAGAAGATCATCAAGAAGTGGGGCGTCGAGGACGGCGCCGTCACCGAGGCCAAGGTCAACGGCGGCTCCTGATCACCGCGGTTCCTGATTCTCGGCTCGGTTCTGAAAGGCTCCACCCGTGACTGTTGACGTCAGCAAGACGGACGGTCCCTCGGACACGCCCCCCGCCGGCCCGGAGGCCCTCAAGGCCATTCCGGTCCGGCACCCGGGGCGCTATGTGTCCGCGGCCATCGCACTCGCCCTCCTCGGTTCGATCGTCTACGCGTTCGCGCAGGCCAAGAAGATCAACTGGGGTGCGGTCCCCGACTACTTCTTCGACGACCGCATCATCGAAGGCGTCCTGAACACCCTGCTGCTCACCGTGCTGTCCATGGTGATCGGCATCGTCGGCGGCATCCTGCTCGCCGTGATGCGGCTGTCCAAGAACCCGGTGACCTCGTCGGTGGCGTGGTTCTACATCTGGTTCTTCCGCGGCACCCCGGTCCTGGTCCAGCTCTTCGTCTGGTTCAACCTGGGCCTGGTCTTCGAGTACATCAACCTCGGGCCGATCTACAAGGACTACTGGTCGTCCTTCATGACGCCGCTGCTGACGGCGCTGCTCGGCCTCGGTCTCAACGAGGCCGCGTACATGGCGGAGATCTGCCGCGCCGGTCTGCTCTCGGTCGACGAGGGCCAGACCGAGGCGTCGCACGCGCTCGGCATGAGCCACGCGAGGACGCTGCGGCGGATCGTGATCCCGCAGGCGATGCGCGTGATCGTGCCGCCCACGGGCAACGAGGTCATCAACATGCTGAAGACCACGTCGCTCGTCTCGACGGTGCAGTACGTGGATCTGCTCAAGGCGGCCCAGGACATCGGCCAGGGCTCCGGTTCCACGGTGGAGATGCTGTTCCTCGCCGCCGCCTGGTACCTGATCCTGACCAGCATCTTCAGCGTCGGCCAGTACTACCTGGAGAGGCACTACGCGAAGGGGTCCTCCCGGTCCCTGCCGCCGACACCGATGCAGCGTTTCAAGACGGCCGTGCTGCCGGTGCGCCGTACGAAGGGAGTCCCGGCATGACCGCCATGGTGAAGGCCGAGGGCATCCACAAGTCGTTCGGCCCCGTCGAGGTCCTCAAGGGCATCGATCTGGAGGTGCAGACGGGCGAGGTCTTCTGCCTCATCGGTCCGTCCGGCTCCGGCAAGAGCACGTTCCTCAGGTGCATCAACCACCTTGAGAAGATCAACGCCGGCCGGCTGTACGTCGACGGCGAGCTGGTCGGCTACCGCCAGAAGGGCGACAAGCTGTACGAGCTGAAGGACAGCGAGGTCGCGCTCAAGCGCCGTGACATCGGCATGGTCTTCCAGCGCTTCAACCTGTTCCCGCACATGACGGCCGCCGAGAACGTCATGGAGGCGCCGGTCCAGGTCAAGGGCGTCAGCCGGGCCCAGGCCCGCGACCGCGCCCGTGAGCTGCTGGAGCGCGTCGGTCTCGGCGACAAGGCGGGCAACTACCCCTCTCAGCTCTCCGGCGGTCAGCAGCAGCGGGTGGCCATCGCCCGGGCCCTGGCCATGGAACCGAAGCTGATGCTCTTCGACGAGCCGACCTCGGCACTCGACCCGGAGCTGGTCGGCGACGTCCTCGACGTCATGCGCGACCTGGCCGAGTCCGGGATGACGATGGTCGTCGTCACCCACGAGATGGGCTTCGCCCGCGAGGTCGGCGACAGCCTGGTCTTCATGGACGGCGGTGTGGTGGTCGAGTCCGGCAACCCCCGTGACGTGCTGACGAACCCGCAGGAAGAGCGGACGCAGTCGTTCCTGTCCAAGGTCCTCTGACCGACCGGACACACGAGCGAACAGGGGCGGTACGGACATCCCGTACCGCCCCTCACTCGTGTCACGGGGCAGCCGTCGCGCCCGCCGGTCCGCCGCATCGCCGAACCAGCCGCATCGGGCTACTTCACCGCCAGCACCATCGAGTCCGAGGGCGAGCACCACACCGCGCGGGCCTCGGCGAAGCCCTGCTCACGCAGGACGCGGGCGTGCCAGTCGACGCTCTGGAAGTCGCCGTCGGCGTGCTCGCCGTAGATCTCGAAGCGGCGGGCGGTCGGCGCGGCGAGCACCGGGTCCTGGGCGGCGAGCTGCCACCATGCGGCCCAGTCGAGGGCACCGTCCGCCGTGGCTTGTTCCATACCCGCGTGCCGGTGCGCGCGCTCCGCCGCGTTGATCCGGGGCGTCGACTGGTCGATCATGTGGTCCGCGTTCATGAAGACACCGCCGTCGCGGAGGAGTTCCGCGACCCGACCGTAGAGGGCGGCGAGGGGTTCGCTGTGCAGCCAGTGCAGGGCTGTGGCCGTCAGGACGGCGTCGTACGAGTCGTACGGCAGCCGGTCCGGCCAGTCGGGGCCGGTGAGGTCGGCGGTGACGAAGGTGACCCGCCGGTCGCCCTCGAAGGTGCCCTCGGCGATGGCGAGGAGGGCCGGGTCGAGGTCCACGCCGGTGCTGACGGCGTTCGGGAACCGCGCGAACAGCCTGGACGTGATGGAACCCGTACCGCAGGCGAGGTCGAGCACGCGGGGTTCGGGGCCGGTGAAGGCCTCGACCATGTCGAGCATCACCCGGAACCGCTCCTCACGGTCCGGCAGATACAGCTCCTGCTGCCGGTCCCAGCTCTTCTGCCAGGCGTGCCAGTCGGTTCCGGCCGTGGTGGTCATGAGGTCCCCTTCCTCGGTGTACCGCTTGTACCGCTGCTTCCGACCCATACGTAATACCCTGTAAGCACGAGCAGTCATTACTTGACCCGCACCACGACATTAGAACGCCCTCGTAAGGACTACAAGTGGAACTGGCCCATTACTCGGACTACGCCGTACGCCTCGTCAACACCGAGGAGCCGGCCCGGGGCAAGGACACGCTCACCTCGGTCGAGGCCGTCCGCGATCTCTTCGGGCCCAGTCGGCAGGCGGCCCGGCGGGCGACGGACGCCGACGTCACCCGGTTCCGGTCGGTGCGGGCCCGGCTGCGCTCGGTCTTCGAGGCGGCGAACGACGGCGACGAGACCCTCGCCGTGGACCTGCTGAACTCGCTGCTGCTGGAGTTCCCGGTGAGCCCGCAGATCTCGGGGCACGACTTCCGGGACGACGACGGCCGCCCGCTGTGGCACATGCACCTCGCGGACCACCCGTCCAACGCGACGGCGGGCTATACCGCGATCGCCGCGATGGGCCTGGCCTTCCACCTCACCGAGTACGGCGTGGACCGGCTCGGCCTGTGCGAGGCGGCACCCTGCCGCAACGCCTACCTCGACACCTCCACCAACCGCTCCCGGCGCTACTGCTCGGACCGCTGCGCGACCCGCGCCAACGTGGCGGCCTACCGGGCCCGCAAACGCCTGGAGGCGGACCGATCGCCGAACACGGGCCGGGCCGCCGAGAACGCCCAGCGGGCGAGCGCGAACGGCGAACGCTGACCCGCGGGCCTCGGCCGGTAGCGGAACCGCACCCTCCCCAGCACCAGTTCGTCGGGGACGACCCCGTAGTCCGTGCTGTCCCCGCCCGCGTACGCGTTGTCCCCGAGCACCCACCACCCGTCGTCGCGCCGCTCGGCGATCCGTTTGACGACGAGCAGGTCCTGCTGGAAGGGATGGCGCAGCACGAGGACGTCTCCGACCCGCAGGCGGGCCCCGTAGTGGACGAGCAGTTGGTCACCGTGGCGCAGCGTGGGAACCATGGAGGGTCCCGTGACCTCGGCCACTCCGAAGGGCAGGAGGGCCCTGCCCCGCTCGCTCTCCTGCGACAGTTCCGGCATCCCCGGCACCTCCCCGGTCCGTTCCTCCACCAGTCCCAGTCTGACCCCGGACTTTTGTCCTAAGCCCATGGGGGCACTCGCGAAAACCTCTCTCGTAGGGAGTAATGTCCCACCTGAGAAGACGATCACGAGGAAGGAATGCTCCATGCTTTCCCGCCTGTTTGCCCCCAAGGTCAAGGTCAGCGCCCACTGCGACCTGCCCTGCGGTGTGTACGACCCGGCCCAGGCCCGCATCGAGGCGGAGTCGGTGAAGGCCGTGCAGGAGAAGATGGCCGCCAACGACGACCCGCACTTCCAGGCTCGCGCGACCGTCATCAAGGAGCAGCGCGCCGAGCTCGCCAAGCACCATGTGTCGGTCCTCTGGAGCGACTACTTCAAGCCCCCGCACTTCGAGAAGTACCCGGAGCTGCACCAGCTGGTCAACGACACCCTCAAGGCCCTCTCGGCCGCCAAGGGCTCGACCGACCCGGCGACGGGCCAGAAGGCGCTCGACTACATCGCCCAGATCGACAAGATCTTCTGGGAGACCAAGAAGGCCTGATCTTTGATCACGCCACGTGACCTGCGATTTCCTTGATCGCCAGGTCAACCGGTCCGCACCCGGTCCGCATGTCGCCGACACGGCGTCCATGACGGCCCGGGTGCGGTCTTGTTCCCGGCGACAGGTGGGCGTAGATCCGCAGCATGATGACGGCGGACGCGTAGCCCAAGGACGAGTTGGGCCTGCTTGACGCTCGCCCCGCCGACGATGAGGTCAAGGGCCGTGGAAGGCAGGGCAGTTGAACCTGCAAGCGGCTACGAAAGGTGAAGGCCGGGCTGTAGCATCCAGACGTGATGGACGCCACATCAGCACCTTTCCGCGAGTACGAGACCGGCTTGAGCGAGCAGCCCCTACGGCAGGGCGATGTACTGGAATTCCTCAAGGAGGAGGAATTTCCGGTTGGTTGGCGCGACACGATTGCCATTGTTGTGACCGCGAACTGCGACTTGTCCTTCGGGAAACACTGGGGAACAGTCACCTATGTGCCGGCGATCCCGTTCGACGTCTACGTCCAGCAATTCATTATTCCGAAGATCATCACCACGGAATGCACAAAGACAGAGAAAGCACTGCACGGCCTGTTCGCCCAAGAGGTGGCAACTGATTCCGTGGAACGCGCCCTGGAGATGCTGCACCTCGGCTACCCGATGGAGGAAATTTCGGTGCTGCTGCCCCCGGACAGCAACGAGCACCCACGCTTTGAGACCGCACTCCAGACCTTCAAGCTTTGCTGGACCGCTCAGGCCACCCTGAAGCAGTGCACGGACTCTTCGGAGTACTGGCACCACCTTGAGGCACTCAGCACTGATCTCGACAAACTGCGCAAGCCCAAGACGAGCAGCAAGGAGATGCTTCGCAAGGAAATAAGAAGCAGACTCAGAAGCTTCCCTGGCGACACCCTCTACCTGTCCGAGCCCGGTCCCGGCTATTCAGGTGGCTACGTCGTGATGTTGCGCCTCATCCGCAGCATCGAGGATTCCTCGGTAGCTCTGCGTCCGGCCGATGAATACCACTCCCCGGGGGAACATCGAGCACGACGTATCGCCCGTCTCAAGACCCTCTATTGTCACCGTGTCGTCCAGCAGATGGCCCAGGTTTTCACCGACATCGGCTTGCCCACCGACTACGAGGAAGCACGGGACTCCCACCTTGATGAATACGTTGAAAGTTGGGGCAAGTGACGTTGATCGTCTTTACAAGCAGCAGCCTTCCTGAATACATCGAGCACGGCCGTGTCGAAGGTTTCCAGTCGAATCCCGGGCCAGGGCTGCTGGGAGACAACCTGTTCCTGTCCGAGACGATGGACTGCCGCTTCTTCGTACGCCGCGAGGACGACCAGGACAGTCGATTGATCCTGGTGAACGACTGGTGCTGGGACCTGATCACAGACGACAACTCCACGGAGACGGCCACCCGTTTTCTGGAACGCATCGACCGGGCATCCCGCGCAATGGCGCATCCGCCCGTCTCCCTTCCGCACCAGTGGAGCAAGTTCTCGTACGAAAATTTCCTGGCCTTCTTCGCACTGCCCCGCAACATCAACCATGACTCGCTGCGATGGGTCGCCGAAGCCCTCCCAGGAGGACATGCGGCTTTCTGGTGGCTCACCGACCGGAGCGATCCGAAACCCCTTCAGAGCTTCACCATCGACCACGCGCCCGTCAGCGATGCGATCTACGGCTACCGCCAGGTGCTGGAGGCGGCCGTCCAGGCATTCAGCGGCGTCAAGGCAAAGCCCCAACTGTTGCAGCCCTCCATCGACCTGATGCGGGTGGGTGCGGGATCCGTCGCCCGGGAACGCTCGTACTCGGAGTGGCTTCCGCAGCTGACGGACGCCCAGCGGGACATTCTCGACAATGCATTGGCCGACCCGCTGAAGATCCGGGGTGTCGCCGGCTCGGGCAAAACCCTCACCCTTCAATTGAAGGCGCTGCACGAGCTGTACAAGTCTTCTCCGGCGGAGAGCAACGCCCAGAGCCCGGCGACCGGCGGCGCAGCCCTGCCGAGGATCCTGTTCCTCACGCACAGCTGGTCCATGGCGGAGCAGGTCGAGGAGGCGTTCAGACGCCTCGACGAGCGTGGGCTCTCCTCCAGGATCGACGTCATGCCGCTCCTCTACCTGAAGGAGTGGCTCCAAGGCCCCTTGTCCTCAGAGGTCGAGGTCCTCGGTGAGGACAGCCTGGACGGCAAGCAGCAGCAGATGCGCCTCATCAGCGAGGCTGTCGAGCACATCAAGTCCAGCATTTGGACGAGCTACAAGGCGAATGTCAGTGACTGGGTACAGCGGGGTGTCGACGCCGACCGGGACGACGCTGATCGACTCCGTCTGTGCTGGGCGTTGCTGCGTGAATTCGCTGAAGTCTTCGACTCGCGCGAGATCAAGACCCTCCCCAACGCACTGCAGAAGTACATCGATCTCCCTCGGGAATCGTGGATGGTACCACTCGAAACGAATGCAGACCGAGAACTCTCGTTCCGCGTCTACAAGTACTACGTCCGACAGTTGGTGGAGGAGGGCCTGGTCACCACCGACCAGGTAGTGGACGATCTGAGGAGGGATCTCGAGAAATACGAGTGGAACGCCGTCCGAGCCGGCCGTGGCTACGACATCGTCTTCGTCGATGAGTTTCATCTCTTCAGCGACCCCGAGCGCTACCTCCTGCATTTACTCACGCGTGAAGCGGAGAAGCCACCGCGCCTGGTCATGGCCATGGACCCGAGCCAGTCCGTTTTCCTGCTGCTCACCGGACTTGCCGAGACCGATATCAGCCGCACTACCAGCGCCATGATCCAGCGCGGGCAGACGAAGTCGATCGATTTGAAGACGACTCATCGATTCACCGAGCCCATCTTCAATTTCCTGCACTATTTGCACACACAGATGCCGAACGTGGTGGAGCTCGGACACGACTGGGTGTACGACGCGATCCCCGACTCCGGCAAGACCGGCCGAGAGCTGCCCAGAGCACGATTCGTCAGCCGTCACCAGTTGGCCCAGACCGGCGTCGCAGACGCTTTCGCCCTGCACGCCGCGAGCACTCAGGAACAGCGGGTGGCCCTCATCGGAATAGGGAACAGCGAGCTGGAGGAAATCCGAGAGGTCCTCAAGGACACGGGGCACTCCTCGGCCTCGTACGTCCTGATCGACGGAAGGGACGAGATCGAACGGCTGCGCTACTCCCGGCGTGCCCTCATCGTGACGGCGGCCGAGTATGCCGCCGGCCTCCAGTTTTCGCATGTCGTGGTGGTCGGGGGCACGAGCGGGAACCACGAGTACGGACATGGAACCAGCGCAATGCGGGCTCTGTACTCCCAGTTCTATCTGGCTGCGAGCCGTGCCGAGGAGCATCTGACCATCGTCGCCCCACAGGAGCAGGGAGGCTTCGGCGAAGTACTGGGCAAGGCCGTCGATGCCGATGTGGCCGTTACCGGTTCCCCCACCGCACCCAAGCTCCGGTCGTAGTGGAGGACAGGGGCACTCCAGAGCGTACGTGCCTCGTCAGGAAGTCCGAATTCTGCAAAACGGGGTGGACCCGGCCTGCTCTCGTCCGCACCCGGTCCGCATGCCGCCGTCCCGAACGACGGTGTGACGGGCCGGGTGCGGTCGTGTTCGGGGGCCGTTCGCCCGGTCGGAGTCAGGGGGCCGGGTCGGGGCCGGGCCAGATCGCCGACGCGTCGTCGCGGTCGGGGTCCGGGAGGCGGACGGGGCGGACGGGGACGGGGGTGGTGCGGCCATCGGTGGTGGCCGTCCAGGAGGCGGGGCGGCCGGAGTAGCCGAGGGCGGTCAGGGCGAAGACACCGTCCGCGTAGACCTCGACGTACTCGCCGACTGTCAGGATGCGCAGGGACGTGGGGGGTTCACGCAGGACCGTCTCGGCGAACAGGGCGCCGGCGGGGCCCGTGACGTGGAGCTTTTTGCCGTCGCAGATGACGGTGAGGGCCGGGCGGGCGGGGTCGGCGGTATCGGTGCGCAGGGCGATCTCGACGGGGCGGCCGGAGAGGGCGATGTCGCCGACCGCGTGGAGGGCCGGGGCGGTCGTCGGCTCGCCGAGCCAGGCGTCCAGGCCCGGCCACCAGGCCAGGTACGGGTCCGAACCGTCCGGTACGACCAGGGACTTGGGCTGGGCGAGCATGCCCCGGCAGGTGTCGCCGGCATCGGTGAGGCCGACCCGGCGCGGGGTCGTGTGCAGCACGACTCGGGCGCCGTCCGGGTCGGTTGTGACGCGGGGGGCGTACGCCCCGGTGGGGCCGAGCCCGCCGTGCCGGGTCCAGGGGCCGCGCAGACGGGGGGCGGTCCAGGCGTCGAAGCCGCGCGTCGCGCCGATCGAGCCCAGCAGGAGCCAGGTGCCGTCGTCGAGGCGCTCCAGGACGGGGCACTCCAGCTCGTCCACGTCACCCGGGGACACCAGCGGCGGGTGGACGGTCCAGTGCTCCAGGTCCGGTGAGGTGGCGAGGGCCACGCAGCCGCTGACCTCCACGGGGAGCGAGGCGTCGCTCGCGCAGATCACCATGACCCAGCCGTCGCCCTCGTCGTCGGGGACGACGAACGGGTCGCGCCAGCCCATGCGGTCGCCGGTGCGGTACCAGCGGGCGTCGGCCTCGACGACCGGCCCGGTGCCGTGGCGCCGCCAGCCCGTGCCGTCCGTGCGGTCGGACCGGGCGAGCCCGACGGACTGAAGGGGCCAGCCCTCCGGAGTCAGCCCGCTCACCCCCGTGTAGAACATCGCGCTCCCCGTGCCGAGGCGGATGGGGTGCATCGTCCACACCGCCTGCTGGTCGAAGCGGCCGGGCAGACCGTTGCCGAAGGCGGTGCCCGCGGGCCGCCAGCCGACCAGGTCGACCGAGGTCGCCCGACCGTAGGAGGTCTCCATCCGCAGATGGTCGAACTCGGCGGTCCAGGGGCCCTGGAGATGCAGCACCGTGTAGGTGCCGTCGTCCTCGCGGAGCAGGGCGAAGTCGTTCACGCAGAGGCCGGGCGGGGCGTATCGCATGCGCAGCAGTCCTGTCGGCTCGTAGCGCCCAAACGCGTGCGCTGACCATGGTTCGGAGAGATATCGCTTGAGAATCAGCGCAAGTAAAACTGAACGCAAACGCTTGCGCAACAAGGAGGCCGGGTTTACGGTCACGTCACCCCCAGACACACACCGACGTGAACCCGACGGGAGAAATCCGCCGTGACGGTCAGCATCACCGATGTCGCCCGCGCCGCCGGCGTCTCGGCGTCCACCGTGTCCCGCGCACTGCGGGGCCGACCGGGCGTCTCGGACGAGGTGCGCACCCAGATCGCGGCCGTCGCCGCACAACTCGGCTACACCGCCTCCCGTTCGGCGTCCAGCCTGGCCAGCGGGCGCACGTACACGATCGGGGTCGTCGCCCCGTACATCGGCCGCTGGTTCTTCGGGACCGTGCTGGACGCGGCCGAGCAGGTGTTCAGCGCCGCCGGTTACGACGTGCTGCTCTACAACCTGGGCTCGGCCGAGGCGCGCAAGCGGTTCTTCACCAAGCTGCCGGTGCGCAAGCGGGTCGACGCGGTGCTGTCGCTGCTCATCCCGGACGAGGACGAGTCCGCCGCGTTGCGCTCCCTCGGGGTGCCGCTGGCCTCCACGGTCGGCGGCGCGCGACCCGGCTTCACGGTGGTGGGCATCGACGACCGGGCGGGCGCGGAGAGCGCCGTACGGCATCTGGTGAACCTCGGCCACCGTCGGATCGGCATGATCTCCGGGGCCAGCGGGCCGCTGCACTGGACCACCCCCGTCGACCGTCGCGCCGCCTATCTGGCCGTCCTCGCCGAGGCCGGGATCGAGCACGATCCGGCGCTGGTGGCAGACGGCGACTACACCGTGGACGGCGGCGAGCGGGCGATGACCGAGCTGCTGGCCGCGTCCCGGCCGCCGACCGCCGTGTTCGCCCAGTCCGACGAGATGGCGATGGGCGCGTTGCGCGCGCTCAGACGGCATCGGCTCCGGGTGCCGGACGACGTGTCGGTGGTCGGCTTCGACGATCACGAACTCGCCGATGTGGTCGGGCTGACCACCGTCGCCCAGCCGGTCGCCGGTCAGGGCGCGGAGGCCGCCCGGCTGCTGCTGCGGCAACTGGACGAGCCGGGCGCCGAACAGCCGCCAGGACGGGTGGAGATGCCGATCCGGCTCGTCCTGCGCGAGACGACGGCACCGCCGCGCCCGCGCGGTCCCCAGTGACGTCCCGGACGACCCGTACACCCGCACGACCCGTACACCCCGCACGGCCCGCACGGCCCGTACGGCCTCAAGTCCCCGCCCGCCGAACGCCGTCGGGCCCGGCCGCCCCAGCACCCGAGAGCCCCCCGCACCTCGCACCCTCATCCCGCACGGAGGCACACACCATGAATCCGACCACCGGCTCGACCAGCAGAAGGTTCCGCCGCGCCGCCCGTACGGGAGTGGCCCTGACCCTTCCCCTGGCGGTGCTGGCCGCCTGCGGCGGAGGCGGTGGGGGCGACACGTCCGCCGAGGCCGGCAGCGGTGAGGGGACGATCAGCGTCTGGGCCCACCAGGGGCAGAAGAGCGAGGCGGAGGCGCTACAGAACGCGGTGAAGTCGTTCAACTCCTCGCAGAAGAAGGTCAAGGTCGAACTGAAGCTGATACCGGAGACCGACTACACCAAGACGATCACCGCGACGGACGCCGGCGAACTGCCGGACGTCATGGAGTTCGACGGCCCGACGATGGCGAACTTCGTCTACAACAAGAAGCTCGCCCCGATCGACGACCACGTCTCCGCCGAGACCCTCGCCAACGCGACCGACGCCAGCAAGGCGCAGGGCGAGATCGACGGAAAGCACTACGGCCTGGGCATGTTCGACTCCGGGCTCGGCATGTACGGCAGCAAGAAGCTGCTGGATGCGGCCGGTGTGACGTATCCGAAGGGCCTGGACGACGCCTGGACCGCGCAGGAGTTCGACGCCGCGCTCAAGGCGCTCAAGGCGAAGGACTCCGACGGCAAGGTCATCGACCTCCAGGAGGGCAACGGCTACGCCAACGAGTGGGGGACCTACGGATTCGCCCCGATCATCTGGTCGGCCGGCGGCTCCCTGCTCAAGGACGGCAAGGCGGAGGGCGCCCTCGACACCCCCGCCGTGGTGTCGGCCATGAAGACCTTCCAGTCCTGGAAGGCCGCGACGGACGCCAACACCGACGGCAACGCCTTCGCCAAGGGCCGGGTCGCCCTGAGCTGGGTCGGGCACTGGATGTACCCCGCCTACAGCGAGGCGCTCGGCGACGACCTGGTCGTGCTGCCGCTGCCCGACTTCGGCGACGGCCCGAAGACCGGCCAGGGCTCCTGGGCCTGGGGAGTCGGCGCGAACAGCAAGAACGCCAAGGCCGCGGGCGCCTTCCTGGACTTCCTGCTCGACGACACCAACGTCGGCGCCATGACGAAGGCCAACGGCGCGCCGCCGGCCACCAAGTCCGCGCTCGCCGCGAGCCCCCTCTACAAGCAGGGCGGCCCGCTCCAGCTCTTCGCCGACCAGCTCGCCAAGCCCTGCGGCGACAGTGAGATCAGCGCGTCGTGCGTCGCCGTCACCCGGCCGGTGACCGCCGGATACCCCGTGGTCACCGCGAAGTTCAGCGAGGCCGTGAACTCGATCTACGGCGGCGCCGACCCGAAGGAGGCCCTGGCGAAGGCCGCCCGCGCCATCGACCGGGACTTCTCGGACAACGCCGGTTACGAGATCCCGTAGCGACGCGCCCGGTCGGCCGCATCGCACCCATCGGTCCAGTCGAACTCAACGGGTTCAGCCGAACCCATCGGCCGGGGCGGGCGCGCACACCGTGTCCGTCCGCCCCTCCGGGAAGAGGACCCCTCCGTGAAAACCGTGGAACCCGCGCCCGCGGCGGCCCCAGGCCGGCAGCAGGCCGCAGCCCCCGGCACACCGGCCCGGCGGCCGTCACGCCGCGACCGTGAATGGCTGCCCGGACTGCTCATGTCCGCCCCCGCCGTCGCCGGACTGATCGCCTTCGTCGGCATCCCCTTCTGCTACGCCGTCGTGCTCTCCTTCTACAACGTGCGCCTCGGCTCCCCGCTGGAACCCACCTTCTTCGGGGTCGAGCAGTACCGACGGCTGTTCACCGACCCCGACCTCTCCGGCCCGTTCCTGCGGGCGCTGCTCAACAACCTGACCTTCGCCGTGGTCGTCGTCCCCCTCCAGACCGGCCTCGCGCTGGGCCTGGCGATCCTGCTGAACCGCAAGCTGAAGGCGATCGGGATCTTCCGGTCGGTGTTCTTCATGCCGGTCGTCTTCCCGATGGCCCTGGTCGCGGTGATCTGGCGGCTGATCCTCGCCCGCAGCGACCAGGGCATGCTCAACTCGGCGCTGGACGCGGTGAGTCTCGGCAACTGGGGCGCGTTCGACTGGCTCGGCGACGGCCTGACCGCCATGGCGTCGATCATCGTCCTCTCCGTCTGGCAGGGCGTGGGGTTCCAGATGGTCATCCTGCTCGCCGGGCTCCAGCAGATACCGGGCGAGCTCTACGAGGCCGCCCAGCTCGACCGGGCCTCGCGGTGGCAGCAGTTCCGGCACGTCACCCTGCCCGGCATCCGCTCCACGCTCGTCTTCGTCGTGATGCTCACCTCGGTGCTGTCCTTCCGCGTCTTCGACCAGGTGTACGTCCTGGTGAAGGGCGGCGGGCTCGACGAGGACGCGGCCCGCACGGTGATGTACCAGGCCGTCACCACCGCCTTCGACCAGAACAACATCGGCCAGGCGTCCGCGATCACCGTCGTGTTCTTCCTGATCGTCGTCGCCCTGACCCTGATCCAGCGCCGCGTCGTCCGGCCCGACAACGAGGACTGACCATGAGCACGACCACGAGCACGCACACCGGCGTGGGCACGGGCGTGGGCAGGGGCGCGGCCACGAGCGGCGGCCCGTCCCGCGGACGGCTGCGCCGCTTCCTCGACTACGCCGTCCTCTCCGTCCTGGCGTTCGTCTTCGCGCTGCCCGTCCTCTACCTCCTCCTCGGCAGCCTCAAGCCGTCCGACGAGGTCCTGAACGGGCTGTCCGGCTTCCTCCCCACCCAGCTGTCCTTCGACAACTACGCCGCCGTCCTCGACAGCCTGAACTCCGACAGCACGGGCTACTTCTGGCAGTTCATGGGCGTCTCGCTGCTGCTGGCGTTCGTGGTGGTGACCGGCGGTCTCTTCGTCAACTCGATGGCGGCGTACGGGCTCTCGCGGCTCAGGTGGCGGGGCCGGGAGGCAGTCTTCACCCTGGTCCTGCTGCTGATGCTGGTGCCGTTCGAGTCGGTGGCCGTGCCGCTGTTCTACATGTTCAACGACCAGCGCAACACGCTCTTCGTCCAGGCGCTCCCGTTCGTCGCCAACGCCTTCTCGGTCTACCAGTTCCACACGTTCTTCCGCTCGATCCCGCCGAGCATCGAGGAGGCGGCCCGGCTGGACGGCGCGGGCCCCTGGCGCACCTTCTTCGCGATCATCGTCCCGATGTCGAAGCCGGCCTTCGCCTCGGTCGCCATCCTGACCTTCCTCACCCAGTGGGGGTCGTTCCTGTGGCCGGTGCTGATGGTCTCCGACCCGTCGGTACGTCCGCTGCCGCTGGAGATGAGCGTCTTCCAGGGCCAGCAGCCCCCGGACTGGGGCCAGATCCTCGCCTTCGGCGTCCTCCTCGTCCTGCCGGTACTGATCGTCTTCGCCTTCTTCCAGCGGTGGTTCGTCCAGGGGGTGGCCAGCTCGGCGGTGAAGGGGTGAAGCGGTTGTCAGTGGGTGGTGCGATGCTGTGGGCATGAACCGGGACGATCTGGTGCGGCTGCGGCGGGCGCGGGACCGCATGGACCGCGAGTACGCCGAGCCGCTGGACGTGACCGCGCTCGCCCGCACCGCGCTGATGTCCCCCGGACACTTCCAGCGCAGCTTCCGCGCGGCCTTCGGCGAGACCCCGTACGGCTATCTCATGACCCGCCGGACAGAGCGCGCCAAGGCATTGCTGCGCCGCGGCGACCTCACGGTGACCGAGGTGTGCATGGCCGTCGGGTGTACGTCGCTCGGGTCCTTCAGCTCCCGCTTCACCGAGCTGGTCGGCGAGACCCCGAGCGCGTACCGGGCCCGCTCGCACGAGGAGGGCGCGGCCGTCCCCGCATGTGTGGCGAAGCGCCTGACCCGGCCGACCCGCCACCGCATACGCACGGCGGAACCGGGCAAGGCGTCCTAGGCCGTGCCCGGACGGGACTGTGCGGACACGACCTAGTGTGAGGACATGGCTACGAACGATCCGAACACCGCGCACGGCCTCCCCGCCCCGGACGTGAAGCTCGCCCAGTGCTTCCTCGCGGTCGACGACCATGACAAGGCGCTCGCTTTCTACCGCGACGTGCTGGGCATGGAGGTCCGCGGCGACGTCGGCTTCGAGGGCATGCGCTGGGTCACCGTGGGCTCCCCGCTCCAACCGGACGTCGAGATCGTCCTGGAGCCGCCCGCCGCCGACCCCGACATCTCCCCCGCCGACCGCGAGACCATCGCCACCCTCCTCGCCAAGGGCGTCCTGCGTGGCGTCAACTTCACCACCACCGACTGCGACGCCCTCTACGCCCGTGTCGAAGCCTCCGGTGCCGACGTCCTCCAGGCACCCACGGACCAGCCGTACGGTGTCCGCGACTGCGCGTTCCGCGACCCCGCGGGCAACATGCTGCGCTTCATGCAGCGCCGGGACTGATCACCCGGGCGCTCCGGCCGCCGCCCGGCGTCGAAACCGCGTTGCGCGCAGCGGGGCGGCGGGGGACGGTACGAGTCGTCCAGCCGTGGGGTTGGACCGTACGACAGGGAGCGGCGCTGTGGGTGGAGTGGGCCGGAACGGCAGTGGCGGCAGTGGCCTCGGGGACGACGGCTCGGGCGGCGGCTCGGCGCGCGGGGCCGGTGGGGCCGGTGGGGCCGGTGGGCCGATTCGGTGGACGTACGCGTTCGTCGACCGGCCGGCGGCCGTGTTCGAGCGGGCCTGTGCCTTCTGGACGGCGGTCACCGCGACGCGGCTGTCCGCGCCGCGGGGCGATCAGGGCGAGTTCGTCACGCTGCTGCCGGAGAAGGGCGACTCGTGCGTGAAGGCGCAGGGGGTCGAGTCGGGCGACGGCGGCGCCCACCTGGATCTCCTGGTCGAGGACGTCCACGCGCTCGTCGACCGGGCGGTCGACCTCGGCGCCGAGGTCGTCGCCCCGCACGACGACTGGGCGGTGCTGCGCTCACCCGCCGGGCAGCTCTTCTGCGTGGTGCCCTGGCACGGGGAGGCCGAACGGCAGCCGGTGGTCGACGGCAGCCGGCTGGACCAGGTGTGCGTCGACGTGACGCCGGCCGCCTTCGAGGCCGAGGTCACCTTCTGGACGGCCCTGACGGGGTGGGACTCCCGTCCGGGTTCCCGCCCGGAGTTCCATGTACTGCGCCCGCCGACCGGCCTCCCCCTGCGCATCCTCCTCCAGCGCCTCGACTCCCCGCGCCCGACCTCCGCCCACCTCGACGTCGCCTGCGCCGACGTCGACACCGTCCGGGCCCACCATGAGTCCCTCGGCGCCACCTGTGTGTCCCACCAGCCCCGCTGGACCGTGATGCGCGACCCGGCGGGCGGCACGTACTGCCTGACGGGCCGGGACCCGGAGACGGGCGGACTGCCTCCGACAGCGGGGTGAGAGCGAAGCCCCGGGCGCGTGGGGCCCGGGCTGGGGCTCGGGGCGCACACCCGCCGTTCAGATGTCCTCCGCCCCTTCCAGCACCGGGCGGATGACCACCGGGTACTCCTTGAGCCCCTCGGGGCCGGGGCACTGGGCGACGCGGGCCGCGATCTCCGTGACCCGGTCCAGGTCGGCGCAGTCGAGGAGCCAGTAGCCGGCGAGCAGTTCGGCGGTGTCCGGGTACGGCCCGTCCGTGACCACCGGTTTGCCGTCGGCGTCCGCCGTGACGAACCGGGTGCTCGCCGGCTCGGCCAGCCCCTGGCCGTCGAGCATCTCCCCGGTCTCGGTGAGGTCGTCGTTGATCGCGCTCATATAGGCGTACATGGCCCGCAACTGTTCCTGCGTCCAGGCGGGAGAGTGCTCGGAGGCAGTGCCCCGCATGCCCTCGTAGTCCGCCTGCGTGCCCTGGACCATCATCAGGAACTTCATGAGTCCGCTCCTTCGTCTGCCGCAGGCCTGAGCCGGGGCCGAGTCCGGACCGCCCGGTCAGGCCTTCTCCTCGGTCCTTGCCTCGGTCCTCGCCTCGGCCGGAGCCGCCGCGGCAGCCGGGGACGACTCCGTCACCCCGGCCGACTCGGCAGACTCGGCCGCCACCGCCCCGGCTTCCTCCGGGGGCTCCTCACGCCCGGCGTGACCCCCGTGACCGGCCTGACCCGCACGACCACCGTGACCGCCGTGCACGCCATGGCTCCCGTGCGTCCGCCGGGCCACCGCCCGGGGCTTCTCCGCGGCGGCCTCCGCGGCCTCGACGGCCTCGTCGACGTACGCCGCGCACTCGTGATTCCTGCACGGACTCGGACCCCACACGGGTACCCACGCGCCCAGCGTCTTGTGTCGCCGTACGACCGTGGCCACAGGCTGTCCGCAGACCGGGCAGACATGCTCGTCGATGCCCATGTGCCCAGGGTATGGCCGACGCGATCGGTGCGCTCCCCGCCGTGCACCGGCAATCTTCGCGGAGCCGACGCTCAGCGCTTCCTGCTCGTCCCCTAGCGACGAAGAACCGGCGGGCCCCGCACACCGTGGGGATGTGCGGGACCCGCCGGCCACCCGAAGGCACCGCCGCCGTGCGGGGTCAGGTCCGCACGGCACGACGCCTCCGGAGCATCGAGCGCCCCTCGGCCGACCTCAGCTGCTGCGGCGCGTCACGAACTCGGCCAGGGCGAGGAGTCCTCCGGCCGACTCCGGGTCCGGGACCGCGCGCGAGAGTTCGCGCATGGCCCTGGCCATGCGGTCGGCGGCCTGGATCTGCGCCCAGTCGCGCCCGCCGGCCCGCTCCACGACCGACGCCGTACGCTCCAGGTCCCCCTCCGCGAACGGCAGTCCGTACAGCTCGGCGAGTTCGGCGGCCTCCGGGGTGCCCGAGGCCAGCGCGGCGACCACCGGGAGGGACTTCTTGCGGACCATGAGATCCGCCCCGGCCGGCTTGCCGGTGTGACTCGGGTCGCCCCAGATGCCGATCACGTCGTCGATGAGCTGGAAGGCCAGCCCGGCCTCCCGCCCGAACGCGTCGAGGGCCTCGACGTCCTCCTCGCCGGCGCCCGCGTACAGAGCGCCCACCGCGCAGGCGCAGCCGAGCAGCGCGCCCGTCTTGGCCTCGGCCATGACGAGCACCTCGTCGAGAGTGACCTCCTCCGGCCGGCGTCCCTCCATCTCGGTGTCGGTCTGCTGGCCCGCGCACAGTTCGACGACACAGGCCGCGAGCCGGGCGGAGGCCGCGGCCGACGCCGGGTGCGGATCCTCGG
Source organism: Streptomyces sp. NPDC034049 (assembly GCF_055575575.1). Lineage (NCBI taxonomy): Bacteria > Bacillati > Actinomycetota > Actinomycetes > Kitasatosporales > Streptomycetaceae > Streptomyces > Streptomyces sp. NPDC034049. Next base: position 191,341 of record NZ_JBVISJ010000002.1, read on the forward strand.
CGAGCAGTCGCTGGGCCAGGGCCTGGAGCGCGTCCCCGGCCAGGATCGCGTCGGGGATCCCGAACACGGTCCACGCGGTGGCCCTGTGTCTGCGTGTGATGTCCCGGTCCATCACGTCGTCGTGCAGCAGCGTGAAGTTGTGCACCAGCTCCACCGCGGCGGCGGCCTGCACGGCGGCGGTCTCGCGCCCGCCGAGCGCGGCGACGGCGGCCAGCACCAGCGCCGGGCGTATCGCCTTGCCGGCGTTCCCCGTGACGGAGGTGCCGTCCGCGTCCTCCCAGCCGAAGTGGTAGCGCGCGACGCGGCGCAGCGAACCGGGTAACGACCCGACGGCGCGGCGCAGTTCGGGATCGACCGATGTCCGCGCCCGTTCCAGGATTCCCGCCGCCTCGTGTCCGTCGAGGCCGCTCGCCGCGCCCACCCGGCCGGCCGGTCCGTCGGCACCGGCGGCGGGCAGGTCCTTCTCCGGTTCCGTCTCCCCTTCCGGCTCCAGAGTTCCCCTCCGATTCCGCTCGACGACCACTGCGGGCCTCGGAACCGAGCCGGTGGGGCTCCGCTTCGTCTCCGTCACGGACTCACTCATGGGATCGCCCCGGGGAGGCCGCGGACGGTGGTGGTTCCGCCGGGTGGGCGCGGGTGCGCGCGGGGCGCCCCCGCCCTGGCGGGCGGGGACACGGCGTCCGGTCGGACAGGGTCACCGCCAGCGGCCGATCTCGACGTTCTCCAGCACGCCGAGCGCGTCGGGCACCAGGACCGCGGCCGAGTAGTAGGCCGTCACGAGGTACTTGATGATCGCCTGTTCGTTGATGCCCATGAACCGCACCGACAGGCTGGGCTCGATCTCGTCGGGGATGCTCGCGGCCCGCAGACCGATGACACCCTGGTCCTCCTCGCCGGTACGCATGGCGATGATCGACGTGGTCCTGGCCTCGGTCACCGGGATCTTGTTGCACGGGTAGATGGGCACGCCGCGCCAGGTGGGGATGCGGTTGCCGGCGATGTCGACGGTCTCCGGGACCAGTCCGCGCTTGTTCAGCTCGCGGCCGAACGCGGAGATCGCGCGCGGGTGGGCGAGCAGCAGCCTGGTGCCCCGGCGCCGGGAGAGCAGTTCGTCCAGGTCGTCCGGGCTGGGCACGCCGTCGTGCGGCTGGAGCCGCTGGTCGTACTCGCAGTTGTGGAGGAGGCCGAACTCCCGGTTGTTGACGAGCTCGTGCTCCTGGCGTTCCTTCAACGCCTCTACCGTCAGCCTGATCTGCTGCTCGGTCTGGTTCATCGGCTGGTTGTAGAGGTCGGCCACACGCGTGTGGATGCGCAGGACGGTCTGGGCGACGCTGAGTTCGTACTCGCGCGGCGCGGCCTCGTAGTCGACGAAGGTGTGCGGGATGTCCGGCTCACCGCTGTGGCCGGCGGCGAGGTCGATCTCCTTCTCGCCGTACTTGTTGGTGCGCTGCGACGGGATCGAGCGCTGCTCCTGAAGGTGCTCGCTCAGCGTCTCGGCGCGCTCGGCGAGTTGCTCGACGGCCTGGCGCGGCAGGACGAGCACCGTGCACGCGGTGACCGCGCGGGCCGTGTACTCCCAGATCGCGTCGGGGTCGAGCAGGGACTGCTCGCCGAAGTAGGCGCCGTCGGCCAGTACGCCGAGGACCGCGTCGTCGCCGTAGGGGCCGGTGCCGATCTTCTCGACCTTGCCGTGCGCGAGCAGGAACACCTCCTGCGCCTGGCTGCCGAATTCGGCCAGGACGTCGCCGGGCGCGAACTCCCGCTGCTCGCACCGCTGGGCCAGTTCGCCCAGGACGTCGATGTCCTCGTAGGTCCGCAGGGCCGGCAGTTCGCCGAGCTCGGCGGGGATGACGGTGACGCGGTCGCCGGTCTTCACAAAGGTGACGCGGCCGTCGCCGACCGCGTAGGTGAGCCGCCTGTTCACCCGGTACGTGCCGCCCTGCACGTTCACCCATGGCAGGGTGCGCAGCAGCCAGCGGGAGCTGATCTCCTGCATCTGGGGCGTGGACTTCGTGGTGGTGGCCAGGTTCCGGGCAGCGGCCGTGCCGAGACTCTGCTGCGGCCTGTCCTGCTGCGAGCGAACCTCTTCGCCTACCGACATTCGGATTCCCCTCCGGGTATGCACTGACAGCACTGATCGCGGTCACCGATCTCGCGATCCAGCCTTGCATCACGGAGCGTGCTGATGCTATTACCCGAAAGAGCGGGAATGGATCTTTGAAGACTGGGCATCTCCGCGGGATGTGTCGACCACGCGTGCGCCCGTCGGGGCCCTCGCCGAATCTGACCGGATCGGTTCGCACAGCCCGCGGATGACTGGCTCCTGTCAGGAGTCAGGGGTACAAGCGTGCCTACGAGGCGGCCACGACCAGCGGCCGTCGCACGGCACGAAGGAGTCGGCCATGGCCCCACCCATGTCCGCGAGCAGGTTTCTCACCGTCCTCAGGAACGAGGGCGTCCGGGTCGTCGAGGTCGGCGACTGGGAACATCACAACCGCAACCATGTGGGCCCGTGGGGGCCCGTCCACGGCGTGATGATCCACCACACCGTCACATCCGGCAGCGAACGCACCGTCCGTATCTGCCGTGACGGGTACTCGGGCCTGCCCGGCCCGTTGTGCCACGGTGTGATCACCAAGGACGGCCGGGTGCACCTCGTCGGCTACGGCCGGGCCAACCACGCCGGTCTGGGCGACGACGACGTCCTGCGGGCCGTGATCGCCGAGAAGGCGCTGCCCAAGGACAACGAGGCCAACACCGACGGCAACCGTCACTTCTACGGCTTCGAGTGCGAGAACCTCGGCGACGGCGAGGACCCCTGGCCGGCGGCACAGCTCGACGCCATCGAGCGGGTCTCCGCGGCTGTCTGCCGCCATCACGGCTGGAACCAGCGGTCCGTGATCGGCCACCTCGAATGGCAGCCCGGCAAGGTCGACCCGCGGGGCTTCACCATGGCCCACATGAGAGAGCGGGTGCGGGACCGCCTCACATGAGGCCCGCCCACGCCGCACCCGACGCCGACCGGTCATGTGTCCGACAATGGGCACGTGACCGGCCAGCCCTCCCCCTCGGACGACCCCACCGCCGCCCTGGACCCCAGGCTGCCGTCGCCTCTCCAGGAGGTCGCGGACGAGCGCTTCGCGCGCCACGGACTGCGGCTGCTGCTCAAGCGCGACGACCTGATCCACCCGCGGCTCGTCGGCAACAAGTGGCGCAAACTGGCCCCGAACCTGCGCGCGGCGGCGGGCCGCCCACTGCTCACCTTCGGCGGTGCCTACTCGAACCATCTGCGCGCCACGGCCGCCGCCGGCCACCTCCTGGGCCTGCCCACCGTGGGCGTGGTGCGCGGCCAGGAACTGGCCGACCGCCCCCTCAACCCGTCGCTGGCCCGCTGTGCGGCGGACGGCATGCGGCTGCACTTCGTCGACAGATCGACGTATCGCCACAAGTCCGACCCGGCCACCCTGGCGGCCGTGCTCAGGGCCGCCGACGCGGAGGACGCGTACGTGGTCCCCGAGGGCGGCAGCAACAGCCTCGCCGTGCGGGGCTGTCAGGACCTCGGCGCGGAGCTGCGCGGCCGGGCCGACGTGGTGGCCCTCGCCTGCGGCACCGGCGGCACCCTCGCCGGACTGGCCGCGGGACTCGCCCCCGACCAGCGCGCCCTCGGTATTCCGGTTCTCAAGGGCGGCTTCCTCGACGAGGAGATACGGCAGCTTCAGGAGAAGGCGTTCGGCGGTCCGCGCGGCAATTGGAGCCTCGACGACCGCTTCCACTTCGGCGGTTACGCCCGGACCTCGCCCGAACTGGACGCCTTCGCGGACGACTTCGAGACCTGCCATGTGCTCCCGATGGAGCATCTCTATGTCGCCAAGTTGCTCTACGGACTTGTCACCCTGGCGGGAGAGGGCGCCTTCCCGCGCGGGACGACACTCGCGGCGGTGATCACGGGCCGCCCGTTCCCGGAGCGCGCGCCCGAGGACCCGCCGGACACTCCCTAGGAGGCCTCGCGGTAGACCGCCGCCTCCTCCAGGTCCAGCCTTCGCAGCAGGGTGCGCAGCATCTCGTCGTCGATGTACCTGCCGTCCCGCAGCTTGACGAAGACCTCCCGTTCGGCGCCGATCATCTCGCGGGAGAGGCGGCTGTAGGTGTCGTCGACGCTCTCGCCGGTCACCGGGTTCACGGCGCCGAGACGCTCCCAGACGGCGTTGCGCCGCCGCTCGAGGACCGTGCGAAGGCGTTCGACGAGCGGGGGCGGGAGTTCGTTGCTCTCGTTCGCGAGGAGTTCGTCCAGCCGCGCCTCGGCCGCTCGGGACGCCTGGGCCTGGGCATTGGCCTCGGCGAGGGTCTCCGCCTGCTGGTCGCGGCCCGGCAGCTTCAGGAAGCGGATCAGCGGCGGCAGGGTCAGCCCCTGGATGACGAGCGTCCCGATGACCGTCGTGAAGGTCAGGAAGAGGATCAGGTTCCGCTCGGGGAAGTCCTCCCCGCCGTGCACGGTGAGCGGGATCGAGAAGGCGATGGCCAGTGAGACGACGCCGCGCATGCCGGCCCAGGCGACGACGAACGGTCCTTTCCAGGTGGGGTCGACCTCCCGTTCCCGGATGCGTCGCGACACCATGCGCGGCAGGAAGGTCGCCGGATAGACCCAGACGAAGCGGGTCGCCACCACCACGAGGAAGACGGCCACGGCGTACCAGGTGGCGCGGGCCCCCTCGTACTCGCCGAGCCCTTCGAGGACGAACGGGAGCTGGAGTCCGATGAGGGCGAACACGGCGGATTCGAGCAGGAAGGCGACCATCTTCCAGACGGCCTCCTCCTGGAGGCGGGTGGCGAAGTCGACCTGCCAGTTGCGGTGGCCGAGGTAGAGGCCGACGACGACCACGGCGAGCACCCCGGAGGCGTGCACCCACTCGGCCAGCCCGTAGGCGACGAACGGGATCAGCAGGGAGAGGGTGTTCTGCAGCAGCGCCTCCTTGAGGTGCGTGCGCAGCCAGTGGATGGGCACCATCAGCAGCAGTCCCACCGCGACGCCGCCGACCGCCGCCACCAGGAACTCCACGATCCCGCCGGTCCAGCTCGCGCCCTCGCCGATGGTGGCCGCGAGGGCCACCCGGTAGGCGGTGATCGCGGTCGCGTCGTTCACCAGGGACTCACCTTGCAGGATCGTGGTGATCCGCGACGGCAGCCCCACCCGCCGGGCGACCGCCGTGGCCGCGACCGCGTCCGGCGGCGCCACGACCGCGCCGAGCACCAGCGCGGCGGTCAGCGGCATCCCGGGCACGATCAGGTACGCGGCCCAGCCCACGGCGAGGGTCGCGAAGAGGACGTATCCGACCGACAGCAGGGCCACGGGCCGCAGTTGGGCCCGCAGGTCGAGGTAGGAGCTGTCGCTGGCGGCGGTGTACAGCAGCGGGGGAAGGATCAGCGGCAGGACGATCTCGGGGTCGAGTTCGTAGTGGGGCACTCCGGGCAGGTACGACACCACGAGCCCCGCCGCGACCAGCAGCAGCGGGGCGGGCACCGGCGTACGCCGGGCGGCCCCGGCTACCGTCGCACTCCCTGCGACCAGCAACAGCAAGGGCAAAAAGTGCATCGCTTCCGCCGCCTTCGTTTCCGCGCGAGGTTCCGCGCGCCCGTCGTAACCTGGCAATCATGAAACAGTGCACGCACACGGACGCGCTGCCGCACCCCGAGCCCGAACCGCTGAGCGACACCTGCCCGGAGTGCCTGGCCGCCGGGAGCCACCCGGTGCAGTTGCGGATGTGCCTGGAGTGCGGGCACGTGGGGTGCTGCGACTCCTCCCCGATGCGCCACGCCACCAGGCACCACAAGGAGAGCGGCCATCCCATCATGCGCACGTTCGAGCCCGGCGAGACCTGGCGCTGGTGCTTCGTGGACCATGTACTGGTTTGACGAACACGACCGAGACGTCGTACGACGGAACCATGTCACCCCGTGACACGTCGACGTACTCGTGTGACACGGTTCGGCGGTCCGGCGCCTGGGTACGTCAATCCGGCGCGCGCTCTTCCTATTTGAGGCCCGCAGACCTCTAGCCACCGAGCGTATTCATAGGCTTACTATGAGTGACAGCATGGGGTGGGGTCCTCGGGACCCCGAGGACACGGCGCTCGGTAGCGCGATAGCGTCACCGCTGAACCACGTAGCGCGTTACCCCGGGGGGCGACCCTCGGCCCCCGAAAAAGCTTGTACCACCTTGGAGGTGAGGGTGTCCCAGATCGCAGGCGAGCCCGGGACCCAGGACTTCGTGGAAGTCCGGCTGCCGGCCGCGGGTGCCTACCTGTCGGTGCTGCGTACGGCGACGGCCGGCCTCGCGGCCCGTTTGGACTTCACCCTCGACGAAATCGAGGACCTGCGCATCGCGGTCGACGAGGCCTGCGCGATCCTGCTTCAGCAGGCCGTGCCCGGCTCGGTGCTCAGCTGTGTCTTCCGTCTGGTCGACGATTCGCTGGAGGTCACGGTCTCGGCCCCCACCACGGACGGCCACGCCCCCTCGCGCGACACCTTCGCCTGGACCGTGCTGTCGGCCCTGGCGGGCAAGGTCTCCTCCGCGGTGGCCGACGACAAAACCGTTTCGATCAGCCTCTACAAACAGCGCGGCGCGGGACCCGGGCCGGCGTGAGGAACGGGGACGGGCCGGTGCGGGACGAAGAACGCGGCACACGGGAACTTCCCGCGGAGGACGACGGCGGTCCGAGTGGGCCGGCGCATCTGGCGGACGGCGTCGACGGCATCCCCGAGCAGGCCCGGCCGCACCCGGAGGACGAGTCCTCGGCGGCGGCCGGAGCGTCTCGGTGGGCGGAGCCGTCCGACGACGAGGCACCCTCCGACGGGCAACGGGATCCGGAGGGTGCCCTACGGAGCACCACGTCCTCACGAGGACGGACTGGGGCCTCCCCCGCTCGAGCACAGTCGAGGGCTGGGGGAACGGTGACGGCGGGCGGGACTATGAGCGAGCACGAGCGACACGACGAGGCGGGCGCGCAGAGCGTGCGCAGCGCACAGCACGACCGCACCGGGGCGCGCGCCCTGTTCGTGGAGCTGCGCGCCCTGCCGGACGGCAGTGCGGAGTACGCGGAGCTGCGCAACCGGCTCGTCCGGATGCATCTGCCGCTCGTGGAGCACCTCGCGCGCCGGTTCCGCAACCGCGGCGAGCCGCTGGACGACCTGACCCAGGTCGCCACCATCGGCCTGATCAAGTCGGTGGACCGTTTCGATCCGGACCGTGGGGTGGAGTTCTCCACGTACGCGACCCCGACGGTCGTCGGCGAGATCAAGCGGCACTTCCGCGACAAGGGCTGGGCGGTGCGGGTGCCGCGCCGGCTTCAGGAGCTGCGGCTCGCGCTCACCACGGCCACGGCCGAGCTGTCCCAGCAGCACGGACGCTCCCCGACGGTGCACGAGCTGGCCGAGAAGCTGGCCATCTCCGAGGAGGAGGTCCTGGAGGGCCTGGAGTCGGCCAACGCGTACTCCACGCTCTCGCTGGACGTCCCCGACACCGACGACGAGTCCCCGGCCGTCGCGGACACGCTCGGCGCGGAGGACGAGGCGCTGGAGGGCGTCGAGTACCGGGAGTCGCTGAAGCCGCTGCTGGAGGATCTCCCGCCGCGCGAGAAGCGGATCCTGCTGCTCCGGTTCTTCGGCAACATGACCCAGTCGCAGATCGCCCAGGAGGTCGGCATCTCCCAGATGCACGTCTCCCGACTGCTGGCGAGGACCCTGGCCCAACTGCGGGAGAAGCTGCTGGTCGAGGAGTAGCGGGGAGCGGCCGGGAGCGAACCCGCCGGCGCCCGGACTCCTCGGTTCCCGGGGGTGGCCGGGCACCTCCGTGACCGTCCGGCCGTTACCCCTTCGGTTCCTGGGTGTGACCGGGGCCCTGGATGTCGAGGGCCCGGGTCGTGGCGGGGTTGATCAGCAGGACCAGGGCGGAGACCGCGATCACCGCCAGGGCGATGCCCGCCGGGATCGCCACGCTGTCGGCGCGCAGCAGGTTGTAGGCCACCGGCAGCGCCATGATCTGGGTGATGACGGCGGGGCCCCGGCTCCAGCTCCGCCGCAGCAGCAGGCCGCGCGCGGCGATCAGCGGCAGCAGGGCCAGCGCGATGAGGGTGATGCCGCCGGTGACGCCGGTGCTCAGGTCGTCCGAGTCACCGGTGAGGCCGACGACGAGCATGGCCCCGCCGCCCACCAGCAGAGCCACCCCCTCCAGCGCGGCCAGCGCGGCCGCGGCGGTCAGCCGCCCGGGGCGGTGCTCGGCGTCGGAGGTGTCCGGCATGGGGGTCTGCTCAGGGCTCACCCCTGAAGGGTAGCCCTCGCCCTTTCGCCCCCTCCGCCCCCGGTGCCGGGCACGCACCCCGCGTCCGCGCGCCCCCACGTGCTCATCGTCACTACCTGATCTCCCCCTTGATCCGCACCTCGGTATGGGCCGGGTACCACCCAGTAGGTACCCTGCAACTCATGCGTGCACTTCTCGTGGTCAACCCGGCGGCAACCACCACAAGCGCACGTACGCGCGATGTGCTGATCCACGCTCTGGCGAGCGAGATGAAGCTGGAGGCGGTGACCACCGAGTACCGGGGGCACGCCCGCGACCTCGCCCGCCAGGCCGCGGAGGGCAAGGGCGACATCGAACTGGTCGTCGCGCTCGGCGGCGACGGCACGGTCAACGAGGTTGTGAACGGCCTGCTGCACCACGGCCCGGACCCCGACCGCCTCCCCCGTCTCGCCGTGGTCCCCGGCGGCTCCACCAATGTCTTCGCCCGCGCCCTCGGCCTGCCCAACGACGCCGTGGAGGCGACCGGCGTCCTGCTCGACGCACTGCGCGAGAGCCGGGAGCGCACGGTCGGCCTGGGCATGGCCTCGGGCACCCCGGGCACGGAGGACGAGGCGGTGCCGTCCCGCTGGTTCACGTTCTGCGCCGGCCTGGGATTCGACGCGGGTGTGATCGGCCGGGTCGAGCAACAGCGGGAACGCGGACGGAAATCCACACACGCCCTTTACCTGCGTCAGGCTTTCCGGCAGTTTCTGGAAGAGCCCCACCGCAGGCTCGGCACGATCACTTTGGAGCGGGCCGGCGAGAACCCGATTTCCGATCTTGTGCTGTCCATAGTCTGCAACACGTCCCCGTGGACGTTTCTCGGCAATCGCCCGGTGTACGCGTCGCCTAAGGCCTCGTTCGATAAAGGTCTCGACGTGCTCGGTCTCAGCCGCATGTCGACGCCCGCGCTCGCCCGATATGGCACACAGTTGCTCACTTCGTCCCCCGAGCGCGGACCCCAGGGTAAGCACGCCACCACCCTGCATGACCTGACCGACTTCACCTTGCATTCGAAGGCCCCCCTCCCCCTCCAGATGGACGGCGACCACCTCGGGCTGCGTACGAGCGTGACGTTCACAGGCGTACGCCGTGCACTGCGTGTGATTGTGTGAGCGGAACGGGCAAAAGTCCTTCCACTCGAACGTTTAGGCCAGGATCCACCCCATGGAAGTACGGCTGTGACACAGTCGACACCGAGGAATCAAAAAAAACTTTCCGGAAGGGGTTGTATCCGCCGCTGAGGTTTGCGAGTCTCTACGTGGCGCTCGGGACAGCCCGCAACACCGGCTCAAGCAAGCGCCAGAACCCCTCCTCAATCCACAGGACCACACCAGTCCGTCTGGTGATCGGCCCTTCACTTGTTGAGGGATTCGTGAAAGCGTTCACATTCACAAGCTAACGTGCATGTAATACCAAGGAGAGGTAGCAGCCATGGACTGGCGTCACAACGCCGTTTGCCGCGAGGAAGACCCCGAGCTCTTCTTCCCCATCGGCAACACCGGTCCTGCGCTGCTGCAGATCGAGGAAGCCAAGGCTGTCTGCCGTCGCTGCCCGGTTATCGAGCAGTGTCTGCAGTGGGCGCTTGAGTCCGGCCAGGACTCCGGCGTCTGGGGTGGTCTCAGCGAGGACGAGCGCCGCGCCATGAAGCGCCGCGCCGCCCGCAACCGGGCCCGTCAGGCATCCGCCTGATATCCCACCCAGCAATAGCCTGAGCTTGGCGGCGCGCACAGCGAGTGCGCTTCTCCCGCCCCCGAGCCGCAGCGCGCAGTGCCCCCGGTGCGCTTAATCAGCCACGAGCCCGAGCCCCGGACCACACGATGGTCCGGGGCTCGGCGCTGTCTCCGGCACGAAGGCCCTCGTGACGTTGCCGGCGCGAAGAGGCTGGGTGTCGATTCCCGTACGCCGGCCGTGGTGTCCCGGCCGGCGCGATCGCCGTACTCCCGCTACTTCTGGGCCCGCACCGGGATGTCCAGGATCACCTGGGTGCCCCGCTCCGGCGCCGGGACCATGTCGAAGGTGCCGCCCAACTCCCCCTCCACCAGCGTCCGTACGATCTGCAGGCCGAGGTTGCCCGAGCGGTGCGGGTCGAAGCCCTCGGGGAGGCCGACGCCGTCGTCCTGCACGGTGACGAGCAGCCGGGTGTCCTTGGTGGTGGTGCCGCCGCGCACGGCCGAGACCTCGACCGTGCCGGTGTCGCCCTCGCGGAAACCGTGTTCGAGGGCGTTCTGCAGGATCTCGGTGAGGACCATGGAGAGGGGGGTGGCGACCTCCGCGTCCAGGATGCCGAACCGTCCGGTGCGCCGGCCGGCGACCTTGCCCGGTGAGATCTCGGCGACCATCGCCAGCACGCGGTCGGCGATCTCGTCGAACTCCACCCGCTCGTCCAGATTCTGGGACAGCGTCTCATGCACGATCGCGATCGACCCGACCCGCCGTACGGCCTCTTCGAGGGCCTCCCGGCCGCGTTCGGACTCGATGCGCCGGGCCTGGAGTCGCAGCAGCGCGGCCACGGTCTGGAGGTTGTTCTTCACCCGGTGGTGGATCTCCCGGATGGTCGCGTCCTTGGTGATCAACTCGCGCTCGCGGCGCCGCAGTTCGGTCACGTCCCGCAGCAGCACCAGCGAACCGATGCGCGGCCCCTTGGGCTTGAGCGGGATCGCGCGGAACTGGATCACCCCGTCGCCGGACTCGATCTCGAACTCGCGCGGCGCCCACCCGCTCGCCAGCTTCGCGAGCGCCTCGTCCACCGGCCCCCGAGAAGGGGCGAGTTCGGCGGTCGTACGGCCGAGGTGGCAGCCCACCAGGTCGGCGGCGAGGCCGAGGCGGTGGTAGGCGGAGAGGGCGTTCGGGGAGGCGTACTGGACGATGCCGTCGGCGTCGAGCCTGATCAGCCCGTCGCCGACGCGCGGTGAGGCGTCCATGTCGACCTGCTGGTCGGGGAAGGGGAACGCACCCGCGGCGATCATCTGGGCCAGGTCGGAGGCGCTCTGGAGATACGTCAGCTCCAGGCGGCTCGGGGTCCGCACGGTCAGCAGATTGGTGTTGCGCGCGATGACGCCGAGCACGCGCCCCTCCCTGCGCACGGGGATGGACTCGACCCGTACGGGCACCTCCTCGCGCCACTCCGGATCGCCCTCGCGGACGATCCGGCCCTCGTCGTGCGCGGCGTCGAGCAGGGGCCGGCGGCCGCGCGGGACCAGGTGGCCGACCATGTCGTCCTGGTAGGAGGTGGGGCCGGTGTTGGGGCGCATCTGGGCCACGGAGACATAGCGGGTGCCGTCGCGCGTGGGGACCCAGAGGACCAGGTCGGCGAAGGAGAGGTCGGACAACAGCTGCCACTCCGACACCAGCAGATGCAGCCACTCCAGGTCGGAGTCGCTGAGGGCGGTGTGCTGGCGGACGAGTTCGTTCATGGAGGGCACGTGTGCGAGCGTACCTGGCGGTACGGACTTGACCCGAAACGGTGGAGGTGTGGCCGATACGGGCCCGGAGACACCCGCGGGCCGCGGCGCCTGAGAGGGACCCTCAGCCCTCCCGGCACCGCAGCCCGGAGCAACAACGGCCGTGGGGTGTGCGGTCCCGGTCGGCCGAAGGATGAGGATCCGGAGCAGTCAGGGCAGAGAGCGCCGGGTCCTCGGTCCGCCTTCCTGTGCGGGGAAGACGGAGGCTTGTCGTGGTGCGCGATCACCGGCGGCTGGCCGCTGATCGATCACATGCACTACCACGCATTGTTGACTAGACCACTGCCTGTGTCCATGCGTTGGCGGATGTTTGTTGTTGCTTCCTCGTCCGACATCCACGGACGGCCCACTGGCAGCGTAGCCCGCTTCGCCCGGGCGCGGGCCGGGAACACCGTCACCGCCCCGGTGACCGGCCTCACGCACGGCCGCCGCCTCCCGCACAGACCTCTGTGGAGAAGGAGCGACCCCTGCTAGATTGGTCTACACCACATGAAAGGTGCTTGACCCCGCAGGTTCCGGTCGAGTCCTCTTGCGTCCTTACTTTCCAGATCGGCAGGCCCAGCGTGGAAGTTGTCATCGTTCCGGATGCCAAGGCGGGTGGCGAGCTCATAGCCGAGGCGATGGCGGAGTTGCTCCGACGCAAGCCCGAGGCGCTGCTCGGAGTGGCCACGGGGTCGACCCCGCTGCCCATCTACCAGGCGCTGGCCCAGAAGGCGCGCTCCGGTGCCGTGGACGTCTCCCGGGCCCGGGTCGCCCAGCTCGACGAGTACGTGGGGCTGCCGGCCGAGCATCCCGAGTCGTACCGCTCGGTCCTGCGGCGGGAAGTGCTGGACCCCCTGGGGCTCGGGATGGACGCCTTCATGGGGCCCGACGGCACCGCCGAGGACGTGGCGGGGGCGTGCGAGGCGTACGACAGGGCGCTGGCCGAGGCGGGGGGTGTGGATCTGCAACTGCTCGGGATCGGGACCGACGGGCACATCGGCTTCAACGAACCGTGCTCGTCCCTCGCCTCCCGGACGCGGATCAAGACGCTCACCGAGCAGACCCGGATCGACAACGCGCGCTTCTTCGACGGCGACATCGACCAGGTGCCGCACCATGTGATCACCCAGGGCATCGGCACGATCCTGGAGGCCCGGCACCTGGTGCTGCTCGCCACGGGCGAGGGCAAGGCGGACGCCGTCGCGGCGACCGTGGAGGGGCCGGTGGCGGCGGTGTGCCCGGCGTCGGCGTTGCAGCTCCACCGCCACGCGACCGTCGTGGTGGACGAGGGCGCCGCATCGAAGCTGAAGCTGGCGCACTACTTCCGGCACACGTACGCCAACAAGCCCGACTGGCAGGGGATCTAGTCGGCCAGGAGCGCGCCATCGGCGCCACGGCCCGGTGAGCTGGGCTGTGGCGCCGATGTATGTGTGGGGGTGGGGGCGGGCCGTCGCGGGTGGTGGCCGGGGGGACCCGCCGCCGTACCGGAGGCTCCGGAGGCTCCGGAGGCTCTGCCGAGGCCGCGCCGCTTCGGCGCCGCCGGTGTCGGGCGTGCGTCCGTACCGGCACGACTCGAGTCGTGCGCCGCTCGCGCCCCCGTCGCTAGCGCGCCCCCGCGATGATCTCCGCGGCCGCTCTGCCGCAGACCCTGGCCGCGCCGTGCGTGGCGATGTGGAGGGCGGCTCGGGGTGGGGACTGGGGGACGCCCATCTCCACGACGACCGTGTCCGGGCGGGTGGCGAGGAGGACGTCCAGGGCGGCCGTCATCCAGGGGTGGCGGTGTTCGTCGCGGACGACGGCGACGATCCGACGGGTGCCCGCGACCGCGAGAGCGGAGGCGCCGGCGCTGTCGCCGGCGAAGGTGCCCGTCTCGGTGCCGGGGAGGAGGCGGGCCAGTTCCGCGCCGACGCCCCAGGGGGTCTCGTCGCCCACGGCGATGTTCGCCACCGGGGTGAAGGCCGCGACGTACACGGGCTGGGTGGGCGGGTCGTAGGGCTCCGCGTAGGTCGTCGTCAGGGCGCGGCGGGCCGCCACGAGGCCGATGCCCCCGGCGATCTCGGTCTCCCCGAGGGGCTCGGGCGGCGTCCCGTCGGAGCCGTCCGCTCCCCCAGCGGCCGATCGTGTCCACCGTGCCAGTGCCCGGACCCGGTTCGCCGCGTCGGCGAGGCGTTCCTCGGGGAGTTCGCCGGTGCGGACGGCGGTGACGAGGGCGTCGCGGAGACGGCGGACGGTCTCGTCGTCGGCGAGGCCGCCGCCGACGCAGATCGCGTCGGCCCCGGCCGCGAGCGCGAGGACGCTGCCGTGTTCGATGCCGTAGGTGCCGGCGATGGCCTGCATCTCCATGCCGTCGGTGACGATGAGGCCGTCGTAGCCCAGTTCGTCGCGGAGGAGGCCGGTGAGGATGGGGCCGGACAACGTTGCCGGTAGCTCAGGGTCGAGGGCCGGGACCAGGATGTGGGCGCTCATCATGGCGCGCGACCCGGCGGCGATGGCGGCCCGGAAGGGGGCCAGGTCCCGGGTGTCCACGAGCGAGCGGTCCGCGTCGATGCGGGGCAGGGAGAGATGGGAGTCGACGGCGGTGTCGCCGTGCCCCGGGAAGTGCTTGGTGCAGGCGGCGACGCCCGCTGCCTGGAGACCGGTGACGTAGGCGGCCGTGTGGCGGGCGACCAGGCCGGGGTCGGCGCCGAAGGAGCGGACCCCGATGACGGGGTTGGACGGGTTGGCGTTCACGTCGGCCGACGGGGCCCAGTTGAAGTTGACGCCGCACTCCGCCAGACGGCGGCCCAGGGCGTGAGCGACCTGCCGGGTGAGGTCCACGTCGTCGACGGCGCCCAGGGCGTGGTTGCCCGGGAAGGAGGAGCCGGTGCGGACCTCCAGGCGGGTGACGTCGCCGCCCTCCTCGTCGATCGCGACCAGGACGTCCTCGTGCTCGGCGCGCAACTGTGCGGTGAGGGCGGCGAGTTGTCCGGGCGAGACGATGTTGCGGCCGAAGAGACCGACGGAGGCGAGTCCCTCGCCGAGGCGGCGCAGCAGCCAGTCTGGGGCGGTGGTGCCGGTGAAACCGGGCTGGAGGACCGTCAGCGCGTCCCGTGTGAGCCCGTCCTGTCCGGACGGGGAACCGGGCGAGCCGGTGGCGAACGTCGTCGGTGACATCAGGGTCGGTTATCCCTTCACGGCGCCCGCGGTGAGGCCCGCGGCCATCTTGCGCTGGACGAGGAGGAAGAGGACGACGATCGGCACGGCCATCATGGTGGAGCCGGCCATCATCGGGGCGTATTCGGTGCCGTGCTTGGTGGTGAAGTTGCCGAGCCAGACGGTCGCGGTCTGGTTCTGCTGGCTCATCAGCATCAGGGCGTACAGATACTCGTTCCAGGCCTGGATGAAGCCGTAGACCGAGGTCGCCACCATGCCGGGGGCCAGCAGGGGGAACACCACGCGGATGAAGGCGGTGGTGCGGGAACAGCCGTCGACCATGGCCGCCTCCTCCAGCTCGCGCGGGATGTTGACGATGAAGCCGCGCAGGGTCCACACCGTGAACGGGAGGATGAAGGTCAGGTAGGTGATGATCAGGCCGGTCAGACGGTCGTACTGGCCGAGGTCGTTCAGCAGCAGGAAGACCGGGATGATCATGGCGACCAGCGGGACCATCTGCACCGCCAGGATGCCGACGATGACGACCTTGCGGCCGCGGAAGGCGAAGCGGGAGATGGCCAGGGCGGCCAGCATGCCGACGGCGATGCCGATCACGACGACCGTGAGGGAGACGACGAGGCTGCGGCCGACCGGGCCCCAGAAGTCGGCGATGTCCAGCGCCCGGCCGAAGTTGGCGAAGGTGATCGACGTCGGCAGCAGGCTCGGGTCCGGGTCGATCGCGTCCTTCGCCGGTTTGAACGCCGTGTTGAGCATCCAGTAGACGGGGAAGCCGGCCGTGACGAAGACGAACAGACCGAGGAGGTTCCAGCCGAGCTTGGACCTCCGGGGACCGGAGACGGGGGCAGTCCTCATTCGACCTCTCCGATCTTCAGCATCTGGCGCATGTAGACGCCGATCACGCCGAGCAGCAGCAGCACGGTGAGCAGGGCGATCGCGGAGCCCTGCGCGTAGTCGTTGACCACGAACGCCTTGTCGTACGAGTAGGTCGTGAGCAACTGGAACTCGGCCTCCGGGTGGCCGTTGCGCATCACGAAGACCTGGGGGAAGACGCCCATGTCCCAGATGACGGAGAGGGTCGTGAGCATCACGATGATGGGCTTGAGGATGGGGAGGGTGACATAGCGGAAGACGCCCCAGGAACCGGCGCCGTCGAGGCGGGCGGCCTCCTCCAACTCCTTGGGGACCTGGGTGAGTCCGGCGCTGAGGGTGATGACGACGAACGGCACCGCGCCCCAGACGACCAGCAGCGTGATGACGGCCAGGCCCTCGGGTCCGCTGGCGAACCAGTTGTGGCCGATCATGTCGACGCCGGGGAGCTTGCTGAGGAGCGCGTTGAAGATGCCGTAGTCGGAGTCGAACAGCCACTTGAAGACGGTGGTGGCCACGATGATCGGCATGCCCCAGCTCGCCACGAGCGCGATGTTGATGAGCGTCTTCACCCAGCCGGAGACCCGCTGGAGCAGCAGGGCGATCGCCATGCCGATGACCATCGTGAAGACGACGCAGGCGGCGGCGAAGACGATGGTGCGGACGACGACCGCCCAGAACTCGCCGTCGCCGAGCACCTGGGCGAAGTTGCCGAAGCCGACGGACTCCGCCGGCTTGAACCCCCAGAGCTGGGACTGGCCGAACTCCTGGAAGGACAGGGTGGCCAGCCGGACGAGCGGGTAGCCGAGGACGAGGGCGAGGATCAGCAGACAGGGGGCCAGCAGGGCCCAGGGCACAGCGGCTCCGCTGGACGTCCGCTTCTTGGCGGGCCGTTCAGGGGCCGCCGACGGTGGCGGTGGCCCCGGCCGCGCGGGCGGCACCTTCGCGGGGGCAGTCGTGTCTGCGGCACTCATCGCGCACTCCTAAGCAGATGAAGGAGGGGTCGGCAGCAAGCGCCCCGAAGGGGCGCGGGGAACCGCGCGACCAGCCACGACGTACCGGCACCGAACCCGACACCCCATCGCGGCACTTTCGTCAATCGCCCACCGGCCGGCCCTGTGGCACTCACCGGCCGGACCCGGGGCCCCACCGGCCGAGCCGATGCGGCACCCCCGTCGGGCCCGGCCACCACGGCCGGGCCCGGTCGGCGGGTCACCTCACTCGTTGTTGATGACCTTGTCGATCGCCGCGTCCGCTTTCTTCGCGGCGTCCTCGACCGACTGCTTGCCGGTGCCGATGGACTGCAGCATCGTCTGCAGGATCTGCGCCTTCTCGACCTGGCCCCAGCCCGGTGCCATCGGCACGAACCAGTTGGACTCCGCCGCGGTGGCCGGGACCGCCGTCGCCGGGTCGTCCTTCAGCGTGGCGAGGTCGGTCTTGTTGTTGGGCAGGTTGCCCTTCTCCATCAACCCCTTCTGCCCGGCGGGCCCGGTGAAAGCGTTGATCCACTCGGCGGCGACGGTCTGCGCGTCGGACTTCACCGGGACGGCCAGGTCGCTGCCGCCGAGGAAGACGGGCAGGTTCTTGCCGGACGGGCCGGGCATCACGAAGTTCTCGACGTTGCCCTCGAGCTTGCCGGTCTTGTCGTTCTCCTTGGCCGCGGCGGTCGCGCCCTCCCATGCGGGGGCGAAGATCATGCCGGACTTGCCCTGGCCGTAGACGATGTACCGGTCGGACTCGTCCTTGGTCTTGTCGCCGTGCATGTACCTGTCGACGACCTTCTTGAACTCCTTCAGGCCCTTGACGGACTCCGGCGAGGAGAGGTCGGCCTTCCACTTGCCGCCGGACTCGACGGCTATGGAGCCGCCGGCGTCGTAGACGAAGGACATGGCCGCGTACCAGTCGCGGGTGGGCTGGTACCAGGCGCTGAACTTGTCGCCCTGCTTCTTCTGCACCTTGTCGAGGGCGGCGGTCAGCTCGTCGTACGTCTTCGGCGGGGACTTGACGCCCGCGGCGGCGAAGACATCCTTGCGCCAGTTGGCGACGCGGCCACCGGCGTAGTACGGGACGCCGTAGGTCTTGCCCTCGTAGGTGACGGAGGCCTTGAGGCCGTCCAGCCAGGCGTCAGCGTTGTCGAACTTCGCCTGGTCGAGGGGGGCGAAGGCGCCCTTGACCATGTAGGCGAGCATCTCCGTGTTGCCCATCTCGACCACGTCGGGGGCCTTGTCGGTGGCGAGGACGGCGTCGAGCTTGGCGTTCTTGTCGGGCCAGCCGTAGTACTCGTGCGTGATCGTGATGCCGGGGTGCTTCTTCTCGATCGCCGCGTCGGCGGCCTTGACCAGCTCCGGCCAGTTGTTCTGCGCGTCGACCGTGAGCCAGACCGTCAGCTCCTTGGTGTCCGCCCCCGTGTCCGCGCTCTTGTCCTCGCCGCCCCCGCACGCCGCGATGGAGACCATCATGCCCGCGACACAGATCGCGGTCGTCAGCTTCCTCTTCACGCCACCCTCCTCAGGGATGCCATTGCTCAGGGATGCCACAAACCCCCCTGCTCCCCGCGGTGACAGACGTACCGCCCATGGGGCCAGGACCTGGACCAATGGTGTAGACCAGTACGCCGGAGCTTGGCTCAGACCATTCGCTGTGTCAAGGGTGCTCGAACCCCCTCCCACCAGCCGTTATGCGACCTACATATGCAGGAACCTTTATGTAATAAGCCAGCGAAAACCGCGCGGTTGAGCCACACTCTTCGGGTAGACCACTGCACCCTCCCGAGGTGGACCGGCGGAGACTCCTCCGTGGACTAGACCAGCGGGGCGCGCAGAGGTATACAGAGGGATCACGCCACGAGGAGCCGGGAAGGCGGAGCATGAGCACCGACGTCAGCAGTGCGGAGAACGAGAACGGGGCGACCGTCCGTACCGCACGCGTGCCCAAGTACTACCGCCTGAAGAAGCACCTGCTCGACATGACCGAGACGCTTCCGCCCGGCACCCCGGTACCGCCCGAGCGCACCCTGGCCGCCGAGTTCGACACCTCCCGGACGACCGTGCGCCAGGCGCTGCAGGAGCTGGTGGTCGAGGGGCGGCTGGAGCGCATCCAGGGCAAGGGCACGTTCGTGGCCAAGCCGAAGGTCTCCCAGGCGCTGCAACTCACCTCGTACACCGAGGACATGCGCGCCCAGGGACTGGAACCCACGTCCCAGCTGCTGGACATCGGCTACATCACGGCCGACGACAGGCTCGCGGGCCAGCTCGACATCACCGCGGGCGGCCGGGTACTGCGCATCGAGCGCCTCCGCATGGCGAACGGTGAGCCGATGGCGATCGAGACGACCCATCTGAGCGCCAAGCGCTTCCCCGCCCTGCGCAGGTCGCTGGTGAAGTACACGTCGCTCTACACCGCGCTCGCCGAGGTGTACGACGTCCGGCTCGCCGAGGCCGAGGAGACCATCGAGACCTCGCTGGCAACCCCCCGCGAGGCGGGGCTGCTGGGCACGGACGTGGGCCTGCCGATGCTGATGCTCTCCCGGCACTCGCTGGACAAGGAAGGCCGGCCGGTGGAGTGGGTGCGGTCGGTGTACCGGGGCGACCGGTACAAGTTCGTGGCCCGTCTCAAGCGGCCACAGGACTGAGCCACCTGGAGCCCTCCTGCGTCGAACACCCGCCACTCCACACAACCTCCGCATCCGATACCCGGACTGGGGGTTCCGTACGACGGAACACGTCCCTTAGATTTCCTGCGCGCTCAGCAGGTGACCAGCGAGGGGACGGAGTCGGACATGTCAGAAGCACCTGAAGTGAGACCACCGGGGGCACCGGTGGTGACACCTGTCAGGGTGGTCATCGCCGTGTGTCTGATCGCCCCGTTCGTGGCGATGCTCTGGGTCGGCTCGTACGCCAAGACGGACCCGGCGTTCGTCGGCATCCCGTTCTTCTACTGGTACCAGATGGCCTGGGTGCTCATCTCCACCGCGCTCACCGCCACCGCCTACGTGCTGTGGCAGCGCGACCAGCGCGCCCGCAGGTCCAAGACACAGGGCGGGGGTGTCGCGAAGTGAAGGACGGCGTGAACGGCGTGGCACTCGCCGTCTTCATCTTCTTCTTCCTGGCCGTCACGGTCATGGGCTTCCTGGCCGCGCGCTGGCGCAAGGCCGACAACGAGCACAGCCTCGACGAATGGGGCCTCGGCGGCCGCTCGTTCGGCACCTGGGTCACCTGGTTCCTGCTGGGCGGCGACCTCTACACCGCGTACACCTTCGTCGCCGTGCCGGCGGCGATCTACGCGGCGGGCGCGGCCGGTTTCTTCGCGGTGCCCTACACGATCCTGATCTACCCGCTGATCTTCACGTTCCTGCCCCGGCTGTGGTCGGTCTCCCACAAGCACGGCTATGTGACGACCTCGGACTTCGTACGCGGCCGCTTCGGCTCGAAGGGCCTGTCGCTGGCGGTCGCGCTGACCGGCATCCTCGCCACGATGCCCTACATCGCCCTGCAACTCGTCGGCATCCAGGCCGTTCTGGACGTGATGGGCGTCGGCGGCGGTGCGGACACCAACTGGTTCATCAAGGACCTGCCGCTGCTGATCGCGTTCGGTGTCCTGGCGGCCTACACCTACTCCTCCGGCCTGCGGGCCCCGGCGCTGATCGCGTTCGTGAAGGACACCCTGATCTACATCGTCATCGCGGTGGCGGTCATCTACATCCCGATCAAGCTCGGCGGCTTCGACGACATCTTCGCCAAGGCGGGCGAGGCCTACAGCCAGACCAATCCGGCGACGGACAAGCCGCGCGGCGCGCTCGTCCCGGGCGACGCCAACCAGTGGACGTACGCGACGCTGGCCCTCGGCTCGGCACTGGCGCTCTTCATGTACCCGCACTCGATCACGGCGACGCTGTCGTCCAGGAGCCGTGAGGTCATCCGCCGCAACACCACGATCCTGCCGCTGTACTCCCTGATGCTGGGCCTGCTGGCCCTGCTGGGCTTCATGGCGATCGCGGCCGGCATCCAGGTGCAGAACGGGCAGCTGGCGATCCCGCAGCTGTTCGAGACGATGTTCCCCGACTGGTTCGCGGGCGTGGCCTTCGCCGCCATCGGCATCGGCGCCCTGGTGCCCGCGGCGATCATGTCCATCGCGGCGGCGAACCTCTTCACCCGCAACATCTACAAGGACTTCATCAAGCCGGACGCCACGCCCGCGCAGGAGACCAAGGTCTCCAAGCTGGTGTCCCTGCTGGTGAAGGTGGGCGCGCTGGCCTTCGTCCTCACCATGGACAAGACCGTCGCCATCAACTTCCAGCTCCTGGGCGGCATCTGGATCCTCCAGACCTTCCCGGCCCTCGTTGGCGGCCTCTTCACCCGCTGGTTCCACCGCTGGGCCCTCATCGCCGGCTGGGCGGTCGGCATGCTGTACGGGACGATCGCCGCGTACGGCGTGGCCTCGCCGACCCAGAAGCACTTCGGCGGCTCGTCCGCCGAGATCCCCGGTATCGGCGAGATCGGCTACATCGGTCTCACGGCCTTCGTCCTGAACCTCCTGGTCACGGTGATCCTCACCTTCGTCCTGCGGGCCGCCAAGGCGCCCGACGGCATCGACGAGACCAGCCCCCAGGACTACACGGCGGACGCCGGCGACCCGGGCGTCCAGGTGGAACTGCCTCCGGCGACGGCAGGAACCAGCCACTAGGGTCTGTCGTCAAATGATCTTCGGTCGGGGATCATGGTCGGGTGATACGTCGCCATGAACTGTCGGATGCCGAGTGGGAGTTCGTCCGGCCGTTGCTGCCCGAGTCGCTGCGGGGCAGGAAGCGGTTGGACGACCGCGCTCAACGGGATCGTGTGGAAGTTCCGTACCGGGACCGCTTGGCGGGACGTGCCCGAGCGGTACGGCTCCTGGGCCACGCTGCACACCCGCTTCCGCCGGTGGGCCAAGGACGGCACCTTCGAGCGCATGCTCCGGGCCGCCCAGGCCAAGGCCGACGCGGCCGGGGACATCGAGTGGCTCGTGTCGGTCGACTCCACGATCGTCCGAGCCCACCAGCACGCGGCCGGAGCGCGAAAAGGGGGCTCCGCACCCCGGGACTCGGCCGGTCCAGAGGCGGCCTGACCAGCAAGATCCACCTGGCCTGCGACGCTGTGGGGCGACCGCTCGCCTTCACCGTCACCGGCGGGAACACCAACGACTGCACGCAGTTCACCGCCGTGATGAAGGCGATCCGGGTGCCCCGGCTGGGGCCGGGACGGCCCCGGGTCCGCCCCGACCACGTCATCGGCGACAAGGGCTACAGCTCCAAAGCCATACGCGGCTGGCTGCGACGGCGGAACATCCGGCACACCATCCCGGAACGGTCCGACCAGATCCGCAACCGGCTCCGGCGCGGCAGCCGTGGCGGCCGTCCGCCGGCCTTCGACAAGCAGGTCTACAAGCGGCGCAACGTCGTCGAGCGGTGCTTCAACCGCCTCAAGCAGTGGCGCGGCATCGCCACCCGCTACGACAAGACCGCCGAGTCCTACCAAGCAGCCGTCACCCTCGCAGCCCTGCTGATGTGGGCGTGACATTTGACGACAACTCCTAGCCGTGCGGTGCCTCCGTGGGGCTGATCGCGCAGTTCCCCGCACCCCTGAAAAAGCGGGGCGGCGCCCCTGCTTTTTCGCCCCGAAAGGGCCGCAGGCCCTTAGAGGTCATCTCATGTGGCGAGTCTGCGGTAGCAGATGAGAGTGCGGGCCGGGCTGGTGAAGGTGAGGAAGCGTTCGGCCTTGCGTTCGTCGCGGCGGTGGAGTCGGCGGTAGCCGGCGAGCCAGGCCATGGTCGTTCTATGGTCCAGCGGTGGCGTCCGAGCCGCTGCGAGGACTCGATTCCCCTGCGGGCGATGCGGTGGCAGATGCCGCGCTGGCGCAACCTCGCGGGCGCACCTTCTGGTGCTGCCGTACATCCTCGCCCGGGCCGCGACCGGCAGTCAGGCCGGAGGCGCCCGGGCCGCGGCCGGTACTCGGTACCTCGGTGCCGGGTGACTGCCGACGGCCCGCCACGGTGGTCGTGGACGGAGCGCGGGCCCGGTCAGAACACGTCGGTGGTCCACAGGAGGTGCATATCCCATGCGATGTCCAGGGATTCCTTCGCTCCCTGACACCACGCACGTTGCGCGGTGTCGTCCGGCACGGTGTGAAGGGCCGCGAGCACATCGGCCGGCATCCATGCCCCACCCCAGCGGCGCCAGGTCCCAGGCGTCCCGGCGGGTTCCGGGGTTCGCGGTATGGCGTAGCCCTCGCTCCGGAGAATCTTCAGAGCGGTATCCCGTTGATTCCTCATCAGATGCTGCGGGGAGAAGATCCCGTAGGCATCCCGACTGATTCTTCTCCCGTTCAGGTAGGCCTCCCATGCCGCCTCCGCCGTGGGCTGATCGCGCCAATCGACCACGGGGATCTCCACGGAGGGCCGCGCCGTCCACGGGCCGCCGGTACTCGCGCGCACCTCCTGCGGTGCGGATCCCACCACGACGAATGCGAGCTCGTGGCACGGGACATGGAGCTCGATGCTCTGTCCCGTCCCGCTGTCCCAGCTGGTCGTCATTCCCGCCGCGATCCGGACGATGTACTCGCCATCGTCAAGCCCCTCATGCGCGTCGAACACAGCGCCCTCGCACATCTCGCCCGGCACGCCGTCCCGGTAGAAGAACCTCCGGATCGGAGGGCCCCCCGTCGCAGAAACGATCTCGAAGTCGTAGTTGCCCGGGCTGCCCAGGTCGCGGCCGAGTGCGTAGGACGAAACCCGATGGGCAATACCGTCTTTCACCACGTACGTCTTCCGGGCCAGACCGCAGGTGATGAACTTGCGACCCTCGGACGTAGGAACTCTCACCTCCAAGCGCGTCTGCATCAGGTGCAGGCCGTCCTGAGACACCGTCTCCACCCAGTCGGTGTGGATCCTCCCGTTGGTCATGCTGCTCTCCCTGCCGTTCGGTGCGAGTGGATTCGATGTCCGGCCGCGGGCACGGCCCGATGCCGCCCGGCTCGGAGGTGGGCGATCACGGCGTGCCGGACGTCGGTCTCCGGGGTGAGGGACAACGCGACGGTGGCCTTACCGCTGCTCAAGGCACATCTACGGGCTCGTAGAGCACGTCGGTTCTGAGTATTGTTTTCGTACCCTCAAGAAGCGGGGCCGAGTCGTGAAGCGTCCGATGCCAGAAGAGGAGCGCATCGCCCGGTTCGGGGCGGTGGGCACTCACTATTTCCTCAGGCTTCGCGAGCCGCGGCCAGTCAGAGAAGTCACGTTGCGCAAAGGGAAGATCGTTCTGCTTATCGGCGATGAACCGCGTTTCTCCGCCCACGGCCTCATACGACAGGTAGACGACGACCGTCAGGAGAGTGCGCCTTCCGTCTGGAGCGAAATAGGGCGAATCGTAGTGCGGGACAATGAATCCGCCGTGTTCGTACGTGATGAAGCGCATACGCGGATTGACGGCCGCCGGCCTCCAGGGCCTTCCGTCCGAATCCGTCGGATCGTCCGATCCCACTTCAAGCGATAGAAGCGTCCGCAGCCTGCGGTAGAATTCTGCCGCCAGGGATGTGGATTCGGCCGTGGCGCGGAGATGAGCGACCGGATCTCCCTCTGCATAGTTGGCGGCAATGCCGTCTCGGCCCACCGGGGCAAAGCGCTGGGCGGCCAGTTCGGTCGCGAACACCTCCACTTCGGCCGGAGTGAGGAAATGGCGAATCACCTTGGCGTTGGCCTTTGGGATCTCCAATTCGATCGGGGTCCATGAGTCATCGGCAGATATTCGGCTCAGCGCTTCTTCGGAGAGCTCAAAGGGATTTACCGGCATTTCGAACATGATCACTTCTCCGTGCTGAGGCCGTCGCCGATCCCAACGTGGCCGTGGGCCCCACAGCCCGGAACGGCCGCGGGCAGCGCATTGAGGTGGACGGCGGGGCCGCGGGCCACGTACTTGCGCGCTTCGAGTCCGCGGAGGGACTCGAAGCCCCTGGAGTCGATGCCTGCAGGGAGCGGGGACCACTGAGCGGTTATCGTCACGATGACGATATTAGGTCGAGGTGAGCCCACAAAGCAAGCAGGACGTACCCAACGCGGCGGAGAGGGCCGGGAGACGGGGCGGGGACCGGCTCAGGGGACTACCGAGGCGAGGTGGTCCCACGCGGCGCTGGGCTGCTCCGTACCGCAGCGGCTGACGCCATCGAGGCGTCGACCTTGCCGGGCACCGACCAGGTGCGAGTTCCCTCCGCGGGCGCCCTTCGCGCGCCAGGGTCGTAATGCCCGCAGGGCCACGGGAGTTGAAAGAGGCGCCATGCTGGACGAGTTGGTATCGGCGGCAGCGGCGGCGGGCGGATCTGGCAGTGGTCCAGGCAGCGGGGACTGACCTGTGGAACGGTTTTCGGGGCCGGGTCGCCGAGTGGTTCGGGCGTGGGGACGCGGTGCGGGAGAGCCGTGAGCTGGAGCGGCTGGGCCGCAGCGCGTCCGAACTGTCGACGGCCGGCCAGGACTAGGTGGAGCGGCTCCGGGTGCGGCACGAGGCCGTCTGGCAGAGCCGGATCGAGACACCGCTGGAGGACCTGGACGGGGTCGAGCGCGACCAGGCGGTGGCGGAGCTCAGCAAACTCATGGCCCACCGCCCTGAGGCCGCGACGGCGCCTCCGGCACCACCCGCTGGAACAGCACCCACAACTCGTCTGGCACCAGCCGCTCAACGATCCCCACCACGACCAACAGCCCACCCGCGAACACCAAATGAGATGACTTCTTAAGGGGCGCGGGGAACTGCGCGAGAAGCCCCACCGGACGGACGCCTGGGGTCGAAGGGGCGCAGCCCCTGGGGATGGGACGGGTAGGGGCGGCGGGGGCGGAAAACGTCCGGCTACGCTGAAGCGGTGACCGTTCGCCCCCCGATCGTCCTGGACAGCGACCCCGGTATCGACGACGCCGTAGCCCTCCAGTACCTGCTGGGAACCGGCCTGTGGGACCTCAAGGCGTACACCTCCACCGGCGGCAACCTCCCCGCCGAGGCGACGTACGCCAACGCCCGCGCCCTGGCGAGAGCCCTCCGCATCGACCCCCACATCCCGGTCCACAGAGGCGCCGGCCGCCCCCTCTCCCGCCTCCCCTACCGCGAGGCATCCGCCTTCCACGGCCCCGCGGGCCTCGGCGACGAGACCCTCCCCGACTCGACGGCCCCCCACCCGACGGAGTCGTCCGCCCAGGCCCTGCTCCGCCTGTCGAGGCAGCACGAGGGCGAGCTGACGGTCTGCGCCACCGGCCCCCTCACCAACGTGGCCATCGCCCTCCTGGAGGACCCGCACTTCGCCCACCGGGTCCGCAAGTTCGTGTTCATGGGCGGCGCGGCCCAGGTGCCGGGCAACTTCACCCCGGTCGCCGAGTTCAACATCTGGGCCGACCCGGACGCCGCCGAGATCGTGCTCTCCTCCGGCATCCCGTTCACCATGGTCGACCTGGACGCCTCGCACCGCTGGCTGTTCCGCCCGGCGGACCTCGCCGCGCTGGAGGCCGCGGGCCCCGGCACGGCCCTCGCCGCCCGGCTGATGCGCACCTACATGGACGCCTACGCCCGCCACGGCGGCGACGGCACCTGCCCACTGCACGACCCGCTGGCGGTGGGTGTCTGCGGCGACGAGGCGTTCGTCGAGGCCGCCGACGGGGCCGTCGTCGTGGAGTGCACGAGCGAACTCACCCGCGGCCAGACCGTGTTCGTGCCGACCGCCGCCCGACGCGTCTACTACTCCGAGTCCCCCGGCCTGACCGCCCGCCTGCGCGCCACCGGCCGGGTCGCGCTGGGCCCGGGCACGCGGGACTTCACCCAGGACTTCGTGGCGACGCTGCCCAGGTGGCCGGCGACAGCCTGACGAGATCCGATTGTCCGACCGGCGGCACCCCCCTGTGGACAACCGCCGCCGCGCCGAGCCGCCGCTCGTGCACACTGCGACGCATGGACATCACGATCAGGAGAGCCGCTCATGAGCTGACGCTCTGACACCATGCGAAGCCGTAGGCGACACAACATGTGGGGGTGACATCGCGCCCCAGCACTAGATGTATGCTCATGCTCGCTGTCGCCGCAGGGGAATCCGGTGTGAATCCGGAACTGTCCCGCAACGGTGTACTTGCGTGCACACCTCACCATGTGCGCACGCCTGTTCAGTCCGAACACCTGCCGACAGTGCGCCCGGCCGTCCGGTCCGGGTGCCCTGACGTCCGGGCCTCGTGGAATGGGCCGGTGGACGCGACGCCCCCGTGCGCTCGTGTGCTGCCGCCTGCCCTCCGCAGGGCCTCCAGCCGAGCGAGGGAGAGCCCCACGTGACCATCGCGCCAGCCGATCCGGTGTCAGCCGACCTGGCTGCAGCCGAGCCGGTTCCAGCCGAGCCGGTGCCGGCCGCCCCGGCGACGGAGACCGACGCTCCCGGTACCGCGTTGCTGCGGACCCTGACCGAGCTGACCGCCGACCTCCCCGACGCCGACCCCGGTCGGGTCGCCGCCGCCGCGCTGCGCGGCCGGTCGGTGCGCGCGTCCTCCGCCGAGATGGTCGCGGAGCTGCGCGAGCTGGCCACGGAGGCGGCCGCGGGTCTCATCTCCGAGGACCCCGCCTACTCGAGACTGGCCGCCCGGCTGCTGGCCATCGGCATCCGTGCCGAGGCGGCCTCGCAGGGCGTCACGACGTTCACCGAGTCCATCGCCGTGGGGCACCGTGAGGGCCTCGTCGCCGACCGCACGGCCGAGTTCACCCGCACCCACGCCGACCGCCTCGACGCCCTGATCGACCCGGCGGGCGACGACCGCTTCGGCTACTTCGGCCTGCGCACCCTGTACAGCCGCTATCTGCTCCGGCACCCCCTCACCCGCAAGGTCCTCGAGACGCCCCAGCACTTCATGCTGCGGGTCGCCGCCGGCCTCGCCGAGGAGACGGGGGCCGACGAGCAGGCGGGCGTCCGCGCCCTCGACGAGGTCGCCGCGCTCTACGGGCTCATGAGCCGCCTCGACTACCTCCCCTCCTCCCCCACGCTCTTCAACTCCGGTACGCGACACCCCCAGATGTCGTCCTGCTACCTCCTCGACTCCCCGCTGGACGAGCTGGACTCCCTCTACGACCGCTACCACCAGGTGGCCCGCCTCTCGAAGCACGCAGGCGGCATCGGCCTGTCGTACTCCCGCATCCGCTCGCGCGGTTCGCTGATCCGGGGCACCAACGGGCACTCCAACGGCATCGTGCCGTTCCTGAAGACGCTGGACGCCTCGGTCGCCGCCGTGAACCAGGGCGGCCGGCGCAAGGGCGCGGCCGCGGTCTACCTGGAGACCTGGCACTCCGACATCGAGGAGTTCCTGGAGCTGCGCGACAACACCGGCGAGGACGCCCGGCGTACACACAACCTGAACCTGGCGCACTGGATCCCGGACGAGTTCATGCGCCGGGTCGACGCCGACGAGCAGTGGTCGTTGTTCTCCCCGTCCGACGTGCCCGAGCTGGTCGACCTGTGGGGCGAGGAGTTCGAGGCCGCGTACCGCAGGGCGGAGGCGGAGGGCCTCGCGAAGAAGACCATCGCCGCCCGTGACCTGTACGGCCGGATGATGCGCACCCTCGCGCAGACCGGCAACGGCTGGATGACCTTCAAGGACGCGGCCAACCGCACGGCGAACCAGACGGCCGAGCCGGGCCACGTCATCCACTCCTCCAACCTCTGCACGGAGATCCTGGAGGTCACCAACGACGAGGAGACCGCGGTCTGCAACCTGGGCTCGGTGAACCTCGGCGCGTTCGTCGACCGGGCGACGGGCGACATGGACTGGGCGCGGCTGGACGCGACCGTCCGCACCGCCGTCACCTTCCTCGACCGCGTGGTCGACATCAACTTCTACCCGACCGAGCAGGCGGGCCGCTCCAACGCCAAGTGGCGTCCGGTCGGGCTCGGCGCGATGGGTCTCCAGGACGTCTTCTTCCAGCTGCGGCTGCCCTTCGACTCCCCGGCGGCGAAGGCCCTGTCCACACGGATCGCCGAGCGCGTCATGCTCGCCGCGTACGAGGCCTCCGCCGACCTCGCCGAGCGCACGGGCCCGCTGCCGGCCTGGGAGAAGACGCGCACGGCGCGCGGTGTGCTGCACCCCGACCACTACGGTGTCGAGTTCACCTGGCCGGAGCGCTGGGCGGCCCTGCGTGAGCGCGTCGCGAGGACGGGCCTGCGCAACTCCCTGCTCCTCGCCATCGCGCCGACGGCCACCATCGCCTCGATCGCCGGTGTGTACGAGTGCATCGAGCCGCAGGTGTCCAACCTGTTCAAGCGCGAGACGCTGTCCGGCGAGTTCCTCCAGGTCAACTCGTATCTGGTGAACGACCTGAAGGAGCTGGGCGTCTGGGACGCCCGCACCCGTGAGGCGCTGCGCGAGTCAGGCGGCTCGGTGCAGGACTTCGCGTGGATCCCGGCCGAGGTCCGGGCGCTGTACCGCACGGCCTGGGAGATCCCGCAGCGTGGCCTGATCGACATGGCCGCCGCCCGCACGCCGTATCTGGACCAGGCGCAGTCGCTCAACCTGTTCCTGGAGACGCCGACCATCGGCAAGCTCTCCTCGATGTACGCGTACGCCTGGAAGTCGGGCCTGAAGACCACGTACTACCTGCGCTCCCGCCCGGCGACCCGCATCGCCCGCGCGGCGCAGGGCCAGGGCCGGGCTCAGCAGCCCGAGAAGACCATCCCCGTCGACGAAGTGACGGCGTCAGCCGCACAGCAGGCGGCCGACCCGGATGCCGTCGCCTGCTCCCTTGAGAACCCCGAGTCCTGCGAGGCCTGTCAGTGATGCCCAGCAACCAGAATCTCCTCGACCCCGGCTTCGAGCTGACTCTCCGCCCGATGCGCTACCCGGACTTCTACGAGCGCTACCGGGACGCGATCAAGAACACCTGGACCGTGGAGGAGGTCGACCTCCACTCGGACGTCGCCGACCTCGCGAAGCTCTCCCCCGCGGAGCAGCACCTGATCGGCCGTCTGGTCGCGTTCTTCGCGACGGGCGACTCGATCGTGGCGAACAACCTCGTGCTGACCCTCTACAAGCACATCAACTCCCCTGAGGCGCGGCTCTATCTGAGCCGCCAGCTCTTCGAGGAGGCCGTGCACGTCCAGTTCTATCTGACGCTGCTGGACACCTACCTCCCTGACCCCGAGGACCGGGTGGCGGCCTTCGCGGCGGTGGAGAACATCCCCTCCATCCGGGAGAAGGCTGAGTTCTGCTTCCGGTGGATGGACTCGGTGGAGAAGCTGGACCGGCTGGAGTCCCAGGCGGATCGCCGCCGCTTCCTGCTCAACCTGATCTGCTTCGCGGCGTGCATCGAGGGCCTGTTCTTCTACGGCGCCTTCGCGTACGTCTACTGGTTCCGCAGCCGGGGTCTGCTGCACGGTCTGGCCACCGGCACCAACTGGGTGTTCCGCGACGAGACGATGCACATGTCCTTCGCCTTCGAGGTGGTGGACACCGTCCGCAAGGAGGAGCCGGAGCTCTTCGACGACCAGCTCCAGCAGCAGGTCACGGACATGCTGAGGGAGGCCGTCGAGGCCGAGCTGCAGTTCGGGCGCGACCTGTGCGGTGACGGCCTCCCGGGCATGAACACCGAGTCGATGCGGCAGTACCTGGAGTGCGTGGCCGACCAGCGCCTGACCCGCCTCGGCTTCGCCCCGGTGTACGGCTCGGAGAACCCCTTCTCCTTCATGGAGTTGCAGGGCGTCCAGGAGCTGACCAACTTCTTCGAGCGGCGCCCGTCCGCGTACCAGGTCGCGGTGGAGGGCACCGTCGACCTGGACGAGGACTTCTAGCGGGAGGCACCGGGGCCCTCGACCGTGCGCCGACGTCCCCCTGCCCTCGGCGTGGGCGCCCCTGGTCAGGCGGGGCGGGCGACGCGGTGCGAGGCCCGCCGCTCCTCCGCCCGCTTGAGCTGCCGGTCGACGCGTCGGTCGTGCACGACGCCGACGACCGCGGGCAGCACCACCAGGGCGAGGAGTCCGAGGACGGCCAGTGTTCCGATGAGTCCTTGCAGCTGTGTCGTATCCATGGACATTACTGTCGCGCCGAACGCTCCTGACAAACAGTGGCAGGACTGCCGCACCCCCTCGAATTCCTGCCACTGAGGAGGCACACTGGCAGCATGCTGAAGAACGTGGCCGCCATCCTCATGGACGGGGTGCATCCCTTCGAACTGGGCGTCGTCTGCGAGGTCTTCGGGCTCGACCGCAGCGACGAGGGCCTGCCGGTGTACGACTTCGCGGTCGCGTCGGCGGAGGGCCCGACCCTGGGGACGCACGCGGGGTTCACCGTCTCCACGCCGTACGGCCTGGACCGCCTCGAAGAGGCCGACCTGGTGGTCGTACCGGCGGGCGACAGCTATGTGCACCGGACCTACCCGGCCGAGCTGCTCGACGCGCTGCGCCGGGCCGCGGACCGGGGCGCCCGGGTGCTGAGCGTGTGCTCGGGCGTCTTCGTGCTCGGCGCCGCCGGGCTGCTGGACGGCCGGCCGTGCACGGTCCACTGGCGGCACGCCGAGGAACTGGCCCGGCAGTATCCGCGCGCGATGGTCGAGCCGGACGTGCTGTACGTGGACGCTGACCCGGTGATCACCTCGGCGGGCACGGCGGCCGGTATCGACGCCTGCCTGCACATCGTCCGCAAGGAGCAGGGGCCGGAGGTGGCGAACAGGATCGCCCGGCGGATGGTGGTGCCGCCGCACCGCGACGGCGGCCAGGCCCAGTACATCGACCGGCCGCTGCCGCGCTCGCAGTGCGACACGGTCGGCGAGGTGCTCGTGTGGATGGAACGGCATCTCGACGAGGAGGTCACCGTCGAGCAGCTCGCCGCCCGCGCGCACATGTCCCCGCGCACCTTCGCGCGCCGCTTCCAGCAGGAGACCGGGACCACGCCGTACCGCTGGATCCTGCGCCAACGGGTACTGCTGGCCCAGCGGTTGCTGGAGGCGACGGACGAGACGGTGGACGCCATCGCCTGGCGCACCGGCTTCGGCACCGCCGCCGCCCTGCGTCATCAGTTCGTCCGGTCGCTGGGCACGACCCCGCAGGCCTACCGCCGGACGTTCCGGGGCCCGGAGGCCGCCTGAGGGCGGCGGGGACCCGGCTCAGTCGTTGGCGACCACGGGGTAGCGGGGCTCGTTCTCGGCCATCTGCCGCAGGGCGTCCTTGCGGTCGCGCTTGGAGAGCCGATCGATGTAGAGGTAGCCGTACAGGTGGTCGGTCTCGTGCTGGAGGCAGCGCGCGAAGTAGCCGGTGCCGCGGACCTTGATCGGGTTGCCCTTCTCGTCCTGCCCGGTGACCTCGGCGTAGTCGGGGCGGGCGAGCGGCATGTACGCCGTCGGCACGGACAGGCAGCCCTCGTTGCTGTCGTCCAACCGGCGCTTCTCGGCGGGCAGTTCGACCAGCTTCGGGTTGCAGACGACACCGGTGTGGCGCTTGCCCTCGTCGTCCGGGCAGTCGTACACGAACACCTTCAGGTCGACGCCGACCTGGTTCGCGGCCAGGCCCACGCCCTCGGCGGTGTGCTGGCTGGCGAACATGTCGTCCACCAGCTTGGCCAGCTCGTCGCCGAACTCCGTGACGTCCTTGCACTCCTTGTGCAGCACCGGGTTCCCGACCACGGTGATCGGCAACGACGTGCCGCGCTCGCGGTAGGCCTGCTCGCGCTCCTCGCAGTCCTCCGTGTCGATGACGAACCCCTCGTCATCGACGGGGAGCACGCCCACGTGCTGCTGATCGGTGTCCTGCTGGGCCATGACAGACGTACGCCTTCCTCAAAACAACAAGCGATGAAGTTGCTGATACAGGGTACGGGGATCGGGCCCCCGTAAGGGGCGCGGGGAACTGCGCGAGCGACCACGACGAGCCGGCGGCCGGAAGAGAACCGCGAGCCCCCTAACAAACCTCTTCCAGATCCCGCCAATCACGGGAATCCGGACTGTCCGCGACCCACCCGTCCAGCAGCCCCCGAACCAGCGAGGCCGGCGCGGCCACCCCGCACTCCCGCTCCGGCGCCCACAGCTGCCCGTCCGTCACGTGCCCGAGCGGCCCGGGATGCCCCGGCTCGCTGTGATCGTGCGGATCGAGATGCTCGCCGTCGCCCTCGTCGGACGGCATCCGCGACTCCGAGCACAGCCGGCACAGCAACCGCACCGACGACGACCAGTCCTCCGCCGCGAACCCCGCGTCCGCCGCGAGCCGCTCCAGCGCGTCCCGGTCCGCCTCGGTCGCGGCCTCCAGCAGCACCACCCAGGTCGGCACGGGGGACGGCGCCCACAACTCGATCTCGTCGAACACCGGATACGCGTGCCCCGCGGCCGTGGTCCGCTCGCCGTGCGGCACCCCGTCGTGCAGGACGACCTCGCCCCAGCGCCGGCCGGAGGACGGCAACGGGATGGAGAGCACCTCGATCCGGGCGGGGTCGAGCCGCCGCCCCCAGACCACCTCGGCCTCGCCTTCGGGTGAGAGCCGTACGGCCGCGCTGCCGAGGTCCATGCCCACCGGCTCACCGGAGTCGCCGGGTCCGCTTCCGGGTTTCGGCCGGGACGCGCCCCCGGGCACCCGCAGTCCGTACGCCTGCCAGGCCCGGCGGGCCAGCGGCCAGTCCTGGAGGGCGGTCGCGGCGATGCCGACGTTCCACCAGTCCGGTGCGCCGGTCTCCCGGTCGAGCAGCGCGACGGCCCTGAGGCCGGCCGCTCTCGCCTGCTCCCAGTCGTGCCGGAACTTGTGCAGCAGCGCCAGGTTGAACCAGGACTCGGACAGCCACGGCTCCAGGTCCGCGGCACGTGTCAGCAGCGCCCCCGCGTCCTCGTACCGACCGTCGCCGATCAGCGTGAACGCACGATCGGTGGCCTGCCGCCAGGAGGCGGAGGGCCGATGCCGTCCCTTGCCGAAGATCCTCACGATTCCCGCCTGCCAGTTACGGTTCCCGCCTGCCAGTTCCGTCGGAGTGGGCTGGCCGTCGCCCCCGGTACACCCTCTCCCTCGCATCCAACCACGACCGGATGGAGGGCCGCTCATTACCCATGGGTTACCCCACCGCGGGCAAGGTCAGACAGTCTCTCGACAGTACCCGCGCGAGCGACTCCACCACCTCCGGGTGATAGTCCCGAGCCGTGCCCAGCCGCAGCTCCTCCAGCGCCCTGAGCGGTCCTTCGGGCCCTGCTTCCCGGACCTTCTCCTCGTATGCGTTCACGGCACGCACGATTCGCGCGCCGACCGGCTGCTCACGGTACGGATCCGCCTGCCGTTCCACCACCACGGCGACCTGGGCGTCCACCCCGGTCTGCCGTACGACGGCACCGCCCAGCAGCGCGATCCGGCGCTGCTCGGCCGCCGGGAGCCCGGCGGTGGCTCCGGCGGGGACGGGGTCGACGAGGCTCAGCTGGCCGATGTCGTGCATCAGGGCCGCGTACTCGACGACGGTCAGCTGGGACTCGCCGAGCCCCAGCTCACGGCCCACTTCGCGGCTCAGCAGAGCCACCCGCCGGGCGTGCCCGGCCGGGGTGTACCCGGCGATCTCCGTGGCGCGGGCGAGGGAGGCGATGGTCTGCCGGTAGGTGGCACGGACATGGGCGTACCGCCGCAGCGACAGCTGGGTGAGCAGCAGCGGCAGCGAGAAGACCGGCAGCGCCCACAGCCCGGCCACACCGATCGCGAGGGCCATGACGGCCCCCGTCGCGCACACCGCCGACCCTATGCCGGGCAGCGCCCGCAGCTCGTCCCTCAGCAGCGGGCCGAACGGCCACCGGGTCCGTGCGTGCGCCATGGCCGCCGCCAGCACGGCGTCGCACAGCGCGGTCAGGACGAGCAGCAGGGCGAGCAGCAGGGCGTACGAGGGGCCGCTCCACTCCGGCGGCAGGGCCCGGTGGCGCAGCGGCTGGAAGCAGAGGGCGGCGAAGGCGACGGTGAGCACGCGCCGGGTGAGGTGATCGACGGTCGACCCGTGCCCCAGGGCCACATGCGGGACGCATCCCAGCAGCGCGGCCGCGACGACGACGGCGACGACCTGGGGCACTCCGTGCCCCGTCGGCCGCCCGGCGTTCTCCCCCAGCAGCGCGTACGCCAGCGCCCCGGCCGCCCCGAGCGGCGCCACATCACGCCCCTCCGCCCCGCGCCACCGCGACAGCTCCCCCGCGCCCACAAGCACCCCGAACGCGAGTGCGACACCGGGGTCGTCGAGACCGTGCCAGAGGGTGTGCCCGAGGGCCGGCAGAGCAAGGCCCCCGGCGAGACAGCGAAACCCTAGGAGCAGCCTCACGACACCCGCCCCTCACCACCACGGCCCCGTGCCCGCCCATCGTCCGCCGGAGCGAGATCCGCCTGCGCACCGTCCTCCCGAGGGCCGGTCTCCATCCCCCCGGCCACCTCCGCCGTCCCCGCGCCCGGCCCCCGCACCTCCTCCCCCGGCCCCGCCGCCCCCGGCGCCCCACCCGGCGGGACGTTTCCGCTGGGGGTCGCGGTGACGGTCGGGGTCCAGCCGTGGCGGGTGAGGGCGCGGATCAGTGCCGACACCATGGCGGGGTCGAACTGGGCGCCCGCGCAGCGCCGCAGTTCGGCGAGGGCGGCGGCGACGGGGCGGGCCCGGCGGTAGGAGCGGGTGGAGGTCATGGCGTCGAAGGCGTCGGCGACCGCGACGATCCGGGCGAACTCGGGGATCTGACCGCCGACCAGGCCGTAGGGGTACCCGCTCCCGTCCAGCCGCTCGTGGTGGTGCAGCACGGCGGCCCGGGCCTCGCCGAGGAAGGAGATTCCGCGCACCATCTCGTGGCCGTACTCGGGATGCAGTTCGACGACCCGCCGCTCCTCGGGCGTCAGCGGCCCGTCCTTGCGGAGCAACCGCGTGGGCACCCCCAGCTTCCCCACGTCGTGCAGGATCCCGGCGAACCGGAGGGCCTCGGCCCGCTCGTCGTCCATGCCCAGTTCCCGTGCGATCAGCAGCGACGCCTGGCCGACCCGCTCGCTGTGCCCGCGCGTGTACCCGTCCTTGATGTCGACGGCCTGGACCAGCGCGCGGATGGTCGCCCGGTGCGCCGCCCGCTCCCGGTGGTACTGCGCGAACACCCAGCAGGACACGTACATCGGCAGCAGCACGAGCAGCGCGGCGACGGGCCCGTGCGGGCTGCGCCACAGCACGGCCATCATCAGCCCGGCGAATCCGTGCACGGTGACGGGCGCCAGCGACCGCCACAGGAGCCCGCGCCAGGCGACGCGTGCGGGCACCCGCTCGGCGAGCGCCAGGATCCCGCCGTCGAGCAGCGCGAGCACCCCGCAGAACACCACCGCCGCGGCCCCGGCGGGCAGCAGCGCGTACGGGAAGTCGGGGCCGGCGACCGCGTCCCGGCCGCCGAGCGCCGCGTGCGTGTGCGACGCGGCCGCCACCGCGAGCACCAGCCGTCCCGCCCGCCAGCTCCGCCGCAGCCCTCGCGGCCGCTGCTCGACCCGGGAGACCAGCGCCCCCGGCACGGCGACGAGCGCGGCGGCGGGCACCGGCAGCAGAAAGGCCCCGGCGAGAAGGACGGGGAAGAAGGTGCCCATGCCCCTGGGCGCGCGGTGGCCCATGAAGGGGCAGCGGGTGATCTGCTCGCACGCGGCGTACAGCGCGGCGAGCAGGGCCACGGCCCACCACGGGACAGGGCTGCCGGGAAGGGGCGCGAGACAGGCCAGGGCTCCGAGGACGACACAGGCGACGTACACACGTGCCCATGCCGGCACTGAGCCCATGGCACCCTCCCGAGTTCAGGCTCCGGAGCCTAGGACGGGCCGGAACGGGAGGGGACGGCTACGGGTGAATCCATCACGCCACGACGGCCGGATTAACTCCTTCGAGTGAAGCGCCGCTCTCGTGCGGACCGACCGACCGCCCGACGCACCACCGCGCCTCGCGCCGCCCGGCCTCACACCGCCGTGCCTCGCGCCGCCGGGCCTCACACCGCCCGGCCTCACACCGCCGGGCCTCACACCGCCGGGCCTCGCGCCCGTCGAGCCGCTTCCGCTCAGTGCGCCACGTCCGCGGCGAGGGCCCTGTTGAGCTGTTCCACGGTCGCCGGGGACTCACGTTGGAAGGCGGCGAGGTCGAGGCCGTCGTCGCCCATGACGGTCAGCAGGGTGCGCTCCCCCACGGCGACGACGATGACATGCCCCGCGCCGCACCGGACGACGACCTCGCGGAGCGCCCCGACTCCGGACTGGTCGGCCATACGGCGGCTGACCCCGAGGGTGGCGGCGGCGAGGGCGGCGACGGACTCGGGGTGGACCTTGTCGACGTCGGCGACGACGAGGAGCCCGTCCACGGTGGACAGGACGCTCTCGGCGACGCCCATCACCCGGTCACGCAACGAGGCCAGGATGCCGGTCAGCGATTCGGTCGACGCGTGTGCGGTCATGGGCGCGTGCTCCTTGGTCCATACGTCTGCGGTGGGTGTGCGGTCCGAGCGGCAGAAGGTGCTGGCGGGACTGCCCCGGCGCCCGCTACTCGGGCAGGTGAGGGTCGGACTCGGGCAGAGCCCGCAGCCCGCGGCGGACACGCCGCAGCATTTCGACGGAGGGTCGGTCGGCGAGCAGCTCCTCGGCCGACAGCAGGGACGTGGGCGGGAACGGGGACGGCACGGCTGGGTTGTCCGACGTGTCGTCACCGGCGTCCGCGGGAGGACGCGGCGCGCCCCGCACGGGTAACGGCGGTGGCTTCGCGGCGACTTCACCGGGTCCGGCGCGCGACGGCCGTGCTGCGGCCGGGGCGTCGTGCTCGGTGGGCGGTACCGTTCCGGCCGCCGTCCCACCGGACGGTGGCCGTGCGGCCGCGCCGCCCCCGGGCTCGGCGGACGGCGGTCGTGCGGCCTCGGGGTGGGCGGGCGCGACGGACGGCGGGGCTTCGGCGGGCGGGACCGGGCGGTCGTCCGCGGGCGCTCTCGGCACCGGACGCCGTCTCAGGCGGGCGACCTTGCTGCGTATACGGCGTTTGCGGGCCGGGTCCTTGTGGGGGCTCACTACCCGCCCTTCGCTCCGAGGTCTCCGGCGGGAGAGCCTCCACCGGGCCTGCGTCTGGGCAGGGGACCGGCTCTCTGTGACGGTTCGTCCGGTGCGGGCTGCCCCTGGAGGACCCGGGGCGCGGTGCTGGGCCGACCGTCGGGGACGGACCTGGTCTCCCAGTGGACGGCCCGGCGCGCTTCCAGCCGGATCAGGTCCAGCATCACCGCGTAGAGTCCGCGCCCCCGGGCGAAGGCGAGGTCACGGGGGGTACGGCGGCCGTTGGCGCTCTCGACGAGGTCCCGGTGACGCCGGGTCAGCCGTGCGTCGGGCTCCGGGGTGCCGATCGGCCGGGGCCGGATCCGGGCCAGTTCGCCCGCGGGACCCCACAGCCGGGTCAGCAGGGCCATACGGCGGGTGGTCTCCTCGGCCAGCGGCCGGGGCTCGATACCGGGCCGGGCGAGGAGGGTGGGCCGGCGTTCGATCAGCTCCCAGCCGCCGGGCGGGCTGAGCGCCATCGCGAAGGCCCCGTCGAACACGGCCGCCGTGCAGACGACCTCCAGTTCGGCGGCACCGATCAGATGGGCGGCGACCAGATGCGCGGCGAGCCGGTCCGCGTCGGGTTCGGCCGCGCAGGCCGCCAGCCAGGCGTCGTCGTCGATCCGGCCGGAGGCGAGCAGCGTGGATGTCGCGGTCGGCGCGCCCGGTGTCTCGATCGCCCCGATCAGTCCGTCCCGCAGGTGGATCGTGCCACCGGGGGAGCCGGAGACCCGTACCGTGCCGGTGTAGCTTTCCTGGTGCAGTGCCTGCAGCAGGGCGGGGACGTTGCGCGCCGAGGGTGTCTTCACGCCAGCACCTCGCGCGCCCGGTCGCCGAGGCTGCGCAGTGCCAGCGCCACGTTCGCCCGGTCGCGGTCGAGCCCGGCCGCGAGCAGCAGCGGGTCGCCGGCCGACCGGTCCACGGAGAGCAGCACATGATGGCGTCGTCTGCTGGTCATGACCACGCTCTCCAGCTCCCCCTCGGCCCCGGCCGCGCCGAGCCGGTCGGAGATGAGGGTGGCGAGATCCGAGCACTCCGCCCCCGTCCCTGCCTGGGCGGCGTCACCCGCGACGGCGTAGGTCAGTCCCGTGACCGCGTCGATCAGGGCGAGGCCGGTGACGCCGGGAGAGTCGAGAAGCCGGTCCAGGGAGGCCTGGAGCGCGGGCTTCCTTTCCTCAAGTCCCCCCATTCGCCCTCCACGTTGACGCGCCGCACAGTACTTTGAACGCCAACTTCCGTAACCCGCAGAAAAGTTGATGTTTGTGACCGCTCGGGTCACTCATGTCGATCGTAGTTGGCCGGACAGTGACCGGTCAGCAGCACTGAGGAATTGGGGCAGCAAATGAACATCGAGACGGCGCTCAAGGAAGCCATGGCCCTCGACGGTGCGGTCGGTGTCGCGCTGGTCGACTACGAGAGCGGCATGTCGCTCGGCACCCTCGGTGGCGGGGAGCACCTCGACCTCGAACTCGCGGCGGCCGGCAACACCGAGGTGGTGCGCTCCAAGATGCGCACGCTGGCCTCGCTGGACATGGACGACGTGATCGAGGACATCCTGATCACCCTGGGCCGGCAGTACCACCTGATCCGCCCGCTGAGCAGCACCAAGGGATCACTCTTCCTCTACCTGGCGCTGGACCGCTCCCGCAGCAACCTGGCGCTGGCCCGGCACGGCCTGAAGCGCATCGAGAACGGACTCGAGGTCTGAGCCCGTTCTCCCACCTCGCTCCGCACACGACTGAGCCCGTTCCGTGGGCGGCCGGACGGCTCCCACGGAACGGGCTCAGTAGACGGTTCAGCTCTCCTGCGGTGTGACCGGCGAAGCCGTCACATCATGCTCGGGAACGGTCTGTCCCGATCGGATCAGATCGATCCTGCCCATCACCTTGGCGCGCAGATCGGTGGGCACGTCGTCCTGCCCACAGCACCGCTTGACCAGCTTCTTGACGGCCTGTTCGAGCCCGTACTTCTCCAGGCAGGGCGAGCACTCCTCGAAGTGGTGCTCGAACTTGGTGCAGTCGGCGTCGGGCATCTCCCGGTCGAGGAACTCGTAGAGATGATCGAGGATTTCGCTGCACTCCGTCTCATGCGGCTCTCCGCAGCTCATGAGCCCGAGCCTTTCGCTTCGTTCGACTCCCCGGCGCCGGCCGGAACCAGCCCGCGGTCACGCGCGTAGTCCTCGAGCATGCCGCGCAGTTGACGGCGGCCCCGGTGCAGCCGGGACATCACCGTACCGATGGGTGTCCCCATGATGTCGGCGATCTCCTTGTACGCAAAGCCCTCGACATCGGCGAGATACACCGCGATGCGGAACTCCTCGGGGATCGCCTGCAGCGCCGCCTTCACATCCGAGTCGGGCAGGTGGTCAAGCGCCTGCGACTCGGCCGAACGCAGGCCGGTCGACATGTGCGACTCGGCACGCGCCAGCTGCCAGTCCTCGATCTCCTCAGCCGCGCTGCGCTGGGGTTCGCGCTGCTTCTTGCGGTACGAGTTGATGAAGGTGTTCGTGAGGATGCGGTACAGCCAGGCCTTCAGGTTGGTGCCCTCACGGAACTGGTGGAAGGACGCGTACGCCTTCGCGTACGTCTCCTGCACCAGGTCCTCGGCATCGGCCGGGTTGCGCGTCATCCGCAGCGCGGCCGAATACATCTGGTCGAGGAATTCCAGAGCATCCCGCTCGAACCGGGCGCTGCGCTCCGCGGCGGTCTCGGTGCCCTCGGGCTGCTCCGCCTGGCCCCGTTCGGTCCCTGCGTCGGTCCCAGTGACCGGACCCACCTCCTCCAGCGTCTGTGCGATACCGAAACCGGTACCACCAGAATCGGAGGATAGACGACGATCCATGCCCGCCGCCGCCCGAACAGGGCCGCTCTTGGCCGCGTGCAGCACCGTCCAGTCCAGGTCAGCGCGGCTGCTGCGGCTCGGGCAATAGGTCGAACCCATGCGGCGGACTTCCTCTCGTACGGCGGTCAGCACGGTCTTTCGCGCTGTCTGATCCGCACAACCAAGGGCCGCCGCTCCGCATTCCCACCCACCGCCGGACGGGTCATCACAGTGACGCGATCCACTCCACGACACCGTCCGTGATCACCGTCAGCGCCTCGTCCTGCCCGAGGGGCGCCCGCTTCGGGACGGCGAACCCGTGATCCCCGTACGGCACCTCCACGAGCCCGTACGCGCCCTCCGGGAACTCCTCCGGCCTGCCGAAGGGATCGTTGCCGCCCTGGACCACGAGGGTGGGCACCCCCGCCCCGAGCAGTTCGTCGGCCCGGGACTTCTCCGGTCTGCCCGGGGGATGCAGCGGAAAGCTCAACGCCAGTACGGCCGCCGCGCCCAGCTCCGTGGCCGTGCGGCAGGCCACCCGGGCCCCGGCGCTCCGGCCGCCCGCGATCACCGGGAGTCCCGGCTTCGCCAGCGCGGGCCACAGTCCCCGCCAGCCCACGTCCAGCGTTCCGGGCGCGGGTGCGAGCTTCTTCCCGGCCACCCGCCACGGCTGCTCCACCAGGGCGACGGTCACGCCGCGCGCGGGGAGCACGGCGGCGAGGGCCCGCAGATCACGGGCCTCGATGCCGCCGCCGGCGCCATGGCCGACGGCGAGCACGAAGGCCGGGTCCTCGGCCTCGTACCAGCTGACGCGGCCCGTGCCGGCCTCGGTGTCGATCTCTTCCCGCGCTGCTGCCTCGTTCTCGGTCACGTCAGAAGAGTGTGCCCTCCTCGGGCCCCTCCAGCTCCTTCAGCAGCTCCGGGCCGTTGTTGCGGACGTTGCTGACGGCCGTGGAGACGGGGTAGGCGCGCATCAGCCCGGCGGGCGGCGGGTCGAGCAGCCCGCGCAGGTCGTCGGGGTCCGTGCGCGCCGGGTCGAGCCAGCTGTCCCAGCGGTCCGGCGTCAGCATCAGCGGCATCCGGGGGTGGATGTCGGCCAACGCGTGCGGGCCGTCCGCCGGTGCCACCGCCAGCGGGGTCGTCTCGGCCTCCGTCGTGATCACCGAACAGGTCGCCCACCAGGCCTGCGGATGGTCGTCCGGCAGCGTCCTGTCCCGCCAGAACTCGTACAGGCCGGCCATCGCGAAGACGGAGCCGTCTGCCGGGAGCACGAAGTAGGGCTGCTTGCGCGGCCGCTTCTTCTTCCCCTCCACCTCCAGCTCCCGCTCCCCCTGGCCGGTGACCCACTCGAAGTAGCCGTCGGCGGGCAGGATGCACCGCCGGGTGGCGAAGGCGCGGCGGTACGACGGCTTCTCGTGCACGGTCTCCGCGCGAGCGTTGATCATCCGCGCGGCGCCCTCGGGGTTCTTGGACCAGGAAGGGACCAGTCCCCACTTCAGCTTCCGCAGCTGGCGAACCGGCCGCTTGTCGTCGGCGTCCTTCAGAGGGCGGTCGAGGACCGCGTAGACCTCCTTGGTGGGAGCCACGTTGTAATCCGGCTCCAGGGTCTCCTCCGGCTCCCACTTCTCGATCTCAAAGACTCCTGCGAGATCCTCGGGCCTACGACTCGACGCATACCGTCCGCACATGAGTGCCACACTGCCAGGCCGACCCGTCACCCGACCACCACCCCCCGACAACGGCGCCACGCGCCCCCGTCGATCGCGACCCCGAGGAGCCACCGCAGAACATGGAAAGCACCGCAGCCACCTCGCTGGCCAGCCTGTGGGACGAAGTCTTCGGCACCCAGCCCGACCCCGACCTGTGGGTCGTCATAGCCACCGCGGTCGCCGCGCTCGCGGCGATCGTCCCGCACGGCGTCTGGCGGCTCTCGCGCAACGCCATCACCATCGCGCACGAGGGCGGACACGGACTGGTCGCGCTGCTCACCGGCCGCACCCTCACCGGCATCCGACTGCACTCCGACACCAGCGGCCTCACGGTCAGCCGCGGCAAGCCCAGCGGCCTCGGCATGATCCTCACCGCCGCCGCCGGCTACACGGCTCCCCCGCTCCTCGGCCTCGGCGGCGCCGCCCTCCTCGGCTCCGGGCGCATCACCCTCCTCCTCTGGCTCGCCACGATCCTGCTGGTCGCCATGCTGGTCATGATCCGCAACGCCTACGGCGCCCTGACCCTCCTCGTCACCGGCGGCACCTTCGTCGTCGTCTCCTGGCTGGCGGGCCCCCAGGTCCAGGCCGCCTTCGCCTACGCGGTGGTCTGGTTCCTGCTGCTGGGAGGCGTCCGCCCGGCCTTCGAGCTCCAGGCGAAGCGCCGCCGGGGAGGCGCCGGCGACTCCGACGCCGACCAGCTCTCCCGGCTGACCCACCTCCCGGCGACGGTGTGGCTGGTGATGTTCCACGTGGTGTCGCTGTGCGCCCTGATGGGCGGCGGACGCTGGCTGCTGAACCTCTGAGCGCCCTGGAGCCGAGGCCGGGGTGCCGCCCCTCAAGGGGCACGGGAGACCGCGCCAGAAGCCCCACCGAACCCTCAGCCGCCCACGGCGATCACGAGGCACCCCCTCGGGCGAACCCCTACTAAAGTGGCCGCATGGCCCTGAACGCACAGCCCGCCCTCTGGCCCGCCCCCACCGCGAGCGGAGCCGTCGACGCGACGGTCCACGTCCCGGGGTCCAAATCGGTCACCAACCGCGCCCTCGTCCTCGCCGCCCTCGCCAGCGAACCCGGCTGGCTGCGCCGCCCCCTCCGCTCCCGCGACACCCTCCTGATGGCGAACGCCCTGCGCGCGATGGGCGTCGGCATCGAGGAGACCGTCTCCTCCAGTTCCTCCGGCGCGGGCGGCACCGGCGAGGCCTGGCGCGTCCTGCCCACCGGTCTGCACGGCCCGGCCACGGTCGACGTCGGCAACGCGGGCACGGTCATGCGCTTCCTCCCCCCGGTGGCGGCCCTGGCGGACGGCCCCGTCCGCTTCGACGGCGACCCGCGTTCCTACGAGCGCCCCCTGAACGGCGTGATCGACGCCCTGCGCGCCCTCGGCGCCCGCATCGACGACGACAGCCGGGGCGCGCTCCCCCTGACGGTCCACGGCGGCGGCGCCCTCGACGGCGGCCCGGTGGCGATCGACGCGTCCTCGTCGTCGCAGTTCGTCTCGGCGCTCCTCCTCTCGGCCCCCCGCTTCAACCAGGGCGTCGAGGTCCGCCACACCGGCGCGACCCTGCCCTCCCTCCCCCACATCCGGATGACCGTGGACATGCTGCGCTCGGTGGGCGCGCAGGTGGACACCCCGGAGTCGGGCGGCGAGCCCAACGTCTGGCGGGTCACGCCGGGCGCCCTGCTGGGCCGCGACCTCACGATCGAGCCGGACCTCTCCAACGCGCAGCCGTTCCTGGCGGCGGCCCTGGTGACCGGCGGCAAGATCGTCGTCCCCGACTGGCCCGCGCGCACCACCCAGCCGGGCGACCAGCTCCGCGAGATCTTCACGGAGATGGGCGGCACCTGCGAACTGACCGAGTACGGACTGGTGTTCACCGGTTCCGGCGCGATCCACGGCATCGACGTGGACCTGAGCGAGGTGGGCGAGCTGACCCCGGGCATCGCGGCGGTCGCCGCCCTCGCCGACTCCCCCTCCACCCTGCGCGGCGTCGCCCACCTCCGCCTCCACGAGACGGACCGCCTGGCCGCGCTCACCAAGGAGATCAACGAACTCGGCGGCGACGTCACCGAGACCGCCGACGGCCTCCACATCCGCCCCCGCCCGCTGCACGGCGGTGTCTTCCACACCTACGACGACCACCGCATGGCCACCGCCGGTGCGATCATCGGCCTGGCCGTGGAGGGCGTATGGATCGAGAACGTGGCGACGACGGCCAAGACGCTGCCGGACTTCCCCGACCTGTGGACCGGGATGCTCGGGAAGAACTAGACGGGCGGACCGGGATCATGCGCCGTTACGGCAAGCACACCGACGAGGACGACATCCGCAGCCGCCCGAACCGCAAGGGCAACCGTCCCCGGACGAACATCCGCCCGAAGCACGAGGACGCCGCCGAGGGCATGGTCCTCACGGTCGACCGGGGCCGGCTGACCTGTCTCGTCGAGGACCGCGTCGTCCTCGCGATGAAGGCCCGCGAACTGGGCCGCAAGGCCGCGGTCGTCGGCGACATCGTGGCCCTCGTGGGCGACCTCTCCGGCAAGAAGGACACTCTCGCGCGGATCGTCCGCATCGCCGACCGCACGTCGTTGCTGCGCCGCACGGCCGACGACGACGACCCCTACGAACGCGTCGT
Organism: Streptomyces sp. NPDC034049; assembly: GCF_055575575.1. Taxonomy (NCBI): domain Bacteria; kingdom Bacillati; phylum Actinomycetota; class Actinomycetes; order Kitasatosporales; family Streptomycetaceae; genus Streptomyces; species Streptomyces sp. NPDC034049. The sequence continues at coordinate 236,326 of NZ_JBVISJ010000002.1, forward strand.
CGTCGCCAACGCCGACCAACTGGCCATCGTCACCGCCCTCGCCGACCCCGAGCCCCGCCCCCGCCTCATCGACCGCTGCCTGGTGGCGGCCTACGACGGCGGTCTGGCCCCGCTCCTCGTCCTCACGAAGTCGGACCTGGCCTCCGCGGACAAACTCCTGGAGCTCTACGGCGACATCGACATCCCGTACGTCGTGACGAGCCGCGAGGAGCTGGAGACGGGCGGCGCCGCCGACCGCGTCCGCGAACACCTCGCGGGCAAGATCACCGCGTTCGTCGGTCACTCGGGCGTCGGCAAGACGACCCTGGTGAACGCTCTCGTCCCGAAGGACCGGCGCCGCACCACGGGCCATGTCAACGCGGTGACCGGCCGCGGCCGGCACACCACGACCTCCGCACTCGCCCTGCCCCTCGCGGACTCCGGCGGCGGCTGGGTCGTGGACACCCCCGGCGTGCGTTCCTTCGGTCTCGCACACATCGATCCGTCCCGGGTGATCAACGCCTTCCCGGACCTGGTGCCGGGCACGGAGGGCTGCCCGCGCGCGTGCAGTCACGACGAGCAGGACTGCGCGCTGGACCAGTGGGTGGCGGACGGACACGCTGACCCGGCCCGCCTCTACTCCCTGCGCAGGCTGCTCGCCACGCGCGAACGGCGGGAAGGCGACTGACTCCGCACCGACCTCCGCGTTGTTTGCGCCCCCGTCCACCCGGTAAGTGCATAATCGCACCGAGTCGGACCCAGACCAGACGAGATCAGCCGAGAACAGACGAAGCGGTCACGGAACGTGGGACACGGGAGGACGAGACATGGCGTGGCTGCTGGTGGTCGTGGCGGGGCTCCTGGAGACCGGGTTCGCCGTCTGTCTGAAACTCTCGCACGGCTTCACCAGACTCTGGCCCACGGTCGCCTTCTGCGTCTTCGCCCTCGGCAGTTTCGGCCTGCTGACCCTGTCCCTGAGGAAGCTCGACGTCGGCCCCGCCTACGCCGTCTGGACGGGCATCGGCGCGGCCGGCACCGCGATCTACGGGATGATCTTCCTCGGCGACATCGTGTCGACGTTGAAGATCGTCTCGATCAGCCTGGTGATCGTGGGCGTCGTGGGACTCCAACTGTCGGGCTCGGCACACTAGTTCACCCCGCACCTGCCGCACCCCTGCCTATTGCCCGCTGCCTCCGGCGACGGCGATGGCGATGGCGTCGGTCGGCTCGGCTCGGCTCGGCTCGGCTCGGCTAGCCGAGGGTCCGGCTGAGCTGACGGGGCAGCGCCGTCCGTACGAGATCCGTGACCCCGCCCTCGACCGGGGGCGCCGCCACGCACGAGAGGGCGAGCCGCACCGCGAGTTCACAGGACCGGGCGAGTTCCGCCGTGTCCGACCTGGGGGTGCCGGGCGCGGACAGCACGGTTACGGCCCGCTCGCGCACCAGGGCCACGAAGTCGGTCGGCGCGGGCAGCGGTCCGTCCGCGCGGCGCTGCGCGGGCACCGCGGAGGAGGAACGCACCGCGGCGAGCGACGGTGACGGCAGCCGTTCGCTCCAGCAGCCGGTGAGCATGGCGCGAACCAGCGCGTTGTTGCGGGAGGCGGCCACGGTCCACTCGGCGGTCGCGGCCAACCGGTCACGGGAGTCCACGGGGGTGGCCAGCGCCCGCTCGACGCCCGCCAGATAACCGTCCGCCTCCCTGCGGACCAGGGCCCGGGCGAGCCCGTCCTTGCTGCCGAACTCGTTGTACAGCGTCTGACGTGACACTCCGGCCACCGCCGCCACGTCCACCATGCGCACGGCGGACCACGGCCGACGCACCAGCGCCGCGTAAGCGGCGTCCAACAAGGATTCCCGCGCTGCAGGCATCATCGCCTCCCTGAATACGAGCGGGCGGCTCTGGCCCTCAGATTTGACGCGCATCAAGTCACTGTCAAGGGTTCACGGCGCTCCCCAGGGGCGCACACCGGCCAACGTGCGCGGCACGCTCCACCAACGCCCGACACCCACACCGAAGAGAAGTACGAGCCCCCGAGACACCTCACCCGACGGACAACACCCCCTCGTGTGCCCACCACCCCGGCGGCCATGCCCACCACGCCGGCAGCCGTGCCCACCACCCCGGCGGCCGTGCCCGCAGCCTCGGCGACCGCACCGCTCCGCCGCCGGTGACCACCGCGCCCCACCCACCCCCGGCCCCCCTGTAGCCCCGCACCGACCTCGGCGGATACCGTTCGCCACATGGCCGATTACCTCGACGACCTCCGCCTCGCCCACGTCCTCGCGGACGCCGCCGACGCGACCACCATGGGCCGCTTCAAGGCCCTCGACCTGAAGGTCGAGACGAAGCCCGACATGACCCCGGTGAGCGAGGCCGACAAGGCCGCCGAGGAACTCATCCGCGGCCAACTCCAGCGCGCCCGGCCCCGGGACGCCATCCTCGGCGAGGAGTACGGCGTCGAGGGCACGGGCCCCCGCCGCTGGGTCGTCGACCCGATCGACGGCACCAAGAACTACGTCCGGGGCGTCCCCGTCTGGGCCACCCTGATCTCCCTCATGGAGGCGGCCGAGGGCGGCTACCAGCCCGTCGTCGGCGTGGTCTCCGCCCCCGCGCTCGGCCGCCGCTGGTGGGCCGCGAAGGGCCACGGCGCCTTCACCGGCCGCAGCCTGAGCTCGGCCTCCCGTCTGCGCGTCTCCCGCGTCGCCGATCTGTCGGACGCCTCCTTCGCGTACTCCTCCCTCAGCGGCTGGGAGGAGCGCGGCCACCTGGGCGGCTTCCTGGACCTGACCCGCGAGGTGTGGCGCACGCGCGCGTACGGCGATTTCTGGCCGTACATGATGGTCGCCGAGGGCTCCGTGGACATCTGCGCCGAACCCGAGCTCTCCCTCTGGGACATGGCCGCCAACGCGATCATCGTGACCGAGGCGGGCGGCAGCTTCACCGGCCTCGACGGCCGCCCCGGCCCGCACAGCGGCAACGCGGCGGCCTCGAACGGCCTCCTCCACGACGAGCTCCTGGGCTATCTGAACCAGCGCTACTGAGCCCGGCAGTGATCCGGGGCGCCCCGAACTGACCACGCACGCCCCCTTGTTGACCTCCGCTTTACCTGCCACATTGAGAGTTCCCCCACTTGTGAACTTGTGAATCCTTGAACAATCCGTTCACCGGATTCCCTAGGAGGTGGCTGAACTCCATGCTCGTCCGCGACGCCATGAGCACAGTGGTCCTCACCATCGGCCCCGATCACACCCTCCGCCAGGCCGCCGCCCTGATGGCGGCTCGCCGGATCGGCGCGGCCGTGGTCCTCGACCCGGACGCCGGCGGACTCGGCATCCTGACCGAACGCGACGTCCTCATCTCCGTCGGCCTGGGCCAGAGCCCCGACGCCGAGCGCGCCCACGCCCACACCACCAACGACGTCGTGTTCGCCACGCCGTCCTGGACCTTGGAGGAAGCCGCCCGCGCCATGTCCCACGGCGGCTTCCGCCATCTGATCGTCCTCGACGAGGGCGCCCCCGTCGGCATCGTCTCGGTCCGCGACATCATCCGCTGCTGGGCCCCCGCCCGACAGCCCGCACCGGCATAGCCCCCGACCCACCCGGATTCGACCCCGACCGGACGCACGAACGGGCCGGGAGTCTCCTACGAGATCCCGGCCCGCCCCAACGGCGAGCGGCCCGAACCCCGGTCGACCGCTGACGCGATCCCACATTGGACTAAATCTAAGTCAAGGCTTGCTCTAAAGTCACACCTGTTCGGGATCTGTTCCTACCTGCTGTTACGCTGACCGTTATGAGTGACCTTCTGGAGCGGCTGCGCGGACGCGGATGGCGCATGACCGCGCAGCGGCGTGTCGTGGCCGAGGTTCTCGACGGCGAACACGTCCATCTGACGGCCGACGAGGTACACACACGCGCTGTCGCCAAGCTGCCCGAGATCTCCCGGGCGACCGTCTACAACACCCTCGGTGAGCTGGTCTCCCTCGGCGAGGTGCTCGAGGTGGCCACGGACCGGCGCGCCAAGCGGTACGACCCGAACGCGCACCGTCCGCACCACCACCTGGTCTGCGCCCAGTGCGGCACGATCCGCGACGTGCACCCGACCGGCGACCCGCTGGCCGACCTCCCCGCCACCGAGCGCTTCGGCTTCACCGTCTCGGACGTGGAGGTCACCTACCGAGGCGTCTGCCCGAACTGCACCAAGGCGTAGCCCCATCGCTCATCGCTCATCGCTCATCGCCCACACACACGAAAACACCGATGGCCCGGAACCTGTTCGGTTCCGGGCCATCGGCCTTCAGTAGCGGGGACAGGATTTGAACCTGCGACCTCTGGGTTATGAGCCCAGCGAGCTACCGAGCTGCTCCACCCCGCGTCGATGAACTGAACACTACGTCACCCTGACCGACCAGAGCAAATCCATTAAGCCCGCCCCCTGACCAGGACCTCCGCCCGCCCCCACCGCACGCACCGTCACCCGTCCCCCAGCCACACGCACCTCCACCCGTCCCACACTGCGGGCAGTCGTGCCGCTGGGGCGGCACGGGTGGGCGCAGCGGCACCCCGCAAGCGCGGGTGAGCGAAACCCCGCCCTGCCCAGCACGCCCCCGGCACCCTCACGCCCCCGGCCCGCACAGCCGACCCCGCCGCGGTCAGCTACGCCGACAGCTCGTCCCGCAACGCGTCCCGCAACCGTGCCGCCCGCTCCGCCACCTCCGCCGGCCCGAGCGCCACGGCCCGATCGGCCCACCGCTTCCCTTCCACCAGCTCGCCCCGACGCGCGTAGACGAGGGCGAGCCGCAACGCCGCCCGCCCGTGCCCCGCGTCGGCGGCACGGGCCCACCACACCGCGGCCTCCGGCTCGCTGCCCTCCCGGGCCAGCAGCAGCCCCAGATTGAACGCGCCGTTGCGCGACCCGGACTCCGCCGCGACCCGGTACCACCGCGCGGCCTCGACCACGTCCCCGCGCCCGGCCGCCAGCATCCCGACCCGCACCTGCGCCCGCCGATGCCCCTGCGACGCGGCCCGCTCGTACCACTCCTCGCACTCGTTCTTCTCCCGCACCGGCTCACCCAGCTCGTGCGCGGGCGCGGGCGGACGGCGCGCGTCGAGCACGGCGGCCAGCCGGTACGCGGCCTCCGCGCTGCCCCCACCGGCGGCGCACCGCAGATGCCGCTCGGCGGCCCGCTCGTCACCGTCCCGCAGCCGCGCTATGGCGACCTGGAGCGCCGCCTCGGTGTGCCCTGCTGCGGCCGCCCGCTCGTACCAGACCAGTGCCGTCGCGTCGTCGCCCCGCCCGGCGAACAGGATGCCCAGGTTGAAGGCGGCGTCGACGCTCCCGGCCTCCGCGGCCTTGGAGAACCACGGCTCGGCGCCGGACGCGTCGCCGACCTGGAGCAGCAGGATGGCGAGCGCGTTGGCCGCCTCCCGGTGCCCGGCGTAGGCGGCACGCCGGTACCACTGCTCGGCCTGCGCGGTCCGTCCCTGCTCGGCGCAGAGCAACCCGAGGTTGTACGCGCCGTTGACGTCGCCGGCGTCCATCGCGGCCCGGTACCAGCGCTCGGCGGTCTGGGTCTCGCCGCGCTCGGCGTGCAGCGCGCCCAGCGCGTTCGCCGCGTTGCCGTCGCCGTCCTGGGCGGCCCGCAGCCACCACACGGCGGCGCTCTCCGTGTCGCCGGCGTCCCGCAGCAGGAACCCGAGCGCGCACGCGGCGCGCGGCTCGCCGTCCTTGGCGGAGGTCAGGTACCAGCGGCCTGCCTCCTTGAGCTCCCCGCGTCGCTCCAGGATCGCCCCGAGGTGCAGCGCGGCCCGCCGGTGCCCGCGCGCGGCGGCCTGCCGGTACCACTGCTCGGCCTCCTCGGCGGCACCCGTCCCGACACCGTTGTCAGCGCCGTGCTCCCCCGTGGCCGCGGCGGGCCTGCGCCCCGCGTCACGTGGCTCGCGGACCGCCTCACGGCCGCCGCTCCCGATCTCCAGCGCCGCGCGCGCGAGCTTCCGCCCCTCGCGCACGGCGGCGCGCTCCTCCTGCTCAGCGCGCCGGCTGAGCGCCCGCGCGAGCCGGTACGCGGCCTCGCGGTGGCCGCGCTCGGCGGCCACTCTCATCCACCGCTCGGCGGCGGCGTCGCTGCGGTGCTCCAGCAGGTCGGCCAGTGCGTACGCCCCGAGGGCGTGCCCCTGCTCGGCGGACTGACGCAGCCAGTACTCGGCGGCCGGTTCGTCGCCGCGCTCACGGTGGTGCCGGCCGAGCGCGTGCGCGGCTGCGGCGGAACCGGCGACGGCCGCGACCCGCCACCAGCTGGCGGCCTCGTCGGCGTATCCACGCTGGTGCAGCAGGACACCCAGATTGTTGGCGGCCGCGCGGTCCCCGGCGGCCGTGGCACCCCGCAGACAGGGCTCGGCTCCGTCGAGGTCGCCGCGGCGCAGCAGCATGGCGCCGAGGACACTCATCGCCTCGGTGTCACCGGCTTCGGCGGCGAGCCGCTGACGCGCTTCCTCGACGGCGTCCGCCGTCTCGTCCTCGTCCGCGGCCGACACGGACTCGACCGACGAGGCGGACTCGGCGGGCACCACAAAGTCGGCAGGCAGCGCAATGTCGGCAGGCTGCGCAAACCGCCCGGTCTCCAACAGAGTTGCCTTGTCCCCCATAACGTCCATCGTCGCACCACCTGCAACCTGGGTACACCTGGTATACCGCAGCCATTGAGGTCACTACAGCGTTTTGTCGACATGCCCACAGAGCGACAAGTCAAACACAGATTTCCCGACCACCCCCGACAACACGTCGAAGGCCCGGATCCTTTGGAGGATCCGGGCCTTCAACTTCAGTAGCGGGGACAGGATTTGAACCTGCGACCTCTGGGTTATGAGCCCAGCGAGCTACCGAGCTGCTCCACCCCGCGCCGTTGCGTTGCAACCGTATCACGGCGCGGGACGAAGCCTTGCATCAGCCGCTTCCGGAGCCTCCGTCGCCGCTCTTGTCGCTGTCCTCGTTGCCACTGCCGCCGGTCCCGCCGGCCTTGGCCTGGGCGTCCTCGGCACGCTTCAGCGCGTCCTCCAGGTCCTGTTGGGCCCGGCCGTACGCCTCCCAGTCGCCGTCCTTGAGGGCCTGCTGCCCCTCGTCGAACGCCTTCTGGGCTTCCTCCAGGGCCTGTTGGACCGTCGGGTCGCCGGTCTTCGGCGGCTCGTCGGTGCCCTCGTCGCCGTCGTCCACCGGCGGCTCGGTGGGCGGACCCTCGGTTTCGAACACCTTGTTCAGCGCCGCGTCGAGGGTGTCCTCGAAGGCCGTGTTGCCGCCGTAGGTGACCAGGACCTTGCGCAGCAGCGGGTACTTGAGGCCGCCGCCTCGCACATAGACCGGCTCCACATAGAGCAGACCGCCGTCGAGCGGGACCGTCAGGAGGTTGCCGTACTCGACCTGTGAGTCGCCTCTCTTCAGGAGGCTGATCGTCTCGGCGATGTCCTGTTCGGAGTTGAACTGGCTCTGGACCTGTTTGGGTCCGTCGATCGGTTCGCTGGTCGGCAGTTTCAGGATCTGGATCTTGCCGTAGTCCTTGGTGCCCGCCTCGGCGTTGACCGAGACGAAGGCACTGAGGTTGTCCCGGCCGTTCGGCGTGAGCGTCGTGGTCAGCGAGAACGCCTGTGCCGACTGGCCCGGCAGCTTCATGCTCAGGTAGTACGGCGGCACCGCGTTGCCCGAGGTGTTGGTCGGGTCGTCCGGGACCTGCCACACCTCGCTGCCGCTGAGGAACGTCTCGGCGTCCTTCACGTGGTAGCGGGTCAGCAGTTCGCGCTGCACCTTGAACAGGTCCTGCGGGTACCGCAGATGGGCCAGCAGCGAGTCGGAGATGTCGTCCTTCGGCTCCACCGTGCCCGGGAACGCCTTCATCCAGGTCTTCAGGACCGGGTCCTTGGTGTCCCACTGGTAGAGCTTGACCTGACCCGTGTACGCGTCGACGGTCGCCTTCACCGAGTTGCGGATGTAGTTGACCTGGTTCTGCTGGGCCACCACCGCACGCTGGCTGTTGTCCGCGGTCAGCGAGTCGGCCGTCGTGTCGCCCAGGGTGGTGCGGGAGGCGTACGGGTAGCCGTTGGTGGTGGTGTACGCGTCGACGATCCACTGGATCTTGCCGTCGACGACGGCCGGGTAGGCGTCTCCGTCGATGGTCAGCCAGGGGGCTACCGCCTCGACGCGCTCCTTGGGCGTGCGGTTGTACAGGACCCGCGAACCCTCGCCGATGGCACCGGAGTAGAGGATCTGCGGCTCGTTGAACGCCACCGCGTACGCGGCCCGGTTGACCGGGCTGGAGAGGTTGACCCCGCTGTTGCCCTTGTAGCTGGTGGTCTTCTCACCGCTGTCGTCGGAGTAGTCGATCTCGTCCTGGGGACCGCCGACGATCGAGTACTGGGTGGTCTTCTCGCCGTAGTAGACCCGCTGCTGGTACTCGCCCAGGTCGCCCTTGGACGGCAGGTCCGACTCGGTGAAGACCGGGCGGCCGCCGGAGGTGGCCTCGGTGCCCTTGGCGGCGACCACGCCGTAGCCGTGGGTGTAGCGGAAGTGGTCGTTGATCCAGTTGTTCTTCGGGATGCCGGCGAGGTTCAGCTCGCGCAGACCGATGACCGTGTCCTGATCCGCGCCGTCCTCATTGCTGTACCGGTCGACGTCCAGGTTCGTGGGGAACGCGTAGTAGTTCCGCATCTGCTGGAGCTGCTGGAACGTCGGCGAGACGATGTTCGGGTCGAGCAGACGGATGCTGGCCGTGGTGTCGGCGTCCTTGCGGAGCTTGGCCTTGTCCGTGGTGTCGCTCACGCCCGAGTACTCCTGGACGTCGGTCCCGTCGATGCCGTAGGCCTGCCGGGTCGCCGCCAGGTTCTTCTCGACGTACGGCGCCTCCTTGGCCTGCTCGTTCGGCTGGACCTGGAACTTCTGGACGATGGCCGGGTACAGCCCGCCGATGAGGATCGCGGAGAGCACCATCAGGCCGAAGCCGATGACCGGCAGCTGCCAGGTGCGCCGCCAGATGGTGGCGAAGAACAGCAGTGCGCAGATCACGGCGATGCAGAACAGGATCGTCTTGGCCGGCAGGTACGCGTTCGCGTCGACGTACCTCAGGCCCGTCCAGTTGCCCGTGGCCTTGAAGTCGCTGGACTTCACGGCGAGCCCGTAGCGGTCGAGCCAGTAGGCGACGGCCTTCAGGGCGACGAAGATGCCGAGCAGCACCGACAGGTGCCCGGTGGCCGCGGCGGTGGCCCGCGCGCCCGGGGAGGTGACCCTGAGGCCGCCGTACAGGTAGTGCGTGAGCGCGGCGGCGATCACCGAGAGCACGGCGGCGGCGAAGCCGAAGCCGAGCAGGAAGCGGTACCAGGGCAGGTCGAAGGCGTAGAAGGAGACGTCCAGCTGGAACTGGGGGTCCTTCTGCCCGAACGACACCCCGTTGACCCACATCAGCCAGGTGCGCCACTGCCCGGAGGCGGAGGCGCCGGCGATGAGGCCCACCAGGGAGGTGATCCCGAGGAGCAGCCACTTCTTGTAGGGCGCGATGCCCATGCGGTACCTGTCGAGGCTCTGCTGCTCCATCGACATCGCGCTCAGCGGCGGCCGCAGCCGGTGCGCCAGCCAGATGTTGAAGCCGACCGAGGCCGACATCAGCAGACCGAAGACGAAGAAGAGCCCGATCTTGGTCCACAGCGTGGTGGTGAAGACCGACGAATACTTCACCGACCGGTACCAGAGCCAGTCCGTCCAGAACCCCGCGAACATGACGAAGGCCATGCCGAGGACGGCAAGGACGCCCAACGTCATGAGCAGCGTCCGGACACGTCGGGACGGTCGGCCCACTCTGATCCGCGGCCCCGTCGGGCCTCCGCCGCGGTCCGGCATCTGGAAAGCCAAGGTGCGCACCTCGAAGTTCGCTGTCGATACGTCAGGCCCGCGTCTACGGACCCTCCAGCGGGCCCCGTGATCGCAGGGGCCTCACCTATGCAACTTACTCACGCTTTACTCGGTTCCCGCTTCCGGGAACGAACGAGGCAGGATTGTGACCATGTCCAACACTCCCATGGCAGCGAACCCCCTCACCCGGGCCGTGCTCGAGATCGACGAGTACGCCGCGGGCCTCGGCTGGGACCAGCCCGCTCGCCTCTTCGCCCTGGTGGATACCGCGCGTCTGCGGTCCCAGGAACCCGCCCTCGCGGCCCAGCTCGGTCTGCAGGACGAGTCCGAGACCGTGGGTCTCACCCCGATCGAGCAGGACGAGATTCCCGCGGGCAAGGCGCTCGACGAGTTCCTCGGCACCATCGCCTGGCCCGACGCGGTGGTCGGCTGCGCGCTGACCGTGGAGCGGCTGATGCTGCCGCCGTCCGCCGAGGCGTCCGTCCCGGAGGACCTCGACGGGGATCGCCTGACCAAGTGGGTCGCCTCCCACCCGGACCGCCAGGAGGTCCGGATGACGGTCGCCGTCCTGCGCGACGGCTCCCGTGACTCGGCCCTGCGCCTGCGCGAGAAGGACAGCCCGACGGAGGTCCTGACCGGCCCCGAGCTGGTCCCTGGCCTGGCAGAGGCCCTGTCCGCGACCTTCGTGGACTGATCTACGGATCCACGCCGATCCGATCTACGACTAGATCCGATCTACGACCATGGGGGCGCCCTCCGGCCGCGAGGGCGCCCCCACGCGCGCGTGCGCCGTCCCCTGCTCCTGTCAGCCCTTGGTGGTGCACTTCGGCAGATCGGCCGTGTCGCCGGAGCGGATGTCCTTCAGGGCCCCGAGCGCGTCCTCGATGGTGTCGACCTTGACGAGGGTGAGCCCGTCGGGGACGTCCTTGGCGGCCGTGGCGCAGTTGTCCTTGGGCGTCAGGAAGTACTCGGCGCCCTTGTCCCGCGCGCCGACCGTCTTCATCTCGATGCCGCCGATGGGGCCGACCTTGCCCTCGTCGTCGATCGTGCCGGTGCCGGCCACGAACGTGCCGCCCGTCAGGTTGCCGGGCGTCAGCTTGTCGTAGATGCCGAGGGCGAACATCAGTCCGGCGCTCGGGCCGCCGACGTCGGCGAGCTTGATGTCGATGGTGAACGGGAAGGTGTGGTCGGTCCCCGCCGAGATCCCGACGATCGCCCGCTCCTCGCCGGTGTCGTCGGACTTGGCCGTGGTGATCGTGACCGTCTCCGTCTCGGTCGCCGTCCTGTTCGCCTTCTCGGCGGCGGCCTGCGCCTTGGCGGGCACGATGACGAAGTCGACGTCCTCTCCGGGCTTGTGCTCGGTGACCAGCTTCGCAACGTCCTCGGGCTCCTTGACCGCCGTACCGTCGACGGACTTGATCACGTCACCGGCGTGCAGCTTGCCCTCGGCCGGCGAGTCCTTGAGGACGGTGGAGACGATCACCCACGACTTCACCGGGATGTCCAGCTCCTTCAGGGCGGCGACCTTGGCGCTCTCCTGGGACTGGCTGAACTCCTCGGCGTTCTCCTGGGTCGACTGCTCCTCGGTCTTGCCGTCGGGATAGAGCGTGTCGTGCGGCACGACCTTGTTGTCGTGCGCCAGCCAGCCGTACACGGCCTCGACGAGGTTCATCCGGTAGTCGGCGCTGGTCACCCGGACCGTCGTCATGTTCAGGTGGCCGGTCGTCGCGTACGTCTTGTGTCCCGAGATCTGCAGCACCGGCTCGCCGTCGTGCTCCCCGAGCGTGTTCACCGTCGGCCCCGGGGACATCTCCGAATACGGCACGGGAATGATCACTCCCGCGCACAGGAGCGCGATCAGCATCAGGGTGGAGGCGAGCATCGTCGCGGTGCGGCGTGGCATGGAACGACAGTACGGGACAGGCCTGTCAGGGGACCGTCGGGGCCGTCCGTCCGGGGCGGGGCCGGAAGGTGTCAGCCGCCGGTGTGCGACCGCTCCATGGCTTCGCGGAAGCGCGAGTAGCCCGCGAGCTCGGTGCCGTCCTCGATGCTCCTGCGGTTCCGGCTGGCCCAGCCGCCCCACAGTCCGGCACCGATCGCGGCCACAAGTGGAATCAGCAACCAGGCAAGCGCCGCCATGCCGGCCTCCCAACCCCTATGAAGCAACCACAACTGACTGATCAGCAGATTATCCGTCCGCCCTGTCAACGCTCTCGTCGGGGGGCGGGTTACGCAACCGGAACGCGCATGGGCGTATTCCGGTCACGCGGCGACGGCGACGCTAGGCGCCGACCCACTCGTCGGTGCCGTCGGAGAACTTCTGGTGCTTCCAGATGGGCACCTCGTGCTTCAGGTCGTCGATCAGCCTGCGGCACGCCTCGAAGGCCTCGCCCCGATGCGGGCAGGACACGGCGACGACCACGGCCAGGTCCCCGACCTTCAGGTCTCCCACGCGGTGCACCGCCGCGAGCGCCCGCACCGGGTACTCGGCGACCACCTTCTCCGCGATCCGCCGCATCTCGGCCTCGGCCGTGGGGTGACACGAATAGCCGAGCTCGTCGACATCGGCTCCCCCGTCGTGGTTGCGCACGGTTCCCACGAACAGCGCGGTGCCCCCGGCCGCCTCGTCCCCGACCGCCCGGAACACCTCGTCCAGGGAGAGCGCCGCCTCTCGGATCCCGATCAGCTTGACGGGCTCCTCGGCCCCCTGCTCACCAGGGTGATCATCATTCACAGCCATACCCCCATCGTGCCCCACGCGACAGAGCGGCGTCTCCCCGCCGTACCTACCGAGGGCACGCCGCTCAGCGCCTGCCCCGGGCCTTCCGCGCCCGCCGCACCAGCGCCGCCGTACCCAGCAGCGCGACCGTCGCACCGGCGGCACCCGCGGCCGTCGCGTCCTTGCGCCCCAACCGCCGTCCGGCCACGGTGTGCCGCCCGGCGACCTCCTCCAGCAACTCCGCCAGCACTTCCTCGTTCGTCCACAGCGGCCGCCACCCGGCGTCGTGCAGCCGGCTCCCGCTCACCACCCACGGGTACATCGTGTACGCCAGGTCCCCCGCCGGTGACGGCGTGAGCCCGATCCGGTGCAGTCGGGCGGCGGCCCCGAGCGCGACCGCGGACGGCAGCTCCATGCGCCGGATCCCGCTGAGCTCCTCGACCTCCTCCTGCTCCAGCCACCCCTCGCACCCGACGGCCAGCTCCCCGTCGACCTTCTCCAGCACGGCGTACTCCAGCGCCGCGCAGAGGTCCTCGACGTGACAGAACTGCCAGGCGGGTCGCGAACCGGCCACGACCAGAAGCCGAGGCGACTCGAAGTACCTGGTCAGCGCCGTGTCCGTGCCTCCGACGAGGGTCGCGGGACGCACCACGGTGACATTGAGGCCCGGATGGGCGCGCGGCGCCCGGCGCGCGAGCCGCTCGATCTCCAGCAGGTCGCCGACCCCCGTGGCCTCGGCGGTCGCCCGCAGCTCGGCGTCCTCGGAGAGCGGCAGCTCGTTGTCGGGCAGCGCCCCGTAGACCATCGCCGACGTGCACAGCACGACCCGGTGCACCCCGGCCGCGGCGGCGGCCGTGAGCACGGTCTGTGTCCCGCGCACGTTGTACGCGCTGCGCACCGCCGCGTCGGTGCCCAGGTCGAGGTCGACGGCGAGGTGCACCACCACGTCGGCCCCGCGCAGCTTCTCGGCGATCGCCGGATCGCGCACGTCCAGGATGTGCCACTGGGCGGCCGCGCAGTCGCCGCGCCGCTCGTCGATGGCGATGACCTGCCGGATCTCGTCGGACTCGGCGAGCCGCTCGGTGAGCAGCGCTCCTACGCCGGACGCGGCACCGGTGACCGCGACGACGGGCCCGCGCGCGGCGGGACTGGTTGTGTGGTTTCGCGCTGCGCGAACCTGCGGATCTGGGGAACTCACCGGGCGTCTCCAGCGGTTGTCTTCAGTACGCACGCGGGTGACGCGTACGTACCAGGTGGCATCCATCCTGCCGCAGGCATTCGGTCGGCGGAGCACCGAGGCCTTAACCCGCCGTGGTGTCTACGCTGGGTGGTGTTCGGGCAGCCGTGCCGTCGGAGAAAACCGATGGCCCTATCAGCCGAGGAATCCCGTGAGTGACACCCCATTCGGATTCGGCCTTCCGCCGGAGGAGCCGGACGACGGCGACGAGGGCAAGAAGAAGGACCAGGAGAGCGGTGGTGGTCAGGGCCCGGCCAACCCGTTCGGTTTCGGGTTCCCCGGGGCCGGCGGCCCCGGCGCCGACAATCCGTTCGCCGCGATGTTCGGTTCCATGAACCCCACCGACCTGGGCGCCGCCTTCCAGCAGCTGGGCCAGATGCTCTCGTACGAGGGCGGCCCGGTGAACTGGGACATGGCCAAGCAGATCGCCCGCCAGACCGTCGCCCAGGGAACCGCCGACGGCGCGAAGGACGAGAGCGTCGGCCCCGCCGAGCGCACCGCCGTCGAGGAGGCCGTCCGCCTGGCCGATCTGTGGCTGGACGACGCGACGTCCCTGCCGTCCGGCGCCGGCTCCGCCGTGGCGTGGAGCCGCGCGGAGTGGGTCGAGGCCACCCTGCCCGCCTGGAAGGAACTGGTCGACCCGGTGGCCGAGCGGGTCGGCGGCGCCATGGGCGACATCCTGCCGGAGGAGATGCAGGCCATGGCCGGCCCGCTGATCGGCATGATGAAGTCGATGGGCGGCGCCATGTTCGGCCAGCAGATCGGGCAGGCCGTGGGCGTGCTCGCGGGCGAGGTCGTCGGATCCACCGATGTCGGCCTGCCGCTCGGACCGGCCGGCAAGGCCGCGCTGCTGCCGCTGAACGTGGAGGCGTTCGGCAAGGACCTGGGCGTCGGCAAGGACGAGGTGCGGCTCTACCTGGCCCTGCGCGAGGCCGCCCACCAGCGTCTCTTCGCGCATGTGCCGTGGCTGCGCTCGCACCTGTTCGGCGCGGTCGAGGGCTACGCGCGCGGGATCAAGGTCGACACGGCCAAGCTGGAGGACGTGGTCGGTCAGTTCGACCCGCAGAACCCCGAGGAGTTGCAGCAGGCACTCCAGCAGGGCATGTTCCAGCCGGAGGACACCCCGGCGCAGAAGGCGGCCCTGGCTCGTCTGGAGACCGCTCTGGCGCTGGTGGAGGGCTGGGTGGACGCGGTCGTGCACGCGGCCGCGAAGCCGCGCCTGTCGTCCGCGGACGCCCTCCGCGAGACCCTGCGCCGCCGCCGTGCCACCGGCGGCCCGGCCGAGCAGACCTTCGCCACGCTGATCGGTCTGGAGCTGCGCCCCCGCCGTCTGCGCGACGCCTCCCGTCTGTGGGCGTCCCTCACGGACGCGCGCGGTGTCGACGGCCGCGACGCCCTGTGGGCCCACCCCGACATGCTGCCCACCGCCTCCGACCTGGACGACCCGGACGGCTTCGTCCACCGGGAGCAGATGGACTTCTCCGAGCTGGACAAGATGCTCGGCGAGGCCGCGGGCGGCTCCGCCGAGAAGCCGGACCTCAAGAAGAAGGACGACGACACCGAGTGAGCCTGCACGACGACGCGGTCCTCGTACTGAAGAGCTACGAGGACCAGGCCGAGCTGCGCCAGGTGTACCTCGACCATCTCGCGGCCCACCCGGACGGCATGTGGAAGGCGTGCGGCGCCGGACACATCACGGCGAGCGGCCTCGTGATCGATCCCGGGCGCGGCCGGGTGCTGCTCACCCTGCACAAGAAGCTGCGCATGTGGCTCCAGATGGGCGGCCACTGCGAGCCGGGTGACACCGCCCTCGCGGACTCCGCGCTCCGCGAGGCCACGGAGGAGTCCGGCATCCAGGGCCTGACGCTCCTGCCCGGCGGCCCGGTCCGCCTCGACCGCCATCTCACCCCGTGCGCCTGGCACCTGGACGTCCAGTACGCGGCCCTCGCCCCGGCCGACGCGGTGGAAGCGATCAGCGACGAGTCCCTCGACCTGCGCTGGTTCGCCTACGACGAGGTCCCGACCGTGGCCGACAAGTCGGTCGTACGCCTGCTGGAGGCCACTCGGGCACGGCTCTGACCTCGCTCTTTCGCATGGCTTCGGCGGGCTGGCGGCATGGCGCGGCGGGGGCGTGGGCATGCCCCCGCCGGGGGCACGAACGCGGTAAGGGGCGTCCGCAAGGCGGACGCCCCTTACACATGAGCCCATTCCCCGATGCGCTGGTCCCGCCCGCCCATCGGTCGTCGCCTCAGTTGCGGCTGCCTCCGAGGGAGTTCCCGCTCAGTCCGCCGGCGCCCATGCCGAACTGTCCGAGCACGCCGGACGTGCGCAGGTGCTGTGGCGGAAGCAGCTCGCTCGGCTGCACCAGGACATGCCCGTGGCCGCCGAAGTGCATCTCCCAGCCCTCGCCGGTGGATCCCCTGCGGCGCCACACGGCGGAGGTGGAGGTCGGCGCCTGGAGCTGGGTGCGCAGCGAGGTCGACCAGGCGATGACGGCGTCCGAGTCGACACAGACGTTCTTGTCGGGCGTCACCTCCAGGGCCAGCGGCTCGCCCGAGGTCATCAGGACGACCTTGCCGCCACCGGACAGCTCCAGGTTGTACGCCCCCGCGGAGGCCACCTCGACGGCGCTGTCCACGGCGACGATACCGACGTTCAGGGAGCCGTCGAAGGCGAGGACGGCGGAGGAGTCGACGGTGATGCCGCTGCCGACCTCCATGATGTGCAGGTACTGCGCGAAGTTGGCGAGATACACGATCCCGTTGCCCTTGCACCGCATGAGTTCGAGGCGCTCGCCGGTCATCCGCTCGGCGTTGCGCCAGCTGCGGTTGCGGTACTGGCTGTCGAAGTCGACCTGCCCCTCGAAGGCGACCATGGCGCCCTGGCGGGCGAGGACCGGGCTGCTGCCGATGGTGATGTCGGTCTTGAGCAGCTGCGGGTTCTGCAGTGTGTAGCGCTCGGTGTGGTTCACCGGGATGTGCGCGAAGAGTGTGCTGTGCATGGTGTGCTGTTCTCCTCTCAGCCCCGGTCAGCCACGGATCTTGAAACGGTCGCCGGTGTCCTCGCTGGGCTGGACGACCACGAAGCCACGTCCCTTGAAACCGATCTGGAACGCCTCCCCGCTGCCCCGGCCGATGAGCGCACTGGCCTTGATGGTGCGACGGGCCTTCATGTCCAGGCCGTCGGTCCAGGCGATGAGCGCGTCCGGGTCGACGTACGTCTCCCGTTCGGCGCAGTCGAGGGAGATCGGCACGCCCCGGCTGACCAGGGCGACCCATCCGGTGCCCCGGATCACGAGGTTGGTGAGGCCGGAGCCGGAGAGCTTGGCGAGGCCCTTGACCGGCTCGATGGAGAGCTGGAGGGAGGCGTCGCAGGCCAACAGGGTCGGGCCGTTGACCGAGAGCGCCTCGTTGTTCAGGTGGAGGATGAGGACGTCGCCGCCGTAGTCGGCGAGGTACAGGTCCCCGTCGCCCCGGCAGAGCATCAGCTTGCCGCCCTCGCCGGTGACCATCTCCTCCGCGCTGCGCCGCAGCGTGGCGGGCGGGCCGTCGAACTGTACGTAGCCGTCGTAAGCGATCATCGAGCCGGCCTTGGCCAGGAGGTCCTGGCCGGTGACCATGGCGACCTTGAGCGTCTTGGAGCTGTGCACGCTCATACGGACGCCGGTGGAGGCGGAGCGGTGCGCGTTGAGTGTCTGGAGGTCCATGCTCTGCCTCACACCTCGAAGGGCTGGACGACGACGAAGTTGCCGGGGGCGCCGCGGAACTGGAGGTTGACGGCCTCCTGGGTCTGCCGGGCGTACCCGGAGCGGCGCAGCCTGAGCGAGGTCGTGGTGACGGCCTGTGCGCCGGCGGACCAGGCGATGACGGCGTTGCCGTCGACGTAGGTGGCCGGGCCGACGGGCAGCACGACGGGGACCCCGCGCGTCTTGACGACGACCGATCCCGTGCCGGAGAAGAGCATGCTGAACAGGCCGCCACCGGGCAGGCCCGCGCCCTCGATGCGGCGGATCTCGGTGTCCAGCGACTCGTCGAAGGCGAGGACACCGCGTGCGCTGGTGTAAAGCTGATCGTTCTCCAGGCGGATGACGAAGAGGCGGCTGCCCTCGTCGGCGAGGAACACCTCACCGTCTCCGGAACACCGCATCAGGGCCATGCCCTGTCCGGTGAGCTGGCCCGTCAACTTGCCGAGCAGGCCGGAACCCTTGTGGGCGAAGTCGATGTCGCCCTGGTAGGCGACCATGCTGCCCTGCTTGGCGAGGATGTTGGCGCCCTTGGTGAGCGTGGCCCGCACCAGCTGCGGGTTCTGCTCGGTCCAGCGGTCGCCGACAGGGGCCTCGGAGTACTTCGTCAGGACGACCCGCAGCCCTGCCTCCGGCGGCACCGGCGCGAGCTGGGTACCGCCGCCGAAAGGCTGCGCCTGGCCGGGGAAGGCGACGGGGGCGCCCGGGGGCGTGAACGGCCCGCCTTGCGGAGCCGCGCCGGGAGGCGTGAACGGCCCGCCCTGCGGCGGGGCACCGGGAGGGGTGAACGGGCCACCCTGCGGCGGAGCGCCCGGCGGAGTGAAGGGCCCGCCCTGAGGCGCGGGGGCGGCCGGAGGCGGGACGGTGCCGCCGGGCGGGGTGTGCAGGGGCGCGGCGATCGTCGGAGCGGCGTGCACGGAGGGCGGGGGCGCCGGGGGCGCGAACGGCTGGGCGGGCGCCGGAGCGGCCGGAGCCGCGGGGGCACCGAACGCGGGGGGCGCGAAGCCGGGCGTGGCGTCGGACTGCGGCTGCTGCGGGGCGGCGGGCTCCTCCTCGGCGACCTCGCCGCCGAAGTTCTTCAGCAGCGCGTCGAGGCCGCCGTCGAAACCCTGTCCGACGGCCGCGAACCGCCATACGTCCTTCAGGTAGAAGTCGCCCAGCATCACGGCGCGCTCGGTGGAGAACTCCGAGCCGTCGAAGGGATACCTGGCCACCTCCTCGCCGCCCGCGACGATACGGAGGTAACCGGGGGCGATCTGCGACATCTGCCCGTTGCCGTCGATCGTCGCCGTGAAGGACAGCTTCTGGATCTGCGGCGGGATCTTGTCGAGCGTGACACGGAAGGACTCGGTGTCGCCCGACTGGGTGCCCAGGAGCTGGATCGACTCCTCGGGGGTCTTCGGCTGGTTGAAGAAGACGAAGTAACGGTCGTCCGAGAGCCGTTCGTCGGCGTCCAGCCCGAAGCAACTGATGTCGAAGGTCAGCCCGGGGCCGGAGATCTGTACGCCTACGTACAGATCCGTACCCGCGGTGAGGTCACTGATCTTGGCCTTGTGGCCGCGTTGGAATTCCCTGGCCATGCGTAACGACCGTCCCCCATCCCGAAAGTGCGTGCGCCTGCGAATGCGTCGCGCCAGGCTAACCGCAAAGTCCTGAGACGTACGAGGCTGGTACAGAGACGGTACAAAAGCGCGACTTCGGTCACCGGCCCCACAAACGCGCACGCGCGCGTGAAGCGCCCGTTTCACGGCACTCACGCCCGCGGCACCGGCCGGACGGCACCGTCGGGCCGCAGGTCACGGGGCATGTCTCGGCGGACGGTCCCGCGAGGTGTCACTCGTCCCGGGTGAGGGGCAGGTGGGGCAGCCGGTCGGCGGCGACCACCCCTTCGAGGTAGCCGCGAGCACGCTCGGTGCGTGGATACGCGTCCAGCAGCTGCCAGAACCGGGGGCCATGCCCTGGTACGAGCAGGTGTGCGAGTTCATGGAGGAGGACGTAGTCGACGACGTACTCGGGCATGCCCTGCAGCCGGTGCGAAAGGCGGATGCTGCCCTCGGCGGGGGTGCACGAGCCCCAGCGGGTGTTCTGGTTGGTGACCCAGCGCACGGAGGTGGGCCGGGCACGACCACCGAAGTACTGGTCCGAGAGCCGGGCTGCCCGCTCCGCCAGTTCGGTGTCGCCGAGCCGGCGTTTGCTCTCCTGCGCTGCCAGCTTGTCGAGCATGACGGTCACCCAGCGCTGCTCCTCCGCCTCTGACATCCGGGCGGGAATGAGTACGACGGTGCGATCGCCCTCTCGGTACGCGGAAACCGTTCTGCGCCGTCGCGCGCTCCTGCGGACCTCGATCGCGCTCGCCCCCGAGCCGCTCGGCGGCTGGCTCGTCGTGCTGCGCGGTGGCTTTGCGGCGCGGTGCAGTGGGTCGGCGGGCACGCCCCGACGTTACCCGCTGCACACGGGGGAAGTCCCGCCTCCGGGACGGTTCGATATCGATCCGCACTCCAAGCGCCTGATTTGTACGACGAATGTCGTCGCCTGTGGACAACTCTCGACAGGCGTCGTCGCTGTCCGTGCATGCTGGCATTCGTCGGCGGACCAGGCACTCGCACCGTCGACGGACGGAACCGATCTCTGGCTACGAGGGGCCGACATGCATCCGATGGTGAAGCCCGCGCTCCGGCGCGGCTGGCGGGATCTCAACACCGTGCAGTTCGGCCTGGCACCGGCGCACGCCATGGTGCTGGGCCCGATGGACACGACGACAGGCAGTTTCCTCGCCCTGCTCGACGGCACCCGCGGCTTGCCCCTCCTGCGTGACGAGGGGCGCCGCATGGGTCTGCCGGACGGTCATGTGGACGGGCTGGTGGACCGCCTGTCCCGGTCCGGCCTGCTGGACGACGCGACGGGCGGCGGCTCGGCCGCCGACGAGCTGCGCGCCAAACCGGAGGTCCTGGACCGGCTGCGGCCCGACGCCGCCACGCTCTCTCTGATCGCCTCCGAGCCGGGCGACGCCATGAGGCGCCTGGCCGGACGCCGGTCGCTGAGAGTGCAGGTGAGGGGCGCGGGGCGCGTGGGGTCGGTGCTCGCCTCCCTGTTGTCGGGCGCGGGGGTCGGCGACATCGACGTCCGCGATGTCGGACGGGTCGAGCCGAGTGACGTGGCGCCGGGTGGGCTGCCGGCCGAGTCGATCGGTGAGCGCAGGGACACGGCGGCCCGCCGGGCCGCTCGCCACGCGGCACCCGATCGCCCGCCCCGGCGTCGCCGCGGCTCCCACCCGCCCGGGGCTCCGACCGGGGAACTCACGGTGGAACGTCTCCGCGAGGAGGCCGGGTTCTCTCTGGTGATCCTCGCCCCCCGCGACGGGCTCGATGTCCACGCTCCCCGGCCCATGACCGCCGAGCCCCTCATCTCCTCGGGCACACCCCACCTCTATGCGGGTGTGGTCGAGGGGACGGGCGTGGTGGGCCCTCTGGTCCTGCCCGGTGAGACGGGTTGCGCGGGCTGCCTGGAGCAGAGCCGAACCGACCGCGACGAGACGTGGCCCCGGCTGGTCGCACAATGGCGGTCCGGACGCCCGCACCAGCTGGAGGCGTGCGACCTGGCCCTGGCCACGACCGTCGCCGGCCTGGCCGCGGCGCACGCGCTCGCCTTCCTCGACGGCCTGACCCCCTCCAGCGCGGGCGTCCGCTGGGAGGTCTCGGTACCGGGGTTCGACTGGCACTCGCGCCCGGTGTGGCCGCACCCCGCGTGTTCCTGCACAGCTGCCGAAAACGGCGCCGCCGGAAAAGGTAATGGGGAACACACCGCAAAGGAGGGGGAGGCGCACGAGACAATGGCGGGGCATCAGCGGTCAACGAGGTTGTCCCGCAAGGCACACGCGGCACGGCCTGCTGGGACTTGGAGGGCGCATGTCTGATCTTCCCCGGAAGGCGGTCACCCGGACCGCCAAGCTCGCCGCGCTTCCGCTCGGCATCGCAGGCCGGGCCACCTGGGGACTCGGCAAGCGGATCGTCGGCGAGTCGGCCGATCTCGTGGGCCGAGAACTCCAGCAGCGCACGGCGGAGCAGTTGTTCAAGGTCCTCGGCGAGCTGAAGGGCGGCGCGATGAAGTTCGGGCAGGCCCTGTCCGTCTTCGAGTCGGCGCTTCCCGAGGAGGTCGCGGGTCCCTACCGCGCGGCTCTGACGAAGCTCCAGGACGCGGCACCGCCCATGCCGACGCGCACGGTGCACGCCGTGCTGGCCGAGCGCATCGGAGCGGACTGGCAGGAGTCGTTCCTGGAGTTCGACGACAAGCCGGCCGCCGCGGCCTCGATCGGCCAGGTGCACCGAGCGGTGTGGCACGACGGCCGAGAGGTCGCCGTCAAGGTGCAGTACCCGGGCGCGGGCGAGGCCCTCCTCTCCGACCTCGGACAACTCAGCCGGTTCGCCCGTCTCCTGGGCCCGCTGATCCCCGGGATGGACATCAAGCCGCTCATCGCCGAGCTGCGGGACCGTGTCTCGGAGGAGCTCGACTACGGCCTGGAGGCCCAGGCCCAGCAGGCACACGCGGAGGAGTTCGCGGACGATCCGGACGTGGTGGTCCCGGCCGTGGTGCACCAGTGCGAGCAGGTGCTGGTGACCGAATGGATGGAGGGCATCCCTCTCTCCGAGGTGATCACCGACGGCTCTCAGGAGCAGCGCGACCGCGCGGGCCAGCTGCTGACCCGTTTCCTCTTCTCGGGTCCGGCCCGCACCGGCCTCCTGCACGCCGACCCGCATCCGGGCAACTTCCGCCTCCTGCCGGACGAGAAGAGCGGCTGGCGCCTCGGCGTCCTCGACTTCGGCACGGTGGACCGACTGCCGGGCGGCCTGCCGACCCCGATCGGCGATGCCCTCCGGCTGACCATCGAGGGCGAGGCCGAGGCGGTCTACGAGATGCTCCGCACCGAGGGTTTCGTGAAGGAGTCGATAGACCTGGACCCGGACGCCGTCCTCGACTATCTGCACCCCATCATCGAGCCGGTCCGGGCGGACGAGTTCACCTTCGCCCGCGGTTGGATGCGCAGCCAGGCCGCGCGGATCGCCGATCCGCGCTCCCCCGCCCACCAATTGGGCAAGCAGCTGAACCTGCCGCCCTCCTATCTCCTCATCCACCGGGTGACCCTGAGCACCATCGGCGTCCTGTGCCAGCTCGGCGCGACGGTCCGTATGCGCGACGAGCTGGAGGAGTGGCTGCCGGGTTTCCTGGCGGAAGAGGAGGAGGGCGAGTCGGTCGCGGAGGCGTAGCCGGTGAGGGCGGGGGCGGGTTCACCACCAGGCCGAATCCAGCCTGCCTTCGATCGCGCGCAGGTTCTCCCTGGCGCAGGTCTCGCAGAAGTAGCGCCGTGCGCCGTTCTCCACGGAACAGATCCACAGAGGTCGAGGGGCCTCGGCGGTCGTGCCGCAGCGGGCACACACGAGGGTCTGGGGTTCTGCGGCGGGGCCGCCCTGGTCACTGTCTCCGGAAAGACTCGTCACTCGGCGACGATATCGCCGCCCTCGGCGGATGCGTGGGCACAACGCACCGCGGGGGCCGGTCCCTTCGGACCGGCCCCCGCGGGGAGCTACTGCTGGTGGTGAGGTGCCTTTCCAGGCGGGGTCATGCGGGTCGCCGCGTGGCGGCTACTGCATGACCGCCATGGCGAGCGCACGGCGGGCGCGCAGCGAGGCGCGCTCGGCCCTGCGCTGCATCCGCTGAGCGACCGCCAGGCGCATGGCCCGGCGTTCCTGCTCAGCCTGGTGCAGGCGCTCGTGCATATGCGCACGAGCCAGGGCTTCTGGCATGAGATGCATCTCTCGGGTCCTGTTCTGACGCGAGGCGTTCGCGCCGGTGGTGGTGAAATCAGGTGTCGCGGAGCCGGCGGGCTCGCTCGTGGACGGCTTCATCGGGGCCTGCTTCTTGGGGTCGTGCGTGAGAGGGCGGTCGATCGTTCCGGTGATGTTCATGCCGTGACCGGGTTCTTGCGCGGGCGACCACGGGGCCGCTTGCGGGCCACGACGACACCCTGGACGAAGAGCTCGCCACCCCAGACACCCCAGGGCTCACGCCGCTCCTTGGCGCCGGCGAGGCAGGCCTCCATCAGCGGGCAGGTGCGGCAGAGGGACTTGGCGTACTCGACATCGGCCGGCGACTCGGCGAAGAAGACCTCCGGGTCGTAGGAGCGGCAGGGGACGGGTACGCCGAGGTTCTCGATGGCGTCGTCGAGCGCGGTGAGCGCGGTGAGCGGGGTGAGCGGGGTCAAGGTGGAGTCCTCCGTGAGGCCGGGCGGGGGGATCGTTTCGGAAGGCGGTACGGACGGGGCGTGCGCTTCGAGTTGCACGGTTCGTCTTCCTCGTCTGGTCGTTCCGGCCTGTTGGCCGGTGGCGGCTGGTACCGGGTTCTTTTCTTGTCCCGAGGCCCCTTCGCTCTGTAGTCCCCGGTCGGGGACAAACAGAAGGGCCGCGGATCCCGGATGGGGTTCCGCGGCCCTGAAGGCGCCGGCCTGATCGTCGATCAGGCTGGATCACTCCAGGGTTCAGGCCCACGGAAGGCCCACATCAGGTGGTGCTGCGTCGTCTGCTTCCGGAATCCGGCACCGGCCGCCGCGAAGGCATAGGCCTGGGCCTGTGCCTCTACTGCTGCTTCCAGTGCCTTGGTCGGTCGCTCATTGCGCTCACGGACGGGAAGACCCGCCAGAGACACGGAGGACGCCGGACGGCCGCCACGGACGGCGGACAGACCGGTGCCCAGGTTCGAGACGCCGAGCATGCACAGGGAGACGGCCGAGCGATCGGTCATTTTGACCGGGCTGATGTAGCTGGTGTTGATGCTGATCACTGGACTCGCCTCCTCTCGGCGTCTACGGGGACCGGCGCGAACCGTTCCGACGGATATGAAGTACATCACGAAATTAGGGCCTTCGAGAAGGCCGCTGCTCTCGTGCCTAAGAACCTATGGGGATTGCTGGGGCATGCGCAAACTATTTTTTCGACGAGTTCGCATCAGTCGTTCCCGTCCTCGCACTCAGGCTCCCGACCTGCGCAGATGTCGAGAACATCGGCGCCGTACCGCTGCAGCTTGCGGGCGCGGACGCCGGGGATGCGACCCAGTTCAACCGGAGTGCTCGGCCCCGCTTCCGCGATCGCCATCAGGGTCCGGTCCGTGAAGACACAGAAGTCGGGTTGGCCGCTGCGCTGTGCCTGGACCGCGCGCCACTCCCGCAGCCGCTCGTAGAGGCCCTCGTCCATGTCGGAGGGGCAGTCCTCGCAGCGCATCAGTTTCATCTCGCCGGCGTCCCGCAGGGTGCGCCCGCAGACGCGACAGCGCGCCGGGGTCCGGCTGGTGCGGCGCGGCGCCGCTTCGGTGCCGCCACCCACGAGGTCCCCGGTCCGGCGGCCCGGGGAGCCCACTTCGACTCCTCCGGGGCCGCCTGTGCCGGCCCGGCCCGCGGTGGCGGTGGATCCGGGCCGCAGGCCGTTGAGGAAGCGGCTGGGGCGGCGGTTGGGGCGGCTGCCGGGCGACCGGGACAGAGCCCAGGAGACGGAAAGCTGTTCGCGCGCTCGGGTGACGCCCACGTAGAGGAGTCGCCGCTCCTCCTCGATCTGTTCGTCCGTTCTCGCGTAGGTGATCGGCATCATGCCCTCGGCGACCCCGACGAGAAAGACGACGTCCCACTCCAGGCCCTTCGCGGAGTGCAGGGAGGCGAGGGTGACGCCCTGGACGGTCGGGGCGTGCTGGGCGCCTGCCCGTTCGTCGAGTTCCGCGACCAGGTCGCCGAGCGTGGCGTCGGGCTTGGCGGCGGCGAAGTCGTGGGCCAGGTTCACCAGGGCAGCCAGTGACTCCCAGCGTTCCCTGACCGCTCCGGAGCCCGCCGGTGGTTCGCCGGTCCAGCCCTCGCCGGACAGCACGGCCCGTACCTGTGAGGGGAGGTCGACCGTGTCCTCGAGGAGGGTGTCGTTGCCCCCGAACCGTGCGGCCGCCCTCAGCGCGGCACCCGCCTTGCGCACCTCGGGGCGGTCGAAGAACCGCTCGGCGCCGCGCAGCTGATAGGGCACTCCGACGTCGGCCAGAGCCTGTTCGTAGGTCTCGGACTGGGAGTTCGTGCGGAACAGGACGGCGATCTCGCTCGCGGGCACTCCGGAGGCGATGAGGTCACGGATGCGGCGGGCGGCACCCTCGGCCTCGGCGGGCTCGTCCGCGTACTCGGTGTACCGGGGTTCGGGGCCCGGGGGGCGCTGGGAGATCAGTTCGAGGCGGTGGTCGGCGGCGCGGCCGCGGGCCTGGGAGAGCAGGCCGTTGGCGAGGTGGACGACCTGCGGGGTGGAGCGGTAGTCGCGGACGAGCTTGACGACGGTGGCCCCGGGGTGGCGGTGGCGGAAGTCGAGCAGATGGTCGGGAGTTGCGCCGGTGAACGAATAGATCGTCTGGCTGGCGTCGCCCACGACACACAGGTCGTCCCGGTCTCCGAGCCACAGTTCCAGCAGGCGCTGCTGGAGCGGGCTGACGTCCTGGTACTCGTCGACCACGAAGTGCTGGTACTGGGAGCGGACCTGCTCGGCGATGTCGTGGCGGTCCTGGAGGATACCGACCGTAAGCAGGAGGACGTCCTCGAAGTCGATGACGGCCCGCTCGCGCTTGAGGTCCTCGTAGGTGGCGTAGATCTGGGCGATCTCGGCGGGGTCGCGGGGGGCCTCGCGGCCGTGCTTGGCGGTTGCGGCGGCGTAGTGGGCGGGGACGGTGCGGGTGACCTTGGACCACTCGATCTCGGCGGCGGCGTCGCGCAGTTCGTTGCGATCGAGACGGATGCGGCAGGCGGCGGCGGCGTCCGCGACGAGCTGGATCTTGCGGTCGATGATGCGCGGCATGCCGCCACCGACGGCTTTCGGCCAGAAGTACTGGAGTTGGCGCAGTGCGGCCGAGTGGAAGGTCCGGGCCTGGACCCCGGCCGCGCCGAGCTGGCGCAGGCGGCCACGCATCTCTCCGGCGGCTCGGTTGGTGAAGGTGACGGCCAGCACACTGGCGGGCTGGAGCATGCCGGCCCGCACTCCGTAGGCGATGCGGTGGGTGATCGCCCGGGTCTTGCCCGTACCGGCGCCGGCCAGCACGCACACCGGCCCGTGCAGCGCGGTGGCCACCGCGCGCTGCTCGGGGTCGAGCCCTTCGAGCACCGCGTCGGCCGAGTCGGGGACCCGCGGGAAGAGGGTGGAATGCGTTGCTGCTGTCACATGGCCATGCTGCCAGGTCGCCGGAGACGGCTGAGCAGGTTGTCCACAGGCAGGGCCCCGCAGTCGTACTAATGCGGCAGGCGCTCCTGTCCTCTGGTGTGTCCGAGGCGGGGAAGCGGTGGGGGACGCCCCCCGCCCGGGGGAATGGCCGGCCCGTCGCGTACGTTCCCTCACTGCGACGACGCACCCCTCAGACCGTGAAGGAGCGCCAGGGACATGCCGGGCACTGTGACGATGTACAGCACCACGTGGTGCGGCTACTGCCGTCGGCTGAAGAGCCAGATGGACCGCGAGGGCATCACGTACAACGAGATCAACATCGAGCAGGACCCCGAGTCCGCCGCCTTCGTGGAGAAGGCGAACGGTGGGAACCAGACGGTCCCCACCGTCCTCTTCCCGGACGGTTCGACGCTCACCAACCCTTCGCTGGCGCAGGTCAAGCAGAAGATCGGCGCGTAACCGCGGACGGGCCCTAGCCGGTGTGACCTCGTGTCGGCAGGGGCTTTCCGTACCAGAGTTCGATCAGTCGGGCCGCGATCGAGATGCCGTAGGGAGGCAGGACCTCCCCGGTCTCGAACGCGGCCCGCAGCTCTTCGCGGGAGAACCAGCGGGCCTCGTGGATCTCGTCGCCGTCGACGTCCACGGTGGTGGAGGTGGCCCGGGCCATGAACCCCAGCATGAGGCTGGAGGGGAAGGGCCAGGGCTGGCTGGCGATGTACTCGACCTGGCCGACGGTGATGCCGACCTCTTCCTGGACCTCGCGCCTCACGGACTGCTCGATGGACTCGCCGGGCTCCACGAAGCCCGCGAGGGTGGAGAAGCGGCCCTCGGGCCAGTGGACCTGGCGGCCTAGCAGGATGCGGTCCTCGTCGTCCGTCACCGCCATGATCACCGCCGGGTCGGTGCGCGGGTAGTGCTCGGCACCGCAGGCCGGGCAGCGCCGGATGTGGCCGGCCGCCGCGATGACGGTGCGCTCGCCGCAACGGGAGCAGAAGCGGTGGGTGCGCTGCCAGTTCTCCAGTCCGACCGCGTGCACCATGAGGCCCGTGTCACGCGGCGACAGCAGCATGCCCGCCTCCCGCAGTCCGGCCGGGCGGGCCGACTGGTCCATGCGGCCGGGCAGCGCGTCCTTCTGGAGTGCGAAATAGCTCACACCGTCGGCGTCGGTGCCCAGGAAGTAGCGGTGCGCCTCGGTGAGCGGGGCCTCGAAGGAGGGGGTCATGACGAGTTCGGTGGTGCCGTCCGGGGTCTCGTCGATGAGGACCTGACCGCCGGAGACCACGAAGCAGCGGGTAGTGGGGTGGCTCCAGGCCGCCGCGAGCCAGGCCTCGTCGAGCCGGTGGTGGGCGGCCCGGTCGATGCCGCTGGGGGCGGTGAGCGCGATGGGTCGGTCGGCGGTGTGGTCGGTCCAGGTGGTCACGGGTGCTTCCAACTCCCCCGGTGTAACGGTTGATGGGGCGGGCGGTTCGGCGGGGCGTGCGGCGGGCGGACGCACTGGGGCGGGCGGGGCTTCTTCAGTGGGCCTCGTGGGTGCTTTCGGCCAGTTCGCCCCAGAGGTAGGCGCTGGTCTCGACACCCTTGAACAGCAGATCGAGTTCGACCTTCTCGTTGGGGGCGTGCCAGCCGTCGGAGGGGACGGAGATGCCCAGGAAGAGCACAGGGGCGTCGAGGACTTCCTGGAGGTCGGCGGCGGGGCCGGAGCCGCCCTCGCGCGTATGGCGGACCGGCTGCTGGAAGGCGCGGCCCATGGCCCGGACGACCGACCGCAGGGCCGGGTGGTCCAGGGGCGTCAGGCAGGGGCGGGTGGAGCCGCTGAACGTGATCTCGTGGCGGATCCCGGCGGGGATCCGCTCGGCGGCCCAGGCGGTGACCACCTTCTCGATGTGGTCCGGGTCCTGGCCCGCGACCAGGCGGAAGGACAGCTTCACCATGGCCGAGGACGGGATGATCGTCTTGCTTCCGGCGCCCTGGTAGCCGCCGCCGATGCCGTTGACCTCGGCGGTCGGGCGGGCCCAGATGCGTTCCAGGGTGGTGTGACCGGCCTCACCGTGCGCCGCGGTCGACCTGGCCGTGCGCAGCCATCGCTCCTCGTCGAAGGGGAGTTCGGCGAAGAGTTCGCGCTCGCGGTCGGTCAGTTCGACGACGCCGTCGTAGAAGCCGGGGATCGACACGCGCGCGTGCTCGTCGTGCAGGGCGGCGACGAGGCGGGCGATCTCGGTGGCCGGGTTCGGTACGGCGCCGCCGAAGGATCCGGAGTGGACGTCCTGGTCGGGGCCGTGGAGCCGGATCTCGCACTCGGCGAGGCCCCGCATGCCGGTGCAGACGGTGGGGGTGTCCTCGGCCCACATCCCGGTGTCGGAGACGACCACCGCGTCGGCGGCGAGCCGTTCGGCCTGTGCTTCGACGAGAGCGCGGAAGTGCGGGGAGCCGGACTCCTCCTCGCCCTCGATCAGCATCTTCAGGTGGACGGCGGGGGCGGTGCGGCCGGTGGCGGCGAGGTGGGCGCGGACACCGAGTGTGTGGAAGAACACCTGTCCCTTGTCGTCGGCCGCCCCGCGCGCGTGGAGCCGGTTGCCGCGGATCACCGGGTCGAAGGGTTCGGTGTCCCAGCCGTCCTCGCGGGCCGCGGGCTGCACGTCGTGGTGTCCGTAGACCAGGACCGTGGGGGCGTCGACGTCCGTGGAAGGCCATTCCGCGAAGACGGCGGGGGCTCCCGGCGTCTCCCACACCTCGGCGGTCGGGAAGCCGGTCTCCCGGAGCTTGGCGGCCAACCAGTCGGCGCTGCGGCGTACGTCCGTCGCATGCTCGGGCTGGGCCGAGACCGACGGGATGCGCAGCCATTCCACGAGGTCGTCGAGGAAGGCGGCACGGTGGTTCTCGATGTACGTACGGACGACGCTGACGTCGCTGTCAACGGACTGGCTCATGCTCACGAGCCTATCGGCCCGCGCCGGCATGCTCGTCCGGCGGTTCGTCCGTGACCGCCTCCCGGCCGTCCGCCGAGGGCTCCGGTCCCTCCGCGGTCGAACCCGGCCCCTCTCCGGCACCGGGTTCCTCCAGGAGCAGTCGCTCCAGCGCCTCCCGGTCGGGAAGGTTCGCGGGCCGCACGACGGCACCTGTGCGGACGTACAGGAAGGCCGCGTCGACGGACTCCAGGGGCACGCCCTGCTGCTCGGCCCAGGCGAGCCGGTAGACGGCGAGCTGGAGCGGGTCTGCGGCGCGGGTGCGGCTGGTCTTCCAGTCGACGATCTCGTACGTCGTCGTCCCGTCCTCGCCGTCGGCCCGGTAGACGGCGTCGATGCGGCCGCGTACGACACGGTCGGCGATGCCGATCTGGAAGGGTGCCTCGACCCGGAGCGGGGTGCGGTGCGCGTACGGCGTGCGTTCGAATGCCTCCTTGAGGGCCTCCAGGTCCAGTTCGTCGGCGATCTCGGCCTCGCCGCCGGGCAGTTCGTCGGGTTCCAGCATGGGCAGCCGCAGCTCCTCGAAACGGGCCTCGAGCCAGGCGTGGAAACGGGTGCCGCGACGGGCCGCGGGCTGCGGGGGGCGCGGCATGGGCCGGGCGAGCTCCTGCGCGAAGCCGTCCGGGTCGGCGGCCAGCCGCATCAGCTGCGAGGTGGTCAGCGACGCCGGCAGGGGGACGTCGGTGACCTTCGCTCGGGCCCGCACGAGCTCTCCGGCGAGGGCGTCCAGGTCGCGGTCCCACGAGGCGACGGTGCGGGCCTCCTCGGGGGTGAGCCGCGAGGCGGTGGGGTGTCTGCGGGCGTGCGGCACGGACGGCGGGCGCTCGTCCGGTGCGGGGTGGTCCACGCGCGCGTGGGGGCCCGGGGCCGGGCGGTCCGACGACCAGGAGTCCCAGTCGTCGGTGTCCTCGTCGACGGAGGGGGCCTCGTCTTCGTCGATGAAGGGGTCCTGCGGGAAGTCGTCGGCGGCGGGACTCGGATCCCTGGACTCGGGGGAGGCTGCCGCGTCGAGGTGGGCCAGTACGGTCCGGGCCGCCGCGCGGCGGCGCATCAGGGCCGTGTCGTCGAGCGGGAGCGGCCAGGCGTGGTCGGCCGCCGTCTCGTGGAGGGCGGGGTTCTCGGCGTCCTCCTCCGGCTCGTCGGTCCAGGCCTCGATCTCGCCGTGACCGGCGACACAGTGGTCGTACAGGGCCTTGAGGAAGTCGGACGGCCCGCGCGGGCGCTTCTGGGTCGGGCCCCACCAGTGGCCGGAGCCGAGGAGGAGGGAGCGGGGGCGGGTGAACGTGACGTAGCCGAGGCGGAGTTCCTCGGTGTGCTGGTGGTCCTTCATGGCCTCCTGGAAGGCTTTCAGGCCGCGCGCGTCCCAGGCTTCGACGTCGGGGAGGGTGTCGGCGTCGCCGCGCAGCTCGTGCGGCAGGACCTTGCCCTGGGCTGTCCACTTCTCCCGGCCCTGGGTGCTGGGGAAGGTGCCGGTGACCAGGCCGGGGACGGCGACGACGTCCCACTCCAGGCCCTTGGACTTGTGGGCGGTGAGGACCTTGACGGTGTTCTCCCCGCCCGGCAGGGCGTTGTCGAGGCCCTTCTCGTACTGGGCGGCCGTACGCAGGAAGCCGAGGAAGGCGAGCAGGGTGGCTTCTCCGGCGCTGTTGGCGGCGAAGGAAGCGGCGATGTCCAGGAAGTTGGACAGGGTCTCTCGGCGGCGGGCGGCGAGCGCGTGGGGGGACGCGGAGAGTTCCACCTCCAGGCCGGTGACGGCGAGCACCCGGTGGAGGACGTCCATCAGTGGATCGGCGAGCGAGCGGCGCAGGTCGCGCAGCTCGGCGGCGAACCGGGCGAACCGGACGCGCGCGTCCGGCGAGAACGGCAGCCCGTCGTCCTCCGCCTCGGCTTCGAGGGGGAGTTCCAGGAAGGTGTCCAGCGCGTCCGCCAGCGAGATCACCTCGGACGGGTCGACGCCCTCGACGGCTGCGGCGAGCCGGCGGTCCGGGTCCGCGTCGCCGTCCACGCGCGCGTGCGACACCAGCAGCCTGGCGCGCCGCCCGAGGAGGGCGAGGTCGCGGGGTCCGATCCGCCAGCGCGGGCCGGTCAGGAGGCGGACGAGGGAGGCGTTGGCGCCGGGGTCCTGAAGGACCTCGCAGACGGCGACGAGGTCGGCCACCTCGGGCAGGTGCAGCAGCCCGGAGAGGCCGACCACCTCGACCGGGATGTCCCGAGCGACGAGGGCGCTCTGGATCTCGGCGAAGTCGGTGGCGGTGCGGCACAGGACCGCGATCTCGCCGGGTTCCTTGCCGGTGCGCACGAGGTGCGCGATGGAGTCGGCGAGCCAGTCCAGCTCCTCGGCGTGCGTGTTCAGCAGGGCGCAGCGGACCACTCCGTCGCGTTCGGCGCCGGGGGCGGGCCGGAGGGCCTCCACGCCCGCGTGCATGGCCCGCAGGGGCTCCGCGAGACCGTTGGCGAGGTCGAGGAGGCGGCCGCCGCTGCGGCGGTTCTCGCTGAGCGCCTGGCGGGTCGCGGGACGGCCGTCGGGGTGGGCGAAGTGCTCGGGGAAGTCGTCGAGGTTGGCGACGGAGGCGCCGCGCCAGCCGTAGATGGCCTGGCAGGGGTCGCCCACGGCGGTCACGGGATGGCCGGTGCCGCCACCGAACAGGCCTGCCAGCAGGACGCGTTGCGCGACCGAGGTGTCCTGGTACTCGTCGAGCAGGACCACGCGGAACTCGTCCCGCAGGAGGCGCCCCACCTCGGGGAGTCGGGCGAGGCCGGCGGACAGGGCGATCTGGTCGCCGAAGTCGAGGAGGTCCCGTTCGCGTTTGGCCGCGCGGTAGCGGCCGACCAGTTCGGTGAGTTCGCGTCGGGCGGCGGCGGCCTCGGGGACCTTGCGCAGATCCGCGTTGGTGAGCTTGGCGCCCTCCAGTTCGCGCAGCAGTTCGGCGTCGTACGCGCGCAGGTCCTCGGGTCGTACGAGGTGCTCGGCGAGTTCGGAATCGAGGGTCAAAAGGTCGCTGACCAGGTCGGGGAAGGAGCGGGTCAGCGCCGGGTACGGGCCCGGGGACTCCCTCAGGACGCGTGCGGCGAGCTGGTAGCGGGTGGCGTCGGCGAGGAGCCGGGAGGTGGGCTCCAGGCCGATGCGCAGGCCGTGGTCGGTCAGCAGGCGGCCCGCGAAGGCGTGGTACGTGGAGATGACCGGTTCGCCCGGCGGGTTGTCCGGGTCGATCACGTCCGGGTCGGTGATGCCCGCTTTGACCAGGGCCTTGCGTACGCGCTCGGCGAGTTCGCCGGCCGCCTTGTTGGTGAAGGTCAGGCCGAGCACCTGTTCGGGAGCGACCTGTCCGGTGCCGACCAGCCACACCACGCGCGCGGCCATCACGGTGGTCTTGCCCGAACCGGCTCCGGCCACGATCACCTGCGGAGCGGGCGGCGCGACGATGCAGGCCGTCTGCTCCGGGGTGAACGGGATCCCGAGGAGCTCCTTGAGCTGCTCGGGATCGCTGATACGGGCGGACACTCCAGAGAGGCTAACGCCGTCCACTGACAGCGGCCGCGGGGCCGCCGAGCGGACGCCGTCACTCGACCACGTGCCGGCCCTCGGGACGGGCACTGCACGACGCCCGGAATGCGCAGTGCGTGCAGTGTTGTCCGGCAGTGGGGGAGAAACGTTCGTCCAGGACCTTGCCCGCGGCGGTGGCCAGGAGGTCGCCCACCCACTCCCCCTCCGCGCCTTCGAGAGGGCCCTGCGCCTGCACCTTGGGGAGGGTCTCGCCGCCGTTCTTCTTCGCGGCGCCCTGTCGCAGCTGGACGAGTTCGGCGCCGCCCGGTTCCGGGCGGACGCCGCCGAAGGGCTCGTCGACAGCTCCCTCGCGGACCGCGAGCTGGTAGACCGCCAACTGCGGGTGGCGGGTCACCTCGGCGGAACTCACGGACTGCTTGCCCGTCTTGAAGTCGACCACGTAGGCACGGCCCTCGGTGTCGGTCTCGACGCGGTCCATGGAGCCACGGATGCGCACCTCGTAGTCGCCCGCCTCGAGGGTGACGTCGAAGTCGTGCTCGCTGACCACCGGAGCACGCCCCGCGCGGTCCATGACATGCCACTTCAGGAAGCGTTCGAGCGCCACGCGCGCGTGCTGCTTCTCCTGCTCCGACTTCCAGGGCGCGTCGAACGCGAGCGCGTTCCACACGGAGTCGAGACGCTCCATGAGGACGTCGAGGTCGGCAGGGGTGCGTCCGGAGGCGACCTCGTCGGCGAGCACGTGGACGACGTTGCCGAAGCCCTGGGCGGCGGTCGCGGGCGCGTCGGCCTTCACCTCACGGCCCAGGAACCACTGCAGGGCGCAGGTGTTGGCGAGCTGGTCGAGGGCGCTGCCCGACAGCACGACGGGCTGGTCACGGTCCCTGAGCGGCACCTTGCTCTCGGTGGGCTCGAACATGCCCCACCAGCGGTAGGGATGCGCCGACAGCACGAGCGGACGGCCGTCCTCGTCGCTCAGCGCGGCCAGCCGAGCCAGCCGCAGGGCGGCCGCCTCGCGGAGTGTCTCCGACACGCGCGGGTCCACCGTGGTGGCGCGCAGTTCGGCGACGAGGGCGGCCACGGACAGCGGGCGGCGGGGACGGCCGGTGACGTCCTTGGGTTCGACCCCCAGTTCGGTGAGGAAGCGGGAGGGCTGGTCGCCGTCGTCGGCGGGCGCCTTCACCGCGGTGACGACGAGACGTTCACGCGCGCGCGTGGCGGCCACGTAGAACAAACGGCGTTCCTCCGCGAGGAGCGCGCCCGGCGTGAGCGGTTCGGCGAGACCGTCGCGGCCGATGCGGTCGGCCTCCAGGAGTGATCCGCGGCGGCGGAGGTCGGGCCACAGGCCCTCCTGGACGCCCGCGACGACGACCAGGTGCCATTGCAGGCCCTTGGCGCGGTGCGCGGTCATCAGGCGTACGGCGTCGGGGCGGACGACACGCCCGGTGAGCGTGTCGGCGGCGATGTCCTCGGCCTCGATCTCGGCCAGGAAGTTGAGGGCGCCCAGGCCGCCGGTGCGCTCCTCCGCGCGCGCCGCGGTGGCGAACAGCGCGCACACGGCGTCGAGGTCGCGGTCCGCGTTGCGCCCGGCCGCGCCGCCGCGCCGGGCGGCACGCTCCAGGCGCCTGGGCCACGGCGTGCCGTCCCACAGCTCCCACAGCGCCTCCTCGGCCGTACCGCCGCCCGCGAGACCTTCGCGGGCCTTCCGCAGCAGCGCGCCGAGGCGTTGCGCGCCCCGCGCGTACACCGGATCGTGCGCCACCAGCCGCTCCGGCTCCGCCAGCGCGCGTGCCAGCAGTTCGTCCGAGGGCGGCGGTACGGGGTTGCCGCCGGCCCGCTCCTCCTCGCGCAGCGCGCGGCCCAGGCGCCGCAGGTCAGCGGTGTCCATGCCCGCCAGCGGGGAGGCGAGGAGGTCGAGCGCGGTCTCGGTGTCCAGCCAGCAGGGCTGCGCGGCGGCCGTGCCGGACGGCCCGGACGTATCTGCCGGCCCGGACGCATCTGCCGACTCGGACTCGTCGGGGAACTTGTTCGAGGGCCCGACGGGTGCCTCGTCGGGTTCCTCAGCCGGGGCCGCGGGGGCCGCCGGAGCCACCGGGCCTGTGGGGGCCGCCGGGGTCCGCTCCCCCAGCTCTGCCCGTGCCACCGCCCGTAGCGCCGTCAGCAAGGGCTGTACGGCCGGCTCGTGGCGCAGGGGCAGGTCGTCGCCGTCGATCTCCAACGGGACGCCCGCGGCGGTGAGGGTGCGCCGGATCGAGGGGATCGTGCGTGCGCCGGCGCGAACCAGGACGGCCATCTCGCTCCACGGGACGCCGTCCTCGAGATGGGCCCGGCGAAGGATGTCCGCGATGTTGTCCAGTTCGGTACCCGGTGTCGGGTACGTGTAGACCTCGACGCGGCCGCCGTCCCGCACGGGCCTCAACTCGCGGTGGGCACGCACCTTCTCGGCGGGGAGGCGGGTGAGCGGCATGCGCTGGGTGAGCAGGCGGCTGGCGCCGAGCAGGTTCGCCGCCGAGCGGCGGGAGTTCCTGAGGACCGCGACCGGCGCCCGGCGGCCGTCCGCGCGCGGGAAGGCCTGCGGGAACTCCAGGATGCCGTTCACGTCGGCGCCCCGGAAGGTGTAGATCGACTGGTCGGGGTCACCGAAGGCGACCAGGGTGCGGCCGCCGCCTGCGAGGGACCGCAGGAGCCGTACCTGCGCGGGGTCGGTGTCCTGGTACTCGTCGACGTAGACCGCGTCGTACTGCGCGGCCAGCCGCTCGGCGACGTCGGGGCGGCCGGCCAGGAGCACCGCGCGGTGGACCAGTTCCGCGTAGTCGAGCACGCCCCGCAGGTCGAGGACGTCGAGGTACTCGGCGAGGAAGGCGGAGGCCGCGAGCCAGTCCGGGCGGCCGATGCGGGCGGCGAAGGCGCGCAGGTCCTCGGGGGCCAGGCCCAGTTCACGGCTGCGGGCGAGCACCGCGCGGACCTCGTCGGCGAAGCCGCGGGTGGTCAGGCAGGCGCGCAGCTCGTCCGGCCAGCGCACGTGCGCGAGGCCCAGGCGCTCCAGGTCGGGCTGACCGGCGAGCAGTTCACGGACCGCCACGTCCTGCTCAGGGCCGGACAACAGACGCAGGGGCTCGACGAACAGATCGCTGTCCTGGTGGGCGCGGACCAGGGCGTAGCAGAACGAGTGGAAGGTGGTGGCCTGCGGGGCGCGCTCGGCCCCCAGGCGCAGCGCCATGCGGTCGCGCAGTTCCACGGCCGCCTTGCGGCTGAAGGTCAGGACCAGCACGCGCGCGGGGTCGGCCCCGCGGGCGATGCGGGCTCCCACCGACTCGACGAGCGTGGTCGTCTTGCCGGTGCCCGGACCTGCGAGGACGAGCAGGGGCCCCCTCTCGTGGTCAACCACACCGCGCTGCTCGGCGTCCAGACGAGGGGGGTCCGTCCGGGCCGGTGGGGTACGCACCAGTCGGTAAGCGCCACGGCTCCCCTGTCGCACCTGGGTGTGCGACAGGCGCCTGGTGGAGAAAGAGGAGCTCACGTGGTTCGCCGGTCCTGGTGGGTGTGCGGGGTGTCACTGCCGACGCGGTGCGCCGGTGTCGCTGGGTGGTGGTCGGGAAAGGGGTGCGCGGCGCGCCGCCCGTCGAGGAGGGTGGGTGCGGGGTGAGAAGGACACGCTCAGCCGACGCTACGCCGACGGGTGGCGCGGAAGCGGGGCTTCCCCTTATTGCCTCCCGACGCGCGCGGCACGGGCGTCCCTCGCCCCACGAACGTACGGCATGGCACCGACGTGTCCCGTGTCCCCCGTACGGACCAGGGGGCGCACCGAGATCCGTCGGATGCCGGAAGCTGTCAGGTGTGACCCTCCGCGCCCGCGCCGCCGTCCCAGCGCGCCCGTCTCATGTCGACACGCGGCACATGGCCCTCGGTGACGCGGCTCGCCTCCCGCAGGGGGGTGGCCTCCGCGCGGTAGTGGTCCAGCGCTCTCAGTTCGTGGCCGGGCAGCAGGACGCCGTCGGCACGGACGACCCGCCACCACGGAACCGCGCCGCCGTAGAGGGCCATGACACGGCCCACCTGGCGCGGACCGCCCTCCCCCAGCCATTCGGCGACGTCCCCGTATGTCATGACCCGCCCGGGCGGGATCAGGTCGGCGACCTCGAGGACCCGCTCCGCGTACTCCGGCAGGGCGTCCGCCGGAAGGCTCTCCTCGCTCATCCGCCCCATCCTGCCCCACGCCACCGACAATGGGACGTGGCGGCCGCCGCGTGCGTCCCTCGCCCCGGGGGGCGGTCTTCGGGCAGACTGTGCGCCCCCGCATTGCACCCTGATGCCCCTGTGTGCCCACCCGGCATGCCACCATCGTGCGGGCGGTGACTGGTGATACGAGACCAAGAAGAGACGATGAAGCAGCAGAGCGTGCACCCCGATGACGCGGCGGGCACCTCTGACGCCTCGTCGCGCCCGAACGCCTCCGAGGGGGGCGACAAGGGCGCGGACGGCGTCTCGAAGAAGGCCTCCGGCACCCCCCCTCCCGTCACCGAATCCTCCGGCACCACTCCTCCCGTGACCGAAAAAGAGTCCCCCGTGACGCACGGGGACGAGAAGCAGCCGGGCGACCAGCGGCAGCAGGACAACGAGGACGACGGGCCGGACAGGGAGGACGGGCCGGGCGAGGACGACCTCGAGGAGGCGCACGCCGAAGAGGTCGAGGGCGACGAACCACTGCTCCCCGCGCGCGTGCACCGCCCTTCCGACCTCATGCGCCTGTCGGTCGGCATCCTCGGGATCATCGTCCTGCTGGCGATCGCCGCGTTCGCCCACGGCACCACCTCCGGACTCGAACAGGACATCAACAAGGGCACCGGACAGGCACCCGATCTCCTGATCAAGCTCGCCGGCCTGGGATCGAGCATCGCGATCCTGCTCGTACCGGTCGCCTTCGCGATCGAACGGCTGATCAAGCGGGACGGTCTGCGCATCGCCGACGGCGTGCTCGCGGCCGTCCTGGCGCACGGAGTGACGCTGGCGACCGATCTGTGGGTCGCCAGGGCCGCCCCGGACTCGATCCAGGAGGCGCTCACCCAGCCCTCGCCCGGCGACATCCACGCCCTCACGGACCCCGTGCACGGCTACCTCGCGCCGGTCATCGCGTACATGACCGCCGTGGGGATGTCACGCAGACCCCGCTGGCGGGCCGTGCTGTGGATCGTGCTGCTGCTGGACGCCTTCTCGATGCTGGTCACGGGCTACACGACACCGTTCTCGATCATCCTGACGGTGCTGATCGGCTGGACCGTCGCCTACGGAACGCTGTACGCGGTCGGCTCACCGAACGTCCGCCCGACCGGCCGGACCCTGATGGCCGGCCTCAGGCGGGTCGGCTTCAAGCCGGTGAGCGCGGCCCGTGAGGAGGTCCCGGAGACGACGGAGGGCGGGGACCGGGGCCGCCGGTACTTCGTGACGCTGGAGGACGGCCCACCCCTGGACGTCACCGTCGTGGACCGGGAACAGCAGGCCCAGGGCTTCTTCTACCGCGTCTGGCGGCGTCTGACGCTGCGCGGCATCACCACACGCCGCAGCCTCCAGTCGCTGCGCCAGGCGCTGGAGCAGGAGGCGCTCCTGGCGTACGCGGCCATCGCGGCCGGCGCCAACGCGCCGAAACTGATCGCCACCTCCGAGCTCGGGCCGGACGCGGTGATGCTCGTCTACGAGCACACCGGCGGCCGCACCCTGGACTCCCTGGCGGACGACGAGGTCACCGACGAGCTGATGTCGGACACCTGGCACCAGGTGAAAGCGCTGCAGTCGCGGCGCATCGCGCACCGCAGGCTCGTGGGCGACGCGGTTCTGGTGGATCGTTCCGGCACGGTGATCCTCACCGATCTGCGCGTCGGCGAGATCGCGGCGGGCGATCTGGTGCTGCGCATGGACGTCTCCCAGTTGCTGACGACTCTCGGCCTGCGGGTG
The DNA here is from genome assembly GCF_055575575.1 of Streptomyces sp. NPDC034049. NCBI lineage: Bacteria > Bacillati > Actinomycetota > Actinomycetes > Kitasatosporales > Streptomycetaceae > Streptomyces > Streptomyces sp. NPDC034049. The sequence continues at coordinate 275,524 of NZ_JBVISJ010000002.1, forward strand.
GGCGCGGAACGCGCGGTGGCCTCGGCCGTCAGCGTGCTCGGCCCCGACGCGGTGGCCGACTGCCTGCCGCTGCTCCAGCCGATCGCCCTGTCACGCTCCACGCGCGCGACCCTGCGCAGACTCGCCCGGGAGCGCGCCGAACGCGAGCGCGAGGCGGTCCTGGAGGCGTCCCACCTGGCCAAGCAGGCCCGTGCGGAGGAACACAGCAGGGCCGCCGAGCCGGGCAAGGCCGACAAGAAGGCCGTGCGGGCCGAGCAGCGGGCCGAGAAGCGGGCGCTCGACGAGGCCCTGGAGGAGGCCCGCGAGGAGGACCTGCTCACCCAGATCCGCCACCAGGTGCTGCTGATCAGACCCCAGGCACCGGTCGAACCGGCCCGCCTGGAGCGGGTCAAGCCGCGCACGCTGATCAGCCTCATCGCCGGTGCGATCGGCGCGTACTTCCTGCTGACCCAGCTCACCCATATCGAGTTCGGGCCGCTCATCGAGAACGCCGAGTGGGGCTGGGTCGCCGCGGCGGTGTTCTTCTCCGCGCTGAGCTATGTCGCGGCGGCGATGAGCCTGCTGGGCTTCGTGCCGGAGCGGGTGCCGTTCCTGCGGACGATCGGAGCGCAGGTCGCCGGGTCGTTCGTGAAGATCGTGGCGCCGGCCGCGGTGGGCGGTGTGGCACTCAACACACGCTTCCTGCAGCGCGCGGGGGTGCGGCCGGGGCTCGCGGTGGCGAGCGTCGGCGCCTCGCAGCTCTTCGGGCTCGGCTGCCACATCCTGATGCTGCTGGCCTTCGGCTATCTGACCGGCACCGAGAAGACACCGTCCCTGTCGCCGTCCCGCACCGTCATCGCGGGCCTGTTGACGGTCGCGGTGCTCGTGCTGGTGGTGACGTCGATCCCGTTCCTGCGCAAGTTCGTCGTCACGCGCGTGCGGTCGCTCTTCGCCGGTGTCGTGCCTCGCATGCTCGACGTGCTGCAACGGCCGCAGAAGCTGGTCACCGGCATCGGCGGCATGCTGCTCCTCACTGGATGCTTCGTGATGTGTCTGGACGCCTCGATCCGCGCGTTCGGCAACGAGGACGTGTCGATCAGCATCGCCAGCGTCGCGGTCGTCTTCCTCGCGGGCAACGCGCTCGGTTCCGCGGCACCCACCCCGGGCGGTGTGGGTGCCGTCGAGGCCACCCTGACGGTCGGTCTGATCGCCGTGGGCCTCCCCAAGGAGGTCGCCGCGCCCGCCGTGCTGCTGTTCCGTCTGCTGACCCTGTGGCTGCCCGTGCTGCCGGGGTGGCTGGCCTTCAATCAGCTGTCACGCAAGGGCGCGCTGTAGGGACCCACGCGCGTTGGTCCTCCTTCGCGATGTACGCGGTCCACGCGCGCGTGGACCGCGTGTCCCGGGGCTCACCCGCACGGCCCGCGCCCCGAGCGCATCGCTCCGGGCGCCTCCAGGATGGGTGGCATGCCCCTCTTTCCCCGTCCGTGTGCCGTCGCCGTGACCGCCCTCGCCGTTCTGCTGTCCCTGACGGCCGCGGGCTGCGGCGACGACGCCCAGGGGGACGACGGGGACCTGACGACGCAGAAGCTGAGCTGGAAGACCTGCGAGGCACCGTCCGAGGCCCAGGGCGGCGGCCCGGCACCCTCACCGCTGCCGGACGGCGACGCCTGGCAGTGCGCCACCATGAAGGCACCTCTCGACTGGGACGACCCCGACGGCGACACGATCGGCATCGCACTGATCCGGGCCCGGTCCAGCGGCTCCGCGAGCCGGCGGATCGGCTCACTCGTCTTCAACTTCGGCGGCCCCGGCCTCTCGGGCATCAAGACGCTCCCCTCGTTCGGCGAGGACTACGCGAAACTGCGCACCCGCTACGACCTGGTGAGCTTCGACCCGCGCGGCGTCGGACGCAGCGCCGGCATCCAGTGCGAGGACGACGAGGCGCTCGACGAGTACTTCCAGCAGGACATGACCCCGGACGACACCTCCGAGCGGACGGAGTTCCTCGACAACACCGAGACGTTCAACTCCGCCTGCGAGGAGAACTCCGGCAAGACCCTCCCGCACGTCTCCACCACGGACGCGGCCCGCGACATGGACCTCATGCGGCGTGTCCTCGGCGACGACAGACTCCACTACTTCGGGTTCTCGTACGGCACCGAACTCGGCGGCGTCTACGCCCATCTGTTCCCCGAGAGCATCGGACGGGCCGTGTTCGACGCGGTCGTCGACCCGACCCAGACCGCCGAGCAGGGCTCGCTCGGGCAGGCCGAGGGCTTCCAGCGGGCGCTCGACAACTACGCCCGGGACTGTGTCTCCCAGGTGGCGGACTGCCCGGTGGGCGACACCGCACAGGACGTCGAGGACCGGATCGTCAAGCTGCTCGCAGACCTCGACAGGAAGCCGATCCCCGGGGTCTTCCCCCGCGACCTGACCGAGTCCGAGGCGAGGAACGGCATCGCCCAGGCCCTGTACTCCCACGACCTCTGGCAGTACCTGACCGAGGGCCTGCAACAGGCGTACGACGGGGACGGCCAGGTGCTGATGCTGTTGTCCGACTCGTTGAACGGGCGCAGCGAGAACGGCGAGTACAGCAATATCACCGCGGCGAACGTCGCCATCAACTGCGCCGACGACAAGCCGCGCTACACCACCGAGCACGTGGAGGGGAGGCGGGCCGAGTTCCGGGCGGCCTCGCCGGTCTTCGGTGACTGGCTCGCCTGGTCCATGCTCAGCTGCACCGACTGGGCGGTCGCCGGCGCGGCCGACCATCCCGATGTGCGGGCTCCCGGCTCGGCGCCGATCCTCGTGATCGGCAACACGGGCGACCCCGCCACACCGTACGAGGGTGCGCGAAAGATGGTCGAAGCGCTCGGGCCGGGGGTCGGAGTGGAGCTGACGTACAAAGGACAGGGCCATGGCGCGTACAGCAGCGGCAACGGGTGCGTCCGGAGTGCCGTGGACGGCTACCTGCTGTCGGGGAAGGTACCGAAATCCGGCACCGTCTGCACGTGAACATGCAGGTCAGAGCGTTATCCACAGGCCATCTCGGCATTCCCCGCGATCCGCATACCATGGCATGACCGTCATTCGGGACAACCGACGGACGGTCCTGCGAGAGGGGGGGAAGTGTTCATGGCGCGTTTTCCACGGGGGGCGGCGCTGGCCGCTGCCGTGCTGCTGGTCGCCGGCTGCAGCGGCGGCACGGACGACGGGGCCGACGACAGGGCGGACGACGGCAAGGCCTCCGCGCCCGCACCGGCGCCTTCGGCCGCGTCCCAGGAACTCGACTGGGGGCGCTGCAAGGCGACCTCGGAGGGTCCGGCGCCGGGCGACGAATGGCAGTGCGCGACGCTGAAGGTGCCACTGGACTACGCCGCACCGGACGGCCCGACGATCGGGCTCGCGCTGATCCGCAGCGAGGCGACGGGTGACGCCGACGACCGTGTCGGCTCCCTCCTGTTCAACTTCGGCGGACCGGGCGGCTCGGGCGTCTCCACCCTGCCGTCGTACGCGGGCCTCACGAGCGAACTGCACAAGCGGTACGACCTGGTGAGCTGGGACCCGCGCGGGGTGGCCCAGAGCGACGGGGTGCGCTGCCGCAGCGACAAGGAGATCCAGGCGGGTGAGTCGGTGGACGCCACACCGGACGACACATCCGAGGAGACGGCCTTCTTCAAGGACGCGGCCGACTTCGGCGCGGGCTGCGAGAAGGCCGCGGGGAAGCTCCTGTCGCACGTGTCGACCACCGAGACCGCCCGCGACATGGACGTCATGCGCCAGGTCCTCGGCGACGAGAAGATGCGCTACTTCGGCATCTCCTACGGCACCGAACTCGGCGGCGTCTACGCCCATCTGTTCCCCGAGAAGGTCGGACGCCTGGTCCTGGACGCGGTCGTCGACCCGACCGCCGACACGGTGGGCCACGCCAAGAACCAGGCCCTGGGATTCCAGCGCGCCCTCGACAACTACCTGAATTCCACGGGCCAGGACCCCGACGAAGGCACCCGGAAGATCGAGAAGCTGCTGCGGCGCATCGACGCCGAGCCGCTCGCGACGACGTCCGGCCGCGAGCTCACCCAGACCCTGGCGACCACCGGGATCGTGCTGCCGCTCTACAGCGAGCAAAGCTGGCCCACGCTGACCAGCGCGCTCGACGCGGCCGAGGACGGCGACGGCACCGAGCTGCTCGCGCTGGCCGACGGTTACAACGAGCGTGACCCGTCGGGCCACTACGGCACGACGACCCACTCCCAACGGGTCATATCGTGCTTGGACCAGAAGCAGCGGCCGACCCCGGAGGAGACGAAGAGGCTCCTGTCCGAGTTCCGGGAGATCTCGCCCGTGTTCGGCGAGTTCCTGGGCTGGGACACGGCGGGCTGGTGCCACGACTGGCCGGTGCCCGGTCTCACGGACTCGCCGGAGGTGAGCGCCCCGGGAGCGGAGCCCGTCCTCGTGGTGGGCAACACCGGCGATCCGGCGACGCCCTACGAGGGCGCGCGGAAGATGGCCGGGGAGCTGGGCGAGGGCGTCGGTGTGATGCTCACCTGGAAGGGCGAGGGCCATGGCGCGTACGGCAGCGGCAGCGACTGTGTCGACTCGACGGTGAACGCGTATCTGTTGAACGGGAAGGTGCCCGAGGACGGCAAGGTCTGCGCGTAGGCCGGTGCGGCCACCGGTTCACGCCGGTCCACCGGGCACTCGCGCCGGTCCACCGGGCAACGGAGAGGGGCCCGGCACCCGTGGTGCCGAGCCCCCTCCGAAAAGGCGCTCGTCCGGCGAACCGGTCCGTGCTGCTAGTAGACCGGCTTGCTGGGCTCGATCTGGTTGACCCAGCCGATCACGCCACCGCCGACGTGGACCGCGTCGGCGAAGCCCGCCGACTTCAGGACCGCGAGGACTTCCGCACTGCGGACACCCGTCTTGCAGTGCAAGACGATCTTCTTGTCCTGCGGGAGGGCCTCCAGGGCGGTGCCCATGAGGAACTCGTTCTTCGGGATCAGCTTGGCGCCCGGGATGGAGACGATCTCGTACTCGTTGATCTCACGGACGTCGATGATCTCGATGTTCTCGCCGTCGTCGATCCACTCCTTGAGCTGCTTGGGAGTGATCGTCGAGCCGGCGGCCGCCTCCTGGGCCTCCTCGGAGACGACGCCGCAGAAGGCCTCGTAGTCGATGAGCTCGGTGACGGTGGGGTTCTCGCCGCAGACGGCGCAGTTGGGGTCCTTGCGAACCTTGACCTGGCGGTACTGCATCTCCAGGGCGTCGTAGATCATCAGACGGCCCACCAGCGGCTCGCCCGTGCCGGTGAGGACCTTGATGGCCTCGGTGACCTGGATGGAGCCGATCGAGGCGCACAGCACACCGAGGACGCCGCCCTCGGCGCAGGAGGGGACCATGCCCGGCGGCGGGGGCTCCGGGTAGAGGCAGCGGTAGCAGGGACCGTGCTCGGACCAGAAGACGGAGGCCTGACCGTCGAAGCGGTAGATCGAACCCCAGACGTACGGCTTGTTCAGCAGCACGCAGGCGTCGTTGACCAGGTAGCGGGTGGCGAAGTTGTCCGTGCCGTCGACGATCAGGTCGTACTGGCTGAAGATGTCCATCACGTTCTCGGCCTCGAGCCGCTCTTCGTGGAGGATCACGTTCACGTACGGGTTGATGCCGAGGACGGAGTCGCGCGCGGATGCGGCCTTGGAGCGGCCGATGTCGGCCTGGCTGTGGATGATCTGGCGCTGCAGGTTCGACTCGTCGACCTCGTCGAACTCCACGATGCCGAGCGTCCCGACGCCCGCCGCGGCCAGGTACATCAGCGCCGGCGAGCCCAGGCCGCCGGCGCCCACACAGAGCACCTTGGCGTTCTTCAGCCGCTTCTGCCCGTCCATCCCGACGTCGGGGATGATCAGGTGGCGGGAGTACCTGCGGACCTCGTCTACGGTGAGCTCGGAAGCGGGCTCGACCAGGGGTGGCAGCGACACGGGGACTCCGTTGGTCGGTCAATCACTACAGTTGTTCTCCCCGTAACACTGCCACGCCCTTTTTCATTCCGAGACACCCGTTCCAACCAGCGAGACGATGTCGTCCCAGTAGCCGGGCATCGTCTCCCAGGGGTCGATCCTGCCGCCGCGATCCGTGCGGTCGGTGAAGTAGATCGTGGCGGCCCCCTGCCAGCGGGCGATGCGCAGCGCTTCGTCGAGGTGACCGCGCGGGACGCCGTGGACGAAGTGGCAGAAACGCTCGGGGGGATGGTCGGCGGTCCATTCGGCGACCTGCGACCACCGGTAGTCGCTCCAGGGGCCGGAGAAGGTCACCAGCTGGTCGGCGGTCTCGACATAGCCGGGGTGCGGGTGGGTGCCGTGGCCGAGGACGATGTGGCCGCCGCCGAGGAGGGCGCGGAGTGTGGTGACCGTGCGGCCGGTCTCGGCGAGGGCGCCGCGCTCGGTGGGACAGCGGTCCAGGAAAAAGCCGTCGACCAGATACCAGTCGAGATAGCGGCGGGCGTCGGCGGCGAGCTCGGCGAAGGCGCGCGCACCGTAGGTCATGTCCAGACGGCCGAGGACCTGGACGCCCGCGTTCCGCAGGCGTCCGGCGGCCTCCAGACAGTGGCGGTCGGGGCGGGTGCCGGGGCCGTCGGCGACATCGAGGGCGACCCAGTGCAGAGGAGTGGCGGGGCGGGTGAGTTCGCCCCATTCCAGTGGAGCGACAAGGGGGTGGGCATAGCCGGGGACACCGATGCCCAGGCTCAGGCCGGTGCGGGCGATGCCGGACGGGGCGGGGGTCAGATACGACACGCCGCCTCCATCCAGATGTCGGCCAGGGACTCCTCCAGGTTGATGCGGGGCCGCCAGCCGAGCCGGTCGCGGGCGGTGCGCACATCGGCCTGCTGCCAGCTGCCGCAGCCGTCCGGGTAGGGGTAGGAGACGGGGGCGGCGTGGTCGGGTTCGGGGCGGGGGTGGCCGATGGTGGACCTGAGGGGGTTGGGCGGGGCGTCCAGTTCGTGGAGGGCGCCGCCGTAACCGGCGACGCGGGCGAGCACGGCCGCGGCGTCGCGGAGGCGCACGGCTCGGCCGGAGCCGATGTTGATCACGCCCTGGGCCGCGGAGAGCGAGGCGGCGTGGACGGCGCGGGCGACGTCGCGTACGTCGACGAAGTCGCGCTGGACGCCGAGACCGCCGAGTTTGAGTTCGCCGTCGCCCGACTGCATGGCGCGGCGCATGGCCTCGGCGAGGCGGCCGAGCGGGGAGCCGGCGGGTGTGCCGGGTCCGGCGGGCGAGAAGACGCGCAGCACCACGGCGTCCAGGCCGGAGCCGAGGACGAGTTCGGTGGCGGCGAGCTTGCTCACTCCGTACGGGCCGCCGGGGCGGGGCACGGCGTCCTCGGCGGTGGAGGAGCCGGGCTGGCTCGGCCCGTACTCGGCGCCGCAGCCGAGCTGCACCAGCCGCGCCCCGCAGCCGCTGCGACGCAGGGCTTCGCAGACGGTGGCGACGGCGACGGTGTTGTGCCGGGTGAGTTCGCGGGCGCCTCCGCGGGTGGCGCCGGCGCAGTTGACGACGACTCCGGGGTGGACGGCGTCCAGGAAGCGGGTGAGCGCGCCGGGGCTGCCGGTGGCGAGGTCGAACCGTACGTCGGCGTCGTCGCCACGGCCGAGGGCGGTGAGCTGGACGGCCGGGTCGGCGAGCAGACGTTCGGCGACGAAGCGGCCGAGATATCCGTTGGCTCCGATCAGCAGGACCCTCATCGGGCGGCTCCCGGGGCGGGCTCTCCGGTTCGGGAGGTGATCATCTGGCGTTCTCCTTATGGGGTGGTGCCGTGGGTGATGAGGTCCCGCGGTGTCGGCCCCGCGGGAAGGGGACGCGCGGGACGGCAGCCCCGCGCATCGGTCGGGCTCGGACTTCGCGCGGCGGCATGAGGCCGTCGCGGGAAGCCCGAGAGAGTCAGGTCGCCCCGGAGGGCAAGGCGTGGGCCGAGGCCCGGGTCAGGGTGCGGAGGGTGCGGACGAGCAGGGCGAGTGCGGCGGTGCCGCAGACAAGGGCGGGAACGGCCTCGGCCCCCCAGGCATGGGTGACGGTCTCGACGGGGACGGCCAGGAAGGAGCAGCCGGGCAGGCGGCTCGCGAAGACGGTGCCCAGCGCGAGCGCCTCGGCCAGCGCGGCCGTGCGGAGGGCGATCACCGGGGCCTGGGCGAAGCCGTGGGCGATGAGGAGACGGGCGAGCAGCAGCAGCGCCCCGAGTGCCGCGGCGCCCGCGCGGCCGGAGGGCTCGTCCAGGAAGGTGCCGCACAGCGCCAGCAGGGCGGCCAGTGCACCGAGGTGAAGTGCGAACACGCCGAGGATCAGGGGCTTCATGGACTCGGCGAACTCCGCGAGGCCCCGGCTGGCGGTGAGTTTGCGGCGGGCCCGCACGGAGAGGAGGTGGGCGCACCAGACGGCGGGAGCGCAGGACAGGGCGAGCGCGAGCACGGGTGCGACGGACAGGGGCCACATCCCGTGGGGCCCGCCGTCGAGCCCGGCGGCGAGCAGGCCGTCGCCGAGAAGGGCGTACGCGATCAGCCAGCAGGTCCAGGTGCGGGTGCGGCCCGCTGTACCGGACGGGGCGCGCAGGGGACCCCGGTCGAGTGCCGAGCGGAGGCCGAGCGCCACAGCGAGGGCGCCGAGGGCCGCGGCCGCGAGCCGGGGTTGGCCCTCGGTGAGCCGTACCCCGACGACACCCGCCGCGCAGAGGGCGCCCGGCAGCAGGGCGAACAGGGCCCATCCACCGCGTGCGCCGGGGGCGTTCGGCACCGGCGCGCGCTGCGCGGATTCCTCACCGTCACGCGACACGCGCGCGTACATCTCCTCGGCGAGCGAGAACACGTCGCGGTGCCGGAAGCGGGCGGCCGTCCGGTCGGTCAGCCCGTGCGCCTCCAGGCCGGCGGCGATCTCCAAGGGGTCGACCGCCCGCTCGCAGAGTTCCCGGTGCCGGTGCATCAGGGCCTTCACGGGGTCCACGGCACCGCGCCGGGGAGCGGACCTGGGTCCGGCCTCGGGCAGGGAAAGGTCGTCGCCGGGCGCCCGGAGGACAGGGTCGGGCGGGGCGATGAGGTCCCGCGGGGCCAGGAGATCGTCCGGCGTCATGTCGTCCGACGGTGGCTTCGCATCGAACCCGTCCAGCCCGTCCAGCCCGTCCAGCCCGTCCAGCCCGTCCAGCCCGTCCAGCCCGTCCAGCCCGTCCAACCGTAGCTCGCTCATCGCGCCCCCTCCCCCGCGGGCACCGGCTCGCCGGCACCCGCACCCGAAGGCCTCTCCGCAGCTCGGACCGAAGCGGATCCCGCTGCCGACGCGCTGGTCACACCGGTGACTGCGTCACTGGCCGAGACCGTGCGGGGGGCCACTGTCGTGGGCCCTTCCCCATCTGCGGCCGCAGCGGCCCCGGAGGTCGTGGCTGGGAACCGGGCCGAGGCTGTGGCACCCGCCGAAGCGGCGTCCGCAGCGGAAGTCGAAGCGATGGTGGCCGCCGCCGAAGCCGCGCCCCCGGCTGAGGCCGTGCCGGGGGCCTCAGCCAAGGTCGAGCCACGTACAGCTGCGCCCCGCACGACAGCCGAGCCGGCCTCAGAAGCCGCCCCAGGAACAGACCCAGCGGCCGGTGTCCCACCCGCCGCCGAAGCCGCCCCCCGCGCAGACACCCCGCCGCGCGGAGCCGCCCCATCCCGCTCCGGACCAGCCTCCCGAACCGGCGCCCCATCCCGCCCCGTCACCACGTCCCGAGCCTGCGCTCCATCCCGCTCGGGCACCACGCCCCAAGCCGGCGCCCCATCCCGCTCGGGCACCGCTTCCCGGCCCGGCGCCGCAGTCCGCACGGCCGAGCCAACGGCCCAGCGCGGTCTCCCGACCCCGGCCCTCCTCTCACCCGAACCCACCGCCCCGGCTCCCCCGACAACCTCGGCAGCCCCCGCCGCTCCAGCCACCCCCACGACACCGGCAACCCCTGCCACACCCGCAACCCCTGTCACGCCGGCTACACCCGCCACGCCCGCGACCCCCACAACCCCAAGGCCCCCCGCAGACGGCCGGGGTTCGGTCCAGCGGCCGGGAACGTGGGCCTCGGCAGGGGCCCCGAAGGGCAGTGGTTCACCGGTGGCGTCGAGGACGATCTTGCGTACCGGGGCGTGGGAGACGATCTCCAGATAGATGCCACGAAATGCCGCGACGTTCTGCTCCACCGTGAAGAGTTCGAGAGCGCGGGCGCGGGCAGCCGCGCCCAGGCGCGCACGGCGCTCGGGTTCTCGCAGGAGCGCCACGCACGCTTCCGCGAGCGCCCGCGGATTGCGCGGGGGAACGACGAGCCCGGTGCCGCCGATGACCTCCACCACCGCGCCCACGTCGGTGGAGACCGTGGGCCGGGCGCAGAACATGGCCTCGACCAGGCTGATCGGGAAGCCCTCGACGACGCTCGACAGCACGACCACCGCGCCGGCGGCGTAGGCCTCGGCCAGGTCGGGGACGGCCGGGTCGCCGATCTCCTCGAAGGAGACGGGGTTGTCGCCGACGGCGTGGACGCCGTCCGCCTCGTCGGGGAAGAGCTGCGCCGCGAGGGCCTTGCAGTGGCCCAGATAGGCGGTGGCCTCGGCCCCCGCCGCCGCTCCGACGATCCTGAGCCGTGCCCTGGGCTCCGCCCGGCGGATCTCGGCGAAGGCGTGCAGCAGCGAGATCAGGTCCTTGGCGGGCTCGATCCGGCCCACCCACACCAGCGTGTGCGGATCCGCGCACTCCGGCGACTCGCCCACCTCCGCGAAGCGGGCGGCGTCCATGCCGGGGTAGACGGTACGGATCCTGGCCCGGTCGGCGCCGCAGCGCTCCTGCCAGCGGCGAGCATGGGTGTTGCCGGGGGTGAGACAGGCGGCCTGCCGGTATACCTCGGCGGTCAGCCGCCGGTGGAAGGCCGCGAGGAGCGCGCGTACCGGCGCCTCTCCCGACGTCCCGAGGTAGTGCGCCCGCAGCGGCACGCCGTACTCGGTGACCAGAAGGGGCACCGAGTGGAAGTGACGGGCCAACAACCCCGGCAGCGCGGCCGATCCGCCCGCCGCGGCATGGCACAGGTCGACCGAGCCGAGGCCGTCGTCCTCGTACCAGTCGAGCGAGAGGGGGCGCAGGGCGCGTTCCAGATGGGTGGCGACGGTCAGCAGATCCGGTACGCGAGCCTCGCGCGCCCCCCGCAGCGCGCCCGGCGCGCGACAGGCGCGCTCCAGAGTGCGGACGGCGGCCTCGGAGCGCAGCGCGCCGATCAGTCCGCCTTCGTCCCGGGCCAGCTCGGCAAGCCCGTACAGCGCGTTGCCGAAACGGTCCGCCTCAGCATCGACCCGGCCCTCGCCGTCCCGCCCAGCCGCATCGGCACCGCCCGCTCCTCCCGAACAGACGGCCGCCACGAGCTCGCCGTACGCCTCCGCGAAGCGCCTTCGCGCCCGGCGGCCATGGACGACCCCGTCGTCCTCGGCCGTCCACAGCGGTGCCGTACGGACCCGGCTGACCTGCGGCGGCAGCGGGATCCAGCCCTCGTCCTCCTGCCGCTCGCTCCGGCTGAGCGCGTAGATGTCGAACTCGTGTCGCTCCAGCCCACGTACGAGTCGGTCGCACCAGAGCCTGGCGTCACCGCTCACATACGGATAGCCACCCTCCGTAAGCAGTCCGATGCGCACGCGTGCACCCCCGATCTCCCGTTTGTGGAGCCGCCGTTCGCCCGGCGGCCCGCAGCGGGACGAACGTATGCGGACAAGGCAGTGGCGCGACGGACGGTTGTCCATCGCGCCACCAAAAGGGGTGAACGGTCGTAACTTTCACTAGCGGGACGCGTTTTGTCGCGCTAAGGGATCAGTCGATCACACTGCGCGGCCACCGACGGTCCCGGCGGAGGCCGGTCAACCCCCCGGATAGGGCCAGGGATTGGCCTTGCAGGTGATCCCGCCGTAGGTCAGGAACTTGCTCTGCTGCTGCATGACGGGCGCGAGTTCGCCGTCCTTGTCGCAGGTCACATGGGGGTACTTGAGGCGGTGGCCGATCTCGTGGTTGATCAGCATCTGTCGGTACGCGTGGATCTTGTCGCCGTAGGTCTCCGAACCCTGGGCCCAGCGGTACGCGTTGATCATCACGCGCTCGGTGGCGGCCGAGTCGCACGAGACGTTGTCCACGGTGGTGTCGAGCCCCGACTTGGCGCACCAGAACGCGGTGGTCCCCGGACTCGCCAGCGTGATCACGAAGTCGGGTGTGCCCGAGGAGATCCGCTCGAACGTACGGCCACCGCCGTGGGCCCAACTCCGGTCGTCGTTCAGGGTCTTCTGCACGGCGTCGGCGAACAGTTCCGCGTCCAGCCCGAGCCCCTTCTCGACATCGACCCGGTAGCGGTACTTCTGCCCCGTCCCCGGCGCCCTGTCGAAGCCCCCGACCGCCTCGAACTTCCCGCCGCCCTCCAGATCCGCGGCGAGCGCGTACTTCTTGTCCATCTTCTGCTCGTACGTCAGAGGGGTCGCGCTCGGGCTGGGCGGGACCGACGGTGTGGGCCGGTTGTCGCTGCGCGAGGCGTCGCGCACGGCACGCTCGCCGGCGTCGGCGGCCTGCGGCCGAGCGGCGGTGTCGTCCTCTCCGACGGCCATCTGTCCGCCCACGACGACCACCAGCACGGTCGTGACAGCGGCGGCCGCGATCCCGACGAACGCCCGCCCCTTGCCGCCCTTCGCCGCCCCGGCGACCTCGGCCTCGTCGCCCGGCGGCTGCTCGGACGACCCGTGGGACGCGCCCTGAGACGGGCCTTGTCCAGACACGTCCTGCCGAGGCGACCGTCGGTTCAGCGGTTTTTCCTCCAGAGCCGTCTCGGCAAGGCCGTCGTCGTCGGCACCCGGCGCGCCTTGATGGGTCCGGCCGGGTGCGAAGACGTCGTCGACCTCGTCGAAGGCGTCCAGATAGGCCTGGCGAGGGCCACCGGGGGGCATGGTCTCCTGCCGCTGCCGGGGAATGGGGATACGGCGGCCCGAACTCTCCGGAGGCACGCCGTGCGGGGCGCCATGGGGTGACGCCTCGCCCGGCCCACCATAGGGGGACCCGCCGGGATCCCCTGGCGCCACGCCGGGTCCGGCGCCCTGCCGACGCCCGGCACCACCCAGGTGGCCCCAACCCCCGCCCGCTTCACGCTGTTCGGGGTGTTCCCCCCGGCTCGGCGGACCGCCGCGCGCCTGGGCACCGTCCGGGACACGCGGAAAGCCGTGCGCGGGCGTGCCGTCGGGCAGTCGCGGCATCCCATGCGCGGGCGTGCCGTCAGGGAGACGGGGGGACCCGTGCGCCGGAGTGCTGTCCGCGAATCGCGGTACGCCGTGCGCCGGTGTGCCGTCGGGAAGGCGCGGGAAGCCGTGCGCGGGCGTGCCGTCCGGGAAGCGCGCCCCTTGCCGCCCGGGCGCACCGCCCCCGAAGCCTGACGGCCGGTCCTGCTGCCCCGGCACACCACCGCCGAACCCCGACGGCCTCCCCTGGCCCGGGGCCCCTTGCCCCGGCGCCCTGTCGTACCCCGGCGCCCCGTGCCCCCGGGGCGGCGGAGCGCCCTTCGGCGGCTGCGCCTGCGGCCGAGCGGCGGACGGCCGGTCACCCGCGCCGATGGACGCATCCGCCCGCGCTGTCCTTATATCGGCTGCGACATCGGCTGCGATATCGGTTTTGCTGTCGGTTGTGTCGCCTTTCGGCGCCCGCCCCTTGCGGCTGTGCCGTCCCACGCCGCGCCTCAGCTCCCCACGCCGGGCGAGCCCTTGGGCGGCCCTTCGGCGACCGAATCACCGTCGTCGGCGCCGACCGACCCACCGCCACTCACCGAACCACCCTCACCCGAAAACTCGACCGACTCGAACGACCCCGACCCCGAACCCACTGACACCAGATCCGCCGATTCCGAACCCACCGCCATCGCATCCGCCCCGCCCCGCGGCCTCCCCGAATCCGCGAGCAGTTCGCGGAACGCGGCGGCGACCGCCTCCGGGTACTCCATCATCGCCACGTGCCCCGCGTCCGGCAGAGAGACGAGGCGGGAGTCGCGGAAGGAGCGGGCGGCGCGCTGGGCCATGCGGTAGCCGACGAGCTGGTCGCGTCGGCCGTAGACGAGGAGGGTCGGGGCGAGGACCCGCTCGGCCTGGCGCCAGAGCGAGTGCTGCCCTCCCAAAGTGTAGGCGTCCACGATCCCTCGGGCCGAACGCGTCAACGCATCCCACATGTACGGCAGTTGGAGGCGCCGCTCCATCTCCTCCACGGCGTTGCGGAAACCCTCGTCCGTGACACGGCCGGGGTCGCCGTAGCAGAGCGCCATGACGCCCCGTACGCGCTGTTCGGCGCTCCACCCCCTGGTGAAGCGGGTGAAGAGCGCCGCCATGCCCGGCAGGGCGAGCAGCCCCGTCGGCACGGCGGTCCGCTGCACGCGCAGCTCCGGCAGGGCGGGCGACACGAGGGTCAGGGTGCGGACGAGGTCCGGGCGCAGTGCGGCGACGCGGGTCGTGATCGCGCCGCCGAGGGAGTTGCCGAAGAGGTGCACGGGGCCGCGCCCGGTGGAGTCGAGGTAGCGGATGACCGCGCGCGCGTGTCCGGTGACGGAGTAGTTGCCGTCGTCCGGCGGCGGCGAATCGCCGAAGCCGGGCAGGTCGAGCGCCTCGCTCTCGACGAGCCCGTCGAGCAGCAGCATCAGCGCGGACCAGTTCTGCGAGGAGCCGCCCAGGCCGTGGACGTACAGGGCGGGCGGCAGCCCCTCGCGCGCCGGCGGTCTAGCCCGTACCGACAACGTGATGCCCGGCAACCGGACCGACCTCAGCCGCTCACCGGGCGCCACGCGCACGGCACTCGTCTTCGGCGACGCGGTGGCGGTCAGCAGGGACGGCAGATCGGTCGAAGACATGCGGGCAATGTTACGAGACGATCACGCAGTGGCTCATGTGTTCGCCGTCACAGGCCACACCACAATTCAGCCACTTCTCAGGGGGTACCGGGCGCCATGCACTTCACCGCCGGACCGTCCGCGCCCCGGCGCTCGGCACCGGGTCCGGCTCGACCGCGTAGCGCCGCGATGACCTGTCTCCTAGGCTCGGAAACGTGCTCGCGGCGGGGCCCGCAAGCCCGCCCACGAGCCGGCCCGGAAGCAGCCCTGGGCGGCCCGGGCACGCACCCCGGACCGAGCCCGGGCACAGGCTCGCGAGCCAAGCTCGCGGGCGGCGCATCCGGGCTCGCGAAGAGGGCACCCGTACGTGGCCCCCGCCGCCGTCGGGGACGTTCCGGCGGCACCAGGACAGCACCGGGCAGCACCAGGAAAGGGGAACCCACGATGGCCGTTGATCCGACCGATCCCGACACCTTCGTCGAGGAGGACTCCGTGGAGTTGGACGATGTCGAGGCCCCCGAGGCCGATGCCGCCGAGCAGCACGCGGACATCGCCCCGCACCGGGACGATCCGCTGACCGACGTCGATCCGGGCACGGCCAACGAGGCCGATCTGGCGGAACAGGCCCGCGTGGTCTCCCTGGACGAGGACGAGGACGACTATCGGTAACCCGATCCTCACCAGGGACGACGACCGGTGACGAGAAAGGGCTTCCTTCTGCCCGCCCTGCCCGCGTTTGACGTGATTGGCGGCACTTTCCCAGGCGTCCGGTCCGTGAAATTCTGCGCTCGCACCGCGCACACCAGGGTTACCGAAAAGTACGATGGCGGCGCGGCGCACACCCGCATGTGGACGATCTTGGGAGGCGGCGTGACAGCCATCGAGCAGACAGAGGCGGCGCGCCCGCGGGGCACACGGCTGCCCCGCCGAGCCCGACGGAACCAGTTGCTGGGCGCCGCCCAGGAAGTCTTCGTGGCCCAGGGCTACCACTCCGCCGCGATGGACGACATCGCCGAGCGCGCCGGAGTCAGCAAGCCGGTGCTCTACCAGCACTTCCCCGGCAAGCTCGACCTCTACCTGGCCCTGCTGGACCAGCACTGCGAGGCCCTGATCCAGGCGGTGCGCGGCGCGCTGGCGTCGACGACCGACAACAAGCAGCGGGTCCGCGCGACGATGGACGCCTATTTCGCGTACGTCGAGGACGAGGGCGGTGCCTTCCGGCTGGTCTTCGAGTCCGACCTGACGAACGAGCCCGCCGTGCGCGAGCGCGTCGACAAGGTCACCAACGAGTGCGCCGAGGCCATCTGCGACGTCATCGAGGAGGACACGGGCCTCTCCCGTGCGGAGTCGATGCTCCTCGCCTCGGGGCTGGGCGGCCTCTCCCAGGTGGTGGCGCGGTCCTGGCTGCACAGCGACCGCACCGTCCCGCGTGAGCAGGCGGTCCAGTTGCTGGCCTCGCTTGCCTGGCGCGGTATCGCGGGCTTCCCCCTGCACGGCATCGACCAGCACTGACCCCGCCGGCCGGCCGGCCCCGCCGCACACCGGTCCGGGGATTTGTTCCCGCCCCCTGTTCGCTCCTGGCGTTCTCGGGCGGAGCGTGTACGTCCCCTCACCGGGCTAATGTGTGCTGCGTACGGCGCGGAAGCCCGCGCATTTCACTGACCGTCGGAGGGACATAGCCGTGGAGGTCAAGATCGGCGTGCAGCACGCGCCCCGCGAGATCGTTCTGGAGAGCGGTCAGAGTGCCGAGGAGGTCGAGCGTGCTGTTGCCGAGGCGCTGGCCGGCAAGTCGGCGCTGCTGAGCCTCACGGACGAGCACGGCCGCAAGGTGCTGATCCCGGCCGACCGTCTCGCTTACGTCGACATCGGCGAGCCGACCGTCCGCAAGGTGGGCTTCAGCGCGCTGTAGTCACGAGCACAAGAGGCGTACGGAAGGGGCCCGGTGGTGTGAAACCACCGGGCCCCTTCCATGCGCCCGCGTCTCATGGCCGCCATGGGGCGCGCGCCACAGAGCGGCCACAACTCGTCCACAGACGATGATTGCGTCCCACGCCTCGCGGGTAGTACCGGCTACAACCGATTTGCCCAGGCCAGGCCGTGCGGGAGGGAACTCGATCATGTTCTTGGAAGCACTCGGATCCGCACTCCTCGGCTTCGCCCTCGCCTGCGCCGCCGTCTACCGTCTGCCGCACCGTCTGCCGGCCCGCGCCCTGGTCCTGCCGACGGGCACCGCCGGTGGCCTCTTCGGCGCGTTCCTCACCCACACGGCACTGGGTTCGGCCGACTACCTGGTGGTCCTCGCCGGCGCCCTCGTCGTCGCGGCGGCCTCCCTCTCGCTGCTCCTCCGCCCGACGGAACGCTTTCGACGCAGCAGCTCGGCGACGGCGTGAGGATCCACGGATAGGGGCGAAGCCCCATCCAGGGGAGCGGGGAACTGCGCGATCAGCCACGAAGCACCCGCACCCGCCGGACGACAGCTCACCCCGCGGCGACTAGGCGGCCAAGCCGAGCGCAGCCATCCGCTTGGTGTGCGCCTCGGTGATCCGCGAGAACATGCGCCCCACCTCGGCGAGGTCGAACCCGTCGGCCACACCGCCCACGAGCATCGTGGACAGGGCGTCCCGGTCGGCCACCACCCGCTGCGACTGCGAGAGCGCCTCCCCCATCAACCTCCGCGCCCAGAGCGCCAGTCGACCGCCCACCCGCGGATCCGCGTCGATCGCGGCCCGCACCTTCTCCACGGCGAACCCGGCGTGTCCCGTGTCGTCGAGCACCGCGAGCACGAGTCCGCGCGTGTCCGAGTCGAGGTGCGCCGCGACCTCCCGGTAGAAGTCGCTGGCGATCGAGTCGCCGACATAGGCCTTGACGAGGCCCTCCAGCCAGTCCGAGGGGGCGGTCTGCTTGTGGAAGCCGTCGAGCGCGTCGACGAAGGGCTCCATGGCGCGCGTGGGCTCCTCACCGATCTCGGTGAGCCGGCCGGCGAGCCTCTCGAAGTGGTGGAACTCGGCCGCCGCCATCTTCGCCAGCTCCGCCTTGTCGACGAGGGTCGGCGCCAGCTTCGCGTCCTCCGCGAGCCGTTCGAACGCCGCCAACTCCCCGTACGCCAGCGCGCCCAGCAGATCCACCACCGCGGCGCGGTACTGCGGGTCGGCAGCGGCACGCTCCCAGTCCTGGGCGGCGATGCCGGTGACCTCCGTGGTGTCGGCGGCGTCGGCGGACGCGCCGCCGGTGGCGTTCTCAGGCTTGTCAGACGTGGTCATGAAGCGCACAATAGCCCGCTCCGCGCAAGGCGGAAGGGCCCGGTCATATCGCGCGTCCCACAGTGTGACGACGACTACGTGACCAAATCGGCCATCGCATATGCGCGATTCCAGGGTATGGTGGTAATGCGCCTGCTGGTACCGAGATGTAGTTCGACGGTGCCTCGACAGGCCGCACGCATGAGGATGCCCGGTCGGTGGCCCGATCGGCTCCGACCCGACAGCCCTCCTTTTCCGTACGGCACTTCGCGTACGGCGTCCGGAGGGAACCCCTCAGCGGTATGAGCGCTAGAGCGTCGGCAGTGGTCCCGTGCCCACACGGTCCGCCCGTGAGGGCGGCCGACGTCCCCCGGCACGGTCTGACACGCCCCCCGCGCTCGCCTCACACCGCGTACACAGAAGAGGCAGCACCCTGACTACGACTTTCCGCGATCTCGGCATCTTTCCCGAGACGGCCGAGGCCCTCGAGGCCGTCGGCATCATCGCCCCCTTCCCCATCCAGGAGATGACGCTCCCGGTCGCCCTCACCGGCACCGACATCATCGGCCAGGCCAAGACCGGCACCGGCAAGACGCTGGGCTTCGGCCTCCCGCTCCTGGAGCGCGTCGTCGTCCCCGCCGACGTCGAGGCCGGCCGCGCCAGGCCCGAGGACCTCGTCGACTCGCCGCAGGCGCTCGTCGTCGTCCCCACGCGCGAGCTGTGCACCCAGGTCACCAACGACCTGCTGACCGCCGGCAAGGTGCGCAACGTGCGCGTCACCGCGATCTACGGCGGCCGCGCCTACGAGCCCCAGGTCGAGGCCCTCAAGAAGGGCGTCGACGTCGTCATCGGCACGCCCGGGCGGCTCCTCGACCTCGCGGGCCAGAAGAAGCTGAACCTGAAGCACGTCAAGTGCCTGGTCCTCGACGAGGCCGACGAGATGCTCGACCTGGGCTTCCTGCCCGACGTCGAGAAGATCATCAACATGCTTCCGGCCCGCCGCCAGACGATGCTGTTCTCGGCGACCATGCCGGGCGCGGTCATCGGTCTGGCCCGCCGGTACATGTCCCAGCCGACCCACATCAGCGCCACGTCGCCGGACGACGAGGGCGCGACAGTCCGGAACACCGCGCAGCACATCTACCGCGCGCACAACATGGACAAGCCCGAGATCGTCTCGCGCATACTGCAGGCCGACGGCCGGGGACTGGTCATGGTCTTCTGCCGTACGAAGCGCACCGCGGCCGATCTCGCCGACCAGCTGAAGCAGCGGGGCTTCGCCTCCGGCGCGGTCCACGGCGACCTGGGCCAGGGCGCCCGCGAGCAGGCGCTGCGCGCCTTCCGCAACGGCAAGGTGGACGTCCTCGTCTGCACCGACGTCGCCGCCCGCGGCATCGACGTCGAGGGCGTCACCCACGTCATCAACTACCAGTCCCCCGAGGACGAGAAGACGTACCTGCACCGCATCGGCCGTACGGGCCGCGCGGGCGCCAAGGGCATCGCGATCACCCTCGTCGACTGGGACGACATCCCGCGCTGGCAGCTCATCAACAAGGCGCTGGACCTCGGGTTCAACGACCCGCCGGAGACGTACTCCACGTCCCCGCACCTCTTCGAGGAACTGAGCATCCCCGTCGGCACGAAGGGCGTGCTGCCGCGTTCCGAGCGCACTCGCGCCGGGCTGGACGCGGAGGAGCTGGAGGACCTCGGCGAGCCGGGCGGACGTGGTCCGCGCGGTCGTGGTGGCCGAGCCGCCGGCCCGTCGTCCGCCGAGCGCGAGCGTGAGCGCCCGGCGCGTACGCCGCGTCGTCGCCGCCGTACGCGTGGTGGCAGCACCGTGGAGGGGGCGTCGCCGGAGGCCGTCGCGGTCACGGAGCCGTCGGAGTCCACGCAGACGCCGGGCAGCGACTCCGTCGCGTCCGAGCCGCGTACGCCTCGCCGTCGTCGCCGGACGCGGGCCGGGGCGAACCCCGCCGCCGAGGGCGTGACCGGGTCCGAGACCGAGACGGTCGAGAGTGCGCCGGTCGAGTCGGCGGAGGTCGTGGTCGACACCGTCGCGGGCGCGCCCGTCGAGTCGGTGGAGGAGGCTCCCAAGCCGCGTCGCCGCCGCACCCGTAAGTCGGTGGAGGCCGCGCCCGGCGCGGATGCCGCGCTGGACACGGCGGAGGGCACGACCGACGTCGAGCCGGCCGCCGAGGCCGTGACCAAGCCGCGTCGCCGTACGCGCAAGGTCGCCGCGCCCGCCGAGGCGGCGCCCGCCGAGGCCGTGAGCGAGGAGGCCGCGGCCGAGGAGGCACCGGCACCGGCCAAGCCGCGTCGACGCACCCGTAAGGCCGCCGAGAGTGTCGTCGAGGCGACGGACAGCGCCGCCGAGACCGCCGTGGACGCCGCCGAGGCGCCCAAGCAGCGCCGCCGGACCACCCGTAAGGCCGCGGCGACGCCTGCCGAGAGCGTGGTGGAGGCTGTCGCCGCAGAGGCGGTGGTCGAGGCTCCGGCCCCGCGTCGTCGGACCCGTAAGGCCGCGGCCGCCGTCGAGGCGCCTGCCGCCGAGGCCGTGGTCGACACGGCGGAGGGCACGGCCGTCGCCGAGCCGGCCGCCGAGGCCGTGACCAAGCCGCGTCGGCGTGCGCGCAAGGTCGCCGCGCCCGCCGAGGCGGCGCCCGTCGAAACCGTGAGCGAGGAGGCCGCGGCCGAGGAGGCACCGGCCAAGCCGCGTCGGCGTGTGCGCAAGGTCGCCGAGAGCGTCGAGAGCGTGGGCGAGGTGACGGACGGCGCCGCCGTCGACGCCGCCGAGGCGCCCAAGCCGCGCCGCCGGACCACCCGTAAGGCCGCGGCGACGGCTGAGGGGGCGGTTCCCGCGCAGCCTACGGAGGAGCAGGCGACGAAGCCGCGTCGTGCGCGGAAGGCTGCGGCGTCTGTGGACGGTGGGGAGGCGGGGGCTGAGGCTCCGGCTCCTCGGCGGCGGGCGCGGAAGGCTGCTGTGGCTGTGGTGGACGGCTCGGAGGGCTGAGTCCGTTCTTGCTGTCGGCTGGTGGAGGTCCGGTTCCCTGGTGGGGCCGGGCCTCCGGCCTTTTCTCGCCCCCGCCGCCCCTACCCTTCCCTCCCCCACTCTCGGCTTCGCTCGAGCGGGAGGTGCCCCCACCAAGGGGCTGCGCCCCTTCGACCCCCAGACGTCCGTCCGGTGGGGGCTGGTCGCGCAGTTCCCCGCGCCCCTGAAAAAGCAGGGGCTGCGCCCCGTGCTTTTTCGGGCCGAAAGGCCGGAGGCCTTTCAGGGGTGCGGGGAACTGCGCGAGAAGCCCCACTCACCCGCACCTGACAACGCACCCGGCAGCGCCCCCAGCGGGGCAGCGCGAGCCACCCCCGCTGGGGCCCGTTACGCTCCCCCCATGAGCCGTCCCCCCTCGTTCACCCCTCCTCCCGGCGCGCGCGCCCATCGTCTGCGTACCCCTCGTGGGGAGTTCGCCGTGATCGAGGCGGGGGTGGCGGTGAAGGGGAGCGTCCTGCTCGTGCCGGGGTTCACCGGGAGCAAGGAGGACTTCATCGCGCTGCACGAGCCGTTGGCGGCTGCGGGGTACCGGACGGTGGCCGTGGACGGACGCGGCCAGTACGAGAGCCCGGGCGCCGAGAGCGACGAAGCGCCTTACGCTCAGGCGGAGTTGGCGCAGGACCTGCTCGCCCAGGCGCAGGTCGTGGGCGACGGCGGCCCGCTCCACCTCGTCGGCCACTCACTCGGCGGCCAGATCTCCCGCGCCGCCGTGCTGAGGGACGCCTCCCCCTTCGCCTCCCTCACGCTCATGGCCTCGGGCCCCGCCGAAATCTCGGCCGGTCAGCAGGAGCGCGTGAAGCTGTTGCGGGACGCCCTGGCCGTGATGGACATGGAGCAGGTCTGGGACGCCATCCAGGCGATGGAGGCACCGGAGCCCGAGGAGGCCGACACGGGCGCCCTCGACGCGGGGCTGGACGACCGGGACGACCTGCGCCGCCGCTGGCTCGCCACCAAACCGGCCCAGCTCATCGCCACGGGTCGCCAGCTCTGCGCGGAACCCGACCGCGTCGCCGAACTCGCCGCCGTGGACCTGCCCAAGCACGTCCTCTCCGGCGAACGCGACGACACCTGGCCCATCCCGGTCCTCGACGACATGGCCGTCCGGCTGAGCGCCCACCGCACCGTCGTCCGCGGCGCCGAGCACTCCCCCAACACCGATCAGCCGCAGGCGACGGCCGAGGCCCTCATCGGCTTCTGGGACCGGCTCGGCCGCTGAGCGCCACTCGGACCGAGCCCCGCCGAACGCGCCGAACCAGCCCAGCCCGGTCCGGACCTCAGTACTGGGCCCGCAGGTGCTCCCAGAAGCCGTCCCGCAGCGCCCGTCTCAGGTCCGCCTGTCCCCGCAGCGAGTACTGGAGCAGGCCCTCCGCCTCGACGAGCAGGTCCTGGTCGACGGAACCGGGGAGGTACGGGTGGCCCTGGAGCAGTTCCTGCAAGGTCTCCCGGCCCCGGGAGGCGAGCCACTTCGCGGCGATCTGGGCGCCGACGAAGCGGACGTCCTCACGGCTGGGGCGCGCCCCGGTGGGGGCGTCGTAGGTGGCGGCGGCCCGGCGTGACACGTACGGCTTGAAGAAGTCGAGGTCGAAGGTGCGCTGGCTGTCGACCTCCCAGAGCAGCGGCTCGGCCTGGTTGCGGCCCTCGGGCGCCTCGACTCCCCACAGGTGGACCCGCGCCCCGTACCCCTGCGCGGCCTCGACCGCCGAGACCAGGTCCTCGTCGCCGCCGATCAGGGCCGCGTCGCTGATCGCGCGGTGGCGGGCCAGTGACTCCAGGTCGGTGCGGATCAGGGAGTCGACGCCCTTCTGCTGGTTGTTCGCGTTCAGGTTGCCGAGGCGGACCTTCACGTCCGGCAGCTCGGCGATCGACTGCTGTTCCGCCGTATGGATGCGGCGGCGCGCCCCGTCGTACCAGTAGACCCGCAGCAGCCGGCTGTCCGCGAAGATCGTGCGTGCCTTGTCGATCAGCGCGTCGATGAGCCCTTCCGGGTCGAGGTCGAAGGACCGTCGGTCCTCCGTCCCCGCGACGAGCCGTCCCGCGGCCGCGTACAGATACCCGGCATCGACGAAGATCGCGTGCGTCGAGGGAGTCTTCGCCACCTCGGCGAGCATGCGGTGCAGTAGCTCGTTCGTACGGTCGATGCGGGCGCCGAGCGCCGTGAGGTCGTCGTTCATTACGGCCCATTGTCCCGGCGGTCACGCTGCGAACACAACCGGTCCCAATCAGTCTTCCTGCCTTCAGGTAGACATACCACCACACCGCTTACCGGCTAGTAATTAGCTTCCCGAAAAATTTCCTTAGCGTAGGGAATGTTTGTAACACGCATACCGTTGACTCCTCATGGAACACGGGCACCGACGACCCGTGAGCCATCACCAGTAGTTCTCCTCAGGAGGATGACCAGACGAAGGGAGAAGCCCTTGCGCTTCGAAATCCTGCGACTCGACGACATCGACGGCACGCCCGTCGACAGCACGGTCGTGGACGCCGCCTCCGTCAACCGGATCGTGCAGCAGGCCGCCGCCATCGGGCAGCGCCTCTGGATCCGCCCGGCCGACGTGACCGCCTCATAGGACGCGGGTCCGTTCACACTTCGGAGCCCCGTACGGCACGACGCCGTACGGGGCTCTGCGACGTCCCGGCCAGGGGCGGTGGGCGCGTGCGCTAGGCGCCCTGTACGACCTGGGTGACGCCGTTGATGATCTGCTGCACGGCGATCGCGGAGAGCATCATGCCGGCGAGCCGGGTCACCAGCACCACACCGCCGTCCTTGATGACCCGGATGATCAGCAGTGAGTACCGCATCGTCAGCCACAGCACGACGTGGATCGCGAGGATCGCGGTCCACACGGAGACATGGGCGGCGACACCGTCCGCCTTCTGCACGGCGAGGATCACCGACACGATCGCACCGGGACCGGCGAGCAACGGCATCCCCAGCGGCACGAGCGCGACGTTGACGTCCTTGGTCTGCTGCGGCTCGTCCGTCTTGCCGGTCAGGAGGTCGAGCGCGATCAGCAGGAGCAGCAGCCCGCCGGCGATCATCAGCGCCGGGACGGACACATGCAGATAGTCCAGGATCTGGTGCCCCAGCAGCCCGAAGACGGTGATCACACCACCGGCCACACAGACGGCCTGGAGGGCCATCCGCTTCTGGGTGCGCGCGGGACGGCCCGCGGTGAGGCCGAGGAAGATCGGGGTGATCCCCGGGGGATCCATGATCACGAAGAGGGTGAGGAAGAGCGAACCGAAGATGGCGAGATCGAACACGGGGATGCCTTGCGGGAGAGGAAGAGCGAGCGAGAGGGCAGCCCTCGGCAAGGTACCGGGTGCGGTACGGCCGGGGCGATGGTCGCGCGGAGAAACGGGGCATCGCCCCGCGCGGACAGAGTGGAGAGCGCGGTGGGCCGGGCACGGCCGGCGTCCGCCGGAGCCTGGCGCCCCACGGTCAGGGGATCAGCTGGTTCCCGCCGGTCCCCGGGACGGGAAACGCGCCGGTGGCCCGCCGCGTGATCTCGCCGTACACCTCGGGGTCGGTCGTGTACTCGCCGAGCACGCAGGTCTTCCGGCTGCCGTGGTAGTCCGAGGACCCGGTGGCGAGCAGCCCCAGCTCCTTCGCCAGGCCGCGCAGCCGGGCCCGGGTCGCCGGGTCGTGCTCCATGTGGTCGACCTCGATGCCGTCGAGTCCGGCGGCGGCCAGCTCCGCGATGGCGGACTCCGGCACGGTCCGGCCGCGCTTGACGGCGGCGGGGTGGGCGAAGACGGCGACACCGCCGGCGCCCTTGATCAG
The DNA here is from genome assembly GCF_055575575.1 of Streptomyces sp. NPDC034049. Taxonomy (NCBI): domain Bacteria; kingdom Bacillati; phylum Actinomycetota; class Actinomycetes; order Kitasatosporales; family Streptomycetaceae; genus Streptomyces; species Streptomyces sp. NPDC034049. The sequence continues at coordinate 300,443 of NZ_JBVISJ010000002.1, forward strand.
CCGGATCGCCTCGAACGGGTCGGTCTCGTGCTTCTCGACGTAGGCGCGGCCGCCGTCGGCGAGCCACTGCTCCGTGAACGCGTCGCTCACGGTCGGCACGACGCCGAGTTCGACGAGCGCGGTGGCCACGTGCGGCCGCCCCACGGAACCGCCGGCGGCGATCCGGGCGACCTGCTCCCAGGTCACCGGCACACCCAGCTCGTTCAGCTTGGCGATCATCCCCTGGGCCCGGGGGACCCGGTCGTCCCGCACCAACTCGCGCTCGGCCAGCAGGTCGGGCTCCTCGGGGTCGAACAGATAGGCCAGCATGTGCATGCTGACGCCGTCCAGCCGGCACGACAGCTCGGCGCCCGTGACCAGGGTGAGCCCCTCCGGGAGCGCGGCGATCGCCTCGGCGTGCCCGCGCGTGGTGTCGTGGTCGGTGAGCGCGACGACGTCCAGACCGGCCGTCCGCGCCTTCCGTACCAGCTCAGCCGGGGTGTCCGTACCGTCGGACGCCGTGGAGTGGCAGTGCAGATCGATACGCACGACTCGGACTCCAGGCGCAGGGAAACGGAAGCGGACGCTCAAGGATAGCGCCCTTCCGGGCAGCTCCTGTCACACCCGAAAGCCGCGGGCGCCCCCTACAGAGGACGCGCCCCGGAGCCGCGCCTCCGCCACCCGGAGCCACGCCTCCGCCCGCAGGCGCGAGGCCCCCTACGGCTCCAGGATGCGCGGTGAGAGCGCCCCGCACGGCAGCAGTTCCACCTCCGCGCCTGCGTCCCGCAGATCCGTCAGCACCAGTTCGTCGTACATCAGCAACCCCGTCTGTTCGGGCCACACGATCGCCCACAGCCACAGCCCGAGCGCCTCGCCCGCGAAGACCGCGCGGTCGTCCGGCGTGCCGGTGACGTGCCACAGCGGTGTGGGCCGTCCGGCGGCCAGCACCTTGGCCTGGGGCGGCTTCTCGACGCTCAGGTAGGGGCCGGGGTCGGGACCGTCGATGCCCGCGTACCGCGCGCCGAGACCGACGCCGAGCTCCTCCGCGATGAGGACGAGCTCCCCGACGCCGCCGAGCGGGCCGGGACCGGAGCAGGCCACGGCGGTGGCACGTCCGCCGCTGCGGTCGTCCCCGGCGAAGGCGGCACCCGTGAAGAGCCAGCCCACGGGCAGCGGCCAGGGCATCCAGACCGGCACCTTGGCGCGGTGCACCACGACGCTGAGGGCCTCGACGCTGGGCGGGATCACGGGCTGCATCGGGTGCACCGTCCCGTGCGCGGCGCACTGCCAGGAGTCGGCAAAGAGGCCGGGAGCCCTGACCCGGCCACCACACTTCGGGCAACTGGGTTCGCCCCTCATAGGGCCCAACGGTCCTCCCCGTGCTTCCTCGCGTCAAGGACGATCACCCGTCCGGCGTGTGCGCGTCACATTCCGCGCACGTTCCGCACACGAACGCCGGCCGGCGGCCTGTGGTCGGCCCGTCGGACCGACCAACGGGATCAACTACCCACACGACCAAGGGAAGCGGCGGTTTTCGGCCACCTGCCGAGGCGCCTCCGGTCACGTATGGCGTGCCGTCCGTCACACGGGGAAGCCGTGTCACGCGATCCGGTCAGTCCAGGGGGACCGAATTGCGGGCCGGGTCGCGGAGGTCCGTCCCCTGGATGAGCCAGCGCTCCTGGAGGGCCTGGGCGCCGTGCACCCGCTTCCAGGCCGCCTCGTTGGGCGTCATCGGCAGGAGGGGCAGGAACCGTACGGGGTCGGCCGGGGCGTCGAGTTCGAGGTCCTCGACCAGGCCGCCGGACTCGGCGACGAGGACGGAGGTGAAGGGGGCTTGGGGCCAGAGCGGATCACCCACGTCGAGCGAGGCGCCGGGGGCCACGATCAAGCCCTCCACCTGCGGCGACGCGGCGAGTACGGCCAGCGGGCGCAGCACCTTGTCGGTGTCGGCGACACCGCGCCGCACGGACAGGACGAGCTCGGCGCGCGGGCCCTTGACGGGGTCGGCGAGGACCGCGGTGGGGTCGGCCATCGGCTGGGCGGACATGCCGAGCGTGGCGTAGCGGACGACGTCGCCGTCGGTGAAACGGAGGACCTCGATACGGTCGGTGCCGAGGAAGGTGACCGCGGCGCGCGCGTCCGGTTCGCCCAGCGCGGTGCGCAGACGGGCCTCCACCAACGGAAGAACATCAGCCATGAGCCGAGCATAGAACTCGTCAGGAACCGGCAAACGGGCGCCTTGACACTTCAGCCGACTGTTAGTCTGGGCCGCCGGTCGGGACAGTACGCGGGCAGCACGCAGAAGCCTCGCTCTCAAGGCTTCTCATGCCTTCGCGTCCCGCACCGAGAAGACTGACTCCCCTACGGGGAACCCCGGATGGGGTATGGAACGTCCCTTACGAGGGACCGGCCGGAGGAGGTGGGGCTGCGATGGACCGAAGTCGACCTGGCAGTACCACCCGCTCTTCCGCTGTTCGAGTTCCGTAGCTCTGGTCGTAGCCGTAGTTCTCGCTCCGCTCGCTACCGCCCTCACTCGCGTCGTGCCGCTCGTCGGTCGCCGCGCATCGGAAGAGCACTTCTTTCCCGTCTTGATCTGAATCAAGCGAAGCTGTCACCGCGACGGTGCGGTGCTCCCCGCTTTGTGGACGTGCCAAACATCCGAAGTCAAAACGTCCCCATTCCGGGTAGTTCCAACCGTCGTCGGCGGCCTTTCGTTGCGAAGGAGCCAGCTCATGTCGATGATCCACAACCTGCGTGCCGCGGTCCGCCCGTCCCGTCCCTCGCGGCTGTCGCTGCGCAAGGACGGCGGGGTGTACGACGCCACGCGTCCGGCGGAGACGGCCACGGCCGTCGTGGACTGCGCCGTGTACCGCGACGGCGCGCGCGTGTCGTTCGAGCGCAACCTGCCCCCGCACGAGGCGATCCGTCAGGTGCGCCGTGACGGCGGCTTCGTCTGGATCGGCCTGCACGAGCCGTCGGAGGCCGAATTCTCCGGCATCGCGGCCGAGTTCGGGCTGCACCCGCTGGCCGTGGAGGACGCGGTGCACGCGCACCAGCGGCCGAAGCTGGAGCGGTACGACGACACCCTCTTCACCGTCTTCAAGACCATCCACTACGTCGAGCACGACGAACTCACCGCCACCAGCGAGGTCGTGGAGTCCGGCGAGGTCATGTGCTTCACCGGACGGGACTTCTTCATCACCGTGCGGCACGGCGGGCAGGGCTCCCTCAGGGCGCTGCGCCACCGGCTGCAGGACGACCCGGAGTTGCTGGCGAAGGGGCCGTCGGCCGTGCTGCACGCCATCGCCGACCATGTCGTCGACGGGTACGTGGCGGTCGCGGACGCCGTGCAGGACGACATCGACGAGGTGGAGACGGAGGTGTTCTCCCCCGGGCGCAAGGGCACACCCCGGGGCACCGACGCCGGCCGGATCTACCAACTCAAGCGCGAGGTCATGGAGTTCAAGCGCGCGGTGCTGCCGCTGGTGCGGCCCATGCAGCTGCTGAGCGAGCGGCCGATGCGGCTGATCGACCCCGACATCCAGAAGTACTTCCGTGACGTGGCCGACCACCTCGCCCGGGTCCAGGAGCAGGTCGTCGGGTTCGACGAGCTCCTCAACTCGATCCTCCAGGCGAACCTGGCGCAGGCCTCCGTCGCGCAGAACGAGGACATGCGCAAGATCACGTCCTGGGCGGCCATCATCGCCGTACCGACGATGGTGTGCGGCGTGTACGGCATGAACTTCGACTACATGCCGGAGACGCACTGGAAGTTCGGCTACCCGGTGGTCCTCGGTGTCACGGTCGCGCTCTGCCTCGGCATCCACCGGACGCTGAAGCGCAACGGGTGGCTGTGACGCCGTAGGCCACGGTCGAGGCGGTGGGCCGGGGGCTACGAGGGGGCGGGCCGGGCTCGTGGGGGCACGGTTAGGCTGCCCCCATGACCGCCGATCCGCTCCCCGCCGATTCGCCGAACCCCGACGCGCTGCTCGAACAGGCACTCGTCGAGGAGGCCACCAAGAAGTCCGGGCTGATCTGGGTCCGGGGTGGTGAGGTGTCGCGGGCGCTGTGGCACGTCTGGCACGAGGGTGCGGCGTGCGTGGTGGGCGACGGGCCCGGTGAGCAACCGCTGCCCGGGCTGGCCGACGGAGGGTCTGCGGTGGTGACCGTCCGCAGCAAGGACAAGGGTGGGCGGCTGGTCAGCTGGGTCGCGGACGTCGTCGAACTGGCCCCGGACTCCCCCGAGTGGGAGGCCGTGGTGGCCGAGCTGAAGGGCAAGCGGCTCAACGCGCCCGACGGGGAGGCGATGCCGGGCCGGTGGGCGCGCGAGTGCCGGGTGCTCCGCCTGCGGCCGACGGGGGTGACCCTGCCCCTGCCCGACGACGACCTGGCGCAGGCACCGGCCGCGACGCCGGCGACCACACGGCAGCCGATCCCGGCGGCGGTGCCACGCCTGCTCTTCGGCCGCCGCAAACGACAGCGGTGAGACTCGGCTCCTGACAGCGGACGCGTCCCGGTCGGCACCGCCGCACCGCCAGAACGGGGACCTGCGGTGCAACGGACAGCGGGCTGACGCCGGGCACGGAGTGGAGCCGAGCCCTCGGGCACCGATCAGAGCGGCGCGTCCCCACTGGGCGGCCACGAGGCGCTGCGCCGGGGGCACCCCTCAAGGCGATGCCGGCGGTGGCCCCACACGGGCGCACAGCGGCCCTTCGCCCACTCGGCCCACCCGTGTCCGCACCGCCCACGCGCCACGCCGCCGCTCCACGAAACCGCAGGCCGTCCCCGCCCGTCCCGCCCGTACTACGACGTCGGCAGTTGCTTGCCGTAGTCCACCACCGACTTGCCGTCCGGCTCCTCCAGCGTGAAGTCCTTGCCCCAGTCGGAGAGCAGGATGGTGCCCGCGTCGCCGGCGCGGACGAGGCGGAGGGGGTAGGGGGTGCCTTCGAGGGAGACGTCGAGCGTGCCGCCTGAGCCCTTGTCGCCGGTGATGCGGATGGTGCGGGTGCCGGACTGCTCGTGGTGGCCCTCGGTGGAGAGCGTGCCGTGCAGGGTGAGCAGGCTGTTGAGGAGGACGTCCTTGTCGGTGAAGCCGCTGAACCGCTTGTAGGCGGGGTCACCGGTCGGCACCTTCACATACATGCCGTCCAGCTTGTCCGCGGCGGCCGTCTCCGAGTCCTCGTCCTGCTCGCCGCCCTTCCCGGAGTCCTCGTGGTCCCAGAAGTCCGCGTCGGCCTTGAGGAAGAGGTGCTCCCCCACCTTCAGCAGCCGGAACGTGGAGCCCTCCGTCGTCACCGAACCCGTGCCGCCGTCCTCCTTCAGGCGCATGTCCAGCCTGTAGGTCCTGCCGTTGCTCACCACGGCCCCGGACAGCCGGACCGTGTCCGCCGCCGTGGCCGCCGCCCTGGTCGTGCTCTGGATCTTCGCCGGCTCCAGTTTGCCGACCCCGTTGGTCCCCTCGTCGGGATCCTCGCTGCACCCCGTGAGCCCCAGCCCGCCGACCACCAGGGTGCAGACGGCGCTCACCAGTGCGGCCCTTCGGGTACGGGGAATCACAGTCACAGGCGATGCACCTCTTCGTGGGGAGTCCAGGCGTACCGCAGAGTACCGGGGCTCCCGACCCGCCACTGAGCCAGTCCGTCCGCACCGCTCACCAGGGCATATCCGATCGGGACGGGCTAGCCTGAAGCCGTCCTCGGCGGACATTCCCCTCACGACGGGAAGGAAAGGGGCGGCTCATGGCGGCGGTGGCGCCCCGGATCTTCGTCTCCCACCTCTCCGGTGTCGCCGTCTTCGACCCGAGCGGCGATCAGGTGGGCCGCGTCCGGGATCTGGTGGCCATCCTGCGGGTGGGTCGCAAGCCCCCGCGCCTGCTCGGCCTGGTCGTCGAACTCTCCACCCGCCGCCGGATCTTCCTGCCCATGACCCGCGTCACCGGCATCGAGTCGGGCCAGGTCATCACCACCGGTGTCCTGAACGTGCGCCGCTTCGAGCAGCGCCCCACCGAGCGCCTCGTCATCGGGGAGCTCCTGGACCGCCGCGTGACCCTCGTCGAGACCGGCGAGGAGGTGACGGTCCTCGACATCTCGGTCCAGCAGCTGCCGGCCCGCCGGGACTGGGAGATCGACCGGGTCTTCGTCCGCAAGGGCAAGGGCGGGGCGTTCCGGCGGCACAAGGGCGAGACGGTGACCGTGGAGTGGTCGGCGGTCACCGGGTTCTCGCTGGAGGAGCACGGGCAGGGCGCCGAGAACCTGCTCGCCACCTTCGAGCAGCTCCGCCCGGCCGACCTGGCCAATGTGCTGCACCACCTCTCCCCCAAGCGCCGGGCCGAGGTCGCCGCCGCCCTCGACGACGACCGGCTCGCCGACGTCCTGGAGGAGCTGCCCGAGGACGACCAGATCGAGATCCTCGGCAAGCTCAAGGAGGAGCGGGCCGCCGACGTCCTGGAGGCCATGGACCCGGACGACGCCGCCGACCTCCTCGCCGAGCTGCCCGAGGAGGAACAGGAACGGCTGCTGACGCTGATGCAGCCGGACGACGCGGCCGACGTACGGCGGCTGATGGCGTACGAGGAGAAGACCGCCGGCGGTCTGATGACCACCGAGCCGATCGTGCTGCGCCCGGACGCGACCGTCGCCGACGCGCTCGCGCGGGTGCGCAACGCCGATCTGTCCCCGGCGCTCGCCGCACAGGTGTACGTGTGCCGGCCGCCGGACGAGACCCCGACCGGCAAGTACCTCGGCACGGTCCACTTCCAGCGGCTGCTGCGGGACCCGCCGTACACCCTGGTCAGCTCGCTCCTCGACGACGATCTCCAGCCACTGGACCCGGAGGCCGCGCTGCGCGACGTCGCCGGGTTCTTCGCGACGTACGACATGGTCGCGGCGCCCGTGGTCGACGAGAGCGGCTCGCTGCTGGGGGCGGTGACCGTCGACGACGTCCTGGACCACATGCTTCCCGAGGACTGGCGGGAGACGGAGTTCCATCTGTACGAGGACGACGACGTCGCGGACGGGCAGGAGGTCGGCGATGGCTCCTGACCGGGACGGGCGTGAGGCCCGTGAGGCCCGCGAAGGGCGCGGGGGGCGGCCCGCAGGACGTGACGGGCGGGACGGGCGGCACATCGGGCGCGAAGGGCGGCACCCGGGGCGGGAGCGGGCGCACTCCGGCGCGGGCCCCCGGGAGCGCACGACGCCCTCCGGCGCTCCCCTGAGGGAACGCACGCCCTCCGGGGCCACCGCGCGCCCGCGTACACGTCTCGACCAGCCGCTGCCGCGCCGGGCCAGGTTCCTGCCGGAATGGGACCCGGAGGCCTTCGGGCGGCTGTCGGAGCGGATCGCGCGGTTCCTGGGCACCGGGCGGTTCATCGTCTGGATGACGGTCGTCATCATCCTCTGGGTGGTGTGGAACGTCTCCGCCCCGAGCGACCTGCGCTTCGACAACTACCCCTTCATCTTCCTCACCCTGATGCTCTCCCTCCAGGCCTCCTACGCGGCCCCGCTGATCCTGCTCGCGCAGAACCGCCAGGACGACCGCGACCGGGTCAACCTCGAACAGGACCGCAAGCAGAACGAGCGGTCGATCGCCGACACCGAGTATCTGACCAGGGAGATCGCCGCGCTGCGCATCGGTCTCGGCGAGGTCGCCACCCGCGACTGGCTGCGCTCGGAGCTCCAGGACCTGGTCAGGGAGATGCACGAGCACGACGGTGACGTCCCGCGCGGGACCCGGACCGTATTCCCGCCGGAACACGCCCGCGGACGTGACATGGGCGACCGCTGACAGGGCTCCCAGGGGCCCCGCGCAGCGCCGTACCATCGTCCTTATGGCTACGGAAGACGCGGTGCGCGAAGCACTGTCGACGGTGAACGACCCCGAGATCAACCGCCCCATCACCGAACTCGGGATGGTCAAGTCGGTGGAGATCGGCGAGGACGGAGCGGTCGCGGTCGCCGTGTACCTGACGGTCTCCGGCTGCCCCATGCGCGACACCATCACCAAGCGCGTGACGGAGGCGGTCGAGGGGGTCGAGGGCGTCACCCGCGTCGATGTCGAACTGGACGTCATGAGCGACGAGCAGCGCAAGGAACTGGCGACCGCCCTGCGCGGCGGCCAGGCCGAGCGCGAGGTCCCCTTCGCCAAGCCGGGCTCCCTCACCCGCGTGTACGCCGTCGCCTCCGGCAAGGGCGGCGTCGGCAAGTCCTCGGTGACGGTGAACCTGGCGGCGGCCATGGCGGCCGACGGTCTCAAGGTCGGTGTCGTCGACGCCGACATCTACGGCCACTCCGTGCCCCGCATGCTGGGCGCCGACGGCCTTCCCACCCAGGTCGAGAACATGATCATGCCGCCGTCGGCGAACGGCGTGAAGGTCATCTCGATCGGCATGTTCACCCCGGGCAACGCCCCGGTGGTCTGGCGCGGCCCGATGCTCCACCGCGCCCTCCAGCAGTTCCTCGCGGACGTCTACTGGGGCGACCTGGACGTCCTCCTCCTCGACCTCCCGCCGGGCACGGGCGACATCGCCATCTCGGTGGCCCAGCTGGTCCCGAACGCCGAGATCCTCGTCGTGACGACCCCGCAGCAGGCGGCGGCCGAGGTCGCCGAGCGCGCCGGTTCCATCGCCGTGCAGACCCACCAGAAGATCGTCGGCGTCGTCGAGAACATGTCGGGGCTGCCCTGCCCGCACTGCGACGAGATGGTCGACGTGTTCGGCACGGGTGGCGGGCAGACCGTCGCCGACGGCCTCACCCGCACCACCGGCGCCACGGTCCCGGTCCTCGGCTCCATCCCCATCGACGTCCGCCTCCGTGAGGGCGGAGACGACGGCAAGCCGGTGGTCCTGAGCGACCCCGACTCCCCCGCGGGCTCGGCCCTGCGGGCCATCGCGGGCAAGCTGGGCGGCCGCCAGCGGGGCCTGTCGGGCATGAGCCTGGGAATCACCCCGAGGAACAAGTTCTAGGGCGCCTGTCGCAGCCGGGGGCGGCCTCTCGGGGGCGCGGGGAACCGCGCGACGAGCCACGCCGCACAGCGGCCCCCGAGCCGCCCGAGCCTGCACGGCTTCGAAGGGCACCGCCGCACCACACGGCGGTGCCCTTCACCGTCACGCGTACGCCTCGACGTCCTTGATCACGGCGAACCCCAGACCGTACGCGCTCATCCCGCGCCCGTACGCCCCCACATGCACCCCCTGCGACGTCGACCCCGCGAGCACCCACCCGAACTCGGACTCGCGGTAGTGGAACGGCGTCGGCACGCCGTCCACCGGCAGGGACAGGGTCGTCCAGTCGGGCCCGGCGAGATCGTCGGCCAGCACCCACGCGGCCTCGGTCTGCTGGTCCAGCCAGTCGTCCCGCAGGGAGTGGTCCAACTGCCCGGGCCAGGTGAAGGACAGCAGCCCCACACCCGCGAGCCACGCCGCCGAGGAGACCGACGTGGCCTCCAGCAGCCCCGTACCGTCGGCGCTCCTGCGGGACGGGTTCTCCGCGACGGTCACCACGACCGCGAACCGCTCCTTGACCTCGTCGTCCGACCCTGCGGTGTACTCGTTGCGCACCGAGGGCTCGTCACCGTGGCCGATCGAACCGTGCTCGACGGCTCCTTCCGCCGACGTACCGACCTGCATCAGCCAGCGCGGTCCCGTGAAGGCCTCGTCGAGGCCGTACCACGGGAAGGGCGCCAGCAGGTAGCCGTCGACCGTGCGTCGGGCGGAGGGGAGCTGTTGTCCACCCTCCGCGGCCGACGCCTGCGCGCCTACCCGACTCGTCGTCTCCATGTGCCCGGACGCCTCCTCGCTCTCGACGGACCGGAGCGGCCCGGCCCCCTCGGGCGTCGCTCGCTCTTCCTACGGTCCGCACAACAACTGGGCAGCATAGCCACAGCTCTCCGAGCAGCAGGGAAAGCGCCCGGCGCGTAGGACGGCGTACCGGCGGGTTCGGGCCGTACGAGGGTGCGTGACGGTATGAATCGCATCACGTAGGGGGGCGCGGCAGCACACCGGCGTACGACTCAGGTGGCGTCCATGTCGTACGGCGGACGCTCTTCGAGTTCGCGCTTCTTCGTCATGTCGACCGAGCCGCCGGCCGCACCCGAGGAGGAGCCACCGGAGGAGTCCGAGGAGGAGCCGGACGAGGAGGACTCGGACTCACGGCCGTGGACCGCGTCCGTGAGCTCGGCCATCTCCTTCTTCAGGTCGAAGCCGTTGCGGATCTCCTTCAGCCCCAGCTCGTCGTTGTCCAGCTGCTTGCGGATGAACGTCTTGGGGTTGAGGTCCTCGAACTCGAAGTCCTTGAACTCCGGTCCGAGTTCGTTGCGGATGTCCGCCTTGGCGCTGTCCGAGAACTCGCGGATCTTGCGGATGGTCCGCGTGACGTCCTGGATCACCTTCGGGAGCTTGTCCGGACCGAAGACGAGCACGGCGAGGACGACGAGCGTCACCACCTCGAGCGCACCTATGTCATTGAACACCTGAAGCTCCTTGCGATGTCCTCGGTCCCGATCCGCGGGCCTCGGCAGGTCTTCCGTGGTCCGGGCCGGATCCACGGTACCCGGCGATCCCGCCGATCCGGTACCTTCGGGCCGCTTCCGACCGTGCCCGAAGGACGGGTTTTCCCAGCTGTTTGCCTGGCAGGAGGGGGTGCGGGGCCCCTCCTGTGAAGTTGGTGTCAGTGGATCCCGCCGTCGTGGCCGCGCCGTCGTGGCCGCCGGGGACGCCGGGGACACGGTCAGTCGCCGCCGGACGAGCCGAGGGTGAGGGTGAGCGTCCGCTCCCTGCCGTTCCGCAGGAGGGTGAGCTCCAGGCGGTCGCCGGGCCGGTGCGCGCGGACCTTGACGATCAGTTCGTTGCCGGAGTGGACACGCTGGCCGTCGACCTGGGTGATGACGTCGCCCGCGCGCATGCCCGCCCGGTCGGCGGGACCGCCCGGGGTCACCCCGGAGCCGTCGCCGTCGCCCTCGTCGCCGATGCGGGCGCCGTCACCGGAGTAGTCCATGTCGAGGGTGACCCCGATGACCGGGTGGGTGGCCTTGCCGGTGTTGATCAGCTCCTCGGCGACGCGCTTGCCCTGGTTGATGGGTATCGCGAAGCCCAGTCCGATGGAACCGGCCTGCCCGCCCTCCGACTCGGAGCCGCTGCCGGCGGAGCGGATGGCGCTGTTGATACCGATCACACGGGCCTTGCCGTCGAGGAGCGGGCCTCCGGAGTTGCCCGGGTTTATCGGCGCGTCGGTCTGCAGCGCGTCCACGTACGACACATCGCTGACGTCGCCGCTCTCGCCGCCGGCCGTGATGGGCCGCTCCTTGGCGCTGATGATGCCGGAGGTGACGGTGTTGGCCAGGTCGAAGGGGGCACCGATGGCGACGACCGGGTCGCCGACCCGGACCTCCTCGGAGTTGCCGAGGGGCAGCGGTTTGAGTCCGCGGACGCCGGAGACCCTGACCACGGCAAGGTCGTAGCCGGTGTCCCGGCCGACGATGGTGGCCTTGGCCGTCTCACCGCCGCTGAAGGTCACCGATATCTCGCCGTCGCTGCCGGCGGGGTCGACGACATGGTTGTTGGTGAGGATGTGGCCACGCTCGTCGAGCACGAATCCGGTGCCGGTGCCCTGCGCGCTGTCCCCACTGACGTGCAGGGTCACGACGCTGGGCAGCGCGCTGGCGGCGATCCCGGCGACGCTGTCGGGCGCCCGGCCCGTCACCCCGTCGCTGGCCTGCGGCAGCTCGATGGCCCCGACTCCGCCGTTGCGCTCCAGGTACGCGCCCACGACTCCGCCGATGCCGCCGGCCACCACGGCGATCAGCAGGGCCCCGACCACGAGCGTCCTGCCCCTGCGCCGGCGCCGCCGCGCCGCGTCGTCCACCGCGGCCCCGTTCTGTTGCAGCGATCCCGACCCGGCCCACGGGTCGTAGTTCTGCCAGGGCCCCGGCGAACCGGGCGGCGACTGCCCGGGCTCGGCGAAGGCTCCCGGCGAGGGCTGCGCGGCCTGGGCACCGCCCGCGTACGGGGGCGGGACCGGCTGCGCCGAGTCCCCGAAGGGCGGCGGTCCCGGCTGGGACGGATACGCGTACGAGGCGCCGGGAGGCTGGGATGTGTCGGGGTAGGGCGCGGCGGCGGGCCGGGCCGCGTCCGGGAAGGAAGCCGCGGCGGCGGCCGGTACGGCGGTGCCGTGGGCCGGAGTCACCGGCGTGCTCGTGTCGGCATACCCGGGAGCGGCGGTCGCGGGCGCCCCGGCCGGTGCCGGCTCCCCCGCGACCGGGTGCGCGTCGTGTGCCGCTGTCGCCGGCTGGACGTTCGTGCCGGGGGCGGAGGCGGTCGCCGGATGCTGGAACGGCGGAGCGGGCGCCCAGGGGCCGGGCTCGCCGTACGGCGGGGTGCCGTAGGGATCGGGGTCGTGCAGCGGCTTGGGGCGCCCAGAGGGCCCTTCAGGGGCGCTCAGGGCACCCTGCTGACCCGAGGGCCGAGCGTCGGTGACCACGGCGGCGCCCACGACCGTGGTCGCGGCGGTGCCGGGGGCCGCGGCAGCGCCGGTACCGACCCCGTCGGTGTCGACCGACGAACCGTCGGTCCCCGTCGGCGAGTTCGCCCCGCCCTCGGCGTCGTGCCCCGCGTTCCTCGCGCTCGGCCGTTCCAGTTCGAAGTCGCCGTCCGAGCCGGACGAAGCCGCGGCGACCGGGCGAGCCAGTTCGAAATCGGAGCCGGAACCGGCCTCGGCCTCGCCTTCGCTCTCGATGCGGGAGTCGCTCCCGATGCGGGAGTCGGTCCCGATGCGGGAGTCGGTCCCGGCGACGGCCGGTGCCGTCGCCGTCACCGTTGCCGGGCGTTCCAACTCGAAGTCGCCCTCGGGGTTTTCCGCACGCGCCGCGCCCGCGGACAGCCCGAGGGCGTCCACAGTCCCAGTCCCGGCGGACTCTGCGGAATCAGCGGTGCCGACCGGGCCCGTGTCCCCCGTCGTCTCGCCCCCCGCGCCGTGCGCCCGGGGGCGGCTCCACCACTTCGCCTTCGTGGGCTTCCCCTCGTTCATGTTCTCCCCACACCTGGGGCCTGTCCCGAGGACCGGCCCGACGCCCACCGTTCACCGAGTGCCGCGAGCCGGAACCGGCCCGAGCGGACACGGCCCACTCTGGATTCAACCAGGTTCGCGGGCCGGCGCGCAGGCCTCGGGGTCAGCGGAGGACGGGCGAGGTGGGTGTGGGGGACGAGGTGGTGTCGGGCGCCGTCAGCAGGCCGGGGCCGGCGAGTTCGGAGGCCGAGGGCCAGTCGGTCAGCTGCAACGGTGGCGCGTCGGTGAGCGGACGTATGAGCGGCGACATGACGGCCGCACCGGCCAACACGGGTGCGGTCAGCGGGTGTACGGACCGACGGTCCTGGCCGGCCGGGGCGGGGACCCCGGGCAGCAGGGGGGCGGAGATCTCCGTCGGGGCGACGGGCGCGTTGCCCAGGGACTGCTGGCCCTGTCCGAGCAGCGGGCCGACGGCTCCCCGGCGGCGCTGTGCCTCGGGCGTCGGGACCGTGCCGGCCGGGGTCCGCAGCGGGGTGACGTTGCTCCCGGCGCCGGAACCGCCCCGGGCGTCCGCCGTCTCGACGGGCATGCCGTTGGTCACACCGCCGAGGGCGATCGCGGCCAGCGACACGGCTCCCGCCGCGACGAAGGCGAACCGCATACCGCGCGAGGCGGAACGCTCCGCCTCCTGCCGGCCCACGTCATGGATCCGGAAACCGCGGTCGCGTGTGACCCCTCTGTCGTGCCGGTCGTCCCTGTCGCCGGTGGTTCTCTCCTCCCGGTCCGGACGCTCGTCCGCACCGCCGGAGAGGCCGCGTCCGCCGCCCAGGAGGCCACGGTCGCCCAGCGCTCCACGGCCGCTCAGGAAACCCCGGTCACCGAGGAACCCACGGCCGCCGGACGCCCCACGGCCGCCACCGAGCAGCCCGCGGCCCTCCGACGGCGTCAGCGCGCCGCCGTGTGGTCCCGACGGGACGTACCCGAAGGAGTCGCCGGAGCCGAAGACCCCGAAGTCGGCGAAGTCCCGGGAGTCGGAGGGGGCACCGGGCAGACCCGGCCCTCCGGCCGTGCCTCCGAGTCTTCCGCCGAAGCCACCGGACAGCGGTGAGCCGCCGTCGCCGCCCGCCGGGAGCATCTGGAGCCGGGCCAGGAAACTCTCGGAGGGGGGCGGCGGGGCGGCCTCCGCGAAGACGTTCTTCAGACGGCGCTGCTCGTCCGCCTCCGACTTGCACTTCGCGCAGGTGGCGAGATGTGCCAGGACGCGGTCGCGCGCCTCATGACCGAGCTCTCCGTCGACCAGGGCGGAGAGACGGTCTCCCAGGTGCTGCTCGGCAGGCGTAGGACGGGATCCACTCACGCGGTCGCGCCCCCTCCTCCCAGCACGGCCACCCGGGGCACCGCGAACCCGCGACGCTGCTCGGCCCGGGCCTCCGGGGAGCGGTGCGCGAGGGCCTTGCGGAGCTGGGAGCGGCCGCGGTGGATCCGGGAGCGGACCGTGCCGAGCTTGACGCCCAGGGTCGCGGCGATCTCCTCGTACGAGAGTCCTTCGATGTCGCACAGGACGACGGCGGCGCGGAACTCGGGTGCCAGGGTGTCGAGGGCCTGCTGGACGTCGGCGTCGAAGTGCGCGTCGTTGAAGATCTGCTGCGGGGTGGGCTCGCGGCTGGGCAGGCGCTCGGCCGCGTCGTCCCCGAGGGAGTCGAAGCGGATGCGCTGCTTGCGCCGGACCATGTCCAGGAAGAGGTTGGTGGTGATGCGGTGCAGCCAGCCCTCGAAGGTGCCGGGCGTGTAGGTCGACAGGGAGCGGAAGACGCGGACGAAGACTTCCTGGGTGAGGTCCTCGGCGTCGTGCTGGTTGCCGGTCAGACGGTAGGCGAGCCGGTAGACGCGGCCGCTGTGAGTGCTGACGATCTCCTCCCAGGTGGGCGGAGTCCACGCCTGTGCGTGCGCGTCCGTGGTGAAGGTCGCGGTCTGTGCTCCGCCCGAGGCGGAAGCGTCGGCGTGGCTGTGGTCAGCGGTGTCGTTCACGGATTTCGGCCTGCCTGCCGATCCGAGAAAGCGCCGCAGCACTCCTCCCCGATCCACATGCGCAGCCGCACCTCCCCTGTCGGCTCTGGTGGTGTCCAGTGGAGCCCCTACCATAGCCACCTCGCCCGTTAGCTCCGGATAAGCGGTTTTATAAGAAATTGCTGTACGCCGGTGGGGCACGTCCTGCTGATGCGGCCCCTGTGGCTTGGTCAGCAGGCGCGTCGATGCGCGCCCCTGCTCGTCGGACCGATCCATCCCGTGCCCCCCGTCGCGGCCCCCGTCACTCACTCATCCCTTTAAACGACCGGTCCCATCAGCAGGTTCCCGACGGCAACGGATACAGTCACGCCCAGGCAACCACGGGGACATAAGGAGAGGGTCATTACCGGCAACCGGCTGACGAGCTGGGCGTTCGCCGACGCCTTTGTCGCCGAGGACGAGGCGCTGCGCTGGGCCCGTGAACGGGCCCGGGAGGCAGGGCTGCGCTCGGTGTCGCCCGGCACGGGCGCCGCGCTGCGGGTGCTCGCCGCCACCGTGGACGCGAAGGCGGTGGCGGAGATCGGGACCGGCACCGGTGTCTCCGGGATCCATCTGCTGCACGGCATGCGGCCCGACGGGGTGCTGACCACCGTGGATCCGGAGCCGGAGCACCAGCAGTTCGCCCGGCAGGCGTTCCGCGCGGCCGGCTTCGCCAGCAACCGCGCGCGCTTCATCCCGGGCCACGCCCTGGACGTGCTGCCCCGGCTCGCGGACTCCGGGTACGACCTGGTCTTCTGCGACGGCGACCGGCTGGAGTGCCTCGACTACCTCGCTGAATCGTTGCGCCTGCTCAGACCCGGTGGCCTCGTCGCCTTCGAGGGTGTCTTCGCCAGTGGCCGGACGGTGGACTCCAACCCCCAGCCCACCGAGGTCATACGCCTGCGGGAGCTGCTGCGCACGGTCCGGGAGAGCCCCGAGCTCGTGCCGTCCCTGCTCCCGGTGGGCGACGGCCTGCTGTGCGCCGTCAAGCGCTGAGCGGCCGCCCGCGATCCGACCGGCCCCCCGCTCACACCCCTGGCACGACAGCGCCCCGGCACCGCCGGGTGCGGCGGTGCCGGGGCAACTGAAAGGGTATCGTCGCTACGCGCGTCAGCCGACGACCTTCTTGAGGGCATCTCCGAGGGCGTCGGCCTCGTCAGGGGTCAGCTCGACGACGAGCCGACCGCCGCCTTCGAGCGGAACGCGCATGACGATGCCCCGCCCCTCCTTGGTCACCTCGAGCGGGCCATCGCCCGTCCGCGGCTTCATGGCCGCCATGCTCGTACCCCTTCCTGAAACCAGCTCATCGCCAAGCCGACGGCCCGGGAGGGCAGGCGCGGGCCCACCTGGGGACACGCGACACCGGCATCGAACACATTGCTTCCAGGCCATTATCCCGCATCTCATGACCCGATGACCAACATCGGTCGGCATCGCTTGGGCAACGCGCGCGAGCAAAACCACCCAATTCGGCGGTGTGACTGCGATACTGCGCCACCCCTCGGTCCGGGGTGGGCGCTCGCCCATTGGTGATTCTTTGACGCAGGTCACACGTCCGGGCCCGGCCGTCACCCGTGAACTCCGCCATGCTGTGCTGTGACGAGGGCGTACTGACCAGTACGCCGCCTGCCGAAGCGACACCGGAGGGGAAACCGCCATGGCCGACACCGTGCTCTACGAGGTGCGCGACGGACTCGCGACGATCACGCTCAACCGCCCCGAGGCGATGAACGCGCTGAACATCGCGACGAAGGTGGCGCTGCGGGAGGCCGTGGAGGAGGCCGCCGGGGACGACGCGGTGCGGGCGGTGCTGCTGACGGCCGCCGGGGAGCGGGCGTTCTGTGTGGGCCAGGACCTCAAGGAGCACATCGGGCTGCTGATCGAGGACTCGGGGCAGGTCATGAGCACGGTCAAGGAGCACTACAACCCCGTGGTGAAGGCGCTCACGAGCATGGCGAAGCCGGTGGTGGCCGGGGTGAACGGGGTGGCGGCCGGTGCCGGTCTGGGGTTCGCGCTCGCCGCGGACTACCGGGTGGTCGCCGACACGGCCTCCTTCAACACGTCCTTCGCCGGGGTGGCGCTCACGGCCGACTCCGGGGTCTCGTGGACCCTGCCGCGGGTGATCGGCCCCGGCCGGGCCGCCGATCTGCTGCTCTTCCCGCGCAGCATCAAGGCGCAGGAGGCGTACGAGCTGGGGATCGCCAACCGGATCGTCCCCGCGGCCTCGCTGCACACGGCGGCCGAGGAAGTGGCCCGGATGCTGGCCGAGGGGCCGACCGTGGCGTACGCGGCGATCAAGGAGGCGGTGGCGTACGGCTTCACCCACTCGCTGGCCGAGACGCTGGAGAAGGAGGACGAACTCCAGACCCGGGCGGGTGCCTCGGAGGACCACCAGATCGCGGTGCGGGCGTTCGTGAACAAGGAGACCCCCAACTACCTGGGGCGGTGACGATCCACCGGAGCGGAGCCGGCCGGTGCGGAGCCGGCCGGTGCGGAGCCGGCCGGTGCGGAGCCGGCCGGTGCGGAGCCGGCCGGTGCGGAGCCGGCCGGTGCGGAGCCGGCCGGTGCGGGGCGTGGATCTAGGGGGCGCTCCTGGCGACGCATGTCTCCAAGTGGTCGTTCACCAGGCCGCACGCCTGCATCAGGGCGTACGCCGTCGTCGGGCCGACGAAGCGGATGCCCCGCTTCTTCAGCGCCTTGGAGAGGGCCGTGGACTCGGGGGTGACCGCCGGGACGTCCGCGAGGGTTCTCGGAGCCGGGCGGGTCGCCGGGTCGGGGGCATGGGACCAGATGAGTTCGTCCAGCTCGCCGGCGGTCCAGGTGGACAGCTCGCGGGCGTTGGCGACGGTGGCCTCGATCTTGGCGCGGTTGCGGATGATGCCGGGGTCGGCGAGGAGACGCTCCCGGTCGGCCTCGGTGAACAGGGCGACCGAGGCGATCTCGAAGTCGGCGAAGGCGGCGCGGAAGCCCTCGCGGCGGCGCAGGATGGTGATCCAGGAGAGGCCGGACTGGAAGGCCTCCAGGCAGAGCCGCTCGTACAGCGCGTCGTCGCCGTGGACCGGGCGGCCCCACTCCTCGTCGTGGTACGCCACGTAGTCCTCGGTGGACAGGGCCCAGGGGCAGCGCAGCGCGCCGTCGGAGCCGGGCAGGGCGGTGCCGTCGCTCACCGGCGGTCGCCCTCCTCGGGCTTGTGCAGCGAGGTCGTGGTGGCCGCGCGGGCGCCCGCGAGCGCGGACTCCAGGTCGGCGATCCGGGCGTCCCGCTCGGCGATCTCGGCGCTGAGCCGGCCGAGGGCGTCGTCCACGTCCACCATGCGGTAGCCGCGGACGGCGACCGGGAAGCGGAGTGCCTCGACGTCCGCGCGGTTGACCGGGCGGTCCGCCGGCAGCGGGTCCCGGAGCCGCTCGCCCACGGCCTCCGGCAGCACGGCGTTGTCACCGCCGCCGACCACCGCGAGCGTCACCGCGGCGACCACGACGGCGAGCGCGACGACCAGGAACAAGAACATGAACATCGCTGGGTCCCCTCGAGTGTGTTCGGCTCCGATCGTGCCATGGGAGTCTGACAGTTAAGGTCGCAGGCGGTCGGGCAGGCCCGGCGATCGACGGGACGTACTGGGAGAGGGCACAGCGGATGCTCAGGCTGGGCAAGCGGGAATTCGGGCCGCACGAGCCGGTGATCATGGCGATCGTGAACCGGACGCCGGACTCCTTCTACGACCAGGGGGCCACCTTTCGCGACGAGCCGGCGCTCGCGCGCGTGGAGCAGGCGGTCGCCGAGGGCGCGGTCATCGTCGACATTGGCGGCGTGAAGGCCGGGCCCGGGGAGGAGGTGACCGCGGCGGAGGAGGCGCGGCGGACCGTGGGGTTCGTCGCGGAGGTGCGGCGGCGGTTTCCCGACGTGATCATCAGCGTCGACACCTGGCGGCACGAGGTGGCTGAGGCCGTGTGCGAGGCGGGGGCGGATCTGCTCAACGACGCGTGGGGCGGGGTCGATCCCCGGCTCGCGGAGGTCGCGGCGCGGTACCGGGTGGGACTGGTGTGCACGCACGCGGGTGGGGCTCAGCCGCGTACGCGGCCGCATCGGGTCGAGTACGACGACGTGATGGCCGACGTGCTGCGGGTGACCGTGGGGCTGGCGGAGCGGGCGGTGGCGTTGGGCGTGCCGCGGGAGTCCGTGCTGATCGATCCGGGGCACGACTTCGGCAAGAACACGCGACACAGTCTGGAGGCGACGCGGCGGCTGGGCGAGATGGTCGCCACGGGGTGGCCGGTGCTGGTGTCGCTGTCCAACAAGGACTTCGTGGGCGAGACGTTGGACCGGCCGGTGAAGGAGCGGGTGGTGGGGACCTTGGCGACCACGGCTGTCTCGGCCTGGTTGGGGGCTCAGGTGTACCGGGTGCATGAGGTGGCGGAGACTCGGCAGGTGGTGGAGATGGTGGGAGCGATCGCGGGGTGGCGGGGGCCTGCCGTTGCCCGGCGGGGGCTCGCCTGATTCTTTTTCGCCCCCGCCGCCCCTACCCGTCCCGTCCACCAGGGGCTGCGCGCCCCTTCGACCCCCGCGTCAAAGACTTCGGGGCTCCGCCCCGGACCCCGTTCGCGCAGTTCCCCGCGCCCCTTGAGGGCGCGGGGTGGGCATCCGCGAGTTACCTGCCCGCCTCCTTCGAGACCAGCGCGACCGCCTCGTCGACGTCGTCCGTGACGTGGAAGAGGGTCAGGTCCTTCTCCGCCGCCTTGCCCTGGGCGATCAGGGTGCTGGTGAGCCAGTCGACCAGTCCGCTCCAGTAGGACTCGCCGAAGAGGACGATGGGGAAACGGGTGACCTTCTGGGTCTGGACGAGGGTGAGGGCCTCGAAGAGTTCGTCGAGGGTGCCGAGGCCGCCGGGCAGCACCACGAACCCTTGCGCATACTTCACGAACATCATTTTTCGGACAAAGAAGTAGCGGAAGTTGAGGCCGATGTCGACGTACGGGTTGAGGCCCTGTTCGAAGGGGAGCTCGATACCGAGGCCGACGGAGGTGCCGCCCGCTTCCAGGGCACCCTTGTTGGCGGCCTCCATCGCACCCGGGCCGCCGCCGGTGATGACGGCGAAGCCGGCCTCCACCAGGCCGCGGCCGAGCCGGACGCCCGCCTCGTACTCGGGTGAGTCGGTGGGCGTGCGGGCCGAGCCGAAGACGCTGATGGCGGGCGGGAGTTCGGCGAGGGTGCCGAAGCCCTCGATGAACTCGGACTGGATGCGCAGGACCCGCCAGGGGTCGGTGTGGACCCAGTCCGAGGGACCGCCCGCGTCCAGCAGCCGCTGGTCCGTGGTGCTCGCCTGAACCTGGCCGCGTCTGCGCAGCACCGGTCCGAGCCGCCGCTCCTCGGGTGGCTGCTTCTTGCCCTCGGGGTTGCCGGTCGCCATGTCCGCTCCCTCCGCCGTGCTGGTGGTTCACCTCAGCGTAGATCCATACGGGTTACGGACGGGGGACCTCAGCGTGTCCGGCGCGATCCGCCGCGCCGGACATCTCACGCCGTCAGCCAGGACCTCAGCCGCTCCTCACCCGTCAGGATCTTCGCCGCCTCCACGCGTTCGTCGCGCCGGTGCGCCAAGTGCGGGTTGCCGGGGCCGTAGTTGACGGCCGGGACACCGAGAGCGCTGAAGCGGGAGACGTCCGTCCAGCCGTACTTGGGCTGGGCGGTGCCGCCGACGGCCTCGATGAACGCCGCGGCCGCCGGGTGGGACAGACCGGGCAGCGCGCCGGGGCTGTGGTCGTCGACGGTGAAGTCCTCGACCCCGCAGTCGGCGAAGACCTCGCGGACGTGGGCGATGGCCTCCTCCTCGCTGCGGTCGGGCGCGTAGCGGAAGTTGACCGTCACGACGCACGCGTCGGGGATGACGTTGCCGGCGACGCCGCCGGAGATGCCGACCGCGTTGAGGCCCTCGCGGTACTCCAGGCCGTCGATCACCGGGTACCGCGGCTCGTAGGACGCCAGCTTCGCCAGGATGGGGGCCGCCGCGTGGATGGCGTTGGAGCCCATCCAGCCGCGCGCGGAGTGGGCGCGCTCGCCCTTGGTCGTCAGCAGGACCCGCAGGGTGCCCTGGCAGCCGCCCTCGACCTCGCCGTCCGTGGGCTCCAGGAGGACCGCGAAGTCGCCCTCGAGCCACTCGGGGTGGGCCTCGGAGACGTGCTTCAGGCCGTTCAGGTCCGCGGCGACCTCCTCGTTGTCGTAGAAGACGAAGGTCAGGTCACGGTTGGGGGCCGGGACCGTGGCCGCGATGCGCAGCTGGACCGCGACGCCGGACTTCATGTCGCAGGTGCCGCAGCCCCACAGGACGCCGTCCTCGTCGAGGCGGGAGGGGACGTTGTCCGCGATCGGCACGGTGTCGATGTGGCCGGCCAGGATCACGCGCTCGGCGCGGCCCAGGTTCGTACGGGCGACGATGTTGTTGCCGTACCGGTCGACCGTGAGGTGCGGCAGGGCGCGCAGGGCGGTCTCGATCGCGTCCGCGAGGGGCTTCTCGGTGCCGCTCTCGGAGGGGAAGTCGACGAGCTGCGCGGTCAGCCGCGCGGCGTCCAGCGTGAGGTCAATCGGGGTCTCGGCCATGTCCCCGACCCTAACGCGCCCCCGGGACCGGACCGCCGGGCACGTGGATCCGGTCACTTCCGCATCCCCGTTCACATCTCTGTTCACAACTCCTGCACGAGCGCCATTACTCTCCAGTACCTTGGACGGCGTGTCGCAGCCGTACCCCTTCCCCCCAGGTCCCCGCCCCCGCCGTCGCGGCCGTCGCGTGCTGCAGTTCATGGCGGCCTTCGTCGTGCTCGCCGCGATCGGGGCGTATCTCACCGTGCAGTACCTGACCGGGGGGAACGGCACGCCGCGGTGCGTGGTCGTGTCCGGGTCGGGCGACGGGGAGTCGTACGAGTTCACACCCGAGCAGGCGGCCAACGCGGCGACGATCTCGGCGGTCGGCACCTCGCGCGAGCTGCCCGAGCGGGCCGTGACGATCGCGCTGGCGACCGCCCTGCAGGAGTCGAGCCTGCGCAACATCGCCCACGGCGACCGGGACTCGCTCGGCCTGTTCCAGCAGCGGCCGTCGCAGGGCTGGGGCACCGAGCAGCAGATCCAGGACCCGGTCTACGCGGCGGGTGAGTTCTACGAGCACCTCGTCAAGGTCGACGGCTATGAGCGGCTGCCGCTGACCGTGGCCGCGCAGCGCGTGCAGCGCAGCGGCTACCCGGAGGCGTACGCCAAGCACGAGCCCGACGCCACGCTGCTCGCCGCCGCGCTGACCGGGCGGTCGGCGGCCACGCTGACGTGCGAGGGGCGCCGGGAGACCACCGGCACCGGCACCGCCGCCACGGGCGGCCCGGACGCCGTGCGCAGCGCGCTCGCCCGGGACTTCGGGGACGACGCGTTCGAGTCGGCCGCGGCGGTGGTCCGCTCCGAGGGCGGCGCGTCCGCCGCGGCGAGCGCGACGCCGAGTCCGAGCGTCTCCCCCGTCGCCGGCACCGTGATCATCCCCCTGGACGGCAAGGACGCGGACCGGGACCGGCAGCGCGGCTGGGAGCTGGCGCACTGGGCCGTGGCCAACTCCTCCCGGCTCGGGGTCGAGCGCGTCTCGTACGCGGGCCGCGAGTGGGTCGCCGAGGGCCGGGCCGGTGCGTGGCGCCAGGCCCGGGGGGCGGCGGGCGGTGCGGCGGGCTCCTCCACCGAGGTCCGAATCGTCACTGGACAGTAGGCCGCACGGCTCACCCGTGCGGGGGAGGCGACGGAGCGTCGGGTGGACGGGGTGGGCGGGATCTCCCCTGCTCACCCCCGGTGCGCGGAATCCGTTGGGAGCACAGGGCCGTAAGGATTCAGCAGACCGGTCGCAGCGGGTGGCGTTTGTCCGATTGGATCCCCATTTGATCATGCGACGCATTGCGAACTCTTTACGTCCGGGCGCCGCAACCTTCCAAGGCTTCGAGCGGTAGTCACTGCGTCCGAGCCCGGAACGGTCAACTCCCGGGCGTGGTCGGACACTTCCACGTTCTCTTCCGTCAAAGGAGCACCATGTCCCTCCCCCTGACCCGCCGGATCGCCCGTGCCGCGCTGCTCACCGCAGCGGGAGCGGCCTCCGTGGTCGGTGCGGCCGGCTCCGCGAGTGCGGCACCCGAACTGCCGGCCACCCCGAACCTCGGCGGTCTGTCCGCCGTGGACGGGGCGAACGCGGGTAGCACCGTGGACGGCGCGACGCAGAACGTCACCGGGGTCGCGAGCGACGCCGGCACCAAGGCGGCCAAGCAGACGCTGCCGACCGTGAGCAAGACCGGCGGGAAGGCCGTCAAGACGACGACGCCCGTCGCGCAGAAGGCCGCCGGGGAGACCGCCGGGTCCGCCGGCACCGTTCTGGGCGACACCACCAAGACGGCGACGAAGGGTGGCCTGCCGACGGGCCAGCTGCCGGCCAAGAGCCCGCTCGGCTGACCTGCCGTACGTCGAAGGGGCCCGGGGAACTCCCCCGGGCCCCTTCGACGTCGTGTGTCCTACGCCCGGGACAGGCGCTCCACCCCTGCCGCCACGCGCTCGTCCGTCGCCGTGAAGGCCACGCGGACGTGGTGGTCGCCGGCGGTGCCGTAGAAGTCGCCGGGGGCCACCAGGATGCCGAGGTCGGCGAGGTGGGCGACGGTGGTCCAGCAGGACTCGCCCCGGGTGGCCCAGAGGTAGAGGCTCGCCTCGCTGTGTTCGATACGGAAGCCGTGCGCGACCAGGGCCTCGCGGAGGGCCGTGCGCCGGGCGGCGTAGCGGACGCGCTGCTCCTGGACGTGGGTGTCGTCCCCGAGGGCGGCGACCACGGCGGCCTGGGTGGGGGCCGGGGTCATCATGCCGCCGTGCTTGCGGATCTGCAGAAGCGGACCGAGGACGTCCGGGTCGCCGGCGAGGAAGGCCGCGCGGTACCCCGCCAGGTTGGAACGCTTGGAGAGGGAGTGGACGGCGACGATGCCCTCGTACGAGCCGCCGTTGACGTCCGGGTGGAGGACCGAGACGGGGTCGGCCTCCCAGCCCAGCTCCAGGTAGCACTCGTCGGAGAAGATCAGGATGCCGTGCGAGCGGGCCCACGCCACGATCCGGGTCAGCTCGTCCTTGGAGAGCACCTTGCCCGTGGGGT
Source organism: Streptomyces sp. NPDC034049 (assembly GCF_055575575.1). Lineage (NCBI taxonomy): Bacteria > Bacillati > Actinomycetota > Actinomycetes > Kitasatosporales > Streptomycetaceae > Streptomyces > Streptomyces sp. NPDC034049. The sequence continues at coordinate 324,599 of NZ_JBVISJ010000002.1, forward strand.
TGGACGGCGAGTTCAGCCAGAGGAGCTTCAGGCCGGCCGGGTCCAGGTCCGTCGGGTCGTCGTAGACCTCGTGGTCCGCGCGGGCGAGCCGGGCGCCCACCTCGTACGTCGGGTAGGCCAGGCGCGGGTACGCGACCCGGTCGCCGGGGCCGAGGCCGAGCTGGGCGGGGAGCCAGGCCACCAGTTCCTTGGAGCCGACGATCGGCAGGACGTGGCTGTGGGTCACGTCCCGGGCGCCGAGACGCCGCTCCAGCCAGCCCGTGATCGCGTCGCGCAGTCCGACGGTGCCCCAGACGGTCGGATAGCCCGGCGAGTCCGCCGCCGCGACCAGCGCTTTCTGGATCAGGTCGGGCACCGGGTCGACGGGAGTGCCGACGGACAGGTCGACGATGCCACCGGGGTGCGCGGCGGCCTTCGCCTTGTACGGCTCCAGCTTGTCCCAGGGGAAGGTGGGAAGGCGGTCGCTGACTGCGGACACGGGATCTGGCTCACTTTCTCACTGGCGAACGCCCCGGCCCCGTACGGCGATCATGCTGATCGGGCGTACGGGACCGGGGCGGCGCGGATGCGGGCCGCCGGGACTCGGCCCCAGGGCCCGCGGCGTCGCTCTCAGGCCTGCGGCGGGAGTGCGGCGACGAAGGGGTGGTCGCGCTCGATCAGACCGAGCTTGCTGGCACCACCGGGCGAGCCGAGCTCGTCGAAGAACTCGACGTTCGCCTTGTAGTAGTCCTTCCACTCCTCCGGGGTGTCGTCCTCGTAGAAGATCGCCTCGACCGGGCACACCGGCTCGCAGGCGCCGCAGTCGACGCATTCATCCGGGTGGATGTAGAGGGACCGCTGCCCCTCGTAGATGCAGTCGACCGGGCACTCCTCGATGCACGCCTTGTCCTTGACGTCGACACAAGGCTGCGCGATGACGTAGGTCACGCTGTCGTTCCTCCTCGATAGGGCGCTGGCGGGCCTCCTCAGGCTCCGCCGCCTGGCGCGCGGGAGCGCGGCGTCGTCGATGCCCGCACCTAGTATCTCCGTTCCGGGGCGTGATCCGAACAGGAGGGGTGGACAGACCTGTGGAAATCTCTGCCGGTGGACGGCTCGAGATCCGTGTCTCTGCTGCTGACGTGGGCAAACGCGTGTCCGTGCGCTGCCTCGCCGACGCTGTCGCCGGGGGTGGGAAATTCACCGACACGGTTGGTGTTCTCACATCATGGGACGGCGGTGTCCTGTTGATCACCCGCCGGAACGGGGAGCGGGTACGGATCGAGGAGACCTCGCTGGTCGCGGGGAAGGTCGTGCCCGCCGCCCCGGCCCGTCGGCGCGGCCCCGCCGCCTCGTACGAGGAGTTGGCGCGGGTCGCCGCGCGGGCCTGGCAGCCGATCGAACGGGAGCGGCTCGGCGAGTGGGAGCTGCGAGCCGCCGCCGGCTTCACCCGGCGCGCCAACTCGGTGCTGCCGGCGGGCGACCCCGGAATGCCCCTGGACGACGCGCTGACCGCCGTACGCGGCTGGTACGCGGCCCGCGGGCTGCCCGCCTTCCTCCAGCTGGCCACGGGCGCCGAGGGGACGCAGGAGCTGCTGTGCGCGGAGGTGGCGGACCGCGGCTGGGTGCGTGAGGTGACCGCCGAGCTGTGGATCGGCGCGCTCGCGCCGGTCGCGGACCGGGAAGGGGCCGGGGTCGAGCTGTCGCGCACGGCGGACGAGGCGTGGCTCGGCCGCTACCAGCGCAAGGGGCTCGGCGAGGTCGCGCTGAAGGTGCTCGGGAGCGGGCCGTCGGTGTGGTTCGCGACCGTGCCGGGGGCCGGGGACGCGGGTCCCGCCGCCATCGGGCGGTGTGTCGTGGACGGGCGGTGGGCCGGTTTCGCGGCCGTCGAGGTCGATCCGGCCCAGCGGCGGCGGGGGCTCGCGACGACCGTGATGGCCGCGCTGGCCCGGCGGGCGCTGGACGAAGGGGCCTCGGCGGGGTGGCTCCAGGTGGAGACGGACAACGCGGGGGCGCGGGCGCTGTACGGGGGGATGGGGTTCGCGGCGCACCACGCGTACCACCACTACCGGGAGCCCGGGGGCGCGAGCCGCGGTGGTGACGCCGAGTCCGGTGCGGGTGCCGGCTCAGGTGCCGGTTCGGAGGCCGATTCCGGTGCCGGTGCCGGTTCCGTGTCGGGCGGGTCGTCGTGAGCGGGCATCACCCCGCCGTGCCGGCGCCGTTTCCCCCCGAGCCGGAGCGGGCGGCCGAGGTCCGGCGGCGGTTCGCGCAGGAGGCGCGGGCCGAGCGGCCCGACCTGGCCCTGCTGTGTCTGCTGGTGGGGGCCGCGGGCGACGGGACGCTGGACGACGCGGGCGTCGACGCCGCCGAGATCGAGCTCGACCGGCTGGCCGGGCTGATGCCGTACCGGCCGGGCACGCCGCGCGCGTGGGCGGTCGCGGCGGCCGAACTGCTCGGCGAGCGGTACGGGTTCCGGGGGGCCGCCGGGGACTACCAGCGGCTGGAGTCGTCGCTGCTGCACCAGGTGCTCGAACGGCGGCGGGGGTTGCCGATCCTGTTGTCCGTGGTGTGGATGGAGGTGGCCCGGCGGGCGGGTGCGCCCGTGTACGGGGTCGCGCTGCCGGGGCACTTCGTGGTGGGGTTCGGGCCCCGCGAGGGGCAGGTCCTCGCCGATCCGTTCGACGGAGGGCGGGTGCTGAGCGGGAGCGACGCGGAGTTGCTGGTGGCCGGGGCGACGGGGGCCGCGCTGGACCCCTCGGTGCTGAGCCCCGCCGATCCGCTCGACGTGGTGGTGCGGGTCCTCAACAACGTGCGGGCGTGGGCGGCGGCGCGGCCCGAGCGGACGGATGTGGCGTTGTGGGCGCTGGAGTTGTCGCTGGCGATGCCTTCGCATCCGGGGCGGTTGCGGTACGAGTGGGCGCGGTTGCTGGTGCAGCGGGGGGAGTTCGTGCGGGGTGCCGCCGCGTTGGAGGAGTACGCGGAGGTCGTGGCCGGGGTGGATGCCGGGGCCGCCGAGAAGATGCGCAGGCAGGCGGAGGCGGCTCGGGCTCGGCTGAACTGAGGGCGTCTCGGACACCGAGGGGACTGAGGGCGCCTCTTCGCCGTGGGACACCTCCTGGCGGGCGGGTGCGGGTGCGTCGCGGCTGGTCGCGCGGTTCCCCGAGCCCTGGCTCCTCCGCAGCCCGTCGGCGGTTACAACCACCCCTTCTCCCGTGCCGTTCTGACCGCCTCCGTCCTGTTTCTCACCGCCAGTTTGTGGATCGCCGTCGACAGGTAGTTGCGGATCGTGCCCTGGGAGAGGTGCAGGGCCTCGGCCAGTTCCGCGTTGGTCGAGCCGTCGGCCGCCGCGCGCAGCACCTCGCGTTCGCGGTCGGTCAGCGGGTTCGCGCCCTCGGCCAGGGCCGCTGCCGCGAGCGTCGGGTCGATGACCCGCTCGCCCGCGAGGACCCTGCGGACCGCGTCCGCGAGTCGGGCGGCGGGGGCGTCCTTGACCAGGAAGGCGTCGGCGCCGGCCTCCATGGCGCTGCGGAGGTAGCCGGGGCGGCCGAAGGTGGTGAGGACGACCAGCTTCACCGCCGGGAGGGCCCGGTGGACCTCGGCGGCCGCCTCGATGCCCGTCGCGCCCGGCATCTCGATGTCGAGGAGGGCCACGTCGACGGCGTGGGCGCGGGCGGCCGGCAGGACCTCGTCGCCGCGGGCGACCTGGGCCACGACCTCGATGTCGTCCTCCAGGCCGAGCAGGGCGGCCAGGGCCTCGCGGACCATGGACTGGTCCTCGGCGAGCAGGACCTTGATCGTGCGGGTCATGCGCCGGATCCTACGTCCGGGCCGGAGGGTGCGGCGGGGGCCCGGGCCACCAGCAGGAAACCGTGCCGGGAGCGGCCCGCCTCCAGGGTGCCGCCCACCTTCTCCAGCCGTTCGGCGAGGCCCGCGAGACCGCTTCCGGTGGTGGTGCCGGCCGGGCCGCCGGGGCTGCCCGGTCCGTCGTCGTCCACGGTCAGTTCGAGCACCGGCCCGCCGAGGGTGTGACGGCGGACGAGGTCCACCGTGCAGCGGTGGGCGCCGCTGTGCCGTACGACGTTGGTGACGGACTCGCGCAAGGCCCAGGCGAGGGCGGACTCGCTCTCCTCGGGCACGTCGGTGAGGTCGGGGTCGGCGGGCAGTTCGGGGGTGATGCCGGCCGCCGTCAACGCGTCCCGGGCGCCCGCGAGTTCCGCGCCGAGGCGGGGGCGCCGGTAGCCGGTGACGGCCTCCCGGACGTCGACCAGGGCCTGGCGGCTGACCTGTTCGATGTCGGCGACCTGCTGGGCGGCCTTGTCGGGCCGGCCGGGGAGCATCCGGCCCGCCAGCTCGCTCTTGAGCGTGATCAGGGAGAGGGAGTGGCCGAGGAGGTCGTGCAGGTCACGGGCGAGCCGCAGCCGCTCCTCGTTCGCGGCGAGCTGGGCGACCGTGGCCCTCGCCTCGCGCAGTTCCTGTGTCGTGCGGATGAGCTCGCGGACACCGGTCATGGAGAAGCCGCCGAGGAGGGCCGGGAGGAGCAGCGAGGCCAGGTAGGCCCCGCCGCCCGGTACGGCGAGGGCGGCGGCCGTGAGCAGGGCCGACACCGCCGGGATCGTGAAGCGGGCGAGCCGCAGCGGAAGGGCCGCGCCGGAGGCCACCGACACGTAGACGAAGAGGACGAGCCACTCGCGGCCGAGGGAGAGCGCGAGCACGACGGACTGGGCGGCGAGGACGGCGAGCGCGCCGAGCACCATGGGGGTGGTGTCGCGGCGGCCGGTGCGGAAGATCAGCACGAAGTACCAGGCGACGAAGGCCACCAGGCCGATCCAGCCGAGGACGACGACGCCGTCGCTGTGGCCCCCGTGCAGCAGGTCGCTGACGGGGGCGCTCAGATAGGCGAGCCAGATCCCGGTCCAGAGGAACTTGATCGCTCTCTGCCTGCGGTTCTGCGGGCGCTGCCCGAGGGGTACACCGCTCACGCCTTCAGCGTGTCCTTCCGGTAGAGCCAGGCCGCGCCGCCCGCGAACAGGGCGAAGGAGACGGCCAGGACGACGAGGTCCTCGGCGTGCGGGGCCCGGCTCTGCTCGATGGCCTGCCCCAGGGCGGCGTACGCGTGGGTGGGCACCCACCTGGCGACGGACTGGAGCCAGTCGGGGAACGTGGTCGTCGGCATCCACAGGCCGCCGAGCATCGACAGGCCGAAGTAGACGATCATCGTGATCGGGCGGACCGCGTCGCCGGAGGCGAGATAGCCGAGGGCGACGCCGAGCGCGGCGAAGACGAGGCTGCCGGCCCAGATCGCGCCGGTCAGGGCGAGCCACTGCCAGCCGTCCAGGCGCACGTCCTTCACGACGGCGGCCACCACGAAGACGATCACGATGGACGGCAGGCTGACCACGGCCGCGCTCGCGGTCTTCGCGAGGACGTAGCCGCGCCCCGGCAGCGTGGTGAGCCGCAGCTGCCGTACCCAGCCGCTCTCGCGTTCCTTGGCGATGCGTTCGCTGTTGCCCATCAGGACGGCCGTCAGGGCGCCGAAGGAGGCCATGGAGACCATCATGTACGTCGGCAGGGTCAGACCGGTGTCGCCGACCTCGTCGGTGGTGCTCGCGCTGCCCGCGATGAGCAGGAACAGCAGCGACGGGTAGAGCACCGTGAAGAACATGGACCTGCGGTTGCGCAGGGCGCGGGTGAGTTCCAGCTTGATGAGGCTGTTCACTTCGACTTCGCCTCCTCGGCGGCGGTGATCGCGACGAAGGCCTGCTCCAGTCCGAGGCCGGTGACCTCGAGGTTGCGGGGGTACACACCGAGTCCGTAGAGGGCGTGCACGGTCGCGTCGGCGTCGGAGGACTGGATGCGCACGGTACGGCCGGACACGTCGAGCGTGGTCAGGAAGGGGAGGCCGCGCAGCCGCGGCTCGTCCGGCGGGCCGTCGGGCAGGTCGAAGGTGATGCGGCGGGCGCCCGCTCTGGCCTTGATCTCGGCCGCCGTGCCGTCGGCCAGCAGGCGGCCCCGGTGCAGGACGAGCACACGGTCGGCGATGGCGTCGGCCTCTTCGAGGTAGTGGGTGGCGAAGAGGACGGTGCGGCCCCGGTCGGCCTGTTCGCGCATGGTGGCCCAGAAGGCCTGGCGGGCGGAGACGTCCATGCCGGTGGTGGGCTCGTCCAGGACGATCAGGTCGCTGTCGCCGGCCGTGGCGAGGGCGAAGCGGACCCGCTGGACCTGGCCGCCGGAGAGCTTGTGGACCTTGCGGTCGGCGATCCGGGTGACGCCGGCGCGGGCGAGCACCTCGGAGACCGGGTACGGCCTCGGGTGCAGGGCGCAGGCGAGCCGGACCAGTTCGGTGACCGTGACCTCGTCCATCAGGCCGCCGCTCTGCAGCATGGCGCCCACGCGTCCGGCGGTGATCGCCTCGCGCGGGCCGGTGCCGAAGAGGTCGATCGTGCCGCTGTCGGGGTTCCTGAGGCCGAGCAGCAGGTCGAGGGTGGTGGACTTGCCGGCGCCGTTCGGGCCCAGCAGGGCCACGGTCTCCCCCGGGTGCAGGGCGAGCGTCAGGCCGTCCACGGCCCGCACGTCGCCGTACGCCTTCGTCACATGGTCGAACCCCACCACCGCGGACCGGGTGGCGGCCTCGGTGGTCGTCGTCGTGGTCGTCGTCATGGGCACCATCGTGGGCGCGCGGGGGGTGCGGGCGGCAGTGTCGGGGGTCCACACCCCGGCATGACAGAAGTCATACCCGCGACCGTGACGGAAGGGGGCACCCGGGATGTCCCGGGTGCCCCCTCGTCGTGCCGTGCGATCCGCCCACCGGCCTTGCCGGGTGCCGCTAGCTGGGGTCCGTCTCGATGACCGCCGTGCGCTCGGTCGTGCTCTTCAGGGCCAGGCGGAGTGCGCCGTAGACGTCCTGGACGGTGACGGGGGTCTTCTCGCCGTTGCCGCGGGTGATGAGGACGCCGTCGAAGGTGCCGCCGTAGAGCTCCTTGAGCGCCTTCTCGTCGTAGGAGTCGACGAGCTTGCCGTCGACGGCCTTCACCTTCAGGAACTTCCAGAGGGAGTTCTCCGGGCTCAGCGCGATGCTGTGCGCGGCGTCGGTCTGGACGGTCACGGTGCCCGACATGGCCGGCTCCGCGAACTCCTTCATGAACCGGTCGACCTCGGCCTTGTCGACCGACGGCTCCTTGGTCGTCGTCGGCAGCTGCACCGGCGCGGCCTCGCCGGTCTCCACCTGGGTGCGGTAGGCCTCCTCGACGGCTTCGGTGGACTCGTCGACCGCGATGCCCTTGCCCGCCTTGCCGTAGACGGCGACGGCCTTGCCCGCCTCGTACTTGACGGTGCCGTCGCTCGCCGAGCCGGAGCCGCCGGCGGCGCGCTGCAGGGCGGCCCGGAGCTTCTCCTCGTCGACGGGCATGACGGGATCGACCACCCGCTCCTGGCCGAAGAGCGCGCCGATCACCGAGACCGGGTTGTAGTCGCTGACGGCGGCGGCGCTGACCGTGGCCTGCTTGTCGAACTGGAGTCCGGCCTGGTCGGGCTTGAGGGAGACGGTCTCGCCGTCGACCGTGAGCTTCAGCGCCTCGCTCGTGCTCTTGCCGAAGGCCGCGTCGAGCTTGTTGACGGCCTCGTCGCGGGTGCCGCCGCCGATGTCGACGCCGAGGACGGTGGTGCCCTTGGGGACGTCCGAGTGGTTCATCAGCAGACCGGCGCCGTAGACACCGCCGCCGAGGACGATCACCCCGCCGACGAGCAGGCCGAGCTTGCCGCGGCCCTTCTTCTTGGCCGGCTTGGCGGACTTGGTGTTCTTCGCCGGGCCGGACTTCTGCTGCGGGCCGGGGTCGGGCAGCTTCGGCGGGGTGTGCTGCACGGCGCCGTCGGGGCCGCCCGCGCCGAACGGCGGGCCCTGGGTGCCGGGGGGCACGACCGGGATGCCGCTGGTCAGGGTGTGCCCGGAGGGGTTGTCGACGAGGGGGCCGGAGCCGCCGTAGCCCGGGGTGCCCGGTTCGGGGGCGGGCCGCTGCGGGGTGAGGACCGCGGTGTCGTCGCTGATGCCGCCCCCGGGGCGGGCGTAGGCACCGGAGGCACCGGGCGCGGAGAAGTCGGCGTCGGGGGCGAAGGGGTTGCCCTGGTAGCCGGGGCCACCGGGGCCGCCCTGGCCGGGCGGCGGGCCGAGCGGGCTGTCGCCGGTGACGGGGCCGCCGGTGGGGCCGGCCGGGCCGCCGGGGCGGCCGGTGCCGTTGTCGGAGAAGTACGGCAGGTCGTCGCGCTCGGGCTTGGTGCCGGCCAGCGCGGCCGAGACGTCGAAGGAGCCGGTGCCGCCGCCGTGGCCGGGAGCGACCGGCTGACCGCCGGTGGCGCCGGGCAGCCCGGCACCCTTCGCGCCGCCGGGCCGGGAGCCGTTGCCCGCGCCGGGGCGCGGGCCGCCGGGCTGGGCGCCGGGGCCGCCGGCCATCGGGCCGGGACCGCCCGCACCGCCGGGGCGGGCGCCCGTGCCGGGGGCACCGGGAGCGGGACCACCGATCGAGCCGGTGGAGAACCCGGCGCCGTTGCTGCCGCCGGTGCTCGTGCCCCTGGCGGGGGTCGCGCCCTTGCGGGGCGCGAACCAGTCGCTGGCCGGCTTGTCGTCGGCGGGTGCGGCCGGCTCCGGCGCGGGCGGCGGGGTGTCCGTGGACACGGGCATGGCCGTGGTGCCGGTGGTCTCCGACTCCGACCCGCCGTCGTCCGCGGCGCCCTCGCCGTCGGTGACCGGCTTGCGGACGACGACCGGCGGGATGGGGCGCGAGCCGGGGATGTTGATCCGGACCCGCGTCGTCAGCGTGGTCTCGGTCTTGGGTCCGTCCGGCCGCTCGCCGGCGGCCGACCGGGCCGCCTCGGCACCGGCCTCGGTGGCCATGGGCGTGCCGTACGGCGGTGTCCCCGACGGGTACGCGGTGCTGCCGCGCCCATTGGCCCCGGAGGACGAAGTGTCAGTTTCACGACTCAAGGCAGGTTCTCCCGGTTTGCTCCGCCGCCCGTCACGACCTCAACTCAGCGGGCAGCTCGGCGGCGCGCACCACCATACTGGCCACTTCCCGCGCGTATCCCACGACCGCGTGGGAAACCCACACGGGACCCGCACCCGCACGCTACGGCGAAGTAGTACGTCACTTCCCAAGTCGGGCGTCGGACCCGGTCGGTTGCCGCCCCCGCACAAGGGTGGCGCACATCACAGCCACAGCCATGCCGCCGAGCAGGAAAAGATACGAGCCCGCTCCCGCGCCGAACAGGAAGTCCCCCTCCGGCCGGGTGGACGTCAGCAGGACGACGGCGATCATCCAGCCGGCGGCCGGCGCAACGGCCCCGGCCCGCCCGCCCGTCGCCCGGGCGCCGCCCAGGAACAGCCCGGCCGCGCCGAGCAGCGCGAGCAGCAACCCACCGGGGAACCAGGCCGCTTGGATCAGCCCGCCGGCCAGGCCGATCACGGCGCCCAGCACGAAGAGTCCCAGGTGCGCGGCGGCCCGGCCCAGCGGGGGAAACGTCAACGGCTGTGCGAGCGCGCTGCCTTGCCCGCCCGTCGGCCGGTCCTTCGCGGTCATCACCGGCCCGCCTCTCGGTGGCCGTGCGCCCGCACCACTGGTGTGTCATACCCATGCGTACGCATCACAGGGCCGTTCCGTTCTGCTGTTCCCCGAAAGTCTGCCGGTCCTCGAAAGAAATACCGGGAATTCCCTCGAACAAGTCGCGCTCCCGGCTCCCTCCTTCGCGTCTGCCCCGCACCAACTCGTAGTACTCGGTGGTCAGGAGCGGCTGGGCCAGCCCGTTGGAGAGGACGAAGTACGGCTCGGCGACCTCGATCTGGGTGGCGTGCGCGCGCATCGCGGCGGCCTTCGCTGCCGCGAAGCCCGTGCCGTCGATCTCGGTGGTGACGATGTGGTCGTCGACCACTCCGGGCACGTCGGTCACGCTCGCGGCCCGCTCGAACGGCAGCCGCCCGGGCGCGGCGAGATCGCGGCGGAGCCGGCCGAAGCCCTCCAGGAGCACCCCGCGCGGCACCCGGTTCCAGTAGACCTTGGCGATCTCCCAGGGCTCGCCCAGGTCAGGGCGGAAGTCCGGGTCGGCGGTCAGGTCGGCGGCGCGCATGGCGACGCGGTGGGCCTGGATGTGGTCGGGGTGGCCGTAGCCGCCGTTCGGGTCGTAGGTGACGAGGACCTGGGGGCGTACCTCGCGGATCACCTCGACCAGCTGGGCGGCGGCCTCGTCGACGTCGGCGGACCAGAAGGCGCCGGGCCGTTCGTTCTGTTCGACGCCCATCATCCCGGAGTCGCGGTAGCGGCCGGGGCCGCCGAGGAAGCGGTGGTCGGTGACGCCGAGCTTCTTCATGGCCGCGGCCAGCTCCTCCACCCGGTGCGGGCCGAGGGTGTCGTCGCGGTCGGGCGCGAGATGGGCGAGGCCGGGCGGAATGACCTCGCCCTCCTCGCCGAGGGTGCAGGTCACCAGCGTCACCCGCGCTCCCTCGGCCGCGTACCTGGCCATGGTCGCGCCGTTGTTGATCGACTCGTCGTCCGGGTGCGCGTGCACCAGGAGCAGTCGGCGGGAGGGCTGATCCGTCATGGGGCCACCCTACGAGGCCCCCGGTCCGCGCCCGTGCCGGGCGGGGTCACTCACGGGAACGGTCGGCCGCGGGGGTCGCGGGCCCGGTGGGACGGGCCCTGGGAGAGGCCCCCGGCGGCCGGAGGTGTCAGAACTTGATACTGCCGATCATGCCCGCGATGTTGGTCGTCAGCTCGCTGATCGTCGGCGCGATGGTCGAGGAGGCGAGATAGAACCCGAGCAGGATGCAGATGATCGCGTGTGGTGCCTTCAACCCTGACTTCTTGATCAGGATGAAGACGATGATCGCCAGCAGCACCACCGCCGAAATCGAGAGTGCCACGGCGGCTCACCTCCAAAAGTTCCCTGGGACCTGGGGAGCGAAGCAGTTGTCGAGGGCTGACGGCGAAGCCGTCGTCAACCGGTGACGTGGGTGACGCAGTTGTAAATCCATACAGCGGCCAGCAGGTTCATACCCACCCAGCGGTAGTGATCATAACTATCCATACGCGCGCATCGGTCGGCGCACGGCCGCACAAGGGGGCGCATGGCCAATATGGTCGGAGCATGACGACCCAGCCCGAGTCCTTCCCTCGCCGACACGCCCGGACCCAGCGTTTCTCCCTCGGCGCGCCGAGGGCCTTCTCCGTCGCGCCGGACGGTTCCCGCGTGGCGTTCCTGCGGTCCTCGTCCGGCACCGACCGGGCCAACAAGCTGTGGGTGCTGGACCTGCCGGACGGCGGCGCGCGAAGCGGGACGGGGGGCCGCCCGGCCGAGGTCCGGGAGAGGGTGGCGGCGGACCCGGGGGCGCTGCTCGCGGGCTCCCGGGAGGAGTTGTCGGCCGAGGAGCGCGCGCGCCGTGAGCGCCTGCGTGAGGGCGGCGCCGGGATCGTCGGCTACGCCACCGACGCGGCCGTGGAGTTGGCCTCTTTCGCCTTGTCAGGGCGGCTGTTCGTGGCCGAGCTGCGGGCCGGGACGGCACGTGAACTCGACGTCCCCGGCCCGGTGATCGACCCCCGCCCCTCGCCCGACGGCCGCCACGTCGCCTATGTCGCCCGGGGCGCGCTGCGGGTGGTCGGGGCGGAGGGCGACGGGGACCGGGCGCTCGCCGAGGAGGCGGCGGAGAACGTCACCCTCGGTCTGGCGGAGTTCATCGCGGCCGAGGAGATGGGCCGTTCACGTGGTTTCTGGTGGTCCCCGGAGTCGGACCGGCTGCTGGTGGCGCGCGTGGACGACACGCCGGTGCGCCGCTGGTGGATCTCCGACCCCGCGCAGCCGGAGAAGGCCCCGCAGCAGGTGGCGTACCCGGTGGCCGGGACCGCCGACGCGGAGGTGCGGCTCTTCGTCATCGACCTCGCCGGGACGCGCACGGAGGTCGTGTGGGACCGGGCCCGTTACCCGTATCTGGCGCATGTGCACTGGTCAGCGGCGGGGGCCCCGCTGATCCTGGTGCAGGCGCGGGACCAGCTCAGCCAGTTGTTCCTGGCCGTGGACCCGGACTCCGGGGCGACCCGGATGGTGCACGCCGACGAAGATCCACATTGGCTTGATCTTTTCCCCGGAGTGCCCGCGTGGAGTCCGTCGGGCCGGCTCGTGCGTGTCGCGGACGAGGGCGGCGCGCGGGTGCTGGCGGTCGGCGAACGCCCGCTGACCGGGCCGCAGTTGCACGTCCGCGCGGTGCTCGACGTCGCGGACGCCGATGTACTGGTCTCCGCCTCGGCGGGAGAGGCGGCGGCCGATCCGGAGATCGGGGAGATCCACGTCTACCGCGTGAACGAGCTGGGCATGGAGCGCGTCTCCCAGGAGCCCGGCGTGCATTCGGCGGTGCGCGCCGGGGGCGTGACCGTACTCGTCTCGGCCGTTCCGGGACGGGCCGGCGCCCAGGTGCAGGTGCTGCGCGACGGCAAGCAGATCGCGACCGTGGCGTCTTTTGCGGAGAATCCCGGTTTGTCCCCGCGCGTACGGTTTACACGGGGGGGCGCACGCCGCGTACCGTGCGCCCTGCTTATGCCGAGCGACTACGACGGGGTCACGCCCCTCCCGGTCCTCATGGACCCCTACGGCGGTCCGCACGGCCCCCGGGTGCTCGCCGCCCACAACGCGCACCTCACCTCGCAGTGGTTCGCCGACCAGGGGTTCGCGGTGGTGGTCGCCGACGGCCGCGGCACCCCCGGCCGCTCCCCCGCCTGGGAGAAGGAGATCGACGGGGACTTCACGCTCTCCCTGGACGACCAGGTGGAGGCGCTGCACGACCTGGCGACGTCCCATCCGCTGGACCTGTCCCGGGTGGCGATCCGCGGCTGGTCCTACGGCGGCTGGCTGGCGGCCCTCGCGGTGCTGCGCCGCCCGGACGTCTTCCACGCCGGCATCGCGGGCGCCCCGGTCACCGACTGGCGGCTGTACGACACGCACTACACCGAGCGCTATCTCGGCGACCCGGCGAAGAACGCGGCGGCCTACGCGAAGAGTTCGCTGATCACGGGCGAGGAGCTCTCCTCGCCCGCCGAACCGCACCGCCCGCTGATGATCGTGCACGGCACCGCCGACGACAACGTGGTCTTCGCGCACGCGCTGCGCCTGTCCTCGGCGCTGCTCGCGGCCGGCCGCCCCCACGAGGTGCTGCCGCTCTCCGGCGCCACCCACATCACCCCGCAGGAACAGGTCGCGGAGAACCTGCTGTTGCTCCAGGTCGACTTCCTGAAGCGTTCACTGAACCCGGCGTAGCGGGAGGAGGAGCGGGCACAGCAACGGGCCGGGGCTACATGGCGAGCCCCGGCCCGTTTACGGCACCCGCACGGCCGTACGCGTAGTAGATTCGCGCGTCCGTATATCGGAACCGCGTCAGCCAAGTTGCCTGTGTGTTAACGCATTTGGTATGGGTTTGTAGGCTTATTCCGCCTCATTCGTATGATCGTCCGTCGACTCCTCGGGCGGCACCACCCGTTTCTCCTCCGCGAAATGGCAGGCCGAGTCATGGGCGGCCGGGCCGGTGGTGAGCCGGAACTCCGCGGGGACCGCCAGCAGCGGCACCTCCAGCGCACAGCGCTCCTGGGCCTTCCAGCACCGCGTGCGGAAGCGGCACCCGGAGGGGATGTTCGTCGGGGAGGGCACATCGCCGAAGAGGATGATCCGTTCCCGGTGCTCGCGCGCCTCGGGGTCCGGGACGGGCACGGCGGACAGCAGCGCCTGGGTGTAGGGATGCGTCGGATGGTCGTAGATCTCGGCGTCGCGGCCGATCTCCACGATCCGCCCCAGGTACATCACGCCGACCCGGTCGGAGATGTGCCGCACGATGGACAGGTCGTGGGCGATGAAGACGTACGACAGCCCGAACTCGCTCTGGAGGCGGTCCAGCAGATTGATGACCTGGGCCTGGACCGAGACGTCCAGGGCGGAGACCGGTTCGTCGGCGACGATGATCTCGGGACGGAGCGCCAGCCCCCGGGCGATGCCGATGCGCTGGCGCTGGCCGCCGGAGAACTGGTGCGGGTAGCGGTTGATGTACTCGGGGTTGAGGCCGACCACGTCGAGGAGTTCCTGCACCCGGCGCCGGCGGTCGCCCTTGGGCGCGACCTCGGGGTGGATGTCGTACGGCTCCCCGATGATGTCGCCGACGGTCATCCGGGGGTTGAGGGAGGTGTACGGGTCCTGGAAGACCATCTGGATGTTGCGACGGACGGTCCTGAGCGCGCGGCCGGAGAGCCTGGTGATGTCCTCGCCCTTGTAGCGGATCGAGCCGGCGGTCGGGCGTTCCAGGTGGACCAGCATCTTGGCGACCGTGGACTTGCCGCAGCCGGACTCGCCGACGATGCCGAGGGTCTCCCCCCGGCCGAGGGCGAAGTCGACGCCGTCGACCGCCTTCACGGCGCCGACCTGCTTCTTGAGGAGGACGCCCTGGGTGAGCGGGTAGTGCTTGACCAGGCCGCTGACCTCCAGGATCGGCTCGGCCTCAGCGGTGGCGGTGGTCATCGAGGCACTCCCTCCAGAAGTGGCAGGCGCTCATCCGGATCCCGTCCGCCGGCTCCACGTCGTACAGCGGGGGCACGTCGGTCCGGCACACGTCGCGGGCCATCGGGCAGCGGGGGTTGAAGGCGCAGCCGGGCGGGATGGCCATGAGGTTGGGCGGCAGGCCCTTGATCGCGTAGAGCTCCTGGCCCTTCTGGTCCAGGCGCGGGATCGAGTCGAGCAGGCCGCGCGTGTACGGGTGGGCCGGGGCCTTGTAGATGTCGTGGACGGGGGCGGACTCCACGATCCGGCCCGCGTACATCACGGCGATGCGGTCGGCGACGTCCGCGACGACGCCGAGGTCGTGGGTGATGAGGATCAGGCCCATGCGCAGTTCCCGCTGGAGTTCCGCGAGGAGGTCCATGACCTGGGCCTGGACGGTGACGTCCAGCGCGGTCGTCGGTTCGTCGGCGATGATCAGCGCGGGTTCGAGGGCCAGCGCCATGGCGATCATGATGCGCTGGCGCATACCGCCGGAGAACTGGTGCGGGTAGTCCCGTACGCGTTCCCTGGCGGCCGGGATGCGGACCCGGTCCATCAGCTCGACGGCCTTGGCGCGGGCGTCCTTCTTCGTCATGCCCCGGTGCACGACGAACATCTCGCCGAGCTGGTCGCCGACGGAGAGAACGGGGTTCAGGGAGGACAGGGCGTCCTGGAAGATCATCGCCATCTCGGCGCCCCGGATCTTCCGGCGCTCGTCCTCCTTGAGCTTCAACAGGTCCCGGCCCTTGAAGAGGATCTCGCCGCCGGTGATCCTGCCCGGCGGCATGTCGAGGATGCCCATGATCGCCTGCGCGGTGACCGACTTCCCGGAGCCGGACTCCCCCAGCACCGCCAGCGTCTGCCCCTCGTCCACCCCGTAGTCGACCCCGTTGACGGCCTTGGCGACCCCGTCCCGGGTGCGGAACTCCACCTGCAGACCGCGCACTTCGAGCAACATGACGACGCCTCACCTCAACTTGGGATCGAGGGCGTCGCGGACCGCGTCGCCCAGCATGATGAAGGCCAGGACGGTGATCGCCAGGGCTCCGGAGGGCCACAGGAGGGCGTGGGGGGCGTTGCGGATGTACGGGGAGGCGGCGGAGATGTCGATGCCCCAGGAGACGCTCGGGGGCTTCAGGCCGACGCCCAGGTAGGACAGGGTCGCCTCCAGGGCGATGTAGGTGCCCAGCGCGATGGTGGCCACGACGATGACGGGGGCGACCGCGTTGGGCGTGATGTGCCGCAGCAGCATCCGGGAGTTGGAGGCGCCGAGCGCGCGGGCGGCCTGCACGTAGTCGTTCTGTTTGGCGGTGATGACCGAGCCGCGGGCGATGCGGGAGATCTGCGGCCAGCCCAGCAGCACCATGAAGCCGATCACCGGCCAGATGGAGTTGCTGGTGACCACGGACAGCAGCACCAGACCGCCGAGCACCACCGGGATCGCGAAGAAGACGTCGGTGATCCGGGACAGGAACGAGTCCGAGTACCCGCCGAAGAACCCGGCGAGTCCGCCCAGCACCGACCCGAGGATCGCGACGCCGAGCGTGGCGCAGACACCGACGGCGATGGAGACCCGCGCCCCGTAGACGGTACGGGTGTAGACGTCGCAGCCCTGACCGTCGTACCCGAACGGGTGACCGGGCTGCGCGCCCTCCTGGGCCTTGGCGAGGTCGCACTTGAGGGGGTTGCCGGAGGCGATCAGCGACGGCCACAGGGAGATGACGACCAGGAAGAGGATCACCAGGGCCGAGATGATGAAGACGGGGTTGCGCCGCAGGTCGCGCCAGGCGTCGGACCACAGGCTGCGGGCCTTGTCTGCGGGTCCGCCCGCGTCGGCGTTGCCGAGCCCCTTCTCCAAGGTCTCCCCCTCGGTGGTGGCCAGGTCCATCGTGCCGTCCAGGCCCGTCGCGGCGATCGCCCCGTCCTCGGCGGCGCGCTGGCCGCCCGAGACGTGCGGCTCCTCGGGGGGCGGCTCAGGCATAGCGGATCCTCGGGTCGAGTACGGCGTAGAGGAGGTCGACGAGCAGGTTGGCGATGAGGAACACCAGCACGAGGACGGTCACGAAGCCGACGACGGTCTGGGTGTTCTGGCGGAGGATGCCCTGGTAGAGCTGGTATCCGACGCCATGGATGTTGAAGATCCGCTCGGTGACGATGGCGCCGCCCATCAGCGCGCCGATGTCGGTGCCGATGAAGGTGACCACGGGGATCAGGGAGTTCCGCAGCAGGTGCTTGCGGATCACCCGGTGCCGGGGCAGTCCCTTGGCGACGGCGGTGCGGACGTAGTCGGCGCGGGTGTTCTCGGCGATGGACGTCCGGGTCAGACGGGTGACGTAGGCGAGGGAGACGGAGGCGAGGACGAGCCCGGGGACGATCAGCTCGTCGAACGGCGCCTCGGAGGAGACGGACGGCCGGATCCAGCCCCACTCCACGCCCAGCAGCAGCTGGAGCAGCAGACCGGTGACGAAGGTGGGGACGGAGATGACGACCAGGGTGACCACCAGCGCCCCGGTGTCGACGGGCCGGCCGCGCCGCAGGCCGGTGACGACACCGAGGGTGATGCCGATGACGATCTCGAAGAGGATCGCGACGATCGTCAGCCGGATGGTGACGGGGAAGGCGGAGGCCATCAGCTCGGTGACCTCCTGCCCGTTGAACGCGGTGCCGAAGTCGCCGGTGAAGACGTTCCCCATGTAGGTCAGGTACTGCTGCCACACCGGCTTGTCGAGGCCGAACTCCCGTCTGAGCTGGGCGGCCGTCGCCGGATCGCACTCCCGGTCGCCGCACAGGCCCGCGATGGGGTCGCCCATCACGTTCACCATCAGGAAGATCAGGAGGGTGGCGCCCACGAAGACCGGGATCATCTGGAGCAGGCGCCGGGCGACGTACCGTCCCATGGGAGGTCAGCTGACCTTGATCTGGTCGTACACGGGGACGCTGAACGGGTTCAGGGTGACGTCGGAGAGCCGCTCCGAGTAGCCGGCGCTGCCGTTCTGGTACCAGAGCGGGATGGCGGCCATGTTGTCCCGGACGACCTCCTCGGCCTTCTGGAAGGTCTCCACGGCCTTCGCCGTGTCCGACTCGGCGTTGGCCTCGTCGACGAGCTTGTCGAAGTCGGCGTTGGACCACTTGCCGTCGTTGGAGGAGGCGTTGGTGTAGTACAGCGGCTGCAGGAAGTTCTGGATCAGCGGGTAGTCCATCTGCCAGCCCGCGCGGAACGGGCCGCTCATCTTCCGCTGGGTGATCTGGTTGCGGTAGTCGGCGAAGGTGCCGACCGGGTTGCCGACGCACGCCTTGTCGTTGTCGAGGGCGTTGTTGATGGAGTTGCAGACGGCGTCGACCCACTGCTTGTGCGAGCCGGTGTCCGCGTTGTACGTGATCTTGACCTGGCCGCCGGGGAGGCCGCCGCCCTCCTGGATCAGCTTCTTGGCGGCGTCCGGGTCGTACTCGCAGGCGTCACCGCACAGCCCCTTCTTGTAGCCGCCCTCCTCGCCGAGGACGGGAGAGGTCCAGTCGGTGGCGGGGGTGCGGGTCTTCTGGAAGATGGTGTCGGTGATCTGGTCGCGGTCGATCGCCCGAGAGAGCCCCTCGCGGACCTTCTCCGAGCCCTCCTTGTTCCAGTCCGCGTCGTAGAACGGGAAGGACAGGGTCTGGATGATGCCGGCCGGGGTGTTGATGTACCGGTCGCCGAGGTCGGCCTGGACGTTCTTCAGCTGGGCGGCGGGGACGTCGTCGACGAGGTCGAGGTTGCCGGCCATCAGGTCGGTGTAGGCGGTGTTGTTGTCGGTGTAGACCTTCAGGTCCACGCCGCCGTTCTGCGCCTTGTCCTCGCCGGGGTAGTCGTCCCACTTCCGCACCGACAGCTGGGAGCCCTTGGTGTAGGAGTCGACGGCGTACGGGCCGTTGCCGACGGGCTTGGCGAGCCAGGCGTCGTGGTCGGTGAAGAAGGACTGCGGCAGCGGCGCGTACGCGTTGTAGCCGAGGGTGTCGGGGAAGGTCGAGAACTTCTGGGTGAGCTTGACGGTGAAGGTGTTCTCGTCGACGACCTTCAGCCCGGAGAGGGTGTCGGCGGTCTGCTTGCTGCCGTCGTCGGGGTGCGTCCGGTCGTAGCCCTCGATGTACTCGAAGAAGTACGCGTTCTTCTGGTTGTTCTTCAGACTCGCCCCGTAGTTCCAGGCGTCCACGAAGGACTTGGCGGTGACCTTCTCCCCGTTCTGGAAGGTCCAGCCGTCCTTGACGTCGATCGTGAAGTTCTGCGAGTCGGTCGTCTCGATCTTCTCGGCGAGCATGTCCTTCGCCTCGCCGGTCTTGGCGTCGTACCGCTTCAGCCCGCGGAAGATCATGTCCAGCACCTTGCCGCCCTGCACCTCGTTGGTGTTGGCGGGCTCCAGCGGGTTCTGCGGGTCACCCCAGGAGGAGCTGAGCACCGCGCCCGTGTCACCACTGCCGCTGCCGCCGCCGCTGTCGTCGTCCCCGCCTCCGCAGGCGGTCGCGGCGAGAGCCACCGCCGCCGCGCCGGCGATCCATCGGGCGTGCGTGGCTCCACGCATGGGGCCTCCTCGTCGTACGTGCGCGATCTTCTTGTTACCGGACAATATCGACGCGTTTCGCCTATACCGCACATTTGGGGGGCCGTATGGGGGGCGCGTGGCCGGGTCCGTTGTCGGGTGCGGGTGCGGGTGCGTGGGGGCTTCTCACGCACCCGCACCCCTGAAAAGCAGGGGCTGCGCCCCGTGCTTTTCGGCCCGAAAGGGCCGTAGGCCCTTGAGGGGCGCGGGGAACTGCGCGACCAGCCCCCACGCACCCGCACCCGACCACGCGCCCACCCACCCCCACCCACCCGCGCGTCTGAAAAAATCCCGAAGAGCCGGTAAGAGAAGGGTTCGCCCCGTAAGAGCGCGTTCGGCAATCCCCCTCCCCTTGGTCAAAGCCCCCACGAACGCATTGACCCACCACCGCAGCCGGTTGAAGGGTCACGTCATGGGGACCACGCCAACACTCACCGCCGCCCCCGTCGAGACGGCACCACCCACCCCGTCCCGACCCGGCGGCACCCGCTCACCCGGCCGGATCGCCTGGCGCCGCTTCCGCCGCGACCACGCCGGCGTCGCCTCGGCCTACGTCGTCCTGCTGTTCTTCGCCACCGCGATCGCCGCCCCTCTGATCGCGAAGCTCTACGGCAGGAACCCGTACACGACGTACGGGCAGAACCAGCCGGGCCTGCTCAACCAGTTCGGCTTCCCCGTGGCCCCCAACGGCGGCGTCAGCGGCGACTTCTGGTTCGGCGTGGAACCACAACTCGGCCGGGACGTCCTCACCCTCCTCCTCTACGGCATCCGCAACTCCCTGCTGATCGCCACGGTGACGACCCTGCTGGTCACGGCGCTCGGCATCGTCGTCGGGGTGACGGCGGGCTATCTCGGCGGCCGGATCGACAACGTCGTGGGCCGCGTCGTCGACATCCTGCTGGCCTTCCCCTCCACCCTCTTCTTCATCGCCATGTGGCCAGTGCTGATCTCGATCCTGGTCCCGCCCGACGAGAACACCCCGACCTGGCTGACGGTGGTCAGCCTGATCGCGGTGATGACCGCCTTCGGGTGGGCCCCCATCGCCCGGCTGCTGCGCGGCGAGGTACTGGCCCTGCGCGAGCGGGAGTTCGTGGAGGCGGCCAAGGTCACGGGGGCCTCCCCCGCCCGGATCGTCTTCCGCGAACTGCTGCCCAACCTGTGGACGCCGATCCTCATCCAGGCGACCCTCGCGCTGCCGATGTACGTCACCACCGAGGCGGCCCTCGCCTTCCTCGGTGTCGGCCTCAGCGACCCCACCCCGGACTGGGGCGTGATGATCCAGCGCGGCGCGCAGGTCTACCAGAGCGACATCACGTACATGCTCTTCCCCGGTCTTTCGATGGTGATCTTCGTGATCGCCTTCAACCTCCTCGGCGACTCGGTCCGTGACGCGCTGGACCCCAAGAGCGGACGCTGAGCCCCTTCCTCGAGAAACTCCCTCTCCCTGATTCAGGCAGGACACCCATGTCGATCTCCCGTAGGAACTTCGTCATCGCAAGCTCGGTCGCGACGGCCGGCGGCGCCCTCGTCCTCAGCGCGTGCAGCAGTGGCGGCGGGGGCGGTACGGCGGGGAGCGGCACGGCCTCCGGCTCCGCCGCCAGGTACTCCAAGGTCGCGGTGGGCACCGCCGCGGACTCCGCCGGCCCCGCTCCGGAGGTCCCGGGCGCGCGCAAGGGCGGCACGATCCATCCGATCGGCCCGGACGACTTCTCCCACCTCGACCCGCAGCGGATCTACTTCGCCTGGAACTCCACGGTCGCGAACCTCTACGTCCGCTGCCTCACCGGTTACAAGATCGCCTCCGACGGCTCCATGAAGCTCGTCGGCGACCTCGCCACCGACGCCGGGACCATGTCCGACGGCGGCGCGACCTGGACGTTCACCCTCAAGGACGGCCTGAAGTGGGAGGACGGCAGCGAGCTGACCGTCGACGACGTACGGCACGGCATCGAGCGCGGCTTCGCGAGCTTCACCACCGAGGGCGCCACGTACGTCCAGACCTGGCTGACCGGCTCGCACGACTTCCGGTCCGTCTACAAGGGCCCGTACGGCGGCAAGCACCTCTCCTCGGTCGTCACGGACGCCGCGAAGAAGACCATCACCTTCCACCTGAAGACGGCCCGTCCCGACCTCAACTGGGCGCTGGCGATGCACTCCTACGGTGCCGTGCCGGTCGCGCACGACAGCAAGGAGAAGTACGACAAGGACCCGGTCTCCTGCGGCCCGTACCGGATCAGGCAGCACTCGGTCGACAAGTCCCTGACGCTGGTGCGCAACACCCACTGGGACCCGAAGACGGACGCGATCCGCAACGCCTACCCGGACTCCGTCGTCTTCGAGTTCGGCCCCGAGGCCCTGCCGGCCACCGACCGGCTGATCGCCGACTCGGGGACCGACCAGTACGCGGTCATGGCCTACAGCGGGGTGCCGGCCGAGCGCATCCAGAAGGTGATCAGCGACAGCACCCTGGAGTCCCGCACCGTCGACGGCCTGCTGACCGGTCTGTACTACTACGCCATCAACTGCCGGCGCATCAAGGACGTCCGGGTCCGCCAGGCCCTCAACCACGCCTGGCCGCTGGAGCAGATCCGTTCCATCTACGGCGGCCCGTCGGCCGGTGACTACGCGACGACCATCCTCAGCCCGGACATCGCGGGCCGGGTGAAGTTCGACGTCTACGGCAAGCTGAAGAACCCGCGCGGCGACACGGCGAAGGCGAAGGCGCTGCTGAAGGAGGCCGGCAAGCTCGGCCAGAAGATCGTCTACACCTATCCGCAGGGCTCCAACGACGCCTACGACAAGACCAAGGTCGTCATCGTCAACGCCCTGAAGGAGGCGGGCTTCGACCCCGTGGTCAAGGCCGTGGAGTCGACGAGCTACTACGACCAAGTGGGCCAGATCGACAACCAGTTCGATGTGATGTGGTACGGCTGGTCCCCCGACTGGCCCGCCGCCTACACCCTCATCCAGCCGCTCTTCGACGGCACCACGATCGCCGACAACGCCCCCAACGTCTCCCAGCTGAACGTGGGCTGGGTCGACGCGGCGATCAAGAAGGACGCGACCCTCACGGACCCCGCGAAGGAGAACGCCGCCTGGGCGGCCCTGGACAGGGAGATCATGGCCAAGGAGGCGCCGATCATCCCGGAGACCTACCAGCGGCGCTACTACCTGTACGGCTCGAAGGTGGGCGGCGCCCAGTTCGACCCGCTCTTCTCGGCGTTCCTCATCTACAAGCTGTACGCCAAGGCCTGAGCCGGCCAGGGAACCGCGCAGTCATGCTCCGCTTCATCGCACGCAGGACGCTGAGCGCGCTGCTGATCCTGCTGATCATCAGCGCCATCACCTTCCTCCTCTTCTACGTCGCCCCGCGCGACCCCGCCCGCGCCGCCTGCGGCAAGGTGTGCACCCCACAGACGCTCGCCCTGGTCCGGCACAACCTCGGTATCGCCGATCCGCTGCCCGTGCAGTACTGGCACTGGCTGGTGGGGGTCTTCGCCGGCCGGGACTTCGCCGGGCTCGGCCACTGCCCCGCGCCCTGTCTGGGCTACTCCTTCACCAACCACGAACCGGTCCTCGGCCTGATCACCGACCGGTTCCCGACGACGCTCTCCCTCGCCCTCGGCAGCACGGTCGTCTTCGTGGTGTTCGGTGTGGGCACCGGCATGATCGCGGCGGTCAGGCAGGGCAAGGCGGCGGACAAGATCGCCTCGTCGGCCTCCCTGGTCGGCTCGTCGCTCCAGATCTACATCGTCGGCGTGGTGGCGATGTACTACCTCTCCGACCAGTGGGGACTGCTCCCCCGCCCCTCGGACGCCGTGGGCCTGACCCAGGACCCGCCGGCCTGGTTCAAGGGCCTGCTCCTGCCCTGGCTGGTGCTCGCGATCATCTTCACGGCGAACTACACCCGGATGACCCGCTCCCAGCTCGTGGAGAGCCTCGCCGAGGACTACGTCCGCACGGCCCGCGCCAAGGGCATGTCCCGGCCCACGGTCTTCTTCCGGCACGCCTGGCGCGGCGCCATGGGCCCCATCGTCACCATCCTCGGCCTCGACATCGGCTACCTCCTCGGCGGCGCCATCATCACCGAGGAGACCTTCGGCCTGCACGGAATCGGAGCCCTCTCCATCAAGGCCGTCCGCGACAACGACCTGCCCCTGCTCCTCGGCGTCGTCCTCGTGGCGGCCACGGCGATCGTCATCGCGAACATCGTGGTCGACGCGGTGTACGCGCTGATCGATCCACGGGTGCGGCTGGCATAGGACCACGAAAAGGCGTACGCCACGCGAAGGCGCACACGGGAAAAGCGAAAGGGACGACCGCAGGAAAAAGGCCCGGGTCCGTGGAGAGACGGACCCGGGCCTTTCCGCGGCGCGCTTTCCCGGTGAATCCCCCGTTGATCCACCAGTAATTCACACCGCGAGCACGACCGGCAACTCGGTCACTTCAGGGAGTACTTGACGATGTAGGTCATCTTCTTGATGTTCTTCGGGCGCTTCGTGCAGACGACCTTGGTCGTGCTCACCGCCTGCAGATAACCGCACCCGATGTGCACCAGACCGGTCTTCGCGTTCTTCTTGGCGGAGTTGATCCGCCAGCCCGAGGTCTTGGCCGTACCGCACGCCTTCAGGTTGGGCGTCGTGCCCCGGCCCCTGTTGTTGATGCAGATCGCACCGTACGGGTACACGTCGAGGCTGAAGTTCACCATCCCGGTCTGGCCGTAGTTGATCCAGTGGAAGGCGTCCTTGTTCTTGCAGGTGGCCAGCGACAGCGGCTTGCCCTCGCCGTTCCCCTTCAGGCACTTGCCGTTGTACTGGTTCACGAAGTACCAGCGGCCGCCCGCCTCGGCGTGCGCCGAGGACGCCGGAATCAGGGAGGTGAGCACGGCGAGAAGCACGGCCGTGACCATTCCGGCGACATTCCTGTTTCTGATCTTCATTAAGTTTTCCCCGTTTCCCCGTTACCTTCCGGCCCGGAAGGTGTTCTCTTTCTATCAGCGAACTCACGGGCCCCGCACGCAACTTGAGGAACACCTGAGCTTCAGCCCGACTCACCGCGCTCCACGCGGAATTCATTGCCCTCGGGGCCGGCCATCAGCACCCAGCCGCCGCCGGGGCGCGTGTGGTCGGCGGCCACCCGGGCGCCCAGCGCGACCGCCCGCTCGACCTCCTCGGCACGGGTGCGGCCCCGGGGCTTGAGGTCGAAGTGGACCCGGTTCTTGACGCCTTGGCCTCGGACACCCGCAGCCCCCGTCCGGGAGGTGATGCTGTGGATGGCGGGGGGTGTGGGGTTCAAGAGGGGGTCTCCGTAGTGAGTGCGTGCTCTTCCGCACGACAGAGGGCTCGTCGTACCGCGCCGGTGCCCCCGTCACCGGGATCACCACCGTCGTACGACGAGCCCTCGAAGACTCGCACGAGCCGTAGCCGAACGTGTCAGCCCTTCGCGATCTTCGCGTTCGGCTCCTCCGGCCCGCTGTCCTCCAACGCCTTGAGCGCCGGGTCCAGGACGACGTCCTCGGCGCGGGCCTCGGTCGTCGGGTCCTCCGGGAAGTGGCAGGCCGTCAGGTGGCCGGCCAGGTTGCCGGAGAGCTGGACCAGCGGCGGCTCCTCGGAGGCGCACTTGTCCTGGGCCTTCCAGCACCGCGTCCGGAAGCGGCAGCCGGACGGCGGCGCGATCGGCGAGGGCACGTCACCGGCGAGCCGGATCCGCTCCTTCGCCTCGACCTCGTCGTCGATGGCCACCTCGGGCACCGCCGAGAGCAGGGCGTGGGTGTACGGGTGCCGGGGCCGGTTGTACAGCGAGTCCCGGTCCGCCACCTCGACGATCTTGCCGAGGTACATCACCGCGACGCGCTTGGAGAAGTGCCGGACGATCGCGAGGTCGTGGGCGATGAACAGGAACGCGATGCCCAGCTCGTCCTGGACCTTCTGGAGCAGGTTCACGACCTGCGCCTGGATCGACACGTCCAGCGCCGAGACCGGCTCGTCCGCGACGATCAGCTTCGGGTTCAGGGCCAGCGCGCGGGCGACCCCGATGCGCTGGCGCTGACCGCCGGAGAACTCGTGCGGGAAGCGGTTGTAGTGCTCGGGGTTGAGACCGACCAGCTCCAGCAGCTCGCGGACCTTCTTCTCCCGGCCGCCCTCGGGGTTGATCCCGTTGACCTCCATCGGCGACTTGATGATCGTGCCGACCGTCTGCCGCGGGTTGAGGGAGGAGTACGGGTCCTGGAAGATCATCTGGATCTCGGACCGCACCGGCGCCAGCTGCCTGCGCGAGGCGTGGGTGATGTCCTGGTCCCTGTAGGTGATCTTCCCGCCGGTCGGCTCCATCAGCCGGGTGATCAGCCGGCCGGTGGTCGACTTGCCGCAGCCGGACTCACCGACCAGGCCGACGCTCTCGCCGACCCCGACGGTCAGGTCGATGCCGTCCACGGCCTGGACCGCACCGACCTTGCGTTTGATCGGGAAGCCGCCGTAGATGGGGAAGTGCTTCGTCAGCCCCTCGACCCTGAGCAGGGTCTCGGCCGCGGTGTCCTGGGAGCCCTGCTGTGCGGGGAGGGTGAGGTTGTCGCTCATGATCTCGGTTCTCCCTAGCGCAGCCGGGGCTGGATCTTGTCGATGAAGATGGTCTGCTTCTGGTCCGCCGTCAGGTGGCAGGCAGAGGCACGCCCCTCGCCGAGCGGTGGCCGCTCCGTGCTGCAGCGGTTGCCGGAGACTTCACCGGTGAACGCGCAGCGCGGGTGGAACGGGCAGCCGGTGGGCGGGTTGAGCAGGCTGGGCGGGGAGCCGGGGATCGGGGTGAGCGCCTGGCCGGTGTCGCCGCCGAGGCGGGGCATCGAGCTGAGCAGACCCCAGGTGTAGGGGTGCTTGGGGCTGCGCAGCACCTCACGGACGCTGCCGCGCTCCACGGCCCGGCCCGAGTACATCACCAGCAGGTCGTCGGCCATGTCGGAGATGACGCCGAGGTCGTGGGTGATGAAGATGATCGCGGAGCCGAACTCCTGCTGGAGGTCCTTGAGCAGGTCGAGGATCTGCGCCTGGACGGTCACGTCGAGCGCGGTGGTCGGCTCGTCCGCGATCAGCAGGTCGGGGTCGCAGACCAGCGCCATGGCGATCATGGCGCGCTGGCGCATACCGCCGGAGAACTGGTGCGGGTAGTCGTCCACGCGGCTCTGCGGGTGCGGGATGCCGACCTTGGCCAGCATCTCGATCGCCCGCTGCCGGGCCTCCTTCTTGGAGGCGCCGGTGTGCTTCATGAACGGCTCGGCGATCTGCCGGCCCACCGTGTAGTACGGCGAGAGCGCCGTCAGCGGGTCCTGGAAGATCATCGCCACCTTGTTGCCGCGGAGCTGCTCCAGCTCCTTCTCCTTGGCGGTGACGAGTTCCTTCCCGTCGAAAATGATCTCGCCCTCGACGGTGGTGGTCTTGGGGTTGTGCAGCCCGAGGACGGTCAGGTTGGTCACGGACTTGCCGGAGCCCGACTCGCCCACGATGCCCAGCGTCTTGCCGCGCTCGACGTCGAAGGAGAGCCCGTCGACGGCCTTGACTATGCCGTCCTCGGTGGAGAACCGCACCCGCAGGTCGCGGACCGAGAGGAAGGCCTCCGGCCCGGTCGGGGCCTTCTCACCTTCGGTCTTGGTCAGAGTGGTCACGGTATTTCTCCTAGCTGAGGCGCACGCGCGGGTCGATGTAGGCGTAGGCGATGTCCACGATGATGTTCAGCATCAGGATGAAGAACGCGCCGAACAGCATCACGCCCATCGTCAGCGGGATGTCCTTGCCGACCGAGGACTCGACCGCGAGTCGGCCGAGGCCGGCCAGGTCGAAGGTGTACTCCGTGACGACGGCCCCGGACAGCAGCGCGCTGAGGTCCATACCGATGATGGTGACGATCGGGATGAGTGAACCACGCCAGGCATAACGGAAGAATACGTACCGCTGCTTCATGCCCTTCGCGCGGGCCGTGCGGACGTGTTCCTCCGAGAGCTGCTCGATCATGGTCGAGCGGGCCATACGCGTGTACTGGGCGGTGAAGATGGTGGCCATCACGGCCCAGGGGATCAGCAGGCCCACGAACCAGCCGGCCGGATCCTCGGTGAACGGCACGTACTTGGGGCTCTCCATCCAGCCGGTGCTGTAGACGAGGATGCCGAGGACGATCGGGCCGAGGAAGTAGATCTGGAAGGAGCTGAGCACCATCGAGGCGCCACTGACGGCCTTGTCGACGGCGGTGCCGCGCTTCCAGGCGGCGAGCAGACCCGAGGCGAGGCCCAGGACCAGGAAGATGACCAGACCACCGAAGGTCAGCGACAGGGTGAGCGGGAAGCTGTCGGAGATGGAGTCCCAGACGAAGTCACCGCTCTGGAAGGACACACCCAGGCAGGGTGCGGAGCAGTGCCCCACCGGGAAGTCCCGGCCGAGGACGATGCCCGACATGAACTCCCAGAACTGCGTGGTGATGGGCTTGTCGAGGCCGAGGTTCTCTCTGATGACCGCGATGTTCTCGGGGGAGCAGTTCTTGCCACAGGACAGCTGCGCGAAGTCTTGGGGGATCGTATAGAACAGGAAGAACGTGAAGGCGCCGATCAGGAACATGATGACGACGGCGCCGATCAGCCTGCGGATGAGGAACTGAAGCATGGCGGGTGGATGCTCTCTTCGAAACGCGGCGGTCGGAGGGGGTGGAACCGACCGCGGGGGTGCGCTCCGCCTGGCGCACACCCCCGCGGATCAACCGGACTGGCCGGACTGACGACTTACGGCTGCTTCAGGAACACGTCGTTGATGTCGATGTAGCTCGACTCCGTGCTGTACCGGGCACCACCGATGTTCGATCCGAAGAGCTGGATCTGCTTCGAGTAGTAGACCGGGGCGGCCGGGTTGATCTCCTCCACGATGCGGTGGTGAGCCTCTTCCCACGTCTTGGCCGCGGCCTCGGGCTCCTGGGTCAGCGCCTTCTTGATGAGGGCGTCGACCTTGGCGTCCTTGATGTGGGAGTAGTTCGAGCCACCGTCGGCGACCAGGGTGCCGTCGTAGACCGGGGTGATGACCGTGGACGGGGAGGACCAGTCCTGGCCCCAGCCGGTCATGTAGATGTCGTACGGGTTGTCCAGCTTGCCGACCTGCTCGTAGAAGCTGGCCCGGTCGATCTCCTTGGCCTGGACGTCGAAGCCGATCTTGGCCAGCGCGTCCTTGATGATCACCTGCTGGGCCTGGCCGCGCGGGGTGTTGGAGTAGGCGTAGGTGAGCTTCGTGCCCTCCTTGACACCCGCCTCCTTCAGCAGCGCCTTGGCCTTGTCCAGGTCACCGTTGGGCTTCTTCTGCTTGCCGAACGGGTCGTAGGACGCGTCGTAACCCGGCAGGGTCGGCGCCATCAGACCACCGGCGACCTCGCCGCCGTAGCGGCCACCGTCGGCCTGGACCATGGCCTGGGACGGGATCGCGTAGGTGATCGCGTCGCGGACCTTCTTGTCCTTCACGGCGGCGGCGTCGAGGTTGAAGGTCAGCTGCCACACGTAGGGCTGGTAGCCCTGGATGGTGCGCTTCTTGGTCGCGGCGTTGCCGATGACCGTCGACATCTGCGCCGGGTCCACGGAGTCCGTGAACTGCATGGCGTTCTTGGCTTCGCCCTGGTCGGCGATCAGACGCTTGGTCTGGCTGGCCTGGTCGATGGTGTTGGTGAAGTTGAAGCCGTCGACGTACTGGTGACGCACGACGTCCGTCTTCGGGTCCCACTGGTCGTTCTTGACCAGCTTCAGCGACTTGCCGGCCTTGAGCTCGGAGATCTTGTACGGGCCGAGGGAGGCCGGCGCCTTGTCGTACTTCTCCTTCGTGTCCTGCTTCTCGGGCACGATGGCGTAACCGGCCATGGCGAGGGCCTGCGGCAGGTCCGGGCGCGGCTGGTCGAAGTGGAAGACGACCGTCTTGTCGTCCGGGGTCTCCAGGACGGAGTCCGGCAGGTGCTTGCCCTTGTAGGGGCCGTCCGGCAGCGCCTTGCGGTAGTCGGAGCCGGAGAGCCAGCTCTGGACGTACGTCGGGCCGTCGAAGATGACCTTGGAGTACTGACGCTCGATGGTGTGGCGGACGTCGGCCGAGGTGATGGCGTTGCCGTCCTCGTCCTTGATGCCGTCCTTGAGCGTGTACGTCCAGGTCTTGCCGCCGTCGGAGGACTTGCCGGAGTCGGTGGCGATGTCACCGACGACCGTCAGGTTGCCCTTGTCGTCCTCCTGGTAGTTCGTCAGACCTCGGTGGATCAGGTTCGCGAGCTGACCGGCGTCGGAGACGTAGATCTGACCCGGGTCCAGGTGGGTGATGTCCGACTGCTGATAGACGTTGATGACACCGCCGGACTTGGCGCCCTTGACCTCTTCGGCCGGGCCGGTGGACGCAGCGGCGTCACCGTAGGCGACAGGCTTCGACTGCTCGGCGGCGTCCTTCTGGGACTTGGAGTTGTCCTTCGTCTCGCCCTTGCCGTTGTCCGCGCAGCCGGCCAGCGCGAGCGAGCCGGCCACGAGGGCGACGGCCACGGCGCGCGTGGTGCGGTTTCTGATGGGCTTCATGATGCCTATGCACCTACCTGTCGATAGTTGTCCACGAGTACTGCCTGACGGCCCGGGAGAACCCGGGTCGGGGGCGGCAGTCCCCCCACCCACCAATGGACGATTACCGTCCGGTCTTGGGGTCGAATGCGTCCCGGACGGAGTCGCCGAGAAGGTTGAAGCAGAGCACGAAGACGACCATCGCCACGCCCGGGAAGAACATGAACATCGGGTCCTGCTCGTACACCTCGGAGCCGACGGCGAACATGCGGCCCCAGTCGGGAGTGGGCTCGGTGAAACCGACGCCGACGAACGAGAGGAAGGCGATGGTGAGGATCGTGCTGGGCAGGATGTACGTGGCCTGCACCAGGATCGGGGTGACGATGTTCGGCAGGATCTCCTTGCGCACGATGCGCCAGGGAGAGGCCCCGGACACCTTGGCCGCCTCCACGAACTCGCGTTCGCGCAGCGAGAGTACCGAACTGCGCACCAGACGGGCGAGGCCCATCCAGCCGAGGAACCACATCACGAGGATGATGGCCACGGCCCGCAGATAGGTGGGCGTCTCGTCGCGCGGGTCGACGAACAGCGCGGTGACGACGGGCATGAAGGCGATGAAGAACAGCTGCGACGGGAAACCGAGGAAGAAGTCGGTGACCCGGCCCACCCAGTAGTCGACACGACCGCCGAAGTAGCCGCCGATCATGCCGATGAGGACGCCGGTGACCACGCTGAACACCGTGACGATGACCGCCATGTACAGCGAGGTCCGCATGCCGTACAGCAGCATCGTGAACACGTCGCGGCCCAGCTTCGGCTCGACACCGAACCAGAAGTCACCCGACATGCCGCCGAAGGAACCGGTGGGCATCGCGAAGTCGTCGAGCAGGAACGGGTAGTCGGGCTCCTGCGCGTAGAGCGTGTAGGGGTTCTTGCCGTACAGGCTCGAGATGACCGGCGCGAGCGCGGCGATCGCGAAGAAGAAAATCACTACGCACGCGGAGATGACTCCCGTACGGTCCCGCTTGAACCGTTGCCACATCAACTGCCCGGGGGAACGACCCTCAAGCTTCTTCTCACCCTTGGCGACCTCGGCGGTCGTCTCGAGCTCGGGGTCCAAGGCGACCGCGGACCCGGAGCCCTCGGCCTTGGTTGGACTGGTCATGTCTGTTCTTCCCCCGGGGGGTTGGAGAGTTGAGCGCAGCACAGATACCGGCAGGTTCTGTGGTTTGGGGGAACTTTCGCCAAACGGGTCAACGCGCGTCAAGGGCGGAAGACATAGGGATCTCCCTACCGTCCATATTTTGAGCAAAAATTGCAAAGATTGACACCTGGTCGCGCTTGACAGGCGAGATGGGATACCGACGAATCGGACATACGCGGAACGATTTTTGTTTACATGTCCGAAACTTGATCGCTGCAACACCGATATCCGAACAGCGCTTCACAGCCGACAGACAGTCAGTCGAAGGGTCCCGGCCGCAAGTCCAGCCTCCCTTGCGCGCTCTTCGCAATCTCCCCGGAATCCCCAGCATCCCCATGGGACCTCCCCTGTATGCGGATACGCCTGAAGCCCGACCCTCCACAGGCCGGGGAACCGGGACTTGACGCTTCGACAGATGGCTCGAGGGCGCGTCGGCGTGCAGTGCGGTCGCGTCAGTCTACACGCGTAGCGTCGCTCGGAGGAGCCCTGGGAACCGATCAAACGCCGGAGCCGGAACGATGTGCGACCGCCACCACGGCGGCGCGTGGTACTCCTGCTCGGCACGCGACCACGCCGCCACCGGACGCGACGTGGTCCCGGCCCCCGCAGAAGCGGGGACCGGACCAGGTCCGCGCTCCGTCAGCCGTGCTTGGCGCGGCTCGCGGCACGCGCGCGCTCGCGGGCGTCCAGGTTGACCTTGCGGATGCGCACGGCCTCCGGGGTCACCTCGACGCACTCGTCGTCGCGGCAGAACTCCAGGGACTGCTCCAGGGAGAGCTTGCGCGGCGGGACGATCGCCTCGAACGAGTCGGCCGAGGAGGACCGCATGTTCGTGAGCTTCTTCTCCTTGGTGATGTTCACGTCCATGTCGTCGGAGCGCGAGTTCTCACCGACGATCATGCCCTCGTACACCTCGGTGCCGGGCTCCGTGAACAGCACACCGCGCTCCTGGAGGTTCGTCATCGCGAACGCGGTGACGGCGCCGGAGCGGTCGGCGACGAGCGAGCCGTTGTTACGGGTCGTCAGCGTGCCGAACCACGGCTCGTGGCCCTCGTGGATGGAGTGGGCGATGCCCGTACCGCGCGTGCCGGTGAGGAACTCCGTACGGAAGCCGATGAGGCCACGGGACGGGACGACGAACTCCATGCGGACCCAGCCGGAGCCGTGGTTCGACATGTTGTCCATCCGGCCCTTGCGGACGCCCATGAGCTGCGTGACCGCGCCCATGTGCTCCTCGGGGACGTCGATCGTCATGCGCTCGACCGGCTCGTAGACCTTGCCGTCGACGATCTTGGTGACCACCTGCGGCTTGCCGATGGTCAGCTCGAAGCCCTCACGGCGCATCTGCTCGACCAGGATGGCCAGCGCCAGCTCACCGCGGCCCTGTACCTCCCAGGCGTCGGGACGCTCGGTGTCGAGGACCCGGAGGCTGACGTTACCGACCAGCTCGCGGTCGAGGCGGTCCTTGACCTGGCGGGCGGTGACCTTGCGGTCCTTGACCGCGGCCTTGTTGTCCGCGCCCTTGCCGGTGCCGCCGCGGCCGACCAGCGGCGAGGTGTTCGTGCCGATGGTCATCGAGATCGCCGGCTCGTCGACCGTGATCAGCGGCAGCGCGATCGGGTTCTCGGTGTCGGCGAGGGTCTCGCCGATCATGATGTCCGGGATACCGGCGACGGCACAGATGTCACCGGGGCCGGCCACCTCGGCCGGCTTGCGGGTGAGCGCCTCGGTCATCATCAGCTCGGTGATGCGGACGTTGGCCATCGTGCCGTCGCGCTTGATCCACGTGACCGTCTGGCCCTTGCGCAGCTCACCCTGCTCGACGCGGAGCAGCGCGATACGGCCGAGGAAGTTGTCGGCGTCCAGGTTGGTGACGTGCGCCTGGAGCGGGGCCGACTCGTCGTAGGACGGAGCCGGGACGTGCGACAGGATCGTGGAGAAGAACGGCTCCAGGCTGTTGCTGTCGGCCGGGACGGTGCCGTCCTCCGGCTTGGTCAGCGAGGCGACACCGTCACGCGCACACGCGTAGACGATGGGGAACTCGATCTGGTCCTCGTCGGCGTCGAGGTCGAGGAAGAGGTCGTAGGTCTCGTTGACGACCTCGTCGATGCGCGAGTCCGCGCGGTCCGTCTTGTTGATGCACAGGATGACCGGCAGGCGCTGCTGGAGCGCCTTGCGCAGCACGAAGCGGGTCTGCGGCAGCGGGCCCTCGGAGGCGTCGACGAGCAGGACCACCGCGTCGACCATCGACAGACCGCGCTCGACCTCACCACCGAAGTCGGCGTGGCCGGGGGTGTCGATGATGTTGATGGTGATGACGTCGCCGCCATCCTTCGGGTGGTACTTCACCGCCGTGTTCTTGGCCAGGATCGTGATGCCCTTCTCACGCTCCAGGTCGTTCGAGTCCATCATGCGGTCGTCGAGCGACTCGGCGGCGTGGGCGGCGAAGGCACCGGCCTGCTTGAGCATGGCGTCGACCAGAGTGGTCTTGCCGTGGTCTACGTGAGCGACGATGGCGACATTGCGAATGTCGTGGCGCGTGGCCATAATGCGGCGATCTCCCGGGGTGTGTGGACGGCCCTCGCGTACGTCTCTCGTCACGCGGACCCTGCCGGGCTGGACACGCCACGGCCTCACCCCATGGTACGGGCCCGCCGCCGTTGGGGCTCCCCGGGCTGCTCGGGCCCAGCTCACACCGGCCCCGTCCCAGCTCAGACGGGTCCCCGGCCGCTCCGGCCCGCATACGCGGACCGCCGCCCCGTGTCGGTCGTACGGGGCGGCGGCCGGAGTCCGTCGGATACGAACCCGTCACTGATCCCCATGATGGTGGTCAAGCAGTGAGCCACAGGCTGCGGCCCAAGGAATCGTTGATCGCTGCCGTCCGTGAGCAGGAAGAAGCTGCCCGTTTTCCTGCTTGGGCGAGTGACTTCGCCCCGGACCGAGGCGACCACGTCGAGGAAGTGCATCTCGCCTCGGGCGCCGCGCTCGAGGGGTTCGCCGGCGACGGTGCAGGCGGCACGTACTTCTTCTGCGATGAAGGCGGCGAGGAACGTCCCGTCCTCTATGCCGATTCCGATGGAGGTGCGTCTCTGGTCGCCATCGGCCTGCCCGAGCTGGTGCGGCTGCTGCTGGTCGTCCCGTGGTGGCGCGACTGCCAGGCATTCACGGACGAGGAGAGTCGCGGGCTCGAGGCCGCGTGTCTGGAGGACATGCCGGACCTCGTGGCCCGGAGAGACCGCGCCGCCGCAGCCCTTGGCCTCGGCCTTCCGGACCAGGCAGAGGCCCTGGCCCGCTTGCGGGAGGTAGCCACCCAGGTGGGAGAAGACTTCGTTCTGATCTTCACCCCGGAGGGCCACCCATACGAGCCGCTCTTCACGGCTCAGCCTCCTCAGCGGGGTCTCGCCGCGGCCTGAGCCCGTGGCACCCAGAGTGTTCACCATGGCGGCGGCCGTGCTCTCCCCGGCCACGGCGGCGTGCTGAGCCTGCGCCGCAGCGGCCACCGCCTGGGCGCCTCGGACTCTGCGGTTCTTCAGCCAAGTCGCGAGCCGGCTCGGGCCGACCCGGCGCAGGCCGGCCGGAGTGGGCCGTGTCGTCGCGGGGCAGCGTTTCCCCGCCGGGTGGACGTCGTACCGGTGGTGGCGTGGGCGAGATCCACAGCACCTTGCCGGCCGGGTCGGTGACGGCCTGGACGTTCACCCCGTGGCGGCGGTGCTCGGCCGAGGAGTCGGCGCGGCTGTTGCCGGCGCGGTCGCACTCGACGACGGCGGTGACGTAGGCCTGGGCGGTGCCGACGGACATCCCGAAGCCGTTGCGCGATCCGCGCCAGGCTGTCGTGGCGGCGCAGGTACACAAGAGCGGCCAGAACACGCTGGTACGGCGGGAGTTGGCACCGTCGGACACCCCCGCGGGTGACGGCGAGCATCGTGACCCACTCGACCAGCGCATGCGGCAGGTCGAGTGCGGCAGGACAGGGAACCAACAGGGCTCCTGCACCGATGGGTTGAGACTTCGTCACCTCCCTCAACGGCACGGGAGCCCTGTGCGTCGCGCACCCCCTCACCCACACCGCCGACGTCACCCGACCAGAGGCCATGTCGAAAACCCTCACCGTCAATCATGAAAGTTTTGAGACCTATTCGACAGGATCCCGTGAAACTCCTACGCAGGAAATTACTGTGCGGCCGGTTTCCGATTACGTAACTTATATCGGTTTGCCGGGAGCGGCCTGGGGCATTCGGTGCTGTGGTTCCTGGCAACAACCGGCCGGCGGGTCGGCCACAGGCTGCCTACCCGGTGCGCCGACACGTCGGCACAGGCCGGGGCGGCCCGTTCGGGCCCGACACAGAATTCCATGCACACGCAAATTGGAGAGCTCTGTGAGCGAGAGGAAAGTGCGGACCCCTATTACTCCAGGCGGCCTGGTGGATCCATTCCGTAACCGGGGCGTGGCGTTCACGCAGGCGGAGCGGGACGAGTTGGGCTTGACCGGGCGGTTGCCGTCTGGGGTGTTGACGCTGGAGCAGCAGGCGAAGCGCGCTTACCAGCAGTTGCAGGCACAAGACACCGACCTGGCCAAGAACGTGTACTTGGAGCAGTTGCACGACCGTAACGAGACCTTGTACTTCAAGGTGCTCACTGATCACCTCGTGGAGCTGTTGCCGATCGTGTACGACCCCACGGTCGGCGAGGCGATCGAGAAGTACTCCTCCGAGTACCGCCGCCCGCGAGGCGTCTTCCTGTCCATCGACCGGCCGGATGACATCGAGAAGTCCTTCGCCACGCTTCAGCTCGGGCCTCAGGACGTGGACCTGATCGTGTGCACCGACGCCGAGCAGATCCTGGGTATCGGGGACTGGGGCGTAGGCGGGATCCAGATCTCGGTGGGCAAACTCGCGGTCTACACCGCGGCGGCCGGTGTCGACCCGCGGCGTGTCATCCCCGTGTCACTGGACGTCGGCACGGACCGTGAGGCACTGCTGAACGACCCGCTTTACCTGGGCAACCGGCACCCCAGGGTCCGCGGCGCCGACTACGACGCGTTCATCGAGAAGTACCTGGAGACCGTGTCGTCGATGTTCCCTGGCGCGTTGCTGCACTTCGAGGACTTCGGCCCCAGCAACGCCCGGCGGATCCTCGACACCTACGGCGGCACTTACCGGATCTTCAACGACGACATGCAAGGGACCGGTGCCATCACCCTGGCTGCCGCGTTGTCGGCCATCAAGGTCAGTGGCGTGCCGATGCGGGACCAGAAGCTGGTCGTCTTCGGTGCCGGCACTGCGGGGGTGGGCATCGCCGACCAGTTGCGCGAGGCGATGATCCGCGACGGCGCGGATCCTGGTCAGGCCACCGCACAGGTGTGGCTGATCGACAAGCATGGGCTGCTCACCCAGGACATGACCGACCTGCGGGACTACCAGCAGCCGTACGCACGCGATCCCGCGGACGTCGCGGACTGGGCCAAAGACGACGGCGCCATCTCGCTGTTGGAAACCGTCCGGCGGGCCGAGCCGACCATCCTGCTGGGGACATCCACGGTGCACGGGGCGTTCACCCGCGAGGTCGTCGAGGCCATGACCGCAGCCACCGAGCGGCCGATCATCTTCCCGCTCTCCAACCCCACCTCCCGCATCGAGGCCATGCCCGCCGACGTCATCGCCTGGTCCGGGGGCAAAGCGCTGGTGACCACCGGTATCCCCGTCCCGCCCGTGGAGCACGACGGCGTGACCTACGAGATCGGGCAGGCCAACAACGCGCTGCTGTACCCGGGGCTGGGCCTGGGCACCATCGTCTCCGGGGCGTCCAAGGTGACCGCGGGCATGCTGCTCGCCGCCGCGCAGGCCATCGCCGACCAGGTCCACCCGACCGGACCGGGCGACTGCCTGCTGCCGCCCGTGGAAGACCTCCGGGAGTCCTCGGCGCTCACCGCGACGGCCGTGGTCGAGGCTGCGGTCGACGAGGGCGTGGCCACCGTCAAGCCGACCGACCCGGGCCAGGCCGTCCGGGAGGCCATGTGGGAACCGGTTTACGGGGACGGAGTGACGTCATGACCGCGCACCACAACGGCGGCGATCAGGCCGGAGAGGACCAGGCCCCGAAGATCCTCGACATCCCCGTCGGCCTGGACGCGACCGGCACCCGGCAAGAGACCGATTCCATGGGCACCATCGACGTTCCCGCCGACCGCTATTGGGGGGCGCAGACCCAGCGTTCCCTGATTCACTTCTCCATCGGGGACGACCGGATGCCCAAGGCCGTCTACCGTGCCTACGGCTACGTGAAGCAGGCTGCCGCGATCGTCAACGGGCGTGGCGGTCGGCTGCCGGCCTGGAAGGCCGACCTGATCGAGAAAGTCGCCGACGAGGTCATCGCGGGCAAGCTCGACGACCACTTCCCGCTTTACGTGTGGCAGACAGGGTCCGGAACCCAGTCCAACATGAACGTCAACGAGGTGATCAGCAACCGGGCGATCCAGTTGGCAGGTGGCGAGCTGGGCAGCAAGTCCCCGATCCACCCCAACGACCACATCAACATGGGCCAGTCCTCCAACGACACCTTCCCCACCGCCATGCACATCGCCGCGGTCAAGGCGGTCCACGAGCACCTGCTGCCCAGTGTGCAGGCGCTGCGACAGGCCATCGAGGCCAAGGCCGAGCAGTGGCAGGATGTGGTGAAGATCGGCCGCACCCACCTGGAGGATGCGGTCCCGCTCACCGTCGGGCAGGAGTGGTCCGGCTACGCCCACCAGCTGGCCCAAGCCATCGACCGCGTCACCGACTCCGCCCAGGGTCTGTACGAGCTCGCCGCGGGCGGCACAGCGGTCGGCACCGGACTCAACGCCCCGTCCGGCTTCGGCGCACAGGTCGCTGCCGAGATCGCCTCCGCGACCGGCTACCCGTTCACCACGGCCGCCAACAAGTTCGCCGCCCAGGGTGGCCTGGACGCCATGGCCGGCGCCTCCGCCGGGCTGCGGGCCCTTGCCGTGCCGCTGATGAAGATCGCCAATGACATCCGGTGGCTGGCCTCCGGCCCCCGCTGCGGGCTGGGTGAGCTGATCCTCCCTGCCAACGAGCCAGGCTCCTCGATCATGCCGGGCAAGGTCAATCCGACCCAGTGCGAGGCGATGGTCATGGTCTGCATCCAGGTGCTGTGCGAGGACACCGCCATCGCCTTTGCCGGCTCTCAGGGCAACTTCGAACTCAACGCCATGCGACCGATGATCATCAACAACTTCCTGCACGCAGCCACCATCCTCGCTGACGCGTGCACCAAGCTGCGTGAGTACTGCATCGAGGGCACCCAGCTCAGCCGCGGACAGATCGACGACTACGTCGACCGGTCACTGATGCTGGTCACCGCCCTCTCTCCCGTGATCGGCTACGACAAAGCCTCCGCGATCGCCCACAAAGCCAGCGAAGAGGGAACCACTCTGCGCGAGGCCGCATTGGCCTCCGGTGACATCGACGCCGGGGCATTCGACCGCATCGTCGATCCAGCCGCCATGGCCGGCTTGACCCGACGGCAAGGATGAGGGGGCTGGACTCCGCGTCGCCCTCGTCGAGACCCTGCCGTCCTCGTCGAGGGCGAGCCGACGCTGGTGGAGGAAGACGCTGAGGTCCTGGTCGAAGTCCAGGAAAAAGGGCTTTCCCCGACCAGCAGGCCGTGGCCGGGCTGGGGAGTGCTGGTCCCGGCCGATGGTCCACTCCGTGAGGGTTTTCGACGTGGCCTCTGGTCGGGTGACGTCGGCGGTGTGGGTGAGGGGGTGCGCGACGCACAGGGCTCCCGTGCCGTTGAGGGAGGTGACGAAGTCTCAACCCATCGGTGCAGGAGCCCTGTTGGTTCCCTGCCCTGCCGCACTCGACCTGCCGCATGCGCTGGTCGAGTGGGTCACGATGCTCGTCGTCACCCGCGGGGGTGTCCGACGGTGCCAACTCCCGCCGTACCAGCGTGTTCTGGTCGCTCTTGTGTACCTGCGCCGCCACGACAGCCTGGCGCGGATCGCGCAACGGCTTCGGGATGTCCGTCGGCACCGCCCACGCCTACGTCACCGCCGTCGTCGAACTGCTCGCCGACCGCGCCCCCGGCCTGCTGAGGACACTTCGCGCGGAAAGACCTGACTTCGTCCTGCGAGCACTCTCCAGGACCGGGCTCCCATCGAACGCGGCACGGCGAGGCTGAAGTCCTGGCAGATCTTCCACAGATCCCGCGTCAGCCCCAACCGCATGGCCGTCATCGCCAAAGCCGTCCTCACCCTGGAGAGGCAACGCTGAAAACGCGCACTTCTCGGCTGCTCACCGCCTCTCGGCGGACTGCCTCTCGGCGGACTGCCTCTCGGCGGACTGCTTCTCGGCGGACTGTTCCTCGGCCGTCTGGTTCTCCTTGGGCCGCGCCGGCCCCTTCGCGCCCTTCTTCAGGAAGCCCATGTCCTCGTAGTACGGGGTCTGGAAGCCGAAGGCTCCCGCGTTCGCGAGGTCGGTGCGCGCGGCGACGAGCTGGGGCCGCTGGTAGAGGGGGATGGACCCGGCGGCGGCCCAGATACGGGCGTCCGCCTTGCGGATCAGGGAACGCGTCCTGGCCTCGTCGAGGGTGGCCACGGCCTGGTCGAAGAGCTGGTCGACCCGGTCGGTGCCGACGCGCGTGTAGTTCTGCTCGACGCTCAGCGAGCCGTCGGCCGCGGGCACCGGCTTGGCGTAGATCGGCCGGGCGTCGGTGGCGGGGTACGCGGAGGTCGGCCAGGAGTACAGCGCGAGGTCGTACTGCCCGTTCGCGATGTGGTCCTTGAAGTAGCTCTCGTCGGCGACCTTCGAGATCTCCGTACGGATCCCCACCCGATCCAGCATCGCCGCGATCCGCTCGCCGACGGCCCGCAGCGGCTCCGTGCCCGGCCCCGACGGCAGCACGAACCGCAGCGTCAGCAGCTTGCCGTTCTTGGTGAGCGGGCCC
Source organism: Streptomyces sp. NPDC034049 (assembly GCF_055575575.1). Lineage (NCBI taxonomy): Bacteria > Bacillati > Actinomycetota > Actinomycetes > Kitasatosporales > Streptomycetaceae > Streptomyces > Streptomyces sp. NPDC034049. The sequence goes on from NZ_JBVISJ010000002.1 coordinate 364,374, forward strand.
TTGGCGGCGTCGGCGGGCGCCCGTGTCCCGCGCGGGGCGTACGCGCCGGGCGCACCGCCCGGCTGGAACTGCTTCCCGTCCTGGGCGAGGTTCGCGCCCGCCTCGCCCTCCTTCTCGTCGGCGTCGGACGGCTTGTCGTCCTGGCCGACGATGTAGACGCTCTCGTCGGGGGAGACCGCGGAAGCGTCGGAGGCCTTGCCGTTCTTGGAGTCCTCGGCGCCCGACCGCTTCTGCTCCTTCTGCTCCTTCTGCTCCTTCTGCTCCTTCTGCTGCGGCTCCTCCTGCTCACCCTCCGCGCCTGCCGCCTTCCGGCCGGGCGCGAGGGGGCCGCCCTGCTCCCAGCCGGCGTCGGCGAGGAGGGCGCGCGCCTCGTCGGTGTCCTGGCCGCCGAGTGCGCCGCTGTTGTCGGCGTACGCGGCCTGGCCGGCGAGCGCGAGGTGGCTGCCGACGGGGACGGCGGGCAGACCGAGGGGTTCGAGGACGAGGGCGGCGAGCTTCTTCCGGTCGATCGCGCGGGCCACGGCGCGGCGGACCCGCTCGTCGGCGAGGGGGCCGTCGGAACCGTTCAGGGCGAGCTGGGTGAACGCGGGCTCCAGGGAACGGCGGATGGTGAAGCCGCGCAGGGCGGACTGCTGGGCGGTGTACGCGGCGATCGCCGCGCGCCGCTTCTTCCGGGCGCTGATCTCGTCGTCGGCGGCCTTCTCGTCCGAGCCGTGCGCGATCGCCCAGGAACGCAGCGCCTTCGCGGAATCATCCTGCGAGAGCGGCCCGGCGGCCCCCGACTTCTTCCTGTCACGGGAGGCGAGCGTGATGCGCTCGGCCTGGACCGAGTCGATCTCTGCGATGTCGACCTTGTCCTCGGCCAGCGCCTCCACGCGTTCGGCACGCGGCACGGCACGCAGCACGAGGGTCGAGAGCTTGGCCGTGCGGCCCCACCAGCGGGGGTTGCGGGTGAGCGTGACCTCGCCGTCCTTGCGGTCGATGTCCTTCCACGCGAACGGACCGGCGGTGATCTTGAGCTTCTTGCGGGCGCCGTCGTTGAAGGCGTCCGGGGTGCCCATCACCTGCTTCGGGTACAGCGGCGAGAACAGCGACTTCCAGTCGGCGTACGGGCGGGCGAAGGTGACCCGGACCTCCAGGTCGTTGTCGCCGCGTTCGATCTTCTCGATGCGTTCGTAGCCGGCGTTCCGGGCGGTCCAGTACGCGGAGTCCTTGCCGGACAGGGCCCGCCACTGGGCGGCGAAGTCGGCGGCGCCGATCTCCCGGCCGTCGCTCCACACCGCCTGCTGGTTGAGCTTGTAGAGCACGACCTGTCGGGGCTCGCGCTCGACGACCTTCGCGGACTCCACGTAGTCGGAGTTGATCTCGGGGCGTCCGCTGGCGTCGAGGCGGTACATCGACGGCAGTACGGCCCCGGCGATCCGCGCGGTGGCCGGGCCGGCGTCCGCCTGGAACGTGTTCAGCGTCTCCGGCACGGCGTCCACGGCCCAGCGCAGGGTGCCGCCGTCGGCGACCAGGTTCCGCGCGGCGGGCGCGATGTCCTGCTCGGCGACGGGTCTGCCCGCCGGGTCCTCCTCACCGCAGCCGCTCAGCACGGGCATCGTGAGCACGCCGGCGGCGAGGAACACCAGCGAGCGGCGCGGTGCGCGCGGTCGAACGCGGTCGTGGGGAATCGGCGTCATGGCGACCTCCTCGCTCCGCGGTGGGAGTACGGGGACGGGGGTGGCTCTGATCACGTTCGGCGGTATATGGAGCTGATCAGACGGATGCGGCCCACTGAAGAGGACGGGGCCCCTGCGGGGCGGCCGACACGACGAGGGGGTTCCGGAACCCACCCGTTTGGCCGCGCGGCCCTCCGAGGCGGGGGCGGGTGGGTGCGTCGTCGGGTGCGGCTCCGGCGGGGATTGCTCGCGCAGTTCCCCGCGCCCCTGAAAGATCAGGCCCCGCGGCCTGGAAGGCGACGGGGCCGCGGGATGAAAAGCACGGGGCGTAGCCCCTGCTTTTCAGGGGCGCGGGGAACGGCGCGAGAAGCCCCACGGACTCGCACCCGAGAACGCACCCCGCCCGGCGAAGCCCACCCGCGCAAAAGAAAACCGCAAACCGCTTCCCACCGGCAGGTGTGACGCGCGACACTCGCAGGCGCATGAACGTTGCCGCCTTGGGGCCCACCACCCCCTGAAAGCGAGGGCAAGTCATGTCCGTGCACGACGACTTGACGTCGGTCCGGCGCTGCCTGGACGAACTGACCCGGTCCGTACGTCGCCTGGAACAACAACTCGGCGGCAGCGGCCTGGAGATACGCCGCGTCCGCACCGACGCCGACCACCTGCGCGAGAGCATCGCGCTGCTCGGCGAGGCCGCCCCCTCCCTGGCGAAGCCGCGCCGCCCCGACCTCGTCCCCATCCCCGACACGCCGTACGACAGCTCCCTGTGGACGGACTCGGACGACGAGGGCCTCGGCTCCCGCGACCGCCGCGCCCCCTGACCGCCGTCGTCCGCCCACCCCCGACAACCAACCCGACCGGGAGTCCCCCGTTGGCCACTGGTACGGAACCACCCGCAACAGAACCCCATCCCCGGCGCGGCGGCGTGCGGACCCGTACGCGCGCCGCGATCTCCGCCCCGCATCTGCGCACCGACCGCTGGTGGCTGGCCCCCGCCGCCACGGCCGCCGGACTGCTCGCCTTCATCGTGTACTCGACCTGGCGGGCCTTCGCGGACGAGCACTACTACGCCGCCCCGTACGTCTCGCCGTTCTACTCGCCCTGCCTGGCGGAACGCTGCGAGCCCATGCACGGCGGCCCCAACTGGGAGATCTTCGGCGGCTGGTGGGGCGTCTCACCGGCGATCATCATCCTGATCTTCCCGCTCGGCTTCCGCCTGACCTGCTACTACTACCGCAAGGCCTACTACCGCGGCTTCTGGGCGTCCCCACCCGCCTGCGCCGTGGCCGAGCCGCACAAGACGTACTCGGGCGAGACCCGCTTCCCGCTGATCCTGCAGAACCTGCACCGGTACTTCTTCTACGCCGCCCTGCTGGTCGCCGGCATCCTCACCTACGACACGGTCCTCGCCTTCCGCGACGAGACCTACGCGTGGGGCCACATGGGCCTCGGCACCCTCGTGTTCCTCGTCAACATCGTGCTGATCTGGGCGTACACCCTCTCCTGCCACTCGTGTCGGCACATCGTCGGCGGCAAGCTCAAGCACTTCTCCAGGCATCCCGTGCGCTACCGGATGTGGCAGTGGGTCGGCAAGCTGAACGCCCGTCACATGCAGCTCGCCTGGGCCTCGTTGGTGAGCGTGGCGCTCGCCGACTTCTACGTGTACCTGGTCGCGTCCGGCGCCTTCGACGATCCGAGGTTGTTCTGATGTCCGTGGTCGAACGACAGGAGTGGGACGTCGTCGTGATCGGCGCCGGCGGCGCCGGACTGCGCGCCGCCATCGAGGCCCGCGAGCGGGGCGCCCGTACGGCCGTGATCTGCAAGTCCCTGTTCGGCAAGGCCCACACGGTGATGGCCGAGGGCGGCATCGCGGCCGCCATGGGCAACGTCAACTCCGGTGACAACTGGCAGGTCCACTTCCGCGACACCATGCGCGGCGGCAAGTTCCTCAACCAGTGGCGGATGGCCGAGCTGCACGCCAAGGAGGCCCCCGACCGGGTGTGGGAGCTGGAGACCTGGGGTGCCCTCTTCGACCGTACGAAGGACGGCCGGATCTCCCAGCGCAACTTCGGCGGCCACGAGTACCCCCGCCTCGCCCACGTCGGCGACCGTACGGGCCTGGAGCTGATCCGCACGCTCCAGCAGAAGATCGTCGCTCTCCAGCAGGAGGACCACAAGGAGACCGGTGACTACGAGTCCCGGTTGAAGGTCTTCCAGGAGTGCACGGTCACCCGAGTGCTGAAGGACGGCGGACGTGTCTCGGGCGTCTTCGGCTACGAGCGCGAGTCCGGGCGCTTCTTCGTCCTCGAAGCGCCCGCCGTGGTCATCGCCACCGGGGGCATCGGCAAGTCGTTCAAGGTGACGTCGAACTCGTGGGAGTACACGGGTGACGGCCACGCGCTGGCGCTGCTCGCGGGGGCACCGCTGCTGAACATGGAGTTCGTGCAGTTCCATCCGACGGGCATGGTCTGGCCGCCGTCGGTGAAGGGCATCCTCGTCACGGAGTCGGTGCGCGGCGACGGCGGTGTCCTGCGCAACTCCGAGGGCAAGCGGTTCATGTTCGACTACGTCCCGGACGTCTTCAAGGAGAAGTACGCGGAGTCCGAGGAGGAGGGCGACCGCTGGTACGAGGACCCGGACCACAACCGCCGTCCGCCCGAACTGCTGCCGCGCGACGAGGTGGCGCGGGCCATCAACGCCGAGGTGAAGGCGGGCCGGGGCTCGCCGCACGGCGGGGTCTTCCTGGACGTCTCCACGCGGATGCCCGCGGAGACCATCCGGCGCCGGCTGCCCTCCATGTACCACCAGTTCAAGGAGCTGGCGGACGTCGACATCACGGCGGAGGCGATGGAGGTCGGGCCGACCTGCCACTACGTGATGGGCGGCATCGCGGTCGAGTCGGACACGGCGGCGGCGCGCGGGGTGCCGGGGCTGTTCGCGGCCGGTGAGGTGGCCGGCGGGATGCACGGCTCCAACCGGCTGGGTGGCAACTCCCTCTCCGACCTGCTGGTCTTCGGCCGTCGAGCGGGCCTGCACGCGGCCGAGCACGCGGCGGGCCTGGCCGGTGCGCGCCCGCCGGTGGACGACATCGAGGTCGACACGGCCGCCGCCGAGGCGCTGCGCCCCTTCTCCGCCGAGGGCCCCGCGCCCGGGGAGGCCGAGGCTGCGGGGGGCCGGCCGCCGGAGAACCCGTACGCCCTGCACCAGGAACTCCAGCAGGCCATGAACGACCTGGTCGGCATCATCCGCCGCGAGGGCGAGATGGAACAGGCGCTGGACAGGCTCGCCGATCTGCGGGTGCGGGCGCGCCGGGCGGGTGTCGAGGGGCACCGGCAGTTCAACCCCGGCTGGCACCTCGCCCTGGACCTGCGGAACATGCTGCTGGTCAGCGAGTGCGTGGCGAGGGCGGCGCTGGAGCGCACGGAGTCCCGTGGCGGCCACACCCGCGAGGACCATCCGACGATGGACCGCGACTGGCGCCGGATCAACCTGCTCTGCCGGCTCACCGACCCGACGGCCGGCGACAGCGTGGTCGGCCCGATCGCCCTCACCCGAGAGACCACCGAAGCCATCCGTCCCGACCTGCTCGCCCTCTTCGACAAGGAGGAGCTGGTCAAGTACCTCGCCGAAGAGGAGCTGTACGAGTGAGCAGCTACGAGGAGCCGCGGTCATGAGCGGTTACGAGGCCCGCTTCAAGGTGTGGCGCGGCGACGTCGAGGGCGGTGGTCTGAAGGACTTCAGGGTCGAGGTGAACGAGGGCGAGGTGGTCCTCGACATCATCCACCGCCTCCAGGCGACCCAGGCCCCCGACCTCGCCGTCCGCTGGAACTGCAAGGCGGGCAAATGCGGTTCGTGTTCGGCGGAGATCAACGGCCGTCCCCGGCTGATGTGCATGACCCGCATGTCGGTGTTCGAGCGGGACGAGACGATCACCGTGACCCCGCTGCGCGCCTTCCCGGTGGTCCGTGACCTGGTCACGGACGTGGGGTTCAACTACACCAAGGCGCGCGAGGTCCCGGCCTTCGTGCCGCCGGAGAAGCTCGGCCCGGGCGAGTACCGGATGATGCAGGAGGACGTGGACCGCCCGCAGGAGTTCCGGAAGTGCATCGAGTGCTTCCTCTGCCAGGACACCTGCCATGTCGTCCGCGACCACGAGGAGAACAAGCCCGCCTTCGCGGGTCCCCGCTTCCTGATGCGGGTCGCGGAACTGGACATGCATCCGCTGGACGCGGCCGAGGACACCGGCCTGGACCGCAAGAGGACGGCCCAGGAGGAGCACGGTCTCGGCTACTGCAACATCACCAAGTGCTGCACCGAGGTGTGCCCCGAGGGCATCAAGATCACGGACAACGCCCTGATCCCCCTCAAGGAGCGGGCCGTCGACCGCAAGTACGACCCGCTGGTGTGGCTCGGCTCGAAGATCAGGAGGCGCTCCTCGGCGGGGTGAGGTCCCGGGCGGGCGGGTGACGCCCCGCCCGTCCCGCGCACGGGCGGCTCCCCCACTCCGGCCCACCCCGCTCGCGGGCGCCCGTCACCGGCCATACGCTCCCGAATGTGACGTCGCGTCTGAGAAGGAGCCGAGCGCGCGGGGCCACGTCCCACATAGCCGTGCGCGTGGCCCACACCGCGTTCGGGGGGCTCGTGGCCCTGGCGTGGCTCCTGCTGCCCACGGCGACGCGGACGGCCGCCGAGGGGCCGCCCACGGCCCCGCACACCGCCGAGCGGTCCGTGGTCCGGGTCATGGGCCCGCCCGTCGGCGCTCGGCCCGCGCCCGCCGCCCCCACCCGGCTCGCCGTGCCCGCGACGGCCACCGAGGGGATCGCGGCTCCGGCCGACGACAGCTCCGGCTCGGATCTGGTCCTGCCGGTGGCCGCCGCGGGCACGGCCGTCGCCGTCGCCGCGTACTCCCTCGTACGACGCAGACGCCGCGCCCGGCTGCGCACGACCCCGACCGGCGGCTTCGAAGCCCCCACCACCCCGCTGACCGACCTGCGCCACCGCGCCCGGCGCCTGCTCGTCGAAACCGACGACAGCGTCCGCACCAGCACCGAGGAACTCGGCTTCGCGGCGGCTCGCCCGGGCCACCGCGCCACCACGCCACCCGCGGGTGAGGAACCGGGCCCCGCCGAGGCCGAGCCGTCCCCGGAGGCCGCCCCGGATCACCGCGAGCCCCGACCGGACGCGGACCAGCCGGATACGACCGAGTCGGGCGTGGTCCCCCCGGGCCCCGACAAACCCGACACGGACCAGCCGCCCACGGACCGGCCGGCTGCGAGCAGGCCGGACATGGAGAAGTCCGGCCTCGACCGGCCCGACGTCGAGAAGCCCGACGCCGACGAGTCTGACGCGGCGGAACCCCCGGCGGCCGGCTCCCTCGGCTCGCGTGCGGCCCGGCCGTTCGTGCTCGATCCGGCTCAGCCCTTCGCGGAGACGCCCGCGGCGCGGGACGCGGTGCGGCCGTTCGTGGAGGCGTTGACGGACGCGCGTGGCGAACTGGTGGCCGCGTTCGGAGCGGGCCTGCGGCTGGAGGAGGAGAGCGAAACGCTGTCGCCCGACGAGGAGCGCGCACTGCTGGAGGAGATCCTCACCCGGTGCACGACGGCACAGCGGCGGCTCGACACCGCGACCCCCGCCTTCGATCAACTCCGGGCCCTGGAGCGGGACATCACCCCCGCCCTGGAGTGCGCCGAGACCCGCTTCCGTGAGCTGACCGGTCGTACGGCGACCGCGGCCGGCATCCTCACCGCCCTGCACGACACCTACGCCCCGGCCGCCTCCCTCCCCGTCGCCGGCCACGTCGAGCAGGCCAAGGACCGCCTGGTCTTCGCGACCACCGAGCTGAACCGGGCCCGGCAGTCCGCCTACCCCGGCGACCTGGACACCGCGGCTGTGCACCTACGGGCCGCCGAGGGCGCGATCCACCAGGCGGACCTGTTCGTGACCGGAGTGGAGCGGCTCGCCGCCGAGCTGACCCGCGCCGCCGAGCTCGCGAAGCAGGGCGCCCCGTACACGGGCCCGTACGACGACCCCCTGGACGTCCTGCGCCGCCAGGGCCGCCGGCTCCTGCCGTCCCGCAGCGCCGTCGCGGTCGCGGCCGACTTCATCACCACGCACCGGGCGGCGGTGGGCGTCCGGGCCAGGATCCGGCTGGCGGAGGCGGAACGGCACCTGGGGCTCGCCGGAGAGGACGAGAGCGCCGACCACGCCCACCGCGCGGACACCCTCGCCGCGGAGGCCCGCGGCCTGGCCGAGCAGGACGTACGGGCGTACGGCAACCCGTACGGCGGCCCCGTCGGCGACGGACTCGCCGGAGCCCTCCTGGGCGGCATCATCCTCGGCGAACCCGCCGAGGACACCGGCCGGACGGACCCACGAGGCCCCGCCTGCTACGGCGGAACGGCCACCCGGGCCCGCAGAGCGACGAGCGGCCGCCGCTGAACGGCGGGCCGCCCCCTCTCCCCAACCGGCCCTAGAACAAGCTGAGCAACGCCTCCGCCGGATCCGTCAGGCCGTGCTCCCCGCCCGGCAGCGGCAGTTCGAACCACACCGTCTTGCCGCGAGGTGTCCGGCGCGAGCCCCACGCGGCGGAGAGCAGCCCGACCAGCTGCAACCCCCGTCCGCCCTCGTCCGTGTCCCGGGCGCGACGCCGGCGCGGCTGCACGAGCCCGGCGTCCCACACCTCGCACACCAGCGTCCTGTCCAGCAGCAGCCGGAGCCGTATCTCGCCCTCGCCGTACCGCAGCGCGTTGGTGACCAGCTCGCTGACCAGCAGTTCCGCCGTGTCGACGAGCGGCTCCAGATCCCACGCCAGCAGTCGCCCGCGTGCGTACTCCCGGGCGCGCCCCACGCTGCGCGGCTCACGCGGCAGGGTCCAGTCGCCGACGGAGTCCTCCGGCAGCCCCTGCACACGGGCCATCAGCAGCGCGATGTCGTCCTCGCCGTGGTGGGTGTCGAGGGTGTTGAGGACGTGGTCGCAGACGTCCTCCAGGGACCGGGGTGTGTCCGCGCGGAGCGTGGTCGGCGGCTGACCGGGGTCGGTGAGCGCGCCGACGAACGCCTGGAGGCCCTCGTCGAGGGGGTGATCGCGGGATTCGACCAGTCCATCCGTGTAGAGCGCCAACAGTGCCCCTTCGGGCAGTTCGACCTCCACCTCCTCGAACGGCTCGCCGCCGACCCCGAGCGGCATGCCGGGCGGTACGTCGAGCATCAGCGCGCTCTCGCCCGGCTCGACCAGCACCGGCGGCAGATGGCCGGCGTTGGCGAAGGTGCAGCGGCGGGTCACCGAGTCGTAGACGGCGTAGACGCAGGTCGCGAGGTAGACCTCGGAGAGGTCCTTGTCGCTGGGCCGGCTGGCGGCGGTGCGCGAGGTCGACTGGACGCCGCCGGGGGTGCCGAGGCCACGGGCGATCTCGTCGAGCGCCGAGAGGACCTCGGCGGGCTCCAGGTCCAGCAGGGCCAACGTACGGACAGCCGTACGAAGTTCACCCATCGCCACCGCTGCCCGCAGTCCGCGGCCCATCACGTCGCCGACGACGAGTGCCGTGCGGTGGCCGGGGAGTTCTATGACGTCGAACCAGTCTCCGCCGACCTCGGTGGCCGCGTTGCCCGGCAGATAGCGGCAGGCGATGTCCAGCCCGGAGGCCTCGGGGTCGCCCGGCGGCAGCAGGGAGCGCTGAAGGATCAGGGCGCGCTCGTGCTCGCGGCGGTACAGCCGCGCGTTGTCGATGCAGACGGCGGCGCGCGCGGCCAGCTCGACGGCGAGTCCCCGGTCGCGCTCGCCGAAGGGCTCGCTGCCCTTGGTCCGGGAGAACTGCACGAGTCCGACGACGGTGTCGTGCGCGACCATCGGCACGGCGAGCGTCGACTGGATCAGGTTGCCCTCCTCGGGCACCTCCTGGGGGCGCGCGGTGCGCAGGGCGTCCGAACAGGCCGAGTTGAACGGGTAGTGGTGGACGGCCCCGACGCGCACGGGGGCGGGTCCGCCGACGAACGGCGCGTCGGAGACGGCGCTGGCGAAGGCGACCCGGCGCAGCTCGGCGCTTCCGTCGGCGAGTCCGGGCGGGGTCTCGTCGCCCACCAGCAGGCCCTGGTAGAGGTCGACGGTGGCCAGGTCGCAGAAGCCGGGGACGACGACGTCGAGGAGTTCGCGGGCGGTGGTCTCCAGGTCGAGGGAGTTGCCGATGCGCGAGCCCGCCTCGTTGAGGAGGGCGAGATTCCGCCGGGCCGCGGCGGCCTCGCGGGCGGCGGCGCGGCGGGCGGTGATGTCGATGGCGAGCCAGGCGATGCCGATGGGGCGGCCGGTGCCGCTGTGCACGCGGTAGAGGTTGACGGACCAGTGGCGGCGCTCTTCGGAGCTGGGCACGAAGCCGGTGATGTGCATGTCCGTGATCGAGTCGCCGGTCTCCAGGACCCGGCGCAGGGTCGCCTCGACCCGTTCGGCCTCCGGGGACCGGAGATAGTCGTGCACGCCCCGGCCGCGGTGGTCGTCGACCTCGCCCCCGTAGATGGCGGCGAACCGCTGATTGGCGCGCCGCACCCGGAGATCGGTGTCGATCAGAAGGAACCCGAACGGGGATTGGCCGAAAATGGCCTGCGAAGCGGCAAGGTCGGTCTCTATCCGGCGCAGGGTCCGGACGTCCACGACGATGCACACGGCCGCCCGTTCGCCACCGGCCACGGTGGTGGGCATCACATATACCTCGGCGAGCCCCTCCGCCCCGCCGGGAGTCGGCACACGGAAGGGGACCACCCCGGTCCACTCCCGGCCGTCGAGGACCTCGGCCATCTTCCGCTGGCCCTCGGCACGCCGATCGGGGTCGACGAAGGCCTCGATGGGGTCCATCCCCACGGCCCGCTCCGCCGAAATACCGAACAACTGCTCGGCCCGCAGACTCCACTGGTCGACGAGTCCGTCAGGACCGATCGAGAACGAAGCGACCTTGATGTAGTCGTACATGGAGCCGGGCGGGCTGGTCTGCCACATCGGGTCGCCGACCCCGTGACCACCCATGACACCCGGGCCACCGGCGGATTCAGCCGCGTCACCGGCGGATCCGGTCGCGCCGTGGCCGCGCACACCGGGGCGACGCGCGCCGGTGCGCTCGCCGCTCTTCGGCTCGTCGCCCGCGCTCTCGCGCACGGCGCCGCTGTCGCGTGTGGCTCCGCCCAGGCCTGAATCGTCTGCGGCCTCGGGCCTCGCGCGGTCCGACGGGTTCCTCGAACCCGTGGACTTCGTGGCCTTCGCTGGTATCTCGCTCACGCGAACCGTCCCCTCCAGCTCACCGCGTCCGGCTTCGGTCACCAGGGGCGGCTGCCCGCAGTATCCAGCACTACGGCGCCGCGCAACACGGTGTTCACGATCACAGCACAGTCCCGATCGTTTTTGGACCGGCTGCGACATACTCCCAAGTCTTCTAACCAGGCGTTGCCCCCTCGAATCAAAGACTCCAGCCAGCGCTACTGGCTTGAACCAGCCGGTCGCACGCGCGCCCCCGGGAGCCGCCCCCTCCCCCCTCCCGTACGCCGTGAACGCCCGCCGTGCATCCGGACCTTCACCCCGTACGCCGACGGAGGCGCTCAGCCGGGAACCGCCAGCTCGAACCAGACGGTCTTGCCCGCCTCTCCGGGGCGGGTACCCCAGGCCCGCGAGGAACAGGCCACCAGCTGAAGGCCCCGGCCGCTCTCGTCGTCGACATCGGCCGCGCGTTCACGCGGCGGGTCGGGCAGCGGGTCGGAGACCTCGACCAGGAGAGTCCCGGAGGGGTCGGCGGGACGCACGAGCCGCACGCCGATGGGTCCGGTCGCGTGCCGCAGCGCGTTGGTCACGAGTTCGCTCACCAACAGGGCGGTGATGTCGGCGAGCACCTCCAGGCCCCACTCGCGCAGCTTCCCTCGCACCACCGCACGAGCGCCCCGCACCGCTCCCGGCTGCGCGGGAAAGGTCCACTCGGCGCAGTCGTCTCCGCTGTCGATCACGCCGATCACTTCCCAGTCCAGAAGCAGACCCTGTCCGGTTTCATGGGGTTAATGGGCACATACCCGATATCCCGCACGAAGTACCGCGCACGAGGGCGCACTGTGGCACGAACGGCGTAGAGCCGACAACCCACAACCGACGACCCGGACCAGAAAGGGCGCGAGGAACTGCGCGAACAGGGACGAAACAGCAGGGGGCAGAGCCCTCCCGAACGGGACGGACAGGCTCAGCGCCGGGTGCGGGACGTGGACACGCACCCGGCACCTCATCACGCGCCTGCGTCACCCCAGGCCAGTCGCGCCGCCTCCATCACGGCCGGCACATCCTGGTCGAGCCAGTCGACGTCCCACACCTCGTCCACGGTCAGCCAGCGCAGCTCGTCGTGGTCCTCCAGCGCCCGGGGCTCACCGGACAGCAGATGCGCGATCCACACCCGCAGCACATAGCCCGGCCGCACCTCCCACTCACCGGGCACCCGCTCCGCGGACTTCGCCTCGACACCCAACTCCTCCCGCAGCTCACGCACGAGCGCCTGCTCGGGGGACTCGTCGGGCTCCACCTTGCCGCCCGGCAGCTCCCACCGTCCGGCCAACTCGGGCGGTGCGCTGCGGCGCGCGGCGAGCAGTCGGCCGCCGCTCAGCAGAGCGGCCCCCACCACCACGATCGGTTCGGTCATGCGCGGGAGCCTACGGGAGCGGACACGAGCGCCGGGCAGGGTGAGTCACTTGCTCACACTCATCCCGTTCTGGCCGTTCTGCCCGATGCGTTCGACCCAGTAGAGCTGCTTGTGGCCGCGGGCATCGAGGCTGTCCGCGATCTGCTGTGCCTCGGCGCGCGTCGCGTACCTGCCCACCCGGTAGCGATTGCCGTTGTCGTCCTGCCTTATGACGAGCCAGGGAAGAGTGATCGTGCCGTCGTTCATCGACCCCCACCGCTCCTTCTCGCCCCGGCCTCTCCAGGTCCCGCCCCCGGATGCCGCCGCGCCCCACCACCTAAGGAAACCGCAATCCGCATATGCCCGAGCGTACGCCTAACCTTCACGGAGCGAATCCGACTTCTCACAAAGAGGTACGCAACCAGCCAGAACGAGGGGGGCGCACCCCGTCGAACGCGCCGTCGATCACCACCCGCGCACCCCCCAGCGCTCCGACGAGCAGCGGTCCCGCGCCCTGCGCACGGAACGGGCACCTGCCGGGCGCCATGACGGCCCGTCGCCAAGAACGACCGAATTCGAACTACGTTCGGACCGGATCACCCGAGGCGGTGACGGTTTCAACTTCCCTTCGGCAAGGGCCACTTGACCCATGCCCCCGTCACCGTCCGCTACACACGAATGCCGTCGGATGTCCGAACGGGCCGCGTCCCGGCCTCACTTCACCGGCAAGTGGTACGCCACCTGATAACGGTCCGCCGGCACCACCACGTCCGCCGTCTCCACCGGGCGCCCGGAGGCGAAGTAGGTGCGGTGGACGACCAGGACGACATGTCCGGGTACACCGCCGAGGGCGAGCAGCTCCTCGGACAGGCCGGGCCGGGCGCCCACCTCCTCGGTCACGTTGTCGACGACGACGTCGATGGCCGCCATCCGCTCGACGACGCCCATACCCCCGAGGGGGCCCTCCTCGGGCAGCATCACGGGTGTGCGGCCCGTGAGGGCGAGGGGCTCCCAGGAGGTGGAGAGCATCATCGTCTCCCCCGCGTCCCGGAAGGTGTACCGGGTGCACATCACGCGGTCGCCGGTCTGGATCGCGAGCCGCTCGGCGACCGTCCGTCCCGCCTCGACCTGCTCGCTGCGCGACTCCCAGGTGCCGCGCGCCGCGGCGTCGGCCTGCTCCTGCCGGAAGGGCGTGGCACCCCCGGCGGGCCGGAACCCGGAACGGGCGACCCGGCGCGGCACCGGCCGCTCCCGCACATAGGTGCCCGACCCCGAGCGACCTTCCACCAGCCCCTCGGCCATGAGCACCTTGCGGGCCTCCAGCGCGACCGTGTCCGAGACGCCGTACTCCTCGCGGATACGGGCCTGGGACGGAAGGCGGGTGTGCGGCGGCAGCGATCCGTTCACGATCTTCCTGCGGAGATCACCCGCGACACGCAAGTACGCCGGCTGCTCACCGAAAGTCACTGGCCGCTCCCATCTGGATGTACAGACAGCAACAGCGTGGCAACCGTGGGTTCGGCCATGCAAGCAAAGGCCAGAGAATCACTCGATGTGATGACATGTGCCCGGTGAGGGCTTTACGCAGGCACTTTCTCCCCACTATGGACGCCGTCACACCTCCGCGCCGGGCCCCTCCTCGCCGTCGCCGCCGCCGGTGTCCCCGTCGTCGCCCGCCGGCGGTCCGGTGGCCAGCCCCAGAGCCTTGCGCGCGGTGATGGCCAGGGTGCCGTCCGTCTGCCGGTGCGCCGCGTCCCAGTGCTCGTCGAAGTCCTCGGCGTCGCTCGCCTCGTGCGCCGCGTCCCATTCCTCGCGCGCCTCGTCCAGGGCGTCGGCGTACTCGGAGACGGCCTCCTCGGCGGCGGGGTCCCAGTCGTGTGCGCGCAGGGCGGTCGCCTGCCGGTCCAGGGCGTCGGCCACCTCCGGCGCCCACTCCTTGTGCCCGGCCAGGTCGTCCTCGACGTACGTCGTCTCCGGCATCGAGTCGAAGGCGTCGTTCAGGATCGCGTCGGCCTCCAGGAAGGCGAACTGGTCGTCGTCGAGGGTCGTCGCGTCCTGCCGCAGCGAGCCCGTCAGGCCGGCCTCGGGGTCCACGTTGCCGAACATGCAGGTGATCTCGCGGTCGCCGGACCGCCAGCTCTCGCGCGTGGGCGTGAAGTAGTAGACGTCGGCCTCGGCCGGGAGCGCCCAGGCGTCCATCGCGTACGCCTCCGAGAGCTCGTAGCACCGGTCGTCGGCGACCTCGGCCATCGCGTCGTCGCCCGGATAGTCACCGTCCGCGCGGTCGTCGCCCGGCACGGGGAAGTTGGCGAACACCTCGGCGTCGTGCTCACCGCCGCACGGCACGATGTCGACGTCGTACGCGTACCCCTCCAGGGTTCCGGTGCGCGAGTCGAAGCACTCGCCCTTCGCCACCGAGAAAGTGCCGCCCGCGCCCTGCGCCGCGTCACGGACGCCGTCCCACGCGTCCCGCGCGCCGCCCGTGGTCCAGGCGAGGGTGATCAGCAGCGCGCCGACCGTCGACAGCACGATTCCGGCCACCGCCATGCCCCTGCCGCGCTCGCCCCTCTTCCTGATCTGCGCCAGCGCGACGACGCCGAGCACCAGCCCGATCCCGGGCAGGAAGCAGAGCACACCGAGCACGAAGGCGGTGATCGCGAGCCCGTTGACCGGTGGGGTGGACCCCCAGGCCGGATACGGCTGCCCCCAGGCCCGCCCCCAGGGCTCGGCGCCCGCCCCGTACGGGTACGGCTGCCCGCCACCGCCCGCCGGCGGCTGCCCAGGCGACGGAAACGGGCCACCTTCGGGCGGCTGCTGAGGCCCGAAGGGCGGGGGCGTGGCCACGGGTACGGATGCTCCTTGCGCCGAACCGAAGGGGAACTGACGTACGACTGGGCGCATGGTAAGCGGGGGACGGGGTCGGGCGATACGCCGGGCGGGCCGGAAGGCGCGGTGGGCGACCGCCACCCCCTCCTCTCTCCGCCCGGCCACCCCTGCCGAGCGCCCCCGCTCGAACTAACCTGCGTTCATGACCCCTCTGCCGGATCGCTTCTGCCCGACGGACGGCACGCGCGTCGCCGCCGCCTCCCTCGCCTGGTGCTGCCCGGCCTGCCGCGGCCCCCTGGACCTGGACTTCGCACCCACACCGGCCTCGCTGAAGTCCCTCTCCGGCCGGGTGAACTCGCTCTGGCGGTACGCGGAATGCCTCCCCCTGACGTCGCCGACGGTGTCGCTGGGCGAGGGCCGGACCCCGCTCGTCGAACTGCGGGAGGGCATCCGGGCCAAGCTCGACTTCCTGATGCCGACGCTGTCCTTCAAGGACCGGGGCGCGGTGCTCCTCGCCGAGCTGGCGCTACGGCTCGGCCCCCGGCAGGTGATCGCCGACAGCAGCGGCAACGCGGGCACGGCGGTCGCCGCCTACTGCGCACGGGCCGCGCTGCCCTGCACGGTGTACGTCCCGGCCGGCACGTCGGACAAGAAGCTGGAGCAGATCGGGGCGCACGGCGCGCAGCTCCACCTCGTCGACGGCGACCGCGAGGCCACGGCCCGGGTGGCCCGCGAGGCGGCGGACGAGGACGGCGTCTTCTACGCCTCGCACGTCTACAACCCGTACTTCCTGCACGGCACCAAGACATACGTCCACGAACTGTGGGAGGACCTGGGCGGCCGCCTTCCCGAGGTGATCGTCGTACCGGTGGGCAACGGCACGCTGCTGCTGGGCGCGGCCCTGGCCGTCGCGGAACTGCACGCGGCGGGCCTCATCGACCGCCGCCCCGCCCTGTACGCCGTCCAGTCGGCCGCCGTGGCGCCGCTCGCCCATGCCTGGACCGAGGGCGCCGACGACCTCGTCGGGACGACTCCCACGGCACCCACCTTCGCCGAGGGCATCGCCATCCCCCGCCCGCCCCGGGCCCGCCAGATCCTCCGCGCGGTGCGCGACTCGGGCGGCGCCTTCCTCACCGTGACGGAGGACCAGATCCGCCACGCCCAACGCGACCTGGCCTCCCGCGGCCTGTACGTCGAGTCCACGGGCGTGGCCTGCTGGGCGGCGGTGCGGGACGGAGCGCTGGGGTCGCGCACGGCGGTGGTGCCGCTGTGCGGCGCGGGTGTGAAGACGGGGTTGGCGGGGGCCTGAGGACCGCGGGACCGGCGGGAGCCGGGGTGGGGTCAGTACGCCGCGTACAGCATCAGCGCGAGGAACCCCGCGCCGAGCGCCGTCAGCAGCATGTTGCCGCGCTTGTGCCCGACCCACAGCAACAGCGCTCCGGCGGCGATCGCCAGCACCCGGAACTCACCGTTGAACACGACGAACACACCGAGAATCGCCCATGCCACCCACATGTGGTCCCCCTCCCCAGCCTGATGTGCAGCCTGATCTGCCGATCTGCCGATCTGCCGAAGAACTGCCCACCCCGGGAGATCGACACCCCAAACCCGTACGTTCCCGACACAAAACAGCCGAAGACCGCCCCTCGAAGGTCCCGCGTCCCCATCGAGGTGCCGCGCACACAGCGGAAGGGGCCGGGCTCCCCTGAGCCCGGCCCCTTCCGGCCTGCGCGCTTGGCGCCAGTGACGTGGCGTCAGGTCACCCGTTCAGACGTTGAACCTGAACTCGACGACGTCCCCGTCCTGCATGACGTAGTCCTTGCCCTCCATGCGGGCCTTGCCCTTGGCGCGGGCCTCGGCGACCGAGCCGGTTTCCACCAGGTCGGCGAAGGAGATGACCTCGGCCTTGATGAAGCCCTTCTGGAAGTCGGTGTGGATCACGCCGGCGGCCTCGGGGGCGGTGGCGCCCTTCTTGATGGTCCAGGCGCGGGATTCCTTGGGACCGGCGGTGAGGTAGGTCTGGAGGCCGAGGGTGTCGAAGCCGACGCGGGCGAGCGTGGCGAGGCCAGGCTCCTCCGCGCCGACCGACTCCAGGAGCTCCATCGCGTCCGCCTCGTCCAGCTCGGCGAGGTCCGCCTCCAGCTTGGCGTTGAGGAAGATCGCCTCGGCGGGGGCGACCAGGGCGCGCTGCTCGTTCTTGAAGTCCTCGTCGGTCAGCTCGTCCTCGTCGACGTTGAAGACGTACAGGAACGGCTTGGTGGTGAGCAGGTGCAGGTCGTGGAGGAGCTCCTCGTTGCCGGAGCCCTGCACGATGCCCTGCGAGAACAGGGTGTCGCCCTTCTCCAGGATCTCCTTGGCCGCCTCGACGGCCGCGACCTTCGGCGCGATGTCCTTCTTGATGCGCGACTCCTTCTGGAGGCGCGGCAGGACCTTCTCGATGGTCTGGAGGTCGGCGAGGATCAGCTCGGTGTTGATCGTCTCGATGTCGTCCTTGGGCGAGACCTTGCCGTCGACGTGTACGACGTTCTCGTCCTGGAAGGCACGGATGACCTGGCAGATCGCGTCCGACTCGCGGATGTTGGCGAGGAACTTGTTGCCGAGGCCCTCGCCCTCGCTGGCGCCGCGCACGATGCCCGCGATGTCGACGAAGTCGACGGTCGCCGGGAGGACGCGCTGCGAGCTGAAGATCTCGGCGAGCTTGGTCAGGCGCTCGTCCGGGACGCCCACGACACCGACGTTCGGCTCGATCGTGGCGAACGGGTAGTTGGCCGCCAGCACGTCGTTCTTGGTCAGGGCGTTGAACAGGGTCGACTTGCCGACGTTGGGCAGACCGACGATTCCGATCGTGAGCGACACGTTTGCGACTTCCCGTACGTAGGAGGGCCAGGCGGCCGGGGCTGGAGCGGCTGGGCCTGGGGCCGGCCCGGAGCCTGTCCGGCGGATCGTGCCCCAGCGGCCGGAAGGCCGGCCGATCCCCCAGTTTACGGCGTACCGGCACCCGACCCGGCGAGGTATCGAACGCTTGGCCAAGGTCCGCTCGACGGCGTGTCTGTGAACCCATTCGGCACATTAACCGACCTAAGTTGGACGAGTGGAGCACCAGCAGAGGACGCACCCCCCGCATCCCCGACGCACCGGGCCGCAGCGCGGCGCCTCGCCCCTTCCGCCGCAGGCGGGCAGAGGGGGCCGGGTCCCCGGCGCGGGCGTGCCACGTCGTGCTCCGGTCGCGCGCGGGCCCGTGCCGCCCTCGGTCCGAGCCGTGCGGAACGTCGCGCGGGCCGTGCGCCGGATGCCCAACCCGCGCCTCACCGGGCTGGGCTGCGGGTTGTTCTGCGGGGTGTCCATGTTCGTGCTGGCCGGGCTCGACCGGCTGCTCCTCGGCGCCTCCGCCGCCGTGTACGGGGTGCTGTTCCTGCTGGTCAGCGCGTTGGGCGCGGTGTGGGTGCGGCGCGGTGACCTGGCGAGCGCGCCCGTCGTCGTGCCGATCGCCTTCGCGGTCGGGCTGCCGCCGCTCGCCGAGGGCGAAGGCGGCCTCGGGGGGCATCTGATGGCCCTGGTCACCGCCCTCGCCATGCAGGCCGGCTGGCTCTACGGCGGCACCCTCGTCGCCGGCGTCATCGTGACCGTGCGCAAGCTGCGGCTGATGGCCCGCCGGGCCGCCGAGCGGGAGATGGACAGGGGCGGGGAGCAGCGCCTGGTGGGCCGGGAGGGGCGGGCTCGGGTCGGTGGGCAGGGGCGGGGAGCAGCGCCTGGTGGGCCGGGATCGTACGACCACCGGCCGGTCGGGCCCCGGGCGCCACGGCCTCCGGCCCAGCCGCGCCGTACCGTGCCCCGGGGGTAGCCCCGGGGGTAGCGGGCGCTCCGCGCGAAGGGTCGCGAGAGGCCGTCGTACGGGTGCGGGTGCGGGTGCGGGTGCGCGGGGCTTCTCGCGCAGTTCCCCGCGCCCCTGAAAAGCAGGGGCTGCGCCCTGTGCTTTTCAGCGGCGCAGCCCCGTCGCTTTCCAGGCCCGCAGGACCGTGGTCTTCCAGGCCCGCAGGGCCTGGTCTTTCAGGGGCGCGGGGAACTGCGCGAGAAGCCCCACCGGGCCGGCAGCCGACAACGCAACCGAACCGCGCCGGCCCCTAGCCGCGCTTCGCCGCCCGCATCGCCGCGCCCACGATGCCCGCGTTGTTCTGGAGCTGGGCCGGGACGATCTCCGCCCTGATGTCCTCGATGAGGTGGAGGAACTTCGCGGACTTGCGGCTGACGCCGCCGCCGATGATGAAGAGTTCGGGTGAGAAGAGCATCTCGACGTGGCCGAGGTACTTGGTGACGCGCTTGGCCCAGTGCTCCCAGGTCAGGTCGTGGTCCTCCTTGGCCTTGGTGGAGGCGCGGGTCTCGGCGTCGTGGCCGTGCAGCTCCAGGTGGCCCAGCTCCGTGTTGGGGACGAGGACGCCGTCGGAGAAGACCGCGCTGCCGATGCCCGTGCCGAAGGTGAGCAGGATGACCGTGCCCTGCCGGTCGCGCCCCGCGCCGAACTGGACCTCTGCCACACCCGCCGCGTCCGCGTCGTTCACCACGGTCACCGGCAGGCCGCCGAGCCGCTCACCGAGCAGGGCACGCGCGTCGACGTCGATCCAGCTCCTGTCGACGTTGGCCGCCGTACGGATCGTGGCACCGCCCGTGACCACACCGGGGAAGGTGATGCCGACCGGGCCGGTCCAGCCGAAGTGGTCGACGACCTCCTTGACCCCGTCGGCCACCGCGTCCGGCGTCGCCGGGTGCGGGGTCAGCACCTTGTGCCGCTCGTCCGCCAGGTCGCCCAGATCCAGGTCCACGGGGGCACCCTTGATCCCCGAACCACCGATGTCCACGCCGAAGATGTGCATGGCCCTACGTTACGTCGTACGACTGACAGTCACGTTCGCGAGGGGGCCGGTAGCCGACGGGGGCCGGAATCCTCACGTGCCCGCACGGCTACGGCCCCGGAACCTTCACGTTCCGGGGCCGTACACGCGGGGTCGGACGCTCAGGCGCCCGGGCCGGTGCGCTCGGCGACCAGGGAGGCCGCCTCCTCGCGCAGGTCGCGCCGCAGCTCCTTGGGCAGGGAGAAGGTGATCGACTCCTCGGCGGCCTTCACCAGTTCGACGTCCTCGAAGCCGTGCTGGGACAGCCACTCCAGGACCTCCTCGACGAGGACCTCCGGCACCGAGGCGCCCGAGGTGACGCCGACGGTCTCCACGCCCTCCAGCCACGCCTCGTCGATCTCGCTGGCGTAGTCCACGAGGTACGCCTCGCGGGAGCCGGCGAGCTTGGCGACCTCGACGAGCCGGACCGAGTTGGAGGAGTTGCGTGAACCGACCACGATGACCAGCTCCGCCTGGGCGCCCATCTGCTTCACGGCGAGCTGGCGGTTCTGCGTGGCGTAGCAGATGTCGTCGCTGGGCGGCGAGACGAGCAGCGGGAACTTCTCCTTGAGCGCACCGACCGTCTCCATCGTCTCGTCGACGGAGAGCGTGGTCTGCGAGAGCCAGACGATCTTGGACGGGTCGCGGACCTCGACCTTGGCGACGTCCTCGGGGCCGTCGACCAGCTGGATGTGGTCCGGCGCCTCGCCCGAGGTGCCGATGACCTCTTCGTGTCCCTCGTGCCCGATCAGGAGGATGTCGAAGTCCTCCTTGGCGTACCGGATCGCTTCCTTGTGGACCTTGGTGACGAGCGGGCAGGTCGCGTCGATGGTGGCGAGCTTGCCGCGGGCGGCCTCGTCGTGGACGGTCGGGGCGACGCCGTGCGCCGAGAACATCACGATGTTGCCCTCGGGGACCTCCTCCGTCTGCTCGACGAAGATGGCGCCCTTCTTCTCCAGCGTCTGCACGACGTACTTGTTGTGGACGATCTCGTGGCGGACGTAGATCGGGGCCCCGTACTGCTCCAGGGCCTTCTCGACGGCGATCACCGCGCGGTCGACACCCGCGCAGTAGCCGCGCGGGGCGGCGAGGAGGACACGGCGGCGGCCAGGCGAAGCGGTCATGTCTTCCATCGTAGGGGGTCCCCGGGCGGGGCCTTCGCCGATGGGGGCGCGGCTTGGGGTGGGGGTTCGGGTGCGTCGGCGGGTGCGGGTGGTTCGTGGTTGCCCGCGCAGTTCCCCGCGCCCCTGAAAAGCAGGGGCTGCGCCCCGTGCTTCTCAGGCGCGCAGGGCCTGGTCCACGAGGCGGCCTTGTCGGCGCCCCCCACTACGCTCAGCCGCATGGCTCTGAACACATCCGCCGAATCCCCCCTCCCCGTCGGCGAGGTCTCCCGCCTCATCGGCGGCTGGATCGACCGGCTCGGAGCAGTGTGGGTCGAGGGGCAGATCACCCAGCTGTCGCGGCGACCGGGCGCGGGCGTCGTGTTCCTCACGCTGCGGGACCCCTCGCACGACATCTCCGTGGGCGTGACCTGCTATCGCCAGGTGTTCGACTCGGTGGCCGACGTGGTGAGCGAGGGCGCCCGGGTCGTCGTCCTGGCGAAGCCCGAGTGGTACGCGCCCCGCGGGCAGCTGTCGCTGCGGGCCACCGAGATAAAGCCGGTCGGGGTCGGTGAACTGCTGGCCCGGCTGGAGCAGTTGAAGAAGTCACTGGCGAGCGAGGGGCTGTTCGCGCCCGAGCGGAAGAAGCCGCTGCCCTTCCTGCCGCAGCTCATCGGCCTCGTGTGCGGCCGCGCCTCGGCCGCCGAGCGGGACGTGCTGGAGAACGCCCGGCACCGCTGGCCGGCCGTCCGCTTCGAGGTGCGCAACGTCCCCGTGCAGGGGGTGCACGCGGTCCCGCAGGTCGTGCAGGCGGTGAAGGAGCTGGACGCGCTGGAGGGCGTGGACGTCATCGTGGTGGCGCGCGGCGGCGGCAGCGTGGAGGACCTGCTGCCGTTCTCCGACGAGCAGCTCGTACGGGCGGTGGCGGCCTGTCGTACGCCGGTGGTGTCGGCGATCGGGCACGAGCCGGACACGCCGTTGCTGGACTATGTGGCGGACCTGCGCGCCTCCACGCCCACCGACGCGGCCAAGAAGGTCGTACCGGACGTGGGCGAGGAGTACGAGCGTGTGCGGTGGCTGCGGGACCGGGCGCGGCGGTGCGTGCAGGCCTTGGTGGAGCGGGAGGAGCGGGGGCTGGCCCATGCGTTGGCGCGCCCCTCGATAGAGGATCCGCACCGCATGATCGACGAGCGCGCCGACCATGTGGCGTCGTTGCTCGACCGGGGGCGCCGCTGCCTCGGGCACCATCTGGACCGTGCCTCCTCGGAGTTGACGCACACGCACGCGCGGGTGGTGGCCCTCTCCCCCGCGGCGACGCTCCAGCGGGGGTACGCGGTGCTGCAGAAGGCGGACGGGCATGTGGTCCGTGCTCCCGGCGAGGTCGGGCCGGAGGAGTCGTTGCGGGCGCGGGTGGCCGAGGGCGAGTTCGTCGTCCGGGTCGACGGAGCGGGCACCGTCGACGGGACCGGGACTGTCGGAGGGGACGCATAAGGTGGGCCGCATGACCAGCAACGTGAGTGAGGCCGAGGGGACGACCGAGGCCGCCGGGGTCTCGGAGGCCGACCGCGCCCTCGGGTACGAGCAGGCGCGGGACGAGCTGATCGAGGTCGTGCGGCGCCTGGAGGCGGGCGGTACGACGCTGGAGGAGTCCCTCGCGCTCTGGGAGCGCGGCGAGGAGCTGGCCAGGGTCTGCCGCCGCTGGCTGGACGGGGCACGGGCCCGGCTGGACGCGGCGCTGGCCGAGGAGGACGCGGCAGAGGAGGCGGAGCGGCCCGGGCGGGGCACCACCGCCGGCTGACCCTCGCCCTCTCCGGCCCGTCGCCACACCCCCTCGCATCTCGCACCGCACTCCCACGAGCCACTGTGACGTGCGCAACCAACGCCCACTTTAGTTGAAAGTTGAAATTCAATCCCGTACGGTCGATGACGTACACCCCCGCACCGCACCCATCGCACGAAGGTTGTTCCATGTCCCTCGTTCTCGACCCCGCCGCCCAGGACCTGCTGTTCCGCGAGGCCCACACCGCGAACACGTTCACCGACGAGCCGGTGACCGATGAGCAGGTGCAGGCGATCTACGACCTGGTCAAGTACGGTCCGACCGCCTTCAACCAGACCCCGCTGCGGATCGTGCTGGTCCGCTCCGCCGAGGCCCGTGAGCGTCTGGTGCCGCACATGGCCGAGGGCAACCAGGCCAAGACGGCCGCCGCCCCGCTGGTCGCGATCCTCGCCGCCGACAACGAGTTCCACGAGGAACTGCCGACCCTTTTCCCGGCGTTCCCGCAGGCCAAGGACCTCTTCTTCGCCGAGCGCGCGGCGCGTGAGTCCGCCGCCGGCATGAACGCCGCCCTCCAGGCCGCGTACTTCATCATCGGCGTCCGCGCCGCGGGCCTGGCCGCCGGCCCGATGACCGGCTTCGACTTCGCCGGTGTCCAGAAGGAGTTCCTGGACGACGACCACACGCCGCTGATGGTCGTCAACATCGGCAGGCCCGGCGAGGGCGCGTCGCACCCGCGCTCCCCGCGCCTGGACTTCGACCACGTCGTCACCACGGTCTGAGTCCCACCGCACACCACGACGGGCCCCGGCGAACTCGCCGGGGCCCGTCGCACGTTCACCGCACGCGCGGTCACTCCGTCCTGAGCGCCTCGGCCATCTTCGTCAGCTGGGCGAAGGACGCGGAGCCGGTGACCACGGTGGTGGAATTCGCGCCCTCGAGGACCAGGGCGTCGTAGCGGTCCCCCTCGTACCGGTCCCAGGTCTCGTCGCCGATCTCCTGCGTGGTCCCGGTCTTCCTCGCGTCCTGGGTGGCGTCCGCGATGAACCGGGAGGGCTTCTCGGCGGACTGCTCGATCCCCACGTACTGCCCCTCGGGGTCGTGGAACCCGAGGTGCCAGTGGTCGGACTCGTCGCCCTGGAAGCGGACGGAGGTTGCCTTCCAGGCGGCGGGCAGACCTTCGGGCGCGGCCACCGGGTAGGAGGCCGCGCGACGTGCCGTCAGCAGTTCGACGCGGTAGTCGACGCGCTTGGGCTCCTGCTCGGTCTCGTCATGGGGGATGAAGAGATAGATGACCCACGCCGCCAGCATGATGAGTCCGAGGGAGAGGACCATGTCGCGAACGGTCTGCTTGCCTTTCGTACCTGCCACGCCCTCATCGTCGCAGGTGCCCCGGTCTGCTCATCCGTGGGGTCCCCTGCTCATTCTGTCGAACTGACGATAGAGTCGAGCGGAACCCTCATCCGGCCGTCGTCGTATCAGAAAGGTGCGCTCCGATGACCGAGAACCATCATCTGCCGTCCGAGCTCGAAGTCCCCTCCGAGGCCCCCGACCGCAACCTCGCCCTGGAGCTCGTACGGGTGACCGAGGCGGCCGCGATGGCCGCGGGCCGCTGGGTCGGCCGCGGGGACAAGAACGGGGCGGACGGAGCTGCCGTGCGCGCCATGCGGACCCTCGTCTCCACCGTGTCGATGAACGGTGTCGTCGTGATCGGGGAGGGCGAGAAGGACGAGGCCCCGATGCTCTTCAACGGCGAGCGTGTCGGTGACGGCACCGGCCCGGAGTGCGACATCGCCGTGGACCCGATCGACGGTACGACGCTGACGGCCAAGGGCATGACGAACGCGATCGCCGTGCTGGCGGCGGCCGACCGGGGCACGATGTTCGACCCGTCGGCCGTCTTCTACATGGACAAGCTGGTCACCGGACCCGAGGCGGCCGACTTCGTCGACATCGACGCGCCGGTCTCCGTGAACATCCGCCGGGTCGCCAAGGCCAAGCGGTCCGCGCCGGACGATGTGACCGTGGTCATCCTCGACCGGCCGCGGCACGAGGGGATCATCAAGGAGATCCGGGAGGCCGGCGCCCGGATCAAGCTGATCTCCGACGGCGACGTCGCGGGCTCGATCCTGGCGCTGCGCGAGGGCACGGGTGTCGATCTGCTGCTCGGCGTGGGCGGTACGCCCGAGGGCATCATCTCGGCCTGCGCGGTGAAGTGCCTCGGCGGCACGATCCAGGGCAAGTTGTGGCCGAAGGACGACGCGGAGCGGCAGCGGGCGATCGACGCGGGGCACGATCTCGACCGGGTACTGACGACCGACGACCTGGTGTCCGGGGAGAACGTGTTCTTCGTGGCCACGGGGATCACCGACGGCGAGTTGCTGCGCGGCGTGCGGTACCGGTCGGAGACCGCGACCACCGACTCGATCGTGATGCGGTCGAAGTCGGGGACGGTGCGACGGATCGATTCGACGCACCGGTTGAGCAAGCTGCGGGCCTACAGCTCCATCGACTTCGAGAAGGCCAAGTAGCTCCGCCGGTCAAACCGAAGGAGTGGGGTACCTCGACCGTCCGTCGACTGCGCGTCGTGCGTGGCCGGTCGCGCAGTTCCCCGCGCCCCCGGCGGGCCGCAGCGGACAGGGCGCCCTCCTGTGCGGAGAGGGCGCCCTGTCCGGTGGGTGTGCGAGGCCGGGTCGGCGGTGCGGGCTAACCCGCCGCCGCTATCGTCCCGTTGGCCCGCGCGGCCTTCTGCAGTTCGACGTCCCTGCGGCGCCTGCGGGCCAGCACCACGCGGCGTTCGGCCGCGGTGAGGCCGCCCCAGACGCCGTACGGCTCGGGTTGCAGGAGTGCGTGTTCCCGGCACTCGACCATGACGGGACAGCGGGCACAGACACGCTTGGCGGCTTCCTCTCGGGAGAGCCGGGACGCGGTGGGTTCCTTGGAGGGGGCGAAGAACAGCCCGGCCTCGTCACGCCGGCACACGGCCTCCGTGTGCCACGGGGCGTCCTGATCCCTGTCTCGCACTGGCACCCGCTGGGGCGGAACAGCAGCGACCTGCAGGGACGAATGCGGCGGATGCAGCACGGTCTACTCCTGACGACGGCTTCGCGAGCGAGAGACGATGCAGCAAGGCCTACCCGCTGTGCGCGGGCCTATGCACTGAGTCCCGAACCGCTGGAATTCGTTGTCAACACCGTGTGGTCACAACCGGACCGGATCCCTTCGGGGTCTGTCCGGACGTGGTCGATTCACAAGCGTCAACGATCCAGACGTTTGCGCAAATGATCGTCCACCTTGCGAGCGACATGGTCGGTGACCCGGCCGAGGAGATCGGCGATCACCTTGCCCCGCTTGGGTTTCGCCTCGACGCTCCCGAGGACGGCCAGTCCGTCCACATAGACCACGGGGGCGTCCGTCTCCTCCGAGTCCAGCGCGTCCACCGCGAAGTCACCGAGGACACCGGCGCCGCTGCCGCGCAGCGAGACGTTCTCCGGGACGCGGATCTCGACGCTGCCGAAGACCGAGATCACCTTGATCATCACCTGGCGATGCTCGAAGAGCGCCTCGCTCAGGTCCAGCTCCACGCTGCCGAATATCGCGTAGGCGTGGATCCGGCGGCCGGGCCGCCAGCGGCCCTTGCGCGTGGAGGCGCTGAAGACGGCGACCAGCCGGTCGTCGGGGTCGATCGGGATGGCGCCGGGCGTCGGCCGGTTGGGCACGGAGGAGACGGGCGGCACATACACCGGCCCGGCCTTGCGGGCCTGACCGGCCGGCAGGTCCCGTACGAAGACGTCCAGCTCGCCCACCGTCTTGGCGGCGAGCACGCCCTCGACGCGCTCGGCGTGCTCGTCCGCGGTGAGGCGGCCCTCGGCGAGGGCGTCGCGCAGGAGGTCGGCGATCCGGTCGCGGTCGGCGTCGGAGGCGCGCAGCTCGGCAGCGGACAACGGCGATTCCTGGGTGGGGCGCTTGTGAAGGTCCACGGCAGCAGCGTACCCACTCGCGATAGATCGCGACCAGGGGTGTGGACAACTCGGGGCCGGCGAACTGAGCCTTACCTCACAAGCCCGGTCTCCGAGCCAGGTTCTACGCTGGTGGACGCTGCCGATGGAGGCCAGCCGCGCCGTCTTGTCGAGCGCCGAGAGCCGAGTGCCGAGTGAGGAATGGGCGACATGCCTGAGTTCGAGTACACCGATCTGCTCCCCATGGGAGAGGACACCACCCCGTACCGGCTGGTGACCTCCGAGGGTGTCTCCACCTTCGAGGCCGACGGGCGGACGTTCCTCAAGGTGGAGCCGGAGGCGCTGCGCAAGCTGGCCGCCGAGGCGATCCACGACATCCAGCACTATCTGCGTCCGGCGCACCTCGCGCAGCTCCGCCGGATCATCGACGACCCCGAGGCGTCGAGCAACGACAAGTTCGTCGCGCTGGACCTGCTGAAGAACGCGAACATCGCGGCCGCCGGTGTGCTGCCCATGTGCCAGGACACGGGCACGGCCATCGTGATGGGCAAGCGCGGGCAGAACGTCCTCACGGAGGGCGGCGACGAGAGGGCCCTGTCCCAGGGCATCTACGACGCGTACCTGAACCTGAACCTGCGCTACTCGCAGATGGCTCCGCTCACCATGTGGGAGGAGAAGAACACCGGGTCGAACCTGCCGGCGCAGATCGAGCTGTACGCCACCGACGGCGGCGCGTACAAGTTCCTGTTCATGGCCAAGGGCGGCGGCAGCGCCAACAAGAGCTTCCTCTACCAGGAGACGAAGGCCGTCCTCAACGAGGCGTCCATGATGAAGTTCCTGGAGGAGAAGATCCGTTCGCTGGGGACGGCCGCCTGTCCGCCGTACCACCTGGCGATCGTGGTGGGCGGTACGAGCGCCGAGTACGCGCTGAAGACCGCGAAGTACGCCTCCGCGCACTACCTGGACGAGATCCCGGCCGAGGGTTCGCCGCTCGGTCACGGGTTCCGGGACAAGGAGCTGGAGGAGAAGGTCTTCGAGCTGACGCAGAAGATCGGGATCGGCGCGCAGTTCGGCGGCAAGTACTTCTGCCACGACGTGCGGGTCGTCCGGCTGCCGCGGCACGGCGCCTCCTGCCCCGTCGCGATCGCCGTCTCCTGCTCGGCCGACCGCCAGGCCGTCGCGAAGATCACCGCCGAGGGCGTGTTCCTGGAGCAGCTGGAGACGGACCCGGCGCGGTTCCTGCCGGAGACCACGGACGAGCACCTCGACGAGGCCGGCGACGTCGTGAAGATCGACCTCAACCAGCCGATGGACGCCATCCTCGCCGAGCTGACCAAGTACCCGGTGAAGACGCGGCTCTCGCTCTCCGGGCCGCTGGTCGTGGCGCGCGACATCGCGCACGCCAAGATCAAGGAGCGGCTCGACGCGGGCGAGGAGATGCCTCAGTACCTGAAGGACCACCCGGTGTACTACGCCGGCCCGGCGAAGACCCCCGAGGGGTACGCCTCCGGTTCCTTCGGCCCGACGACGGCCGGGCGCATGGACTCCTACGTCGAGCAGTTCCAGGCGGCCGGCGGCTCCAAGGTGATGCTGGCGAAGGGCAACCGGTCACAGCAGGTCACGGACGCGTGCGGGTCGCACGGCGGGTTCTACCTCGGCTCCATCGGCGGCCCCGCCGCCCGCCTCGCGCAGGACTGCATCAAGAAGGTCGAGGTCGTCGAGTACGAGGAACTCGGCATGGAGGCCGTCTGGAAGATCGAGGTCGAGGACTTCCCGGCGTTCGTCGTCGTCGACGACAAGGGCAACGACTTCTTCAAGGACCCGGCCCCGGCGCCCACCTTCACGTCGATCCCGGTGCGCGGGCCCGGCCTGGCGTAGTCCTCCGCGGAAGTCCGTGACGGCGGCCCGGCCCGGGACCGGGCCGGGCCGCCGCGTCGGTCGTGGTCACCCTGACGGGGTACGGCCGGGAACATCACGGACGGCCGGGACGCTGTACCGGGCATGAGTGACTACCGCGTCGAACACGACTCCATGGGCGAGGTCCGCGTGCCGGCGGACGCCAAGTGGCGGGCCCAGACACAGCGGGCGGTCGAGAACTTCCCGGTCTCCGGGCAGCACATCGAGCGCGCCCACATCGAGGCCCTGGCCCGGATCAAGGGCGCGGCCGCGAAGGTCAACGCCGAACTGGGCGTGCTCGACAAGGACATCGCCGAGGCGATCCGGGAGGCGGCCGACGAGGTCGCGGAGGGCCGCTGGGACGCGCACTTCCCGGTGGACGTGTTCCAGACGGGCTCGGGGACGTCGTCGAACATGAACACCAACGAGGTCGTCGCCACCCTGGCGAGCGAGCGGCTCGGCCGGAACGTGCATCCGAACGACCACGTCAACGCCTCGCAGTCGTCCAACGACGTCTTCCCGTCCTCGATCCACATCGCCGCCACCGCCGCCGTGACGCGTGATCTGATCCCGGCCCTGGAGCATCTCGCCGACGCTCTCACCCGCAAGTCAGTGGAGTTCGCGGACGTCGTGAAGTCCGGTCGTACACATCTCATGGACGCCACGCCGGTGACTCTCGGCCAGGAGTTCGGTGGCTACGCGGCCCAGGTGCGGTACGGCGTCGAGCGGCTCACGGCCTCGCTCCCCCGGCTCGCCGAACTCCCCCTCGGCGGAACGGCGGTGGGCACGGGCATCAACACACCGCCCGGGTTCTCCGCCGCCGTCATCGCGGAGGTCGCGCGGGCCACCGGGCTGCCGCTCACCGAGGCGCGGGACCACTTCGAGGCGCAGGGCGCGCGGGACGGGATCGTCGAGACGTCCGGCCAGCTCCGTACGATCGCGGTCTCCCTCACCAAGATCGCCAACGATCTGCGGTGGATGGCGTCGGGCCCGCGGACCGGTCTCGCGGAGATCTCGCTGCCCGACCTCCAGCCCGGTTCCTCGATCATGCCCGGCAAGGTCAACCCGGTGATCCCGGAGGCCGTTCTCATGGTCGCCGCGCAGGTCACGGGCAACGACGTCACGGTCACCACGGCGGGCGCCTCCGGCAACTTCGAGCTCAACGTGATGCTGCCGGTCATCGCCAAGAACGTGCTGGAGTCCGTCCGGCTGCTCGCGAACGTCTCGCGGCTGCTCGCCGACCGGACCGTGGACGGGATCGTCGCGAACCGGGAACGGGCCCGTGAGTACGCCGAGTCGTCCCCGTCCGTGGTCACCCCGCTCAACAAGTACATCGGGTACGAGGAGGCCGCGAAGGTGGCCAAGAAGGCGCTCGCGGAGCGGCGGACCATCCGGGAGGTCGTCCTGGACGGCGGGTACGTCGAGCGCGGCGATCTGACGCTGGAGCAGCTCGACGAGGCGCTGGATGTCCTGCGGATGACACGGCCGTGACCGGACGGCGAGTTCCGGCCTTCGCGGGTGTCCCCCGGGTTACCGATTCCCGCCGAGGCGTGAACCGTGACCGGTACCGCAGCGTCATATGCGCATGACACCTAATATCTGCGCATGGGAGACGACGGAGTGGTGAGACGAGTGGAAGCGGGCGGGGCGACGGCGTTCTGGGAGCCGGGAAGTCAGATCCTGTGGCGTTACCGGGAGAACGGTGGCGAACGCTTCCATATCGCGCGTCCCGTCACGGTGGTGCGCGACGACGCGGAGCTGCTGGCCGTGTGGATGGCACCGGGCACCGAGTGCGTACGACCCGCGCTGGCGGACGGCGCCTCGCTGACCTCGGTACCGCTCGACTCCCGCTACAAGCAGCCCAGGAGCGTGCGGCTCGGCCGCTGGTCAGGCACCGGAGTGCTGAAGCTGGCACGGCCGGGCGAGCCGTGGTCGGTGTGGCTGTTCTGGGAGCAGGGTTGGCGTTTCAAGAACTGGTACGTCAATCTGGAGACACCACTGGCCCGTTGGGACGGCGGTGTGGACTCAGAGGACCACTTCCTGGACATCTGCGTGTATCCGGACCGATCGTGGAACTGGCTCGACGAGGACGAGTTCGCGCAGGCCCAGCAGGACGGTCTGATGGACGCTTCGGCGGCCGAGCGGGTCCGGGAGGCGGGGCGGTCGGCGGTGGAGGTGATCCGCGCGTGGGGCCCGCCGTTCTCGGACGGTTGGCAGCACTGGCGCCCGAATCCGGCATGGGGAGTACCGTCTCTCCCGGACGACTGGGACCGTACGCCCGCGCACTTGTCCTCATGAGACCCTTGATGCGCCCCCGGTCCGCAACCGTAGGATCGTCCTCCGCAATGGTTCACAGGGGCAACTCCCGCAGTTCGGGCAGGGCTTGACCGTACGTCACCGAGGGGCGGCAAGACGTGATCAAGGGGTACGAGGGTTACACCGGGACGAGCCGGAGACGGCCCGGCGGACGGGCAGTACTGTCGTTCGGCGAGCCCGCCGGTACCGTGTGTGCCACAGGAACTGCCTCTGACCACGCGGGAATTCCGTTCCCAGGACACGTAATCCGGGTATCGGCCTTTCTGCGGGACGAAGTATCGGGTTTGCGGGACGCACTGCGCTCACGAAGCGCAGTCCCGGACGGATGGATTCGACACGCGTGACGGAGCACCCCACCTCCCACGAGCGCCCTCAGGGTGGCGCCGGCCCCACGGATCCCCGCGGGGCGCTGCTGCGTACCCAGGAGTCGATGCGCACCGCGCCCGCCACGGCCTTACCCGCTCAGGCACGCATGGGTGACGCGCCGGCCGAGCCGGGCACCGCGGCCCCCTGCGCGAAGAGCGAGGCGCCCTCGGAGCACGCGCAGCCGGCGCTCTCCGAGCACTCGCAGCCCGCGGCCACCGAGCCCGACCCGCACCGCCCGAGGCCCGCGCCGGAGACCATCCCGGCGCAGCCCGGCGGTGAGCCGGACCGCTCCGGCTCGGCTCCGGCCGGTCTGGAGCGGCGCGGCGGGCAGGGAGTGCCGCCCGGCGCCCCCATGCCCATGCGGCGGGACGGCGACCGGCTGCGCTTCGTGGGCGCCGCGACCCGGCGGATCGCCCGGGGCATCGACCTGGACGAGATCGTGATGGGTCTGTGCCGGGCCACCGTGCCGACGTTCTCGGACGCGATCCTCGTGTATCTGCGCGAGCCGCTGCCGGTCGGCGACGAGCGGCCCACCGGGCCCATGGTGCTGCGGTTGCGCCGCACCGACCGGATCCCGGAGGAGCGGGACACCGAGGGCGGCTTCATGCCCTCGTCGCTCCAGCCCGAGCAGCCCGTCGACCTGGCCGTCGTCACCGCCGAGCAGTGCGAGGTACGTCCCGGTGGGGCGCTCGCCGAGGTGCTGCGGGGCGTGCGCCCGGTCTTCGCGGACGCCCCCGCCGCGCACGACGCGCTGCCGGAACTCCTCGGCCCGGACGCCGAACTGACCGTGCCGAACGGCCAGCGGGCGATCCTCGCGCCGCTGCGCGGGCGGCGTCGGGTGATCGGCGCGGCGGTGTTCCTGCGCCGCCCGGAGCGGATGGCGTTCGAGCAGGACGATCTGCTGGTCGCCGCCCAGCTCGCCACGCACAGCGCGCTCGGCATCGACAAGGCGGTGCTGTACGGCCGCGAGGCCTACATCGCCGACGAGTTGCAGCGCACGATGCTGCCGGAGGCGCTGCCGAAGTGCACCGGCGTGCGCCTCGCGCACCGGTATCTGCCGGCCGCGGAGACCGCGCGGGTCGGCGGCGACTGGTACGACGCGATCCCCCTCCCGGGCAGCCGGGTCGCGCTGGTCGTGGGCGATGTGATGGGTCATTCGATGACGTCGGCCGCGATCATGGGTCAGCTGCGGACCACCGCGCAGACCCTGGCGGGGCTGGATCTGCCGCCGCAGGAGGTGCTGCACCACCTCGACGAGCAGGCCCAACGGCTCGGTACGGACCGCATGGCGACCTGTCTGTACGCCGTGTACGACCCGGTCTCGCACCGGATCACCATCGCCAACGCCGGGCATCCGCCGCCGGTGCTGCTGCATCTCGGCGGGCGCGCCGAGGTGCTGCGGGTGCCGCCGGGGGCGCCGATCGGCGTGGGCGGGGTGGACTTCGAGGCGGTCGAGCTGGACGCGCCGGCCGGTGGCACGTTGCTGCTGTACACCGACGGGCTCGTGGAGTCCCGGCTGCGGGACGTGTGGACCGGGATAGAGCAGTTGCGGGAGAAGCTGGCCGCGACCGCGCAGCTGACCGGGCCGGATCATCCGCCGCCGCTGGAAGCGCTGTGCGACGAGGTGCTCGACATGCTCGGTCCGGGGGACCGTGACGACGACATCGCGCTTCTTGCCGCGCGGTTCGATGGGATCGCTCCCAGCGACGTCGCGTACTGGTTCCTGGAGCCGGAGGAGATGGCTCCGGGGCGGGCGCGTCGGCTGGCCCGGCATGCCCTGTCCCGCTGGGGGCTGGAGGAACTGACCGACTCGGTCGAGCTGTTGATCAGTGAGGTCGTCACCAACGCGGTGCGGTACGCGACGCGGCCGGTGACCCTGCGGTTGCTGCGGACCGATGTGCTGCGGTGCGAGGTGACCGACGACGTGCCGCAGCTGCCGCGGCTGCGGCAGGCTCGGGCGACGGACGAGGGGGGCCGTGGGCTCTACCTGGTCAATCGGCTGGCCAAGCGGTGGGGGGCCACGCGGTTGAGCGCGGGGAAGGTCGTCTGGTTCGAGCTCAATCCGGCGTGAGCGCTCCGCTGGGCCACGCCGCTCAGAGCTCGGGACCGACCGTGCTCTGAGCAACAGCCGGTTCGTCGTGGCTGGTCGCGCAGTTCCCCGCGCCCCTCAAGGGCCTACGGCCTTGAACGCGCGAAGGGGGCGCCCGGTGTTTTCACCGGGCGCCCCCTCGCTCTGTCAGGTGCGCTAGTCGTCCACCTGTGGATCGTTGGGGTTCGTCGGGAACTCGATGCCGCCGTCGTCGCCCGACGGAGTCTCCTCCGGGGTCGTCGTCGGGGTCTCCTCCGGGGTGGTCTCCGGGGTCGTCGGGGGCTCGCTGGACGGCTCGTCCGGGGTGGGCGTCTCCGACGGGGTCGCCGACGGCGTCTCCGAAGGAGTCTCGGACGGCGTCTGCGACGGGGTCGGGGACTCCGTGGGCGCGACCGCGGCACCCTGCTTGGTGTCCAGGTCGAACTTGGTGGTCTTGTCCATCACACCGAAGGTGTACGTGGCCCAGATCTGGGCGGGGAAGCCACCGCCGTTGACCCGGGGGACGCCGAGGGCGTTGTACATCGAGACGTGCTTGCCGTTCTTGCTCATGTCCTCGCCGAACAGGCCGACGGAGGTCACGAGGTTCGGCGTGTAGCCGGTGAACCAGGCGGAGCGGTTCTCGTCGGAGGTACCCGTCTTGCCGGCGACCTGCTGGCCGTTACGGGCCGGGTTGTCGCGGACGGAGGTCTTGGCCGTACCGTCGTCGACCACGCCGGTGAGGACCGAGGTGACCGTGTCGGCGGCCTCGCGGGTGATGATCTGTTCGCCGATCGGGGCGTCGAACTTGACTTCCTCGTCCCGGCGTTTGGCCTCGGCGATGATGCTCGGGGTGACCTTCTTGCCGTGGTTGTCGAGAGTGGCGTAGATGCCTGCCATCTCCAGCGGGCTGGCCCCCATGGAGCCCAGGGTCTGGGCGGGGACCGCCTGCATGCCCTCGGTGTCCATGCCGAGCTTCCCGGCGACCTCCATGACCTTCTCCATGCCCACGTCCACGCCCATCTGGGCGAAGACGGAGTTGATGGACTTGTTCATGGCGGTCTGCACGGTGACGTCGCCGTAGTCGACGTTGTCCTCGTTCGGCGGGGCGAAGCCGACCGCGGTGCCGTCGTCCGTGACCTTGTGCCGGCTGTCACCGTCGTAGACCGTGCTGGCGGTGATCGGGTCGCCGTCCTGCGTCTCGGCGTCCTCGTCGACCGCCGCGGCGAGGATCACGGGCTTGAAGGTGGAGGCGGGCTGGTAGTCCCGGCGGGTGGCGTTGTTGGTGAAGTGCTTCACGTAGTCGACGCCGCCGTACATGGCGACGACCTTGCCCGTCTTCGGGTCGACGGAGACGGCGCCGGCCTGGATGTGCTTGTCGACCTTGCGCTTCTTCGTGTCGAGCTTGCTGGTGAGGCGTTCCTTGACGGCCTTCTCCAGCGCGGCCTGCTTCTTCGGGTTGATGTTCAGCGTGATCGTCCAGCCGCGCAGGTCGATGAGCGCCTTGGCGTCCTCGGTGTCGTCCGCCTTGCCCGAGGCCACGAGCTGCCTGGCCAGCTGGTTGTTGGCGGCCTCGACCAGGTAACCGTTCTGGCCGGCCATGCCGGCGGCGGCCTGGGGCGGCTTGGGCTTGGGGAGCTTCATGCCCGCCCGCTCCGAGGCGGTCAGCTTCTTCATCTCGACCATGTTGTCCAGCACGTAGTTCCAACGCGCCGTGACCAGCTTCTTGCCGGTCGGGGTGGCGGTGGCCAGGTCGTACTGGCTGGGGGCCTGGAGCAGCGCGGCAAGGTAGGCGCCCTCCTCGACGGTGAGCTTGTTGGCGTCCTTGCGGTAGTACGCCTGGGCGGCGGCCTGGATGCCCCAGGCGCTGCGGCCGTAGAAGCTGGTGTTGATGTAGCCCGCGAGGATGTAGTCCTTGGACTCCTCGCGCTCCAGCTTCAGGGAGATGACCAGTTCGTTGAGCTTGCGGGTCACCGTCTGGTCGGACGTCAGGTAGTAGTTCTTGACGTATTGCTGGGTGATCGTCGAGCCACCCTGCTTCCCCTTGCCGGAGAGGGTGTTGATCACACCGCGCGCCATGCCCTTGAAGTCGACGCCGGGGTCGTTGTAGAAGGTCTTGTTCTCAGCGGCGACGAAGGCCAGCTGGACCGGCTTGGGGACCTTGTCGAGTTCGACGATCTCGCGGTTGGTGTCGCCGGTGCGGGCGAAGATCTTGCCGTTGGAGAACTTGTAGACGTTGCTCTCCTGGGTCGCCTCGGGGTTGCCCTTGGGGATGTCGATCATCAGGTAGAGCACGATGAAGGCGCCCATGCCGAGCAGGCAGACACCGAAGAAGGTGCCGAGGATCTTCTTCCAGGTGAACAGGCGGCGGAGGAAGCTCTTGTCGCTCTTCTGCTTCTTCTTGTTGCCGGCCTTGGCCGCGGCCCTGGCAGCCGCCCGGCCGCCGCCCTCGGGCGGGGCTATGACCGCCGTCGCCCCCGCTTCGCCTCCGGACGAGCGCTGGGGCGCCGCGCGGCGACCGCCGCGCTGCCGCGCTCGTCTTTCTTCCGCTCGTCCCATGGCTCCGGTCCGCTCCGACTTCTGCTCGGTCTCATACGTCACTCGGGTCTTGTCAGCTCAGCAAGCTAACACCGAGGACTGTGACAAGAGGGAGTCGGTCCGCTCTGTGGCGACGTGACAAAGCGCACGCGCTGCGTGCGGTCACAGACCTCATCCCACCGGAACGGACGTTCCAAGGGGGGCGATGGTTGCCCCACCCGACCCACGAGTTTCCGACGCCGTCGGTGACAGAACCGTGACAATCGGCTCTGACCAGGGCCCGCTTCACCTCCGACGGGTACCTATACACGGTAGGTATACGTGCGGTGTATACCTCGTGTGTACAGTCGTGCTCATGTCCATCGGTCACACCCTCCTGGGACTCCTGGAGTCCGGGCCCCGACACGGTTACGACCTGAAGCGGGCCTTCGACGAGAAGTTCGGTCACGACCGGCCGCTGCACTACGGCCAGGTCTACTCGACGATGTCGCGGCTGCTGAAGAACGGCCTCGTCGAGGTCGACGGCATCGAGCCCGGCGGCGGCCCCGAGCGCAAGCGGTACGCGATCACCGAGGCCGGCATCACGGATGTCCAGCGGTGGCTCGCGACGCCCGAGAAGCCCGAGCCGTATCTGCAGTCGACCCTCTACACCAAGGTCGTCCTCGCCCTGCTCACCGACCGGGACGCGGCCGACATCCTCGACACCCAGCGTTCCGAGCACCTGCGCATGATGCGCATCCTCACCGACCGCAAGCGCAAGGGCGACCTGGCCGACCAGCTGATCTGCG
This sequence comes from Streptomyces sp. NPDC034049, assembly GCF_055575575.1. Lineage (NCBI taxonomy): Bacteria > Bacillati > Actinomycetota > Actinomycetes > Kitasatosporales > Streptomycetaceae > Streptomyces > Streptomyces sp. NPDC034049. The sequence continues at coordinate 401,186 of NZ_JBVISJ010000002.1, forward strand.
ACCACGCCCTGTTCCACCTGGAGGCCGATCTGCGATGGCTGGAGCTGACCGCCGCCCGACTGGGCAAGCTGGCCGAGGCGGTGACCCGGTGAACTCGGCCTTCTCGCCGGCCCCCGCCGGTTCCCTCCTCGTCGCGACCGACCTGCGCAAGGCCTACGGCCCGACCACCGCGCTGGACGGCGCCGCGTTCTCCATCCACCCCGGCGAGGTCGTCGCGGTGATGGGCCCTTCCGGCTCCGGCAAGTCGACGCTGCTGCACTGTCTCGCCGGGATCGTGCCGCCCGACTCGGGCTCGATCACGTACAACGGCCGCGAGATGGTCTCCATGAACGACGCCCAGCGCAGCGCGCTCCGGCGCAGCGAGTTCGGGTTCGTCTTCCAGTTCGGCCAGCTCGTGCCGGAGCTGACGTGTGTGGAGAACGTGGCCCTGCCGCTGCGGCTGAACGGCGCCTCCCGCAAGGAGTCCGAGCGGACCGCCCTCGGCTGGATGGAGCGCCTGGAGGTCGACGACCTCGCCCGCAAGCGTCCCGGTGAGGTCTCCGGCGGCCAGGGCCAACGGGTCGCCGTCTCGCGGGCCCTGGTCACCGGCCCCCGGGTGCTCTTCGCGGACGAGCCCACCGGCGCGCTCGACTCCCTCAACGGCGAGCGGGTGATGGAACTGCTCACCGAGGCCGCCCGGTCCACCAACGCCGCCGTCGTCCTGGTCACGCACGAGGCACGGGTGGCCGCGTACTCCGACCGCGAGATCGTCGTACGGGACGGCCGGTCCCGGGACATGGAGCGCGTCGTATGAGCACCGCCGTGTTCCGCCAGTGGTACCGGGACCTGGCGATGGGGGTGCGGTTCACCTTCACCGGGGGCCGTGAGGGTTGGGTGCGGGCCCTGCTCACCGCCGTCGGGGTGGGCCTCGGGGTGGCGCTGCTGCTGCTCACCGCGGCGGTGCCGAACGTGCTGTCCGCGCGGGAGACCCGCGAGGAGGCCCGGCAGGACCGGGGGATCGGCTACCTCGAGCCCCAGTCGAAGCCGACCGACAAGAGTCTGGTCATCGCCGACACCGACACCGAGTACCGGCAGCAGGAGATCCGGGGACGGCTCCTCGAACCCGAGGGCGCGGGCGCCCCGCTGCCGCCCGGGGTCGCCGAGTTCCCCGCGCCGGGCGCGATGGTCGTCTCCCCCGCCCTGTCCGACCTGCTGAAGTCCGACGCCGGGAAGCTCCTGCGCGAGCGCCTGCCGTACGAGACGGTGGGCACCATCGGCCAGGCCGGGCTCATCGGCTCGACCGACCTCGCCTACTACGCGGGTGCCGAGGGGATCGCCGACCGCGTCGACGGCTCGGTGGTGGCCCGGATCGACGCGTTCGGGACGGACACCACCGGCGCGCCCGACGAGGACGAGGTCGACCCGATCCTCGTGCTGCTCACCCTGGTCGTGTTCGTGGTGCTGCTGATGCCCGTCGCGGTCTTCATCGCCACGGCCGTACGGTTCGGCGGCGAGCGGCGCGACCGCAGGCTGGCGGCGCTGCGGCTGGTCGGCTCCGACGGGCGGATGACCCGTCGGATCGCGGCGGGCGAGGCGCTCGCGGGCTCCCTGCTGGGGCTGGTCTTCGGCGCCGGATTCTTCATGCTCGGCAGGGAGGTCGCCGGCTCCGTCGAGGTCTTCGACGTCAGTGTGTTCCCGAGCGACCTCAACCCCTCCCCCGGTCTGGCCCTGCTGGTCGCGCTCGCGGTGCCGGCCGCCGCCGTCCTTGTCACCCTGTTCGCGCTGCGCGGTGTCGTCATCGAGCCGCTCGGCGTGGTGCGTACGGCCCGGCCGCCGCGCCGCAGGCTCTGGTGGCGGCTGCTGCCGCCGCTCGCCGGTCTCGCCCTGCTCTACCCGATGATCGGCCAGGGCTCGGAGAACGGGGACTTCAACGAGTACCTGGTGATCGGCGGTGTCGTGCTGCTGCTGTTCGGCATCACCGCGCTGCTGCCGTGGGTCGTCGAGGCGTTCGTCGCCCGGCTGGGCTCCGGCGCCGTCTCCTGGCAACTGGCCGTCCGCAGACTTCAGTTGAGCAGCGGTACGGCGGCCCGCATGGTCAACGGCATCGCGGTGGCGGTGGCCGGCGCGATCGCCCTGCAGATGCTGTTCTCCGGCATCGAGGGCCGGTACGAGGTACCGACCGGGCAGGACACCGCGCGAGCCCAGCTGGAGCTCGTCCTGCCCGACGACGCCCGGGTGGACGTCGTCAGCGAGAAGCTGAAGCGGGCCAGGGGGGCGCAGACCACCGCGACGCTCTCCAGCGCGACCGTCTCCGCCACGGCCAAGGACCCCGAGGTGTCGACGGAGCTGACCCTCGGCGACTGCGCCGCGCTGCGCGAACTGGCGAAGATCTCCTCCTGCCGCGACGGCGACGTCTTCCGGATGGAGTCCCTGGAGAACCTGGAGGACCCGGCCTCGGCGGAGCTGGTCGAGCCCGGGAACACGGTCTACTTCGACCCGACCTACACCGGCGAGGAGCAGGGCGCCGAGATCGCCTGGAAGCTGCCGACCGAGATACGCGGGGTGCCGGAGCGCGCCGACCCGTTGCGGAGCGGGACGTACGGGCTGCTGGTCACCCCGGGCGCCCTGCCGGCGAAGACCGAGAAGGAGTTCTACGGCACGGTCTACGTGCGGACCGACCCCCGGGTGCCGGACGCGCTCGACGAGGTGCGCAACGCGGCCGTGGCGGTCGATCCGCTGATCCGGACCTGGGAGTGGGAGCTGACGAGGCGGGTGGACCAGTTCGCGGACATCCGCACCGGACTGCTGGTCGGTGCCGCCGCCGTGCTCGCCCTGATCGGCGCGAGCCTGCTGGTCTCCCAGCTGGAGCAGTTGCGCGAACGCAGGAAGCTGCTGTCGGCGCTGGTCGCCTTCGGCACCCGGCGTCGCACCCTGGGTCTGTCCGTGCTGTGGCAGACGACGATCCCGATCGCCCTCGGCCTGCTCCTCGCCTCGACGGTCGGGGTGACCCTGGGCGCGGTCCTGCTGCGGATGACGAACGTCGGGGTGTCCGTCGACTGGTCGGGGGTGCTGTCCATGGCCGGCATCGGCGCGGGCGTCGTCGTCCTGGTCACGGCGCTGAGCATGCCGCCGCTGATGAGGATGATGCGCCCGGAGGGGCTGCGTACGGAGTAGGCCGGTGCCGCGGGGTCCCCGCGGCACCGCCACACTGGACCCCGTCGGCCGCCCACCGGGAGTGAGGACGCCATGTCGCTCGACACCTTGAGGTCCCTGATTCCGGACTACGCGGGGGACCTCCGCCGGAACCTCGACGCCGTCCTCGGTGACTCCCGGCTGTCGGCGCAGCGGTTGTGGGGCACGGTGCTGGCCACGGCGATCGCCTCGCGTTCGGCGATCGTGCTGCGCGAGCTGGCACCGGAGGCGAGGGCGCGGCTGTCGCCGGAGGCGTACACCGCGGCGAAGTCCGCGGCCGCGGCGATGGCGTTGAGCAACGTCTTCTTCCGGACCCGGCATCTGCTGTCCGACCACGAGTACGGCGCGCTGCGGACGGGGCTGCGGACGAAGGCCATCGGCGGTCCCGGGGTGGACCGGGTCGACTACGAGGTGTGGGCGCTCGCCGTGTCCGCGATCAATGCGTGCGGGGCGTGTCTGGACTCGCACGAGCGGGTGCTGCGCGAGGCCGGGGTGAGCCGGGAGACCGTGCAGGAGGCGTTCCGGGTCGCTTCGGTGGTGCAGGCGGTGGGGGTCACGGTGGAGGCGGAGGCGGTTCTCTCCGAGTAGGGCGCGGACGCCTCGCGGCGGGTGGCCGGGAATCGCCTGAGGGCTCGGGGGGGGTGGGGTCGTGGGGCGGCTGCGGGTCGGAGGGGCTGGTCGCGCAGTTCCCCGCGCCCCTGAAGGGCAGGGGCTTCGCCCACTGCCCTTCAGCGCCGGAAAACCAGTCGCCGATCGCTTCGTCGCTGGGGAAAATCGGGTCCCATGACTTCCCTCCCCTCCCCCGCCTCCGCAAGCCGCACCTTCGAAGAGCTCGTCGCCGAGGGCGATGCCGTGCCCACCGAGGGGTGGGACTTCTCCTGGTTCGAGGGGCGGGCCACGGAGGCCCGGCCGTCGTGGGGGTACGCGCGGGGAATGGCCGAGCGGCTCGGGCGGGCCTCGGCGGCGCTGGACATCCAGACCGGGGGCGGTGAGGTGCTCGCCTCCGCTCCCCGGTTTCCGGCGGTGACCGTGGCCACGGAGGGGTGGCCGCCGAACGTCGCGAAGGCGACGGCGCTGCTGCACCCCCGGGGCGCGGTGGTGGTGGCCTGTGACCAGGACGCGCCGCTGCCGTTCGCCGACGGGGCGTTCGACCTGGTCACCAGCAGGCACCCGGTGCGTGCGCACTGGGCGGAGATCGCCCGGGTGCTGCGGCCCGGCGGCACGTACTTCGCGCAGCACGTGGGGCCGAGCAGCGTCTACGAGCTGGTCGAGCACTTCACCGGCCCGCTGCCGGAGGAGAACCGGAGCGCCCGCCACCCGGACCGGGAACGCGTCGAAGCCGAGGCGGCCGGCCTGGAGATCGTGGATCTGCGGGCCGAGCGGCTGCGGATGGAGTTCCACGACATCGGCGCGGTCGTGCACTTCCTGAAGAAGGTCGTCTGGATGGTGCCCGGCTTCACGGTCGAGGCGTATCTCCCCCAGCTCCGCTCCCTGCACGAGCGGATCGAGGCCGAGGGCTCCTTCGTCGCGCACAGCGCCCGCCATCTGTTCGAGGCCCGGAGGCCGTCGGCCGGCTGAGCCGGTGTCCACATCGTTATCGCCCGCGGCTTGGCTTATCCGGGTCTACTCGCGTAGGTTCAGACCAAGGTAATTCGCGTGAGCAAAGCTGCGCGGCACGGCCTCGCGCAGTGGAGGGGGCTGCGCGAAGCCGGGCACCCCACTCTCGGCGTCAAGCGCGCGTTCCGCCCGCGCTTCACCCGTACGGGGGCGTCGAGGCGCTTCTCCCCGGAAGTCGCACAACGATACGCAAACCCCACATTCCCGCCGGGATTCCTCCATTCTCCCTTGGAATCCGCCGGGATTCGGCCATGATCACCCTTCGATCACACCCTGAATGAACGCTTCCGCACTCACCGGCGCGCGGTCGTCCGGCTCCGGAGAGTAGTTGTGGCACGCCGATGCACGCAGCATCACTCACGAAGGGTTATGGTGGAAACCCCCCCTCGGGCCGGTCCGTCTCCCCCCCACGGACCGGCCCGTTTTTTCTGCCCGGAAGACGGCCCTCCCAGGAGGTCGCACCAGGGGCCCCGGGCGTGGCCCGACCCCGCACACCCCTTGGCGCAGTTGGCCTCCAGCCCCGGTAGGCTCTGCCAACCTAGGGGACTGCCACCGCATCGGAGGGGCTGGAAGAAGTGAACCTGCGCGACACACTGCGGGGCCTGCTGGTCAAGGTCTACGCACGCAGGGTCGAGGGCCACCTCGACCACGCCCAGGTGCCCGAGCACATCGGTGTGATCGTGGACGGCAGCCGCCGCTGGGCGAAGGCCGCGGGCTCCACCACCGTGCAGGGCCACCAGGCGGGGGCGAACAAGATCGAGGAGTTCCTCGGCTGGTGCACCGAGACGGACGTGAAGGTCGTCACGCTCTGGCTGCTCTCCACCGACAACTTCAACCGCCCGAAGGAAGAACTCGTCCCGCTGCTCGGGATCATCGAGGACACCGTCCGCTCCCTCGCCGCCGACGGCCGCTGGCGCGTGCACCACGTGGGGGCGCTGGACCTGCTCTCCCCCGGGATGCAGCGCGCGCTCAAGGAGGCCGAGGAGGCCACCGCGGACGTCGACGGGATACTGGTCAACGTGGCCATCGGGTACGGCGGGCGCCAGGAGATCGCCGACGCCGTCCGCTCGATGATCCAGGACGCGCACGACCGGGGCACCTCGATGGAGGAACTCGCCGAGAAGGTCTCCGTGGACCTGATCGGCAGCCACCTCTACACCGTCGACCAGCCCGACCCGGATCTGGTGATCCGTACCAGCGGCGAGCAGCGGCTGTCCGGATTCATGCTCTGGCAGACCGCCCATTCGGAGTACTACTTCTGTGACGTCTTCTGGCCGGCCTTCCGGAAGGTGGACTTCCTGCGCGCCCTGCGGGACTACGCGGCGCGCCACCGCCGCTACGGAGGCTGAGCTTCCGCACCCCACGTGAGGTGTGGAGCACCTTCACCGGGACAGAAGTAACGAGGAGTTCACCGGGACGCCGTCGTACCGCTTGGCATGGCGGCGCGTGTTCGAGGGCATAAGCCAGTCAGGTCGACACCCGAACCACGGGTGTCGGATCTCAGCGGGCGGCTCGGGGCCGTCCGCCCGGGAGGCCCTTTGCACCAGCCCGATCGTGCGGTCACAGCACGGACGAAGCAGCGGAGGGCCGGTCACCGGCCCGTGCAACGGGGCCAACGACCGGCCCAGTTCGTTCTCGTCGCTCCCCGACCTCATCCGAGGGGGTACGTCCTTCCGTGGTGACCAGCACAAAGCGCCGTATGCCAGACCGGCGCACCTACGTCCTCGACACCAGCGTCCTGCTGGCCGACCCGAACGCCCTGAGCCGCTTCGACGAGCACGAAGTCGTGCTGCCGATCGTCGTGGTGACGGAGCTGGAGGCCAAGAGGCACCATCCCGAACTCGGCTACTTCGCCCGGCAGGCCCTGCGCCTGCTCGACGAGTTCCGGGTCCGGCACGGCCGCCTCGACGCCCCCATCCCGATCGGGGACCTCGGCGGGACCGTGAGGGTCGAGCTCAACCACTCGGATCCCAGCGTGCTGCCGAGCGGCTACCGCCTGGGGGACAACGACTCCCGGATCCTCGCGGTCGCCCGCAATCTGCAGGCCGAGGGCTTCGACGTCACGGTGGTGTCGAAGGACCTCCCCCTCAGGATCAAGGCGTCCTCCGTGGGCCTCCTCGCCGAGGAGTACCGCGCGGAGCTGGCCATCACGGACGCCTCCGGGTGGACCGGGATGTCCGAGCTGACCCTGCCGGGCGAACAGGTCGACATCCTCTTCGAGGAAGGGACGATCTACGTCCCCGAGGCGAGCACGCTCCCCGTCCACACCGGCCTGACGATCCAGTCGGAGCGCGGCAAGGCGCTCGGCCGGGTGACGCCCGACGGCAACATCCGTCTGGTGCGCGGCGACCGGGAGGCGTTCGGCATCAAGGGGCGCAGCGCCGAGCAGCGCATCGCGCTGGATCTGCTGCTCGACCCGGACGTGGGCATCCTGTCGATGGGCGGCCGGGCCGGCACCGGCAAGTCGGCGCTCGCGCTGTGCGCGGGTCTGGAGGCCGTGCTCGAACGGCGCCAGCACCAGAAGGTGATGGTCTTCCGGCCGCTGTACGCGGTGGGCGGGCAGGAGCTCGGCTATCTGCCCGGTTCCGAGTCCGAGAAGATGAGCCCCTGGGCGCAGGCGGTCTTCGACACGCTGTCCGCGGTCACCAGCCGCGAGGTCATCGAGGAGGTCACCGCCCGCGGCATGCTGGAGGTGCTGCCGCTCACCCACATCCGCGGCCGTTCGCTGCACGACGCGTTCGTGATCGTGGACGAGGCGCAGTCCCTGGAGCGGAACGTCCTGTTGACCGTTCTGTCCCGGATCGGGGCGAATTCACGGGTCGTTCTGACCCATGACGTCGCCCAGCGCGACAACCTGCGCGTCGGTCGCTACGACGGTGTCGTCGCCGTGGTGGAGAAGCTGAAGGGTCACCCGCTCTTCGCCCACGTCACCTTGACGAGGTCCGAACGGTCCCAGATCGCGGCCCTTGTGACCGAAATGCTGGAGGACGGGCAGATTTAACCCCGACACCACGGGTTCGGCCCCAATTCCCGGGCGCCGTCCGGCAAAAGGCTCAGCAGCCTAGCCGGGCGGCGCCTCGGCGTGTGGGGATTTCCTGGAATCTCCGGCGTCAAACGAGGTGTGAGCTTTCACACTCACCACTGAATTGCCTCCCGGTGTCGGGTTACGGCAGAGTCTCATTTCTGTCAGGCCCCGCATACGACACACCTGTACCCCCAGCGGTACGGAACAACAGCACCACCAAGTCAACTCCACAGCGTCGTCGTATGCCGCCCGAGCACCACACGGCGCTCCCGCAAGGGAGTTGCCCATCGGGCCCGCGCCTCCGTGACCCCGCAGTTGGGAGGCCAGCGTCAGGGGCACGATTGCGTCCGCCAGGGTCACCGAGGCGGGCGATGCTGGAAGGAAACCGTGTGAGCCGGATTTCGGTCCGGGGATTCGCAGTGGCCTCGGCCACCGCGGTCACCGCAGTCGGCAGTGTCGTCGGAGTTGCCTCGGGCAGCACCGCCCAGACCACTGACGACGCCGAGGCGGTCGCGAACGACACCACGTTGCTCGCCGACATACCCATGGGCCAGCAGGCCCAGGTGCAGACCGCGTCCCTGACTGCTCAGGCCGACGCCCAGGCCATCGCCGCCGACGCGAGCGCCCGCAAGGACGCCGAGGAGACCGCCCGTAAGAAGGCGGCCCAGGACGCGATCGACAAGCAGAAGGCGGCGGAGAAGGCCGAGCAGGAGCGCAAGGCCAAGGAAGCGGCGGCGGCCGAGGCCGAGTCGAAGTCCGCTGCCGTGGGCTCGCTCGGTGACGTTCCCGTGCAGGGCTCGTACTCCGTCGCCGAGATCCAGGCGATGGCGAAGGCGGTCGTGGCCAGCGACCAGTGGACGTGCTTCAGCAACATCGTGAACCACGAGTCCACCTGGAACTACAAGGCCGTCAACCCCTCCTCGGGCGCCTACGGTCTCTTCCAGGCGCTGCCCGGCTCCAAGATGTCGTCCGCCGGTTCCGACTGGCAGACCAACCCGGCCACGCAGATCAAGTGGGGCCTGAACTACATGGAATCGCGCTACGGCAGCCCGTGCGAGGCCTGGTCCTTCTGGCAGGCCAACCACTGGTACTAGGCCGGCCGGCGACGCGGTGACACCCGCCCGCCACTCGATCCCGCGAAGCCCTCCACCGTCCTTTGGTGGGGGGCTTCGGGCATGTACGGTCGAAAGGCCACCGGGTGGTGACGCGGCCTCCGGGAGGAGTGGTGACCCACAGGAGCGACGGGGGAAGAGGACGGATGATGTCGCGAGTTCCAGGATGGCTCGGCCGGCTCGGCGCCGGACTGAGCGGATGGGGCGAGCGGTTGGAGCGACGCCGGGCGGAGATGGAGGCGGAGGCCGAGGCGGAGGACGCGAGCCGTCCGAGCGTCTCCGGGGAGCGCCGGGGCGGAGCGGGGGCCGAGGGCGGGTTCGGGGCCGGGGCCGGGAGCGGGTCCGGGAGCGGGTCCGGGTCCGGGAGCGGGCCAGGGTCCGAGAGCGGGAACGACGGGTCCGGGAGCGGCGACGGTGCGGGCGGGGGCGCCGGGGCTGGGGCTGGGTCTGGGGCCAAGGCTGAGGATGCGCAGAGCCGTTCCCAGAGCCGGACGGCCGCCCCCGTGCTCTACACCCGGCCGGATCCCGCGTCGGCGGTGCCCTGGGGGATGCGGGTGGCGGCCGAGGCCGGCTGGCGGCTGCTCGTGCTCGCGGGCACCGTCTGGGTGTTGATGCGGGTCATCAGCTCGATACAGCTGCTGGTGCTGTCGTTCACCACCGCGCTGCTCATCACCGCAGTGCTCCAGCCGACGGTGGCCCGGCTGACCCGGCACGGCGTACCGCGCGGCCTCGCCACCGCCCTGACGGCCGTCCTCGGGTTCGTCGTGATGGGGCTGATCGGCTGGTTCGTCACCTGGCAGGTCATGGAGAACATCGACGACCTCTCCGACCAGGTCCAGGACGGCATCGACGAGTTGCGGCGCTGGCTGCTCGCCAGCCCCTTCCACGTCACCGAGAACCAGATCAACGACATCGCCAAGAACCTCCGCGAGGCCGTCAGCGACAACACGGACACGATCACCTCGGCAGGGCTGGAGGGCGTCACCGTCATCGTCGAGGCGCTCACCGGCATCCTGCTGACGATGTTCTCCACGCTCTTCCTGCTCTACGACGGCCGGCGGATCTGGCAGTGGTCGCTGAAGCTGGTGCCGGCGGCGGCCCGGCCGGGGGTCTCGGCGGCCGGGCCGCGCGCCTGGCGGACGTTGACGGCGTATGTGCGCGGCACGGTGATAGTGGCGCTGATCGACGCCGTCTTCATCGGCCTCGGCATCTACTTCCTGGACGTGCCCATGGCCGTCCCGCTGGCCGTGTTCATCTTCCTGTTCGCCTTCATCCCGCTGGTCGGCGCGGTCGTCTCCGGCGCACTGGCCGTGGTGGTGGCCCTGGTGACCCAGGGTGTGTTCACGGCCGTCATGACGCTGGCAGTGGTGCTCGCCGTGCAGCAGATCGAGGGGCACATCCTCCAGCCGTTCATCCTCGGCCGGGCCGTCCGGGTGCATCCCCTGGCCGTCGTGCTCGCGGTCGCCGCCGGTGGCATGGTCGCGGGCATCGGCGGCGCGGTGGTGGCCGTACCGCTGGTGGCGGTCACCAACACGGTGGTGGGGTCGCTGCGGGCCTACGCGGACGAGCACGAGGGCGGGCACGAGCGGGGTGTGCACGAGCGGGGTGTGCACGACTCTCGCTAGGGCCCGGGGCCGGCCTACTCGGCGGACGGGTCCGTGGACGGGGCTTCCCGGTGGAGGCGTTCGTGGCGGAGGAGGACCACTCCGTTGCCGAAGGTGCGGGTCTCGACCAGGCGCAGGCCGGTCGGGGCCGCGGTCTCGGCTGCCGGGAAGAGCCGCTTGCCCGCTCCCAGGAGCACGGGGTGGACGTAGACGCGGTACTCGTCGACCAGGTCGTGCCGCATGAACTGGGCCGCCAGTTCGGCGCCGCCGACGACCAGGTCACCGCCGTCCTGTGCCTTGAGCGCCTCGATGTCCTCCACGACGATGTCCCGGACGATCGTCGTGTGCCGGTCCCCGTGCCGCAGGGTGCGGGAGTAGACCAGCTTCGGCTTGTTGCGCCAGATCTCGGCGAAGTCGGCCACGGCACGCGGGGTGTCGGGGTCCCGGTCGGCCGTGGGCCAGTAGGCGTCCATCAGCTCGTAGGTGACACGGCCTTCGAGGAAGACACCCATCTCCCGGAGGACGTCGTTGAAGTGCGTGTGCAGTTCGTCGTCGACCAGGTGCCAGTCGATCTCCCGGTCGGGGCCCTCCATGTAGCCGTCGAGGGACACGGACATCATCAGGACGAGCTTGCGCATGGGGCCTCTCAGTTGTCTGGTGTGGGGGTCGCGCCGGGTGTGCGGGTGTGCCGGATGTACGGGTTTACGGGCTTGTGAGGGAGAGGATCGCTCGTGTGGGGGGCCGTCGCACGGACGTGGGCGCGGTGGGGAATCCGGTCGCCCGTGTCGGCGTATCAGCCTAGGGCGCTTCGGATGAACGTTCGAGACAGTCGATGTTGCCGGGATGGGTGAACCGGGCCTGGAGCCACTGGGACGGGCCGCGCGGGACGACGACGAGGCGGCGGTTCACGGCCCTTCTCGACGGCGGTGCCGACGTCGACGCGCGGACGCCCGGCGGGCTGACCGCGCTGATGCTCGTGACGGGGGCGGCGCCCACACGTCCCTGCGCGACCGCAGCGGGCGCCCGTGCCCTTCCGCGCCGAGCAGGAGGGCGGTGGCGGGTCGCGTCGGATCAGCTCTCGTCGCCGCCGGTGTCTGTGCCGGTGTCTGTGCCGGTGTCCGAGGCTGTGTCTGAGGCGGTCTCGGGGTCGGCTGTGGTGCGGGGGAAGGAGACCTCGACGCGGCGGTTCTTCTTGCGGCCCTCCTCCGAGGAGTTGTCGGCGATCGGGTAGTCCTCGCTGTAGCCGCGCACCTCGAAGGTGATGTTGCCGCCCAGGTCTCCGGCGAGGAGGTCGTGGACGGCCTCGGCGCGTTTCTTGGAGAGGGTCAGGCCGTGGGCGTAGGAGCCGAGGTTGTCGGTGAAGCCGAAGACGCGGACCGTGCCCGCGCTCTGCTTCTTGATCTCCTCCGCGATGGCCTGGATGCGGGAGCGGGCCTGGGGATTGAGTTTCGCGCTGTCCTTGGGGAAGAGGACCTCGGCCTGGAGGGCGAACGTCACGTTCTCGTTCGTGTCCTCGCGGCGCTCCTCACCGCCGAGGTCCTCCACGACGGACTTGATGTCCAGGACCTTGGCGGGGGCGAGGGTGGCGCCCTGGGCGAGCTTCAGGCCCGGGCTGTTCGCGTCGACCTCCGGGGGTGGGGACGTGGTGACGGTGCCCGGGGGTTCGCTCGGGTCGTCGGCGGCGGCGATCTGGGAGGGCACGCCGAGGGTGAGGGCGGCGAGCACGACGAGGGCCGCGGTGACCCGTGGGGTGAGGACGGCCATGGTCACTCGTCCTCGGAGAGTTCGATGGTGGCGGGGGGCATGGAGCCGACCTGGAAGTCTACGGAGGTGGTGTCTTCGGGGGGGGCGGGGAACTGGGCGTACCAGTCGGCCGTGCCGCCGGGCATGATCTGGCCGCTGAACTTCGTGCACAGGCAGCGTCCTGAGGTGTCCCGCAGAATGAGGTACTTCTTCTTGCCCACGTTGTCGACAAGGCTGGCGCCCGACAACGAGCCGCCATTGGACCTGAGCTCCCGCTCGTCGCTGGCCCAGTTGGCACCGAGCCACGACCGGCTGCCGTCGTTCTTGACCGTGCCTGCCACTGTGATGAAGCCGCCGGAATCACGGACTGCGGAGGTGATGTTCACCGAGATGTCGCCGTCCTTGGCCGTGGCCAGTGTCTCGTTGGACTCCGACGGCTGCGATGGGGTCTCTTTGGCACCACCGCCGTTGCTCTTCTCGGGGGCGGAAGACGACGGTGAGGGGGCCTTTGAGTCGTCCTCGCCTCCTCCACAGCCGGCCACCGTGAGGAGCAGCCCGGTCGCGATCGCCACCGCGGTCACTGCCCTGCGGCCCTTCATGGTGTGCCGAAGCTTCATCAGTACGGCTTCCTCTCACTTGGCCAGATACACAGAGAACATCACGGACGCGTCGGGAAGGTCGTCCGGATTGAAATTTCCTGGGTCGATGTCCACGGGCACGCCGTCGCAGTCGAGAGAGACGGGATCCGTGGGGTTGGTGTTCGAGGGGAAGTCGCAGCGCGGCTGGATGACCGCCGCCGCCTGGGCCCTGGCCGTCATGTCCTCGGTACCGGGAATGATCGAATCACCCACGGTGTAGTCCGTTACGACGTCGACCTGAAACCCGGGGAAGCCGTCCACCTCGGTGAGCTGGGCGCCGCCTTCCAGGGTTGAGTCGTTCTGGGCGGCAAGTTCCGCAGCAGCGGCGGAGGCTTCACCTTCAGGCGGCAGCCCTCCGGAAAGGTCGAGCCAGTCGAGCCAGTTGGCGCTGCCGGTGTCGATGGCGTCCATCAGTTCCAGCAGCAGTTCGTCGCGCGCCTGCTGTGCGGCCGCCAACGCCGCAGCGTCCGCTGCGGACTGGGCGCCGCTGCGGGCGGACGCCGCCTGCGCGAACACGAAGAAGGCCAACGCCGTGAACAGCAGAATCGTCGTCAGCCAGATGTAGATCGGAAGGGTCGAGCCTCGATCGCTACGTAGACGAGGGGGTGTCACCCACCTCCGCCGCCACCGACCACGTCCGCCACCGCGTCGCCGATCGCCTGGGAGATCAGACCGTCGAGCCCTAGTTGGTCGATCATCACGAAGATTCCCGCGACGATGATCATGATGCCCGCGTACTCCACGAACCCCGCGCCCGCGTCCCGGTCCTTGCCTCGCATGCGGGTGGTGACCGTGGTCCACCAGGTCTCGAAACGGTGTTTCACCTTCATGGCGGTTGCCTTCCCGCGCGATGCCGACACCAACCGGATCACCGTACGTGAGACGGCACGTACGGGGGGTGGGTCCGGGGGCCCAAGTTTTGTCGGGGGGTGGGGTCATCGGGACCACCCGTCCGGTGTGGTGCCCAGCCAGTGGGCTATCGCTTCGCTGCGTGTCGAGCTGTGCAGTTTCGCGAAGATGCTGTTGATGTGGTTCTTGACCGTCTTCTCGCTGATGAAGCAGGTGGCGGCGATCTGACGGTTGTTCATGCCGGACGCGATGAGGTCCATCACCTCCACCTCCCTTGAACTCAGGCCGAACGACGGGCGGTTGACACGGTCGAAGGCGTGGCGGTGCGGTGTTGACGCGCGAGTGGGGCCGGACGTCGACGACTGTGCCATAAATGGTTGCAGGTGCGAAGAGTGGTCGTGACTTTCGTGTGAAGGTTCGTAGGAAACGCCGAGTGAAGTTGAGACAGTCGCGGAGATGGCCGGGCGCCCCTCCCGCACAGCCCGTACCGCCGTGATGAGTTCGGGAGCCGTGAACTCGCCGTGGACCAGATAGCCGGAGGCGCCACGGCGCAGGGCCTCGGTCACCACCTCGGGCTCCGTGCTGTAGGTCAGCATCATCACGGGGCAGAGCAAGGCCAGTTCGGGGAGCGCGGTCAGGCCGTCCGTGCCCGGCATGCGGACGTCGAGGAGGGCGACGTCCGGGCGGCGGCGGCGCGCTTCGTGCACCGCCTCCTCACCGTTCGTGGCCTGGGCCACCACCGTGATGTCGGGGTGCGCGCCCAGCAGGGCCGTGAGGCCGGCGCGGACCACCGGGTTGTCGTCCGCGACGAGTACGCGGAGGGGCGGGCCGGGGCGTGCCTGCGGCTGGTCAGGCATGAGCGGCCTCCTGTCGAGGGGTGATGGGCGGGGGGTCGCAGGCGGGCAGCGGGACGGTCAGGGTTACCTCCGTGCCCGGGGTGGTCGCGCGCAGGTGGAGCGTCGCGTTCGTGCGGGCCGCTCGTTCCGCCATGCCCAGCAGACCGAAGTGGCCGGAACTTTGCGCTTCGTCGAGGGTGAGGGCGGGCGGCAGACCCACGCCGTCGTCCTTGATCGTGAGGTGGAGCGTGTCCGGCGTGGTCGTCAGGGAGATCTCCGCCGTGGTCGCGTGGGCGTGGCGGTGGATGTTCTCCAGGGCCTCCGCGGTGATCGCGAGGAGGTGGTGGGTCGTTTCGGGTGGGAGGGGTGGGGGCGCCTCGCCGGGGTGGGTCACGTGGGTGGGGATCGAGGTGCGGGAGGCGAAGTCCGCCGCCCTCGCGGTCAGTTCGGCCGTCAGGTCGGTGGGCGGGGCGGGCGTCGTCAGCTCCGTGTGGCGGCGTAGGTCCGTGAGGAGGTCGCGGGACTCGGCCGCGGCCCGGCGGGCCGCCGACGCGACGAGGCCGGCCTGTTGTCTGAGGTGGGCCGGGTCCGGGGTGGGGCGGTCCGCCGAGGTCGCCAGCGCGTCGGCGGCGAGGGCGAGGCCGTGGAGGGTCTTGGCCACCGAGTCGTGGAGGTCGCGGGCCAGGCGGGCGCGCTCGGACTCCACTGCCTCCGCGACGGCCAGGCGGGAGGTGGCTTCGGCGAGCGCCTGGGTGGCCGTGCCGAAGCGGAACATCAGGTTGCGCAGGGTGACGCCGATGATGCCGGCGGCGACGCAGAAGCCGGCGACGAGGAGGGTGCTGGCGCCTGCGCCGGGGTGGTGTTCCCAGGCGCGGTGGACGGTGAGGAGGACGGCGAGCTGGAGGCCGGTGAGGACGCCGGCGCCGCGCCAGCCGTAGAGGAGGCCGGAGAGGAGGGGGGTGCAGACCGTGGCGTAGGCGAGGGGGGAGGCCGGGGAGGCGGTGAGGAGGAGGACCGCGCCGAAGAGGAGGTCCAGAGCCATGAGGGTGGGGTGGGCGAGGAGGCGCGGGGCGAAGCGGTACCAGTCCCTGAGCATGGCGTACGAGACGGTGATGCCGAGGACGGCGGCGATGAGTACGGCGTGGGCCGGGGCGCCGTCCGTGGTGTTGGCCATGGCGAACGGGGTGCCGATGGTGAGCATGGTGAGGCGGACGGCGAAGGTCTGGCGGGCGAGGGCCTGGAGGGCGTTGAGCTGGAGGCGGAGGGTGGCGGGGGGTGTGGCGTCGTCGGCTAGATAGCCGGTGGTGGGGTGCGCGCCGGGGGCGGGCGGGGGCGGGTTCCGCTGCTCGGCGGTGACGTGCCGCCGTCTGCGCCCGCCCGGGCCGTCCCAGCGGCACGATGGCCCGCAGGAGGGTGGGCTCTGGGGGCTCGGGGGGTTCATCAGCGGCCCAGGATGTCGCCGAAGTTGGTGCCCGAGCCCAGGAACATGCCCGTGGCGATCAGGATCATCGTGGCCGGGAGCATGAAGACGAGGGTGACGAGGGTGGCCTTGGGGATGGTGCGGGCCGCTCGGCGGCGGGCGTTCTGCGCGTCCGTGCGGCGCATGTCGGCGGCCAGTTGGATCAGGGTCTCGGCGATGGGAGAGCCGAGTTCCTCGCCCTGTTGGAGCACCGAGACGAACTGGGCCACCTGTTCCGAGGAGTTGCGCCGGCGGAGTTCGTCGAAGGCCTGGCGGCGGCTGACGCCCATGTCCATCTGGCGCAGGGTGATGCGCAGTTCGTCGGCCCAGGGGCCCTCGTACTTCTCCGCCACCCGGTCCAGGGCTTGGCGGAAGCCCAGCCCTGCCGAGACCACGACCGCGAGGACGTCGAGGAAGTCGGGCAGGGTGCGGTCGATGACGTCCTTGCGCTCGCGGATGGCCTGCCAGATCGCCGCGTCGGCGGCGAGGAGACCGAAGGCGAAGGTGAACGCGGCGAACAGGGGGCGCCCGTTGGTGAGGAAGACGAGGCCCATGAAGGCGCCGAAGAAGCCGTAGACGGCCCGGCGGGCGGCGTAGCGGTTGAGGGTGAGGCCGCCGGGGTTGCCCGCCATGTCGATGCGGTGGCGTTTGGCCTCGACCCGGCGTGGGCCCATGAGGCGCAGGACGAGCGGGGCGAACCGCATGCCCAGGCGGTCGACGGCCGAGCCCGTCTTCGAGACGCGGGTGGCGCCCACCTCCAGGGCGAGAGCCAGGTCTCCGGGGAGTTTCGCGTCGGCGCGGATCATGCGGATGCCCAGGAGGACGCCCGCCACGGAGATCGCCATCAGCAGGGCCAGGACCAGCGGGAGGACGGAGGGCGTCGAGGTCGTCATGTCGGTCACCGGGGCCTTCTCATACTTCGATCTTGCCGAGGCGGCGGATGACGAAGAAGCCGATCGTGTAGAGGCCGATCGAGATCAGGACCAGCAGTTGCCCCAGGGGCGAGCCGGTCACCCGGGCCAGGGCCCCGTCGTTCGAGGAGTTGATCAGGAGGAGCGAGCCGAGGCCGAGGAGGGGGACGGTGAAGGCCGTCGCGTTGACCTCGGAGAGCATAGTGCGGACCTCGCGGCGGGTCTCCTTCCGGTCCTCCAGCGTCTGCGTGAGGTTCCTGAGGGAACTGACCACCGTGCCGCCCGCCTTGTTGGACAGGACGAGGGTGGTGACGAGGACGATCAGTTCGCGGGAGGGGAGGCGTTCGGCGAGTTCGCCGAGGGCGTCGTCCACCGAGCGGCCGAGCGCCAACTGGTCGGCGACGCGGGCCAGTTCCTCACCGGCGGGGGCCTCCAGCTCCTCCGCCGCCATCGCGAGGGCCGTACGCAGGGCCAGGCCGGCGGCGGTGGCGTTGGCCAGGAGGCGTGCCACGTCGGGGAGTTGGTTGATGAAGGCCTCGATGCGTTTCTGACGCTGCCAGTTGAGGAAGATGGCGGCCGCCCAGACACCCACGGCTCCCGCGATCGGGCCGAAGAAGGGGGCCAGGGTGGCGGCGGCGATCAGCCACAGCGCCACGACGACCATCGCCACGTAGGTGGCGAACTCCCCCGCCGTCAGGTCCAGTCCGGTCGTGGTCAGCCGGAGGTGGATGGCGCGGCCCAGCCGGGTGCGGCGCAGACGGCGGTCGACGGCCGTGAAGCGCCGTACCCGGCCCGCCGCCGTGCGCGGGGGGCCGCCCCGCTGGCCGGCGAGACGGTCGACGAGGGCCTGGCGCTGGGCGCGGCCGGAGGCGTAGGCGTGCGCGCCCGCGACGGCGAGGGTGCCGCCCAGGACGGTGGCGCCGAGGGCCAGCAGCGTGGTGGTGTCGGTGGTCGCCATGGTCGGTCCTACCTCCTCGGGGCTCTCGGCTATCCGATGGCCTGGCGGGTGTTGAGCGGGTCGATGGCCTCGGCCACGCCGTACGCGGGCGGCAGCGGCTCGTTGGCCACGTACAGCTTCTCCGCGATCGGGCGGGGTATCGGCAGGTGCTCGAAGCGGCCGTGGACGACACGGTCGGCGCCGAGCGGGTCGGGGGCGAAGCGGGAGACGGTGGCGATGCGGAACTGTTCGCGGCCGTGCGAGACGAGCAGGGCGATCTCGGTGACCTTGCGGGAGCCGTCGGCGAAGCGGGTGAGCTGGACGACCACGTCCACCGCCGAGTTGATCTGGTCCTTGAGGGCCTCGAAGGGGATGAGGACCTCGGACATCGAGCCGAGGGTCTGGAGCCTCATGAGGGCGTCCTCGGCGGAGTTGGCGTGGACGGTGGCGAGGGAACCGTCGTGGCCGGTCGACATGGCCTGGAGCATGTCGAGGGTCTCGCCGCCGCGGACCTCGCCGACGATGATGCGGTCGGGGCGCATGCGCAGGGAGTTGCGGACCAGGTCGCGGATGGTGATCTGGCCCTTGCCCTCGATGTTGGGGGGCCGTGACTCCAGGCGGATGACGTGTTCCTGCTGGAGCTGGAGTTCCGCCGAGTCCTCGATGGTGATGATGCGTTCACGGGGTGGGATCAGGCCGGAGAGGGCGTTGAGGAGCGTCGTCTTTCCGGTGCCGGTACCGCCGCTGACGATGACGTTGAAGCGGGCTCGGACGAAGGCGGCGAGGAGCATCAGCATCTGCTCGTCGAGGGAGCCCAGGTCGATGAGTTCGGGGAGGGTGTACGCCCTCGGGAAGCGGCGGATGGTGAGGGTGGGGCCGGTGAGGGCGAGCGGGGGGATGATCACGTTGACGCGCTCGCCGGTGGGGAGGCGGGCGTCGACCATGGGGTTCGACTCGTCGACGCGGCGGTTGACGGTCGAGACGATGCGTTCGATCGTCTGCATGAGCTGGTCGGTGGAGGCGAAGCGCAGGGGCAGTTGCTCCACGCGGCCGGCCCGTTCGACGAAGATCGAGTCGGGGCCGTTGACCATGATCTCCGTGATCGAGGCGTCGGCGAGGAGGGGTTCGAGGACGCCGAGGCCCAGGGCCTCGTCGACGACCCTGCGGATGAGCTGGGAGCGTTCGCCCGAGGAGAGGACCGGGCCCTCCCGGCTGATGATGTGGCCGAGTACGCGTTCCAGGCGGGCCCTGCGGTCGGCGGCGGTCAGGGCCGACATCTCGGCGAGGTCGATCTCTTCGAGGAGCTTGGCGCGGTAGACGGCCACGAGGTGTCCGTCCTCGCGCCCGGCTCCCCCCTCGTCGGGGGCGGCGATACGGGATCGCAGGCTCATCTTGTCGTCAACTCCTCTCGGTGGTGTGCGGCTTGGGTCGGTGGGTGGGGGGCTTGGGTCGGTGGGTGGGGTTGGTGGGGGTTGGGGTGCGGCGGGTCAGGGGTCGAGGTCGTTGGGCATGGTGGCCGAGCGTTCGACGGAGACCGGGTCGAAGAGGGGGATCACGGAGGGGACGGTGACGACGACCGTGGCGGTGGTGGTGTCCGTGCCGCCTCCGGGGTCGACCGAGGGGTTCAGCCACGCGCTCGCCGCGGCGGCGCCGGCGGCCGCACCGGTTCCGGGTTGCAGCGACTCGGCTCGGGCGGCGGCGCGGGCGGCCGAGCCGGCCTGGCTGATGCCGTAGCCGATCAGGCCGAGCTGGATCGCCGCCATGCCCACGAGGAGCAGGATCGGGAGGAAGCCGGCGAACTCCAGGATGGAGGAGCCGCGGTCGTTCCAGCGGAGGGTGGGGCGGCCGCCCGTGCGTGGGGGGTTCGCCTGGGCTTGGGGGGTGGGTCGGGGGCGCGCCGGGGGGTGTCCGTCCTCGGAACGGCGCGGAATCGGTCGGCTGGGAAGTGCGGTCTGTCGACGCGCCAACCGCTGCGGGCGGACACCCCCCGGCACGCCCCCTTCTCGCCGTGCGCGGCCGACCCTCCGTCCGGGCTGCCGCCCAGCCCCTGCGGCCGGGCGCAGGGCACCAGTTTCGGTGGCCGGGCGCAGGGCAACAGTCGCGGTGGGCGCGCGCAGAGCACCAGTCGCGGTGGTCGGGCGTACGGCCGTTGTCGTTGTGGTCTGGCGTACGTGTTCAGCCGCCGGTGTGGTGGGTGGGTGGGTGGTGGGCTGTCGGGGCCGTACGGGGGACGCCTTGTCCCGCGGCGCGTCGGTGCGGGTCATGGGGTGTCTCCCTCCAGCGCCGCGCCCGCCTCGCCGTCGACCGTCCAGCCCGTGTCGAAGCCGGGGAAGAAGAGGGGGACGTTGGCCTGGACCTCGGCGCGCATGACGGGGCCGGCGGGGGCGCAGTCGATGGACGTGTCGCTCCAGGCACCGGGGAGGTGTGCGCTGCCCGCGGTCTCGCAGGCGCCCGCGATGTCGCCGTCGACCGCGTACGCGGCGGTGGCGGCGCGGGCTGCCTCGTCGGCGGCGTTGCCGGCGAGGGAGTAGGTGTAGCCGTAGAGGGCCGCCTGCCAGAGGATCGTCATGGTGATCAGGATCAGCGGGAGCATGCCGGCGAACTCGAGGGTCGCCGAGCCCCGGTCGCCGCCCTTGCGGCGCAGGACGAGGGCGCCCCGGTCGGCGGAGGACTTGCGGCGTCGGCCGCCGTGGTGGTTGTGGTCCGGTGCGGCGACCAGTTCCAGTTCGGCGGCGAGGGCCCAGAGGGCCTGTTTGACGACCGAGCGGGCGTCGAGGTCCTGGAGGCGGCCCGCGTCGACGACGGACTGGAGTTCCTTGAAGGCGGCGGGGACGGCGGCGCGGGCCACCTTCGTGCCGGTGACCTTCTCGACCAGGGCCGGCTGGATCTCCGTGGCGCGCGAGAGGCGGTTGACGACCGTCAGCGTCTCCTCGGCCTTGCGGATCTGGAGGCGGTCCCAGAGGCGGACCATGCGTTTGGCGGCGCGGACGGCGACGACGTCGGGGGTGACCAGCAGGAGGGCCTGGTCGGCCATCTCGACGGCCGCCGCGGTGGCCGCGTTCATCTGGGAGCCGCAGTCGACGACCACCACGTCGTGCCGTGAGCGGAGGGTGGCCACCACCTGGCGGGCCACCCGGTCCGTCACCTCCTCGCCGCGTTCGCCCTCGGCGGGGGCGAGGAGGAGGGAGACACCGGTGTCGTGGGCGTAGACGGCCTCCTGGAGGACCCGGGGGTTGAGGTCCTGGATGCCGGCCAGGTCGGCGACCGAGCGGCGGAACTGCACGTCCAGGTAGGAGGCCACGTCCCCCGACTGGAGGTCGAGGTCGAGGAGGGCGACCGTACGGCCGGACGCGCGGGCGGCGAGGGCGAGCTGGACCGCGGTGACGGTGGCGCCGACGCCGCCCTTGGCCCCGCTGACGGTGACGACGGTGCCGCCGGGGCCCGCGTACAGCTCGGGGGTCGCGCTGCCGAGGTGGCGTCGCATGCCGGCCGACCAGGCGGCGGCGGCCTGGACGCGCTCGGCGAGGGCCTCGTAGGAGAGGGGCAGCTGGACGATGCCCCGGGCGCCGGAGTCCATGGCGGCGGTGAGGACGCCGGTGCTGGTGTCGGAGGTGACGAGCACGACGCCGACGGCCGGGAAGCGCAGGACGAGGTCGCGGACCAGGTCCAGCGCCGGTACCGGGCCGATCCGTTCGTGGACCAGGACCACCTCGGGCAGCTCGTCCAGCGAGTCGGCGGCCAGCCGCGCCAGGGTGTCCAGCAGCGCGGTGGAGTCGGAGACGGGCGAGGCCGGTTCCGCGTCGGCGAGCTGGCCGAGCAGCGTGGTGAGCGCGCGGGCCGAGTCGACGTCGCCGGCGGCGGGGAGGATGCGGATGGTCATCGGCGGATCCCCGTTCGTGGTGCGGAGGGCGAGGGGATCTCGTACGCGCCGATCCGCAGTGGTGTTCGGCGCACCCCCGTTCGAGGGACCCTCATGTGGACGTTCCGGACCGACCTCATCGCGGGGCCTCCTACTTGTCCTCGTCGAGGGTGTACGAACGGTCGTCCGGTACGACGACGGTGGCCTCGCCGCCCCCGACGAGGGCGAGACGGACGTGCTCGGCGAACGACTCGGCGAAGGCGACGCGCTGGGCGTCGGCGGTGTCGAGCGCGAAGGTGATCGGGACGGCCTCGGTCGCCGTGCGCCGGCGGTCGCTGCTGGACTGGCCGGACTCGAGGGGAGTCAGCCTGCCGACGTCGATGACGCGCGCGTCGGTGACCATCAGCTTGGAGGTGTCCTTCTTGGAGTCGCTGTCCTTCTCCTCGAAGGTGGCGTAGATGTTGACCCGCGATCCCGGGTTGATCTTGCCCGCCACACCGGTGGAGGCGTCGATCAGGATGGCGATCTCCTGCTGGCCCGCTTCGAGTTCGGGGCGGTCGACGATCATGTCGGACTGGAGCAGGGAGCCCTTGCGCAGCTGGGTGACGGCGATCTTCCCGCGGATCTCCGCCAGATCGGTGACGGCCGTGCCGGACAGCCACCGCTCCGGCATCGAGATCTTCTCGAACTGGCCCGCCGTCAGCTCCTTGTAGGGTGCGATGTCGCCCTTGAGCCGGTACGCGGTCACCTCCGGTCCGACCTTGGCGTTCACGTCACGGATCACCGAGAGCACCCCGGTGAACGCGGCCAGGGCGCACAGGGCCGAGAGGACCAGCAGGATGACGCCGCGGCGCTGGCGCGAGTTCACTACATCTCACCTCGTGGGGACGTGCGGAGTTGTCGTACGGCTGTCATGTGACCGCTCGGGGCAGCGCGCGCACGGGTGGCGGTTCGGGCTCGCGCAGCGGGGCCGCGCAGAATCCGCAGCGGTCGCCGATGAGTTCGAGGCCGCACCAGTGGCAGGTCTCGCGGCGTACGGACGAGACGAGTTGGTAGAGCACGGAGACGTCGGAGAGGCCGGCGGCGAACTCGACGAGCTTGCCGGTGCCCCACCAGCGCACGGATCCTTCGGGCAGCGGCACCGGCAGGGACCCCTGCACCTGCCAGGCCGGGGCGAGGGAGGCGGTGACCCAGTCGGAGGGCGGCTGCGGTCCCTGGGCGACGAGCAGCCGGGTGCCGAACTCGGGGCCCGCGAGGGGCTCCTCGTCGGCGGTGTGGAGGCGGACCAGCTGGGGCCGCGGGTTGGCCAGGACGGCGAACCGGGCTCCGGGCAGCCAGGACTTGGCGTGCGACTTCAGCGTGACCGGCACCCGGTCGAGCTTGGCGACGGAGCCGAGGAGCGCGCCGGCGTAGATGTAGTGCGCGAGGAGGCGCACGGAGGAGGCGAGCACTCCCGGGCTGAAGTCGCACACGGAAAGCTGCCGCAACTGCTGGGCGAGCAGGGCGACGCCGAGCGGGGGCAGGTCCACACCGAGCAGGGCGATGCGGTCGCTCTCCAGCACGGAACGGACGGTGTGCAGCCGCCGGGTGACGGCCGACGCGTCGGAGGACGAGTGCAGGGCGATGACGTAGCCGTGCTGCTCGATGAGCGCGTGCATGCCGTACAGGGAGGCTTCGAGGGTCTCCTGCGGCTGGACGACCGCGGGCGGGGTCTGCCGGTCGTGCGCTGGGAGCACCAGGTCGGAACTGGTGACGGCTATCGCGGTCGGCACGGTGCACACCACCCCGTTCACTTCGGCGGAGTGGTCGACCACCGCCTCGGACGGCCCCTGTGCGGAGCGACGTACGGCTGGACGCCCCTCCTGCATCGTCTTGCATCAGCACCATATCCACGGCATGGCCCGATCAACACCGAATCTCCTTGATCAACTCACTCGGGGTGGGGCCGTATCCACACAGAGTGAGACGCATATGCCTCAACTCGACCGTCGGACACGGCGGTTGGGGCCCCCGGACGGGTGAACGGGTCTCGTGCGGGAGTATTGACAAGTCGATTGGTCTGGACCAACTTACGAGTATGTTCAGACACAGAAGACGCATACATATGCGGACGAACGCGCAGGAGTGTGAGGGCACGCGCATACGGGGACGGACCCGGCTGCGGTCGGCGGCCGTCGCCGTCTCCCTCGCCCTCGGTCTCTCGCTCGCCGGCGCCGGACAGGCGGCCGCCGCGGACGTCGACAACGCCAGGAACGCCGGATTCGAGTCGGGGCTCAGCGACTGGAACTGCTCGGCGGGCAGCGGCGGCACCGTCTCCTCCCCGGTGCACGGCGGCGCGGCCGCGCTGCGGGCCACCCCGGCGGGGCAGGACAACGCCCGCTGCGCCCAGACGGTGGCGGTGCGGCCCGGCTCGACGTACACGCTCAGCGCCTGGGTGCGGGGCGGGTACGCCTACCTGGGCGCCACCGGGACCGGGACGACCGACGTCTCGACGTGGACCCCGGACTCCTCGGCCTGGAAGCAGCTGTCGACCACCTTCACCACGGGCGCCTCGACCACGTCGGTCACGGTCTACACGCACGGGTGGTACGGGCAGGCCGCGTACCTCGTCGACGACGTGTCCGTCTTCGGCCCCGACGGCGGCGGTGGCGGCGACCAGCCGCCCACCGTCCCGTCCGCCCCCACCGGGGTGACGGTGTCGGGCTCGACGTCCTCCTCCGTCTCCCTGGCCTGGAACCCGGTGTCCGGCGCCACCGGATACGACGTCCACCGGGGTGGCACCAAGGTCCAGTCGGTGACCGGCACCTCGGCGACGGTGACCGGGCTCGCGGCCTCCACCTCGTACACGTTCCAGGTCTCGGCGACCAACGCGGCCGGTGAGTCGGCCCGTTCGGCGACGGTGACCGGGACGACGACGGCGACCCCGGGCGGCGGCACGGGCGTCCCGAAGCACGCCGTGACCGGCTACTGGCAGAACTTCGACAACGGGGCGACCGTCCAGAAGCTCTCGGACGTGCAGTCGAGTTACGACATCATCGCCGTGGCCTTCGCGGACGCCACCGCCACACCGGGGGCGGTCACCTTCACCCTCGACTCGGCGGGCCTCGGCGGCTACACCGTCGACCAGTTCAAGGCCGACGTCCGGGCCAAGCAGGCGGCCGGCAAGAAGGTCGTCGTGTCGGTCGGCGGTGAGCGCGGCACGGTCGCGGTGAACAGCGCAGCCTCCGCGACGAACTTCGCGGACTCGGTGTACGCCCTGATGCGGACGTACGGCTTCGACGGCGTCGACATCGACCTGGAGAACGGGCTCGACGCGACCTATATGACGCAGGCGCTGCGGTCGCTCTCGGCGAAGGCGGGCCCGTCGCTCGTCATCACGATGGCGCCGCAGACCATCGACATGCAGTCGACGTCGAACGCGTACTTCCGGACCGCGCTGAACATCAAGGACATCCTGACCGTCGTCAACATGCAGTACTACAACAGCGGTTCGATGCTCGGTTGCGACGGCAAGGTCTACAGCCAGGGGTCGGTGGACTTCCTCACCGCCCTCGCCTGCATCCAGCTGGAGAACGGTCTCGCCCCCTCCCAGGTGGGGCTGGGACTGCCCGCCTCGACGCGGGGCGCGGGCAGCGGGTACGTGTCGCCGACCGTGGTGAACAACGCCCTCGACTGTCTGACCCGCGCCACGAACTGCGGCTCCTTCAAGCCGCCGCGGACCTACCCCGACCTCCGGGGCGCGATGACGTGGTCGACCAACTGGGACGCCGCGGCGGGCAACACGTGGTCGAACGCGGTGGGGGCGCACGTGCACGGACTGCCGTAGACCGCGGCCCGCCCGGCGGGTGTGGCACAGGTCACCGGAACCTCTCCCACCTCATGGAGAGACAGGGGGTGTGAGGTGGGAGAGGTGCATACGAGATGAGTGACCCCGAGAGGGCGCCGGCCCGCACGGACGCGGAGGCGCCGGCCCGCACGGACGCGGAGGCGCCGGCCCGCACGGACGCGGAGGCGTCGGCCCGCGCGCGGATCCGGGCCGGCGACCGGGAGGCGTTCGCCGAGCTGTACGACGCGTACGCGCGGGCCGTCTACAACCACGCCCACCGGCTGACCGGCGACTGGTCGACCGCCGAGGAGGTGATGGCGGACACCTTCCTGGACGCCTGGCGCACCCGGGAACGACTGGAGCCGGACGGCGGCTCGCTGAAGCCGTGGCTGCTGGGCATGGCGACCAACAAGGCCCGCAACGCCACCCGTGGCCTCGGCCGCCGGCTGGCGTTCCTGGCCCGTCGCCCCGGCCCGCAGCCGGTGACCGACTTCGCCGACGAGACCGCCGGACGCCTCGACGACGCGCGCCGGCTGGACGCCGTACGCCAGGTGTACGGGCGGCTGCGGCGCGCGGAGCGTGAGGTGCTGGCGCTGTGCGTGTGGTCCGGCCTCGACTACGCGCAGGCGGCCGAGGCGCTGGGCGTCCCGGTGGGGACCGTACGGTCCCGGCTCTCCCGGGCCAGGGCGCGGCTCGGCCGGCTGACGGACGAGCGGCTGCGCGAGGAACGTACGCGAACCATGACGAACCGGAGGGAACCGGGGCGCCGTCGCGGAGAGGTAGAGGGCGAGGCCGCGTTCGCGGCCCGTCCGCTCAAGGAGATTCAGGAGGGATCCCGATGAACGAGGAGCTGGCCCGGCTGCTGCCGCCCCCGCCCGAACGGGACGTTCCGCCTGATCGCCTCGCCCACCACAAGGACCGACTGATGCGACTCATCGACGACGACCCGGCCACGACCCCGGTCGCTCCCGCGCCGCCCGCCGCTCCCGGCGCGCCCGCCGACGCCGCCGCACCCCGGTGGCGACGCCCCCGGCTCCCCCGCCCTGCCCTGTGGCTGCCCGCCGCCGCGCTGACGCTGGCCGGGGCGCTGACCGTCGGCCTGGTCACGGCCTCGGACTCCGGGCACGGGGTGCGGACGTCCGACGACGAGAGCGCCGTCGTCCTGCTCGACCGGATCGCCGACGTCGCCGCGCGGACGGAGGTCGAGCCGGTCCGCGACGACCAGTTGGTCTATGTGCGGAGCCTGACGGCCGGGGCGGAGGCGAAGGGCGAGAACGGCGTGTACGTCCCGGGGCGGCTGCACGAGCGGGAGGAGTGGGTGTCCCAGGAGCCGGGACCGGTGAAGCGGTTGGCCCTGCACTACGAGAACGGCGCCTACTTCCCGCTGCGGGAACTGCTGCCGCCGGGGTCGCCGGGTGTCCCGGCCGGTATCGACCGCCCGACGTACCGGTGGCTGGCCGCGCTGCCCACCGACCCGGACGAACTGCTCGCCGAACTCAGGCGTCTCGTCAGGCCGTTCGATGACCAGGAGCCGTCACAGGCGGTCTTCGACAGGATCGGTGAACTGCTCAACGCGTCGGTGATGCCGCCCGAGACCGCCGCCGCGCTGTACGGGGCCGCCGCGCGGATCCCCGGGGTGACCCGTATCGAGGAGGCGACCGACCCGGCCGGGCGGCACGGCGTCGGCATCCGCCGCGTCGACCGGCGGTCGGGGTGGGCCACCGAGTGGATCTTCGACCGGGAGACCCTGGTCTACCTCGGGGAACGCACCTCGCTGACGGAGGACGGCGCGAGCGGGGCGAAGGGGACGGTGCTGTCGGAGAACGCCGTGCTGGAGCGGGCGGTCGTGGACGCGTACCGGGAACGGCCGGCGGCGTAGCCCCACGGCCCGGCACGACCGCGAGGGCCCGCCGGTCAACCCCTTTCGAGCGGGTTCGAAAGGCTTGTCCGGCGGGCGGGCGGGCGTGAGCATCGGTGCCCCGGCGGCGGCCGGAAGACCGCCGCCGACCGGGGACCGGGGGTCGGGGGCCGGGGGCCGGGGGCCGGGGACCGGCACAACAGCCATGTCCCGGACGGGTTCCCGACGGCGACATCCGGGGTGCCGACGGCGGTGGCCGACTTCGGCGAGGACGTGGCGATCCGCCACGGGGCCGAGCAGGTCAACACCCTCGTGCGGTGGACGGAGTTCGACCGCGGCGGCCGCTTCGCGGCCCTGGAGGTCCCGGACCTGCTGGCGGCGGACGTGCGGGAGTTCTTCGACACCCTGCGCTCACCGCCGGCGCCGGCACGGCCCGCCGGGAAGGGCTTTAGCCCATCGGGCGGTAGTGGCCGAGTACCTGGGCGAGGTGGGCGAACCACTGGTGGAGGCGTTCCCGGGGCTTGGCCTCGACCACGCACTCGAAGAAGCCGCCGTCGAGGTGGATCACGGCGACCATGAGGGCCTTGCCGTTGCCGCTCGCCTTGTAGTGGACGCTGCGGATCTCGGACCACGAGAAGTCGACGGAGGCGCCGCGGTCCTCGAAGGCGACCCCGCCCGCGTCGATGACGACGGAGTTGTGCCGGTCGACGGCCAGGAACTCCGGACCCTGGGGTGCCTGGCCGTACGGCTGCTGCGGCTGGCCGTAGGGCTGTTGCTGGGGCGGCGGCGCGTAGGGCTGCCGCTGCGCGTAGGGCTGCGGCGGCTGCGCGTACGGCTGCTGCGGGGGCGCGTACGGCGGGCCGGGGGGTGTGGGCGGGGGCGAGTACGGCGGGGGCGGGGGGCCGAAGCCCTGGTGGCCGCCCGGCGGCGTCCCCGGCTGCTGCGGCGGCGGTGGCGGCTGGTGGCCCTGTGCAGGCTGGTCCATGGTGTGTGTCCTCTGCCCCGTCGGTGTGACTCGTACCGCACCGTATCTCTCGCCCTCGCGTGAAACATTCTCCGGGTCCCACCGCATCAAGGGAGTGAGAGGCGACAACGCGAGTCCGTTCAGGGGGAGCCACAGATGAGATCAGTCCGCGCGGACGGATATCAGGAGTTCGCGGCGGCCCGCGCGGGTCATCTGTACCGGTCCGCGTGTCTGCTCACCGGTGGGGACACCCATCTCGCCGAGGACCTCGTGCAGGAGACGCTCGGCCGGTTGTACGTGAAGTGGGGGCGGGTGCGGCGGGCCGACAACCCGGCCGGCTATGCGCAGACCGTGCTGACCAGGACGTTCCTCGCCCACCAGCGGCGGCGCAGCAGCCGGGAGCGGGCCACGGACGTCATCCCGGACGGGCCCGCCGCGCCCGGCACCGACGCGTCCCTGCGGCTCACCCTCGTCGAGGCGCTGGCCCAACTGCCGCCCAAGGACCGGGCCGTGGTCGTCCTGCGCTACTGGGAGGACCGCTCCGTCGAGGAGACCGCCGCGGCGATGAACGCCAGCTCGGCGGCGGTCCGCACCCGGTGCGTCCGCGCCCTCGCCCGACTGCGCGTCCTGCTCGGCGACGCCATCGGCGAGTACGCCACACCCTGAGCGCCCCGCACCCCGCACCCCGCACCCCGCACCCACCGACACCCGCACACCCCACCCACTCGCAGAAACGGCGGTTCGTCATGCCCCAGGAACAGCACGAAGACCCCTTCGAGGGCCGGCTCGGCGCCGCCCTGCGCCGGGTCGGCGGCACCTTCGCGACCGATCACCACACGCTGGTCGGCGGCGGAGCCGTACGCGGCCGACGGCTGCTGTTCCGTCGGCGGGCGGCGATGCTGGGCGGGGTCGCCGGGATCGCGCTCGTCGGGGTGGGCGGGGCACTCCTGCTCCCCGGCGCCGGGGACGGAAGCGGGAAGCAGTCCGTGGCGGCGAAGAGGTTCCCCGAGCCGGACCTCGAACAGGGCGTCAGGGACGACGACGGCGCGGTGCCCGGCACGGAACTCGTCCGCATGTTCAAGGAGTTGCTGCCGGAGGGGAAGACCAGCGGGGAGTCCGCCCGTGGCACGAGCGCGGACGGGCCGCCGTACGCCCAGGTCGTGTACGACGACGGCAAGGGCGGGGCGGCCGTGCAGCTCGGGCTCGGGCGGATCGAGGCCGACAGCGAGGAGGCCCGGCAGCTGACCGACTGCCCCGACCGGACGTTCGTGGCGTACGACTCCTGCGAGGAGAGCACCCTGCCGGGCGGCGCACGGCTGATGCTCTTCCAGGGCTACGAGTACCCGGACCGCCGGGTGGACACCAAGCACTGGTACGCCCAGCTGGTCGATCCGGCGGGCTACGAGGTCAGCGTCATGGAATGGAACGCCGAGGCGCAGAAGGACGCGCCGGTCACCCGCGCCGAACCGCCGCTGTCCCTCGCCGCGTTGACCTCGATCGTCCGGGACCCGGGCTGGCAGTCGGTCGTCGACGCCATCACGGAGAAGCCGGCGAACGGCGGCACGCAGGAGGACCAGGGGGAGAAGCAGGAGTCGTCGACGGTTCCCCCCGGGGGCGGGTCCGTCGACGCCCCGGTCGTCGAGGGCGAGGCCATTCGCAAGACCCTCATCAGCCTCCTGCCCGAGGACGCCGACGTCGTCGGCGAGGACAGCCAGGTGTCGGACTTCGCGTACGTCGTCCTCGACGACGGCAAGGGGCGGAGCCTGGTGCAGATCAACGTGCAGCCGGGCATGGCGGACCTCGCGGACACGCTGTTCGGCGCCGACGCCGAGACCCTGCCCGACGGCACGAAGGTCGCCACCCGGCAGGAGCCCGGCGAGAAGGGCGGCGCGGGGGTGGTGATGTGGACCGTGGACACGCTCCGCACCGACGGGCTGCGGGTCGTGATCAGCGCCTTCAACTCCGGCGCCCAGCACACCGCCGCGACCCGCGAGGCCCCCGCGCTCACCATGGCTCAGCTGAGGGAGATCGCCACCAGCGAGCGGTGGAAGTCGCTCGACTGACGGCCCGGCGTCAGAAGAAGTCCGCCCACGGCTGGTCCCAGATCTGCTTGACGGCCAGGACCAGGAACAGCAGGCCCGCGACGGCCAGCATGCCGTTGCTGACGATGCCGTTGCGCCATTCCCAGGGTGTGCGGGAGGAGTTCAGGAGCCAGAGGAGGGTGGCGGCGAGGAACGGCAGGAAGGCCGCGCCGAGGACGCCGTAGAGGATGATCAGGCGGAACGGCTGGCCCTGGAAGAGCAGGACGACGGGCGGGAAGGTCAGCCAGAGCAGGTAGGCGCGGAACGGCCAGGACTTCTCGTGCCGGCCGGAGGCGACCTCCTCGCCGGACACCGTGCCCTTCCGGCGGAAACGCTCCACGAAGTCCGCGAACATCAGGCTCACGCCGTGCCAGACGCCGATGAGGGAGGTGTACGAGGTGGCGAAGAAGCCGATCAGGAAGAACTTGGCGGTGGCCGTGCCGTACTCGTCGGCCAGGATGTCGCCGAGCTGGATGAGGCCCTTGTCGCCACTGGCGATGGCGATGTTGGCGGAGTGCAGCAGTTCGGCGCCCACGAAGAGCATCGCGATCACGAAGATGCCGGTCGTGATGTAGGCGACCCGGTTGTCGAGGCGCATGACCTTCATCCAGCCGGTGTTCGTCCAGCCCTTGGCGTTGACCCAGTAGCCGTAGGCGGCCAGCGTGATCGTGCCGCCGACGCCGCCGATCAGGCCGAGGGTGTTGAGGATCGAGTCCTTCTCGTCGGGCAGGACGGGCAGGAGTCCGGCGAAGGCGTCCGCGAGGTTGGGGGTGACGCGGATCGCCAGGTAGACGGTGACGACGAACATGACGCCCACCAGGACCGTCATGACCTTCTCGAAGACCTCGTACTTGTTGAACCAGACGAAGACCAGACCGCTCAGGCCGCACAGCACGGCCCACCACTTGAGGTCCATCACGTCGGGGAACAGCGCCTGGAGGGGCAGGGCGCTGGAGGACATCGCGGCGGCGCCGTAGACGAAGCCCCAGATCACGACGTAGACCACGAAGAACCACGTCGTCCAGCGGCCGAGGCTCGCCCAGCCGTCGAAGAGGGTGCGGCCGGTGGACAGGTGCCAGCGTCCGGCCGCCTCGGCGAGGGAGATCTTGACGAGGCAGCCGATGACGGCCGCCCACAGCAGGGTGTAGCCGAAGTTGCTGCCCGCGATCAGGGTCGCGACCAGGTCACCGGCGCCGACACCGGTCGCGGCGACGACGATGCCGGGGCCGATGTACCTCCAACTGGACTTGCGGGGTGGGGGGTTGGAGCCGGATGTCGCGGGTGAGTCGGTGGGGTTTCCCGTGGTGTCCGCCATGAGGGTCAAGAAACCCCAAGGGCGCCAGCATGACAAGAGGGCAAGCCCGGGGCGCCCCGCCAGGGGCGCCTTCGGACAAGAGGGCAAGCCCGGGCCCCGTCAGGGGCGCGGGGAACTGCGCGACCAGCCACGACGCAGCCGCAGACGAACGACGCACCGGCGGCACGGCAGACGGCGGCACGGCGGTACGGCAGACGGCGGGGCCCCGGCAGCCGGTGCCGCCGAACCCCGCCGCCCCCAGCGGAGCGCTACGGCTGTCGCCGTCCGCAGCCGTCCGCCCCGCACGTACCCAGCTCGAACCACACGGTCTTGCCCGACCCGTCCTGCTGACAGCCCCAGCGCCCCGCCAGCGCGTCCACCAGGAACATCCCCCTGCCGCTCTCCGATATCTCCGTCACCCGGCGCACCCGGGGCGGGCGGCCGTCCGTGTCCGACACCTCGCATCGCAGCACACCGTGGGCGGCCGACAGGGTCAGCTTCAGTCGGCTCTCCGCGTGCACCAGCGCGTTGGTGACCAGCTCGCTCACCAACAGCTCGGCCGTGTCGGTCTGGTCGAGCAGACCCCATCCCTCCAGCTGCCTGCGCACCTGCGCGCGGGCCTGTGCGGCGGCGGTGGGACGGGGGTCGTACTCGACGCTCAAGTGACCCGCGCCCATGGGTGGTTGGGGGTACGAAGCGAAATGGGGGCCGGAATCCGGAAGGAGACCCCCGGAGAGTTGCAGCATGCTTCCAGGGTTGCCGCCACGCGTACGCGGCACACGGGGAGGACTACCCGTTTCCGGCCGTGCATATACCTGTTTCCCGCCCGGGTACGTCCGCAATTGGGGGCCTACGCGGCTGATGGGCGAGTACGCGGTTGTGTAGGGCTTACGCGCGCCGTGAACCCCCGGCCTGTTCACCCCTGTTCCGGCCGTCCGCGCCGCCTCCCCGCCCCCACCCACTCTTGACCTGGTCATGCCAGAGCCGCACCATGAGCGCCACACCCGCACCAGGGCCGGCCGGGCACCCCGCGGTCACCGGCCAGGCCCGAGGCACGTCGCAAGGATCCACCCCCCAGCTCCACTCCCCACTTCCGGAGACCCCGGAATTCCTGGAGAAACTAGGAGACTTGATGCGACTCCGCATACGCGGCAGGGCGGCCACGCCCGACGGCACCGGCAGCACCGGCGGCAGATCCGGCCGCCGCACCGCCGCCCTCGCCACCCTGCTGGCGCTGGCCCTCGCCGCCCCGGTCGCCGCGACCACCACGGACGCGACGGCGACCAGCGCCGAGCGGCCCAGGGCCTCGGCCGACGACATCCGTCAGTACGAGGTCCACATGCACTCGGACAGCAAGTCCCGCACGGCGCTCCAGCGGTCCGGCGTCACCGTGGACGACGCCGACGACCACTCGGTGTTCGTCTCCGGCCGCGCGGACCAGATCAAGAAGCTGAAGCAGCAGGGGTACGAGATCACCCCGCTCGGCGCCGCCCCGGACCGGTCGAACGGCGAGGACGACGTACGGCTCTTCGACTTCCCGTCCGCCGACTCCCTCTACCACAACTACGCGGAGATGACGAACGAGATCAACTCCGTTGTCGCCGCCAACAGTTCGATCGCCAGCCAGCGGGTCATCGGCACCACGTACCAGGGCCGGAACATCGTCGCCATCAAGATCAGCGACAACGTCGGCACGGACGAGGCCGAGCCCGAGGTGCTGTTCACCCACCACCAGCACGCCCGTGAGCACCTCACGGTCGAGATGGCGCTCTATCTACTCAACGAGCTGACCTCCGACTACGGGACCGACTCCCGCGTCACCAACATGGTGAACAACCGCGAGATCTGGATCGTCCCGGACATCAACCCGGACGGCGGCGAGTACGACGTCGCGACGGGCTCCTACCGTTCGTGGCGCAAGAACCGGCAGCCCAACTCCGGTTCGACGGCCGTCGGCACCGACCTCAACCGCAACTGGAACTACCGCTGGGGCTGCTGCGGCGGCTCCTCCGGGTCCACGTCCTCGGAGACCTACCGGGGTACGGCCGCCGAGTCGGCGCCCGAGGTGAAGGTCGTCGCGAACTTCGTGCGCAGCCGGGTCGTCGGCGGCGTCCAGCAGATCAAGACGGCGATCGACTTCCACACCTACAGCGAGCTGGTGCTGTGGCCCTTCGGGTACACGACCGCCGACACCACGACCGGGATGACGGCGGACGACCGCAACGCGTTCGCGACGGTCGGCGGGAAGATGGCCGCGAGCAACGGGTACACACCCGAGCAGTCCAGCGACCTCTACATCACGGACGGGTCGATCGACGACTGGCTGTGGGGCAACCAGAAGATCTTCGGGTACACGTTCGAGATGTATCCGGGGTCGGCCGGGGGCGGCGGCTTCTACCCGCCCGACGAGGTCATCGCCCGGGAGACCGCGCGGAACCGGGACGCGGTGCTGCAGTTGCTGGAGAACTCGGACTGCATGTACCGGTCGATCGGCAAGGAAGCGCAGTATTGCGGCTAGGCCGCGCCGCTTGAGCCGCTGAGAGCTCGGGAACTTCCGTGAGTGGGGAACTGCGGGACCGTAGTGGCTGGTCGCGCAGTTCCCCGCGCCCCTTACGGGGCGGTGTCCTCGGGCTCTTCCTCCGCGGCAGCGTCCTCGGAACCGTCGTCGAAGTACGCGTCCAGGACCTCGTCGATCTGCTTCTCCCAGGCCGCGTGCTCCGACTTGGCCTTGGCCTCGATCTCCAGGAAGTACCAGCGGCGGTCGGGGGTGTGGACCGTGATGGTGAAACGCTTGCCGAAGAGGGGGGACTCCGTCTCGATCGCGCCGATCTCGTCCCAGGTGAACTCGCACTCCTGGTCGTCCAGGCGCAGCCGTACGCCGCTGCTGTCCGCGATGATCTTCGCGCGGCGGTCGGAGGCCTCGAAGACGGGGCCGTCCGACGGGGCCGCGGCCGCGTCGCCCACGTCATCGGTGTCGTCGGCGTCTGCGTCTGCGTCGTATGCGGCGGCGTTCTCCGCATCGGTTTCGGCCGCTTCGGTATCGGCTTCGGCTTGGCCTCCGGCCGAGGGCTCCTCGGTCTCCGCCGGTTCGGCGGACTCCGTCGGCCTGATGTCCTCCGGCTCCTCCTGCTTCTCCTTCTTCACGGTCACCGGGGCCGTGAGTCCGGGGATGTGCGACGGGTCGACCGCGGCTGCGGCGGCCAGGGGCTGGTTGTTCGAACCGATACGCTGCTCCACAGCGGGCAGTATGGTCGACGATCCTGTGTCGGGGACAGTCGGACCGGGCATATGTCCGTATCTGGGTTTCACGGCGTTCAGGCGAACACGCTCAATACCGCCGCTACCGCGAAGCCCGCCACCGACAGCACCGTCTCCAGGACCGTCCAGGTCCTGAGGGTGTCGCGTTCGCTGACGCCGAAGTACTTGGCCACGATCCAGAAGCCGCCGTCGTTGACGTGCGAGGCGAAGATCGAACCCGTCGAGACGGCCATGATGACGAGGGCCACGAAGGCCTGCGAGTGGTCGCCCCCGGCGAGGAGCGGCGCGACGATGCCGGCCGTGGTCACGATCGCCACCGTCGCCGATCCCTGGGCGACCCGCAGCACGACCGAGAGCAGGTAGGACAGGACGATCACGGGCAGGCCCACGTCGTTGAACGTGTCCGACAGTGCCTGCGCCACCCCGCTCGCCTTCAGTACGGCGCCGAAGACGCCGCCCGCGCCGACCACCAGCAGGAGTTGCCGACCGGCTCGAGCGAGGACGTCGACACCGTCTCCAGCGACGTGCGGGACCAGCCGCGGCGAATGCCGAGCAGGTAGTACGCGAGGAGGAGGGCGATCGTCAGCGCGACGAAGGGGTTGCCGAAGAACTCGACCACCGAGCGGAGGGTGGAGGGGTCCAGGGCGATCGAGGAGAAGGTCGCGGCGAGGATGAGGAGGAGCAGGCCGCCGGTGTGCGGGGGTTGTGGGGGGCGTGCTGAGCGCGGCCGGGTGCGGGGGTTCGTGGTTGCTCGCGCAGTTCCCCGCGCCCCTACAGGGCCTGCGGCCCTTCGGGCGCGGGGGACTCAGGCGTCCAGGACCGCCAGTGCGTCGATCTCGATCAGCAGGCCCGCCGGGAGGCCGACGTAGACCGTCGTGCGGGCCGCGGGGGCTGCTGTGAGGTGCTTCTCGAAGTACTCGTTGTAGATCGCGTTCATCTCGGCGAAGTGGTCCACGTCGGTGAGGTAGACGCGGATCATCATCACGTCGTCCCAGGTCGCGCCGCCCTCTTCCAGGATCGCCCGGACGTTGGCGAGGGTCTGGAGGGTCTGTGCGCGCAGGGTCGGGCCTGCGGGGGTGGGGGGCTCGCCCTCGACGGCGGGGAGGAAGCCGACCTGGCCCGCGACCTGGAGGATGTTGCCCTTCCGGACGCCGTGCGAGAACTTCGCGGGGGGTGCGGTGTGGGTCTTCGGGGTGAGGGCGATCTTGTCGGTCATAGCGGTTCCTTGTCCGTCATACGGGGTCTGACGTGGGGGTTCTGCCGGAGTACTCGCCGCTGATCGCGTCCGCGGTACGGCGGACCAGCGGGAGCAGGGTGAGGAGTTCGTCGGCGGTGACGACGACGTTGGGGGCCGAGACCGACATCGCGGCGACGACCCGGCCGTCGGTGCCCCGGATCGGCGCGGCGACGCAGTTGATGGACTCCTCGTGGCCGCCGAGGTCGGTGGCCCAGCCCTGTTCGCGGACCCGCGCCAGTTCCTTGAGGAAGGCGGCGGCGTTGGGGGTCGAACGGGACGTGTAGAGGGGGTAGTCGAGCTTCTCCGCGAGGGCGCGGCGCTCGGTCTCCGGGAGGTCGGCGAGCAGGAGTTTGGCGACTGCGGCGACCGTGATGGCGACCGGCTTGCCGATGCGGGAGTACATGCGGACCGGGTAACGGCTCTCCACCTTGTCGATGTAGTGGACCTCGTTCTCCTCGTGGACGGCGAGGTGGACGGTGTGGCCGCACTGTTCGTTGAGGCGCACCAGGTGGGGGTGGGCGATCTCGCGGATGTCGAGGTTCTCCACGGCCTCCTGGGCGAGGGCGAAGAGGCGGGCGCCGAGGCGGTAGCGCTGGTCGGACTGGCGGTAGACCAGGCCGTGTTCGTGAAGGGTGCGCAGGAGGCGCAGGGCCGTGGACTTGTGGACGCCGAGGCGGTCGGCGACCTGGCCGAGGTCGGCGGGGCCCTCGGCGAGCAGCGGCAGGATGCTGAGCGCGCGGTCGACGGTCTGGCTCATGGGGTGGGTACCTCCTCCTCGGCCCGGTCCGGTGCGTCAGTCCAGCCGGGGGCGAGTCGAAGTGTCCCCCACGCGTCGTCGTCCAGGGCGGCGAGGCGGTCGGCGTGGTCCCGCCGGGGTGGGACGGCGAGGTCGCCGGGGACGGTGAGGGTGGCCGCCGCCATGAGGTGGCCGTGGCGGAGGCGGGCCTTGGCGGGGAGGGCGCGGAGGGTGGCGGAGAGGAAGCCGGCGGCGAAGGCGTCGCCGGCGCCGGTCGCTGCCGCGACCTGGACGGTGGGGGCGGGGACGAACGTCGTCGTGTCCGTGACCGGCCGGGTGCGCGTCGTCTCGGGGTCGCCCGCGGTGGGGGTGGGGTCGGGGACGTGCCGGGGGGTCTCCGTCCTCGGTCCGGCGGGCGCCGTCGGGTGGGGAAGTGCCCGGTGGTGGACGACGGCCGCTGCGGGCGGACACCCCCCGGCACGCCCCCTTCCGTCCGTGCGCGGCCGGTCCGGGCGTGGGGGCGTGTGCGCGAACAGGGTGGCTCCGCGCGCTCCTTGTTTCACCACGAGGGTGGTCGGCTCCGGCAGGAGTGCGCGGATGGCTGTGGGGCCGCCGGTGACGCCCCAGGCCTGCTGTGCCTCGTCCTCGCCGACGAAGACGAGGTCGGCGCGGCGGGCCAGTTCGAGGAGGACGCCGGGGCCGTCGGTGTCGCGCCAGAGGCCCGGGCGGTGGTTGACGTCGAAGGAGACCAGGGGGCGGTGGTCGGGGCGTGGGGTCGTCAGGTCGCGGAGCAGGCGCAGGCAGTCGTCGGAGAGGGCCGCCGTGATGCCGGAGAGGTGCAGGACGCGTCCGGCGTGTACCGCGGCGAGGTCCACGGTCCGCGTCGACATCGCCGAGGCGGCCGAACCGGCACGGTAGTAGGCGACTTCGTGGGCGTCCGTGGCGCGGTCGCCCGCGGTGCGGAAGTAGACGCCCGTCGGGCGGGCGGGGTCGCGGCGCACGGAGGTCACGTCGACGCCGTAGGAGCCGATCTCCTCCAGCAGGTGGTCGCCGAAGCCGTCGGCGCCGACCCGGCTGACCCAGCGCGCCGTGTGGCCGGCGGCGGCCAGTACGCAGGCCACGTTGGACTCCGCGCCGCCGATGGCCCGGTCGAAGGAGGGGACGTCGGCGAGGCGTCCGGGGCGGGTGGGCAGGAAGGTGACCATGGACTCGCCGAGCGCGACTACGTCGACGGCGGCGGGAGCGGCGTCGGGAGTACGGAGTCCGTCGGCGGTCACGATGGCGGGGGCTCCTCGTCGCGTGGGTTGGGGCGGGGCGGCACCGTTGACCCGGCGTCGGCTGGGATGTTAGACAGCAGTGAGCGACATACGCAATGAGCGTTGCATATATTGCAACGCCCTTCGTCAGGGAGATCCCATGGGTGTCGAGAGTGTCGAAGCGTCGGCCCGGCTGGCGGAGGAACGCGTCGACCACCGGTTCAAGGGACTGCCGCCGGACGCCGACGGCCTGACGGTGGCCGAGCTGGCCGCGCAGCGCCGGAACCTGTTCACCGGCGGTTTCACCACGCCTGTGCTCGCTCTCTCCGCCGAGCGCCTGGAGCACAACCTGGCGCTGATGGAGACCTACTCCGCGCGCCACGGCCTCGCCTTCGCCCCGCACGGCAAGACCTCCATGGCGCCGGAGCTGTTCCGGCGGCAGATCGAGCGCGGCGCCTGGGGCATCACCCTCGCCGTGCCCCACCAGGTGCGGGTGGCACGGGAGTTCGGCATCGAGCGGGTCTTCCTCGCCAACGAGCTCGTCGATCCGGTCGCCCTGCGCTGGATCGCCGACGAGCTGGCGGCCGACCCCGCGTTCCGGCTCGTCTGTTACGTCGACTCGGTGCGCGGCGTGGAGCTGATGGACGCGGCGCTGCGGGGTGGCGCGCGCCCGGCACGCCCCGTGGACGTCGTCGTGGAGCTGGGCGCCGGCGAGGGTGCGCGCACCGGCGTGCGTACGGAGGCCGAGTGCGCGGCGGTCGCGGACGCGGTGGCCCGCGTCGACACGCTGCGCCTCGTCGGTGTCGCCGGGTACGAGGGCGAGGTGCCGGAGGCCGACCCGGAGCGGGTGGGGGCGTGGCTGCGCCGGCTCACCGCGCTGGCCGTCGACTTCGACAAGGCGGGGCGGTTCGCGGGGCTGGACGAGGTGATCGTCAGCGCGGGCGGCAGCGCCTGGTTCGACGCGGTGGCCGAGGTCTTCGCCGAGCTGCCCGAACTGTCCGTGCCCGTACTGAAGTTGCTGCGCTCCGGCGCGTACGTCTCGCACGACGCCGGGCACTACCGCCGGATCACCCCCTTCAACCGGATCCCGGAGGAGGGCGCCCTGGAGCCCGCCTTCCGGCTCTGGGCCCAGGTCGTCTCCCGCCCCTCCCCCGAGCAGGCCTTCGCCAACGCGGGCAAGCGCGACGCCGCGTACGACCTCGATCTGCCGTCGGTGGAGGTGGTGCGGGACGCGGGGACGGGCGCGGTCCGCGACGCCACCGGGATCACGGTGACGGGGCTGTCCGACCAGCACGCCTGGCTGCGCACGGAGTCCGGCGCGCCGGTGGAGGTCGGCGACTGGGTCGGGCTGGGGCTGTCGCATCCGTGCACGTCGTTCGACAAGTGGAAGCTGATTCCGGTGGTGGAGGCGGACGGGACCGTGACGGACTACGTCCGTACGTACTTCTGAGCCCGGCCGCCGAGTCCTGAGAGGTGACCCCCATGGACGACCTGGTCCTCCGTGACGCCGAGGTCGTGGACGGCTCCGGCGACCCCTCCTACCGCGCCGACGTGGTCGTGACCGGCGGCAGGATCACGTCGATCGTCAAGGAGGCGGCCGCGGCGGGATGCCAGCGGCCCAAGGCCCGGCGGGAGATCGACGCCGAGGGCCTGGCGCTGGCCCCCGGCTTCATCGACATGCACGCCCACAGCGACCTCGCGCTCCTGCGGGACCCCGAGCACACCGCGAAGGCCGCCCAGGGGGTGACCCTGGAGGTCATCGGCCAGGACGGCCTGTCGTACGCCCCCGTCGACGACCGCACCCTCGAAGAGGTCCGCCGCGCGATCACCGGCTGGAACGGCTACGGCGAGGACGTCGACTTCACCTGGCGCTCGGTCGGCGAGTACCTGGACCGGCTCGACCACGGCTTCGGGGGCGAGGGCATCGCCGTGAACGCCGCGTACCTCGTCCCGCAGGGCACGGTCCGGATGCTCGCCGTGGGCTGGGAGGACCGGGAGGCCACCCCCGAAGAGCTGGACCGCATGCGGGAGTTGGTGGCGGCGGGGCTGCGGGAGGGCGCGGTCGGGATGTCGTCGGGGCTGACGTACACCCCCGGCATGTACGCGAAGGACGCCGAACTCACCGAGCTGTGCCGGGTGGTGGCGTCGTACGGCGGCTACTACTGCCCGCACCACCGCTCGTACGGGGCGGGCGCGCTCCGGGCCTACGAGGAGATGGTGAGGCTGACCCGTGAGGCCGGCTGTGCCCTGCACCTGGCCCACGCGACGATGAACTTCGGGGTGAACGAGGGCCGTGCCCCAGAGCTCCTCGCGCTCCTGGACGACGCGCTCGCGACGGGCGCGGACATCTCCCTCGACACCTATCCCTACACCCCCGGCTGCACGACCCTCGTCGCGATGCTGCCGAGCTGGGCGGGCGAGGGCGGGCCCGAGGCGGTCCTCGCACGGCTGGCGGACGACGACACGGCCGAGCGGGTCCGGCACCATCTGGAGGTCGTGGGCGCCGACGGCTGCCACGGCGTGCCCATCGAGTGGGACACCATCGAGATCTCGGGCGTCGCCGACCCGGCGCTGTCGTCGTACGTGGGCCGGACGGTCGCGCGGTCGGCGAAGGCGCGCGGTGAGGAGCCCTGGGCGACCGCCCGTCGGCTGCTCGTCGAGGACCGGCTCGGCACGACGATCCTCCAGCACGTCGGGCACGAGGAGAACGTGCGGACCATCATGCGCCACCGTGTGCACACCGGCGGTTCCGACGGCATCCTGCGCGGGGACAAGCCGCATCCGCGCGCGTACGGGACGTTTCCCCACTATCTCGGCCGGTACGTGAGGGAGTTGGGCGTGCTCTCCCTGGAGGAGTGCGTCGCCCATCTCACCTCACGTCCCGCCGCGCGGCTGCGCCTCGCGGACCGGGGACTCGTCCGCGAGGGGTACCGCGCCGACCTGGTCCTCTTCGACCCGGCGACCGTGGCCGCGGGATCGACCTACGAGGCCCCCCGCACCCTGCCCACCGGCATCCCGTACGTCCTGGTCGACGGCCGCTTCGTCATCGAGGACGGCCGCCGGACGGACGTACTGGCGGGCCGGGCGGTGCGCAGGACGGCGGCCCTGTAGGGGGCGCGGGGAACTGCGCGAGAAGCCCCACCGGCCCGCGGACGGAGAACCGCCCGCGGGACCCCGGTGGTCTCGACGGCCGACCCGAGCGGAGCGCTACGGCTTGGGGAGCACGCAGCCGGCCGCGGACAGGTCGAGCTTGTTGTCCACGCCGAAGCAGGCGGGGACGTGCCAGGTCTGCTGGGCGTAGTTGATGCCCTGACGGACGGTCACGGTGCCGTTCGCGTCGACCTCGCAGGGGTTGTTGACGGTGCAGCGCTCGCCGCTCTCGTTGCCGGTGTTGTTGACCCCGACGACCTTGTTGGTGGCGACGTTGACCACCGGGGAGCCCGAGGTGCCGCCGATGGTGTTGCAGGCGGAGGTGTAACGGATGGAGTCCTTCCAGGTCCAGTCACCCTCCTTCAGGCGGTACGCGAACCCGTCGACCCCGCAGGTGTAGATCCGCTTCCAGTACCCGGAGACGACGCTGATGGCGGTGCCGGCGGTCGGGCGGGCGGTGTCGTAGACGAGCGCGTCGATGCCGTACGTGCTCTTGATCTGCGCGTACGTGGTGGTGAGCTGGTACACCGCCATGTCCGTGTCGGTCATCGTGCCGTACGCGATCTTGCTGGCGCGCAGGGTGCCGACGCGGGTGCCGGCGGAGTTGAGCAGACCGAAGGTGCGGGTGGAGGCCCGGTCGACGATGACCTGTCCGGGGGTCGGGAAGCCGGTCTCCAGACAGTGCCCGTTGGTCATGACCAGCGCAGGGTCGTTGTCCTCGGAGTCGGGCATCCGGACGACCGAGCCGGAACAGTTGCTGAGCGAGACGGTGCCGGCGAAGTTGACGGCCTGCGCCGCCGGGGCCGGGCCCGCGAGGTCGGCGACGGTCTTGTCGACGGTGTCGACGACGCCGCCGACCACGCTCCGCACGGTCGCGTCCGCCGACTTCCCGGGTGCCGCCGCTTCCGGCGCCGCGACCGCCGGTGCCGCGCCGGCCCCGGTGATCACCAGGGCGGCCAGCGAGGCAACGAGAGGCTTTCTCATGTGGGGGTCCCCTCACTACAGCTATAGGGCTGCGTGGTGGCAGAAGATCTTCCGGCCACCGCAGTTTGTCATGCGCATTGTGAGGGCGATGTGGAGGACGAGCAAGGAGTTGGTTCCGGCCGCGCGATCTTCGGCCAGGGGTGGGGGGCCGGGGGGCGAGATCGGGTGAACCGAGGGCGGGCCGTGGTTACTTGGGGTCCTTGGTCGCGCCCTGGCCCCGGCCCTGGTTGCCGTTGGAGTTGCCTCGGGAGGAGGGGGCCTCGGTGGCGGAGGCGGTGGTGGACGGCGGGGCCGAGGTGGCGGTGGGCGACGCGGAGCGCGACGGCTCGCCGGTGGTGGCGGAGGAGGTCGGGGACGTGGAGGCGTCCGGCGAGGAGTCGCCGGACGACGTCACGGCACCCGGGTCGGAGGTCTCGCCGGCCGACGGGGCGGCGGTGTCCCCGTCCCCGGTGCGGCCGTCGGACGTGGCGGACGGGACGGATCCCGGGGTGTCGGGCGACCCCTTCTCCGAGGTGCCGAGCCCGGCCAGCACCGCTGTCATGGCGCCGACCAGCACCGCGGCGCCGATCCCGCCCGCGACCAACGCGCCACGCCGGCGGGCCCGTCGCCGCCCGAGCCTGCCCCGCCGCCCGTCGACGGCCCGCGCCCGCCGCCCGGCCCCCACACCCTCCGGACCACCGGACCGACCGGGTGCGTCAGGGTCCGGTGCGTCGACGCCGTACGGGGCGCGGCCTCCGTGAGGCGCGTCATCGCCGTGGGACGGACCACCGCCGTAGACCGCGTCGGCTCCGTGGAGCGCATCGGCTCCGTAGGACGTCTGCTCCCCGTACGGCAGGCCGGGCCCGTCCGGGCCGCGCGCGCCCGTGGGCGCACCGGCGGCGGGGCCGTTCCCGGCCGGGCCCGGCGCGGGCGGCACGATCTCGTCCAGTTGGACCGTGTCGTCGTAGGCGTTCTGCCAGCCGTGGGCGGCGGCCGGGTCCGCGAAGATCTCGTAGGCGGGGGTGGAGTGGGGGTCACCGACGGGGAGGTACACGTTCGGCGGTGTCCCGGCGTCGGCCTCGTTCCGGTCCGGCCCGTGCGCGCTGTCCACGCCGCCCACCCCATTCATCGCGTTCCACTGCCTTCGTGTCGTGGGCCGTACGCCCAGGTCTCAGGGGCCGAACGCCCAGGTCTCGGCGGCGGACGGCCAGGTCCGTGCGGTCGGCGGCCGTACGGTGGGGGGTCGGCCGGACCTGCTCGCGGATTGTAGAGAGGAGGCGGCCGGGGCGACAGCGGCGGGGCATTTCGGGGTAATGCGGCCGTCCCACGTGGTGGAAAACACGGCCCGGAAGGCGTTACCGGGCCGTAAGCTCACGGACATGCAGGTGATCCAGTCGACCAAGCTCGCCAACGTCTGTTACGAGATCCGGGGCCCGGTGCTCGAGGAGGCGATGCGGCTTGAGGCGGCGGGGCATCGGATCCTCAAGCTGAACACGGGCAACCCGGCGGCGTTCGGCTTCGAGTGCCCGCCCGAGATCCTGGAGGACATCCTCCGGAACGTGTCCAGCGCCCATGGATACGGCGACGCCAAGGGCCTGCTCGCCGCACGCCGGGCCGTCGTGATGCACAACCAGACCCTCGGCATCGAGACGGACGTCGAGCACGTCTTCATCGGCAACGGCGTCTCCGAGCTGATCGTGATGGCCATGCAGGGCCTGCTCGACGACGGCGACGAGGTCCTCGTGCCGTCCCCGGACTATCCGCTGTGGACGGCGGCGGTCTCCCTGTCCGGCGGTACGGCCGTGCACTACCGCTGCGACGAGCAGTCCGACTGGATGCCGGACCTCGCGGACGTCGAGCGGAAGGTCACCGACCGCACCAAGGCGATCGTCATCATCAACCCGAACAACCCGACGGGCGCGGTGTACGACGAGGCGGTCCTGCGCGGGCTGACGGACATCGCGCGCCGCCACAACCTGCTGGTCTGCTCGGACGAGATCTACGACAAGATCCTCTACGACGGTGCCACGCACACCCCGACGGCCTCGGTCGCCCCCGACCTGCTGACCCTCACCTTCAACGGCATGTCGAAGGCGTACCGGGTGGCCGGCTACCGGGTGGGCTGGATGGCGATCTCCGGCCCGCGCGCCCACGCCGACTCCTACATCGAGGGTCTGACGATCCTCGCGAACATGCGGCTGTGCGCGAACATGCCGGGGCAGCACGGGGTGGTCGCCGCGCTCAGCGGACGGCAGACCATCAACGACCTGGTGCTGCCGGGCGGGCGGCTGAAGGAGCAGCGGGACGT
The DNA here is from genome assembly GCF_055575575.1 of Streptomyces sp. NPDC034049. NCBI lineage: Bacteria > Bacillati > Actinomycetota > Actinomycetes > Kitasatosporales > Streptomycetaceae > Streptomyces > Streptomyces sp. NPDC034049. Next base: position 445,878 of record NZ_JBVISJ010000002.1, read on the forward strand.
CGCGTACGAGCTGCTCACGCAGATCCCGGGTGTCTCGTGCGTGAAGCCGAAGGGGGCGCTGTATCTGTTCCCGCGCCTCGATCCGAACGTCTTCAAGATCAAGGACGACCGGCGGATGGTCCTCGACCTGCTCCGGCAGGAGAAGATCATGGTGGTGCAGGGCACCGGCTTCAACTGGGCCGAACCCGACCACTTCCGGGTCGTGACGCTGCCGACGGTGGGGGACCTGCGGTCCGCGATCACCCGGATCGGGAACTTCCTGGACGGGTACGGGCAGGCCTGACACCGCGCGGCGAGTACGGCGAACCAGGGCTTTCGGACCTCGCTCAACTTTAGACCGAATCTAAGGTAGAGTGGTCGTCCGAGAGCTTGGAGGTCATCCCATGTACGAGCCGATCCGCACCAAATCGGTCCACACGATGGCCGGCCCGACCTCCGGCGACTTCCCTCACCGCTCGCGTGAGGAAGAGCTGGACATCCAGCTCGCGGGTCATCTGGCGGCGCTGCTGGCAGTGACCGACGAACTCCGCACGCTGACCCCTTCCGCCGACCTCGACGCGGCCGCGGAGGCGCTGGCCGCGCAGGTCGCCCGGCTGAGGGGCGGTCTGCCTCCCGTACGCGTCGCCGCCGCCGGCGGGGGCGAGGGTGACGTCGCCGGTCTGCACCGCAGGGCGCACGCGCTCGCGGGGCGGGCGCTCGTCGTCGCCGCGTCGCGGGCGGACACGGCGTCGGCGATTCTGGCGGCTTCGCGGATGGACGCGCATGCGGCTGTGCCGCTGAGTGCGTAGCCGCTCGGGGGTAGCTGTTTCGCCGGCGGGTGCGGGTGCGTGGGGCTTCTCGCGCGGTTCCCCGCGCCCCTGAAAAGCAGGGGCTGCGCCCCGTGCTCTTCAGGCCCGCAGGGCAGTGGTCTTCCAGGCCCGCAGGGGCCTGAAGCTTTCAGGGGCGCGGGGAACCGCGCGAGAAGCCCCCACCGGAGCCGCACCCGGCATCCCACCCCGCCCTCCCCGGAGGGCCGTGGCATACCGGGACCACCGCTTCATCCCCCGTTCACCGGCCCACACAAGGAACGTTGGGTTCCGCGGAGCACCCTCCCCGTGTGAGACGAATAGCGGGAATCGTCCTCGCGGTCCTGCTGATCGGCGGCGTGGTGGCAGCCGTCGTGGCGGGCCGGCAGACCGAGGACACGAGCACGGCAACGAAGACCGTGCGAGGCGTGATCGGGTCGGAGAAGGCGGAGTTCTTCGCCGACCCGGAGGTGGTGAAGGCCCTGGCCGCCCAGGGCTACACCGTGAAGACGGAGACGTCGGGATCCTGGGCCATGGAGGACCTCGATCCGAAGGGGTACGACTTCGCCTTCCCGTCCAGCAAGGCGCCCGCCGACGAGCTGGCCGAGAAGTACGGCGTGCGCGAGCCGCTGCCCCGTCCCTTCTACTCGCCCCTCGTCGTGGTGGCCCACCGGAGCGCCGCCGAAGTGCTGCGGCAGAACCGGCTGGCCACGCTCGACCAGGGCCGGGGCGTCCTCGACATGGACGCGTATCTGAAGGCCGCCGAGGACGGGCGGACGTGGCAGGACCTCAAGGGGGCGGAGAAGTACGGCGAGTTGAGGGGGCTCCTCTACATCGCCACCACCGACCCGACCACCTCCAACTCGGGCGCGCTCTACCTCGCCGCCGCCTCCGAGGTCGCCAACGGCGGACGGGTGGTCGCGGACAAGGCCGGCCTCGACCGGACCGCGCCCCTCATGCGCGAGCTGATCAGCGTGCAGGGTGCCCAGCAGCCGAGCACCGACGCGGCGTTCCGCGACTTCGTCAGCGGGGTCGGCAATCCGCTCGTCCTGGTCTACGAGTCGCAGGTCGCCGCCCTGCTGGCGGAGGGCCAGGTCGTCGAGGACCTGGTCGTCCTCTACCCGGACACCACCGTGTTCAGCGACCACACCGTCGTACCGGTCACGGACGAGGGCCGGGCACTCGGCGAACTCCTCGCCACCGACCCGACGTTGCGCGAACTGGCCGCCCGGCACGGGTTCCGGCCGCAGGGCGCGGCCACCGAGTTCACGGCGGCGACCGCCGACCACACCACCTACCTGATGCAGAAGCTCACCGTCCGGCAGGCGCCCGTGCCCACCTCCGAGGTGCTGCACGAGATGGCGCGCCGGTCCAGGGGCCAGTAGGACGACGGGGGAACAGCACTGATGAACATCGACAACGGCGCCGGCGACAGCGCCTTCACCCTCACCCCTCCCGAGCCGGTCGCGGCCGTGCCCCGGGACAAGGCCGGCGGGCTCGTGCCGGTGGAGGAGTCCGTACGGACGGACATGGCCCGCAAGGCCGAGGAGTACGTACGGGGGCTCGCCGCCCTCGACGCCCGCTCGCCGGAGTTCGCCGGCCGGGTCGGGGAGATCACCGCGCTCGGCGCGGGCGAGATGCGCAGTGCCGCCGCGCAGTCCAACCGGATGCTGGAGCGGACCGTGCGCAGCCTCCCCGGCAAGGGCGGCGACGCCCAGTCGCAGGTCGCGGGCTCGCTCGTGGAGCTTCGGCGGGTCGTGGAGGATCTGGACCCGCGCGACCTGCCGGCGAGCAAGGGGCGCAAGCTGCTGTCCCGACTACCGGGCGGCAACAAGCTGCGCGACCACGTCGCCAAGTACGCCTCCGCACAGGGGACGTTGAACAGGATCGTGGGCTCCCTGCGGGGCGGGCAGGACGAACTGCGGCGCGACAACGCCGCGTTGCAGACCGAGCGGGTCCGGCTCTGGGAGACCATGGGCAAGCTCCAGGAGTACGTCGTCCTGACCGAGGCCCTGGACACGGCCGTCGAGGCGCACATCGCCTCCCACGTCGACGCGACCGACCCCCAGCAGGGCGACACCCTGCGGGCCGACGTGCTCTTCCCGGTCCGGCAGAAGCATCAGGACCTGCTCACCCAGCTGGCCGTCTGCGCCCAGGGCTACCTGGCCATGGACGTCGTACGGCGCAACAACGAGGAGCTGGTCAAGGGCGTCGACCGGGCCGCGACGACCACGGTCTCGGCGCTGCGCATCTCCGTGATGCTCGCCTCCGCGCTCGACAACCAGCGGAAGGTCGTCGACCAGGTCAACGCGTTGCGCGGTACGACGGAGGACCTGATCCGGGGCAACGCGGAGATGCTCGCCACGCAGAGCGGCGAGATCCAGCGCATCGCCGCCGACCCGGCCGTCGGCGCGGAGACCCTCCGCTCGGCGTTCCAGCAGATCTACCGCACCCTCGACGCGATCGACACCTACAAGGCGCGGGCGACGGAGACCATGGCCACGACCGTCGAGTCCCTGACCTCCGAACTCCAGCACGCCACGCGGTACTTGGAGCGCAGCCGGAACCAGGGAGCGCTGGAAGGGGGTGGGCTCGTATGAGAGTACGTACGACGGTGGGGCTCGCCCTGACAGCCGCGGCGGCCCTCCTGGCCACCGCCTGCACCGCCGCCGACCGGGCCGCGCCCGACCCCGCCGAGGCGACCGCGTACGTCCCCGGCACCCTCCGTGTCCTCGCCTCCAGCGAACTCGCCGACATGAAGCCGGTGTTGGCGCAGGTGGAGAAGGACACCGGGATCAAGGTCCGGCCCACCTACATGGGCACCCTCGACGCCGTCGAACTGCTCACCGAGCAGCGCGCGAAGGGCTCGTACGACGCGGTGTGGCTGTCCTCCAACGACTATCTGCGGCTCCGCCCGGAGGCGGCGAAGCAGGTCGTGTCGGAGACCCCGGTGATGTCCAGCCCGGTCGCGATCGGCGTACGGAAGGAGACCGTGGCGGAGCTGGGCTGGAAGCCGGCGGACGTCACCTGGTCGGACGTCGAGAAGGCCGTGGCGGAGGGGAGACTGACGTACGGCATGACCGACCCGACCCGTTCCCACTCCGGTTTCGCCACGCTCGTCTCGGTCGCGTCGGGCCTCTCCGACGCCCAGTCGGCGCTGACGGACGCGGACGTCGCACGGGCGACGCCCCGGCTGAAGGAGTTCTTCGCGGGACAGAAGCTGACCTCGGGATCGTCGGGATGGCTCGCGGCGGCGTACGACCGGCGCGGTGACGTCGACGCGCTGCTCAACTACGAGTCCGTGCTGGAGTCCCGCGAGGACCTGACGGTGATCCGGCCGCGCGACGGCGTCGTCACCGCCGACTACCCGCTCTCCTCCCTCGCCTCCACCGGCAAGGAGGTCCGGGACGACGTACGCCGGCTCGCGGACGCGCTGCGCACCCCGGACATCCAGCGGCTGATCACCGAGCGGACGCTGCGCCGCCCGGTCGTCGCCTCCGTGCCGCCCGCGGCCGGCCTCGACACCACCCGCCGCCGCGAACTCCCCTTCCCCGGCAGCCGTTCCGTCGCCGACGGCCTGATCGACGCGTACGAGAACGAGCTGCGCCGTCCGTCGCGGACCGTGTACGTCCTGGACACCTCGGGCTCGATGGAGGGCGACCGGCTCGACCGGCTGAAGACCGCGCTCACCGAGCTGACCGGCGACTTCCACGACCGGGAGGAGGTCACCCTCATGCCGTTCGGGTCGGACGTGAAGAGCGTACGGACCCATGTCGTACGGCCCGAGGACCCGAGGGCCGGGCTCGACGGCATCCGCGCCGACACCCGGGGCCTGTCCGCCGGCGGCGACACCGCGATCTACACCTCGCTGCGGAAGGCGTACGAACATCTCGGCAGCGGCGACCGGGACACCTTCACCTCGATCGTGCTGATGACGGACGGCGAGAACACGGAGGGCGCGAGCCCCGCCGACTTCGACGCCTTCTACGACCGGCTGCCCGCCGCCGAGCGGCAGATCCCCGTCTTCCCGATCCTCTTCGGCGACTCCGACCAGGACGAACTGGAGCACATCGCCGACCTGACCGGCGGCCGTCTCTTCGACGCCCGGCAGGGGTCGCTGGACGGCGCCTTCGAGGAGATCCGTGGCTACCAGTAGGTTCATGGCGTACGTCGAGTCCCGCAAGAACCTCACCGGCAGCGCGCTCGGGGTCGCCGGGCTCGGGCTGACCTTCGCGGGGGCGGCGGGACCGTACTGGCCGGTCGTGGTCGTCGGGCTGTACGGCGCGGGCGCGCTGATCGCCCCGCCGGAGCGGGTGGCGCCGCCGGACTTCCCGGATCCGTCCGCCCAACTCGACGAGGTGCGGGCCGACTTCGGCACGTTGCGTGCGTATCTCGCCGACATCGAGCTGCCGCCCGCGGCGGCCGGCCGGCTCACCGAGCTGACGGAACTCCTCGCGGCCCTCCTCGATCCCGGCTGGGTCGCGGAGGTGCTCGCCCATGACCCCGAGGGTGTCCACGCCCTCTCCCGGGCGGTCCGTCAGGACGTTCCCGAGGCCGTCGACACGTTCGTCCGGACACGCTGGTGGACCCGCCTGACCCCGGGCACGGAACCGCCGGAGCGGCACCTTGAGCGCCAACTCGGGCTGTTGCAGGAGGAGTTGTCCCGACTGGCGACCGCCCTGCGCGACACGGAGGCGCGCCGACAGGAGTCCCATACGCGCTATCTGGAGGACCGGTCGGGGTGAGGGGCGCCCAGTAGCTCGGGGGCGCGGGTGCGTTGGCGGGTGCGGGTGCGGGTGCGTGGGGGCTTCTCGCGCAGTTCCCCGCGCCCCTGAAAGACCAGGCCCTCCGGGCCTGAAAGGCGACGGGCTGCGGGATGAAAAGCACGGGGCGCAGCCCCGCTTTTCAGGGGCACGGGGAACTGCGCGAGCAACCCCCACGCACCCGCACCCGACAACGCACCCCCCGGCCCCCTTCACCCCGCACTCGCCAGAATCACGATCAGCAACACCACCCCCACCACCACGGCCAACACCTTCAACGCCGCGTACGGAGACGGGGGCTGATCCGGCGGAGCCACCGGCACCGGGACCGACGTCGGCCGCGGCCCGTTGAACACGTCGTGCCCGGTGACGGCGGCCCGCGTGCACCAGGGACAGGTCGGCAGGTGGGAGCCGTACGTGTGCAGGGGCCGCACCGTGCAGGCCCGCACCTGGCCGCGCTCCTTGTCGAGGGCCCGGAGCCACGCCTCGGCCTGCGGCCGCGCGTCGGGGTCCTGCACCCCGGGCCCGAACGCGGCCCGGGCGAGGGCGAGGAGCTCGGTCGGCAGGACGGACGGGTCGATCGTGCCGCGCGGGATGGTGACCCGCTCGGGACGGACGACATAGCTGCAGCTCGCGGCGATGTTGTCCTTGACGGTCGACTCGGAGGCGCTCTCGTGCGGCACCCCGCCGAAGGGGTGGTTGCCGGCGGTGAGCAGCTGGTAGACGAGGACGGCCAGGGCGAAGTCGTCGCTCTGCCGTGTCGCGGGGCCGCCGGTCTGGCGCTCGGGGGACGAGTAGTCGGTGGTGTGCATCAGGCACGGGAAGAGTTCCCCGGTGACCGGGTCGGTGAAGGCGATGGAGTCGCAGTCGAGGAAGGTGACGAACCCGTTGGCGTCGACGACGACATTGCTGCTGGAGAAGTCGCCGATGACGAGGTTGTCGTAGTGCATCCGGGCCGTCATGAAGGCGAGGTTCCAGGCGACGCCCAGCAGGAAGCGCCAGTCGGCCCGGTCCGGGAAGAGCTTCAGGCGCTGGACGCGGGTGAACAGGCCGACCAGCTGGACATGTCGGGGTTCCCCGAAGCGGCGCATGGCGTAGCCGAGGAACGCGCCGTTCGCGTCCCGGGCGATCGCGGTGGGCCACGCCAGCTCCGGCGGCTGGCTGGCGTCCGTGGGCCGGGCGGCCAGCGGTGACATGGTCAGCATCCGGGCCAGCCGCCGTTCCTGGTCGGGCCCCGGGGTGTCCCGGTAGATCTTGACGACGATGCTCGTGTCCCCCTCCACCGGGAACACGGCTGCCTGCCCACCCCCTTTCAACGGCAACTCGGCCAGAGTGACCCGCCTACCGTCGAGAAAGACCGTGCGGCCGCTCATGGCCGTACCTCCGCGTGTTCGTCGAGGCGGTCGTCACCGCTGATGAGCTGGGGGCGCGCTCATCGCCGGATTGGTGCGGACGGCGCGCAGCAGGGTCTTGTCGTCGGCGTTGAGGGCGGTGAGGCGGTCGGAGCGCAGGAGGGCGGCCAGGTTGGGGTCGCGGTCGTCCTCGGCGGCGGAGTCGAGGGAGCGGAAGACGGCGTCGGCGAACGAGGTGTTCGGTGACTGCGCGCCGTCGCCGGACCGGTTGAGCATGGCCTGCGCGAGCCCGTCCGTGGAGAGGAGCACCCCGTCGACTCCGTCGTCCAGGACGCATTCGGTGTGGGTCCAGCGCGTCACGTCCGGCGAGGTCAGGAACACCGTCTCGTTGCTGTACTCGCTCGCCGCCGCGGCCTGCGGCAGCAGATGGAACTGCCGCTCCCCCTCCTCGGTCCCGGCCCGGACGACGACGAACCCGTCGCCCACGGAGAGGTGCCCGAGCCAGCCGGGAGCGAGCACCACCACCGTGAGGGTGGTCGCGAAGTCGGGCGCGTCGGCGCCGGTCCGGTCGAGGAAGTCCTCGCTGACGTCGCGCAGCGCCTCCCGCAGCAGCTCGTGCACGGCCTCCCCCGGCCGTATCTCCGCGGCCGCCTCGGCCCGCCGTACGAAGTGGTCCGTGGCGAGCCCGACCGCGAGCCGGGCGCCCTCCTCCGAGCGGGGCCGGCTGCCGGCCCCGTCGGCGACGGCGAGCACGGCGACGGAGGGCGTGGCGGCGGCGGCACAGGCGTCCTGGCAGGGCAGGCCCTGGCGCCGGTGCCGGTAGCCCTCGACGCTCAGGCCGTGGATCCGCCAGGGCGGGGCGGCGTTCACCTCACGCCTCCCAGGCGGGGCGTTGGGTCTTGAACTGGCTGAAGATCTTCTCGAACACCTCGTCCCCCGCCCCCTTCTGCTCGGCGTTGGCGCTGGCGGACATCATCTGGAGCAGCTCCCGGAACGGGAAGCCCTGCAACCGGGCGTTGAACTTGGGTGCGAACGCCCGCAGCACGGACTCGCCCATGTCGGTGATCCCGCCGACCCCGATCGCGTACAGCCGGAAACGGCGGGCGCGCTGCTCCTCGGCGAGGACGGGGACCAGCCGGTGCCAGGAGTCGGTGAGATGGCCGGTCGGGTCGGTGGGCAGACCGTCGGTGACGAGGCAGATCTGCGGCCGGTAGTACTGCAGGCCGGACGCCCGCAGCTCGCTCTTGCGGGCGGCGACGATGTGCATCGCCAGCTCCAGCGCCTCGGTCATCAGGGTGACCCCGGCGGCCGTGAGCTGCGGGGCCTGGAAGGCGTGCGCGGGTATGAAGGGGCTCGTCCGGGTGCGCGGGTCGAGCAGCTGGGGGCCGCGCCAGGCGCCGACGCCCTGTCCGCCGAAGGTGACGACGGCGACCTCCACGCTGTAGCTGAGGCTGACGTCGTCGTGGAGTTCCCTGGTCCACTCGGCGAGCGCGTTGTTGAGTGTCTGGATGGGCTGGCCGGCCATGGAACTGGACGTGTCGAGACAGAGCACGAGCGGCATGCGCTGGGCGTTGTTCTCGAACTCGATGTCGGCGTACTCGGCCGGCAGCGTGGGCGGGTATTCGCTGTGCATCGTCATCCCCCTGTGTTTCTGATGGTGCTGTGCTGTGCTCGGTGGGCGTGCCGCCCACCGTGCTGATGCCTGGCGCTCCGCGGACGGTGGCGGGTGCCTGGCGCCGTGGGGATCACCTGGGTGTGCCCTTGGCGTGCCGCGCCGCCGTCGGCGGGAAGGCGTACAGGACGTCGGAGTCGGGTTCGGGTGCGTCGGTGACGTCGACGAGACCGCCGGGCGCGGGTGGCGGTCGCCCCGGCTCGGCCCATACCGCCCGGCGCAGCACCCGGTCGATCTCGACGTATCCCTGCGGGTGCAGTTCGGTCCGGACGACCGCGGTCCGGGCCCCGCCACGGACGCCCACCTGCCGCCCGTGGCGGGGCCCGGAGGCCACCCGCAGCCGGGTGGTGCTCTCGTCCCCGCCGTCGCCGTCACCGCCCCCGTGGCCGGCCGCCGCGCCGCTGCCGTTCCCTCCGGCGCCGGCGCTGCCGCCCCCGCCGCGCGCCGCGTGCGCCGGCGTGGTCCGGGTGGGAGCGACCCGCGCGAACCCGCCGAACCCGCCGACCGCCCGGCCGGGAGAGGGCGCCCGGTGCCCCACGGCGACCGGGCCCCTGGACCTCCGGATGACGATCACGAAGGCGAGGAGCAGGAGCGCGAGCAGGAGTGCCATCCAGAAGGCGGTCCAGGTGGCGCTGCTGTAGCCGGATCCGGCGTCCTCGTCGTCGGGGGTGCCGACCGCGTTGTTCGCCTTGTCGTCCTGGTCGCCGTCACCTTCACCCTGGCCACCGAGTGCGCCGGCCGAGGTGGAGGGGGTGCTGCTCCCGCCCTTGTCGACCTCGGTGACGGTGAAGCTGTTGGCGTCGGGATCGGCGGCGAAGTCCGTCAGATCCGATCCCTTGAGCTTGGCCGACCGCCCCTCGCCGGGGCTGACCACGCGGCACAGCTGGTTGTCGTCGGCACAGAGACCGTTCGCCTTGAGGTCGGCCCGTGTGTGTTCCGTCAGCCGGTCGATCGTGGCGTCGGGGTGGATGAGCAGTTCGTCGAAGACGAGGAGCAACGCCGTGCCGCCCTGTCCCGTGCGCGCGCCCTTCGGCACCTGCACCACCACCGGGTGGGTGCTGTCCTTCAGTTGCTCCAGGACCGTGGAGCGGTCGTCACCGAGGTCCTCGTAGCCCAGCGGCTCCCTGAGGGTGATCACCACGGGTCCCTCGGCCGTCCGTCCGACCCAGCAGGCCAGCTGTTTCATGAACCCGTCGTCCGGGCACGGGTCGTCGGCCGCGACCGACGGCCCCGGGGGAACCAGCCCGACCAGCAACCCCAGCAGCACACCGAGAAACGACAAACGCCCGATCGCACCCATCGCCCAACCCCCCGTGGCCTGAAAGGCACGCCCCCGCGGCCCTGAAAAAGCCCACCCCATAGTGGAGCAGGCAGCCGGGCGGCCGGAAGGGTTTGGTGAATTCCGCCGATGGAATTACGGCGAGTTACGCCGACGTTCGATCAGTATGCTTTTCACTTTCACAACTTGAACACCTGATGGCAACGACTGAACATCTGCCGCGCCCGCTCCACCCAGTCATTGGCCAAGGCATCGAAATCCGTCTGGGTGATGCGACATGTCAACGGCAGATCGCAGACTCCGGCGAGACAGGGGCGGGGCCCGCGGACGTCCCACACGGAAAGCATGGGGTTCAATTGTTCGGTATTCCATGCGTTCGACGCGGCTGCGGCAATGGCGAGTTGGTCCTGCCGGAGGAAATTCCCGTCCGTCGCGAAGGCAACGAGCAGTCTCTTGGTCGTCATGAACCGCAGCGTGACCACCCGCCCCGCCTCCTGGAGATCGAATTGCAGGGAGACGGAGACGGTGTCGTGGACCGTGTGGTAATTCCGCCGCGCCACCCAGTTCTGCACCAACTGCCGCCAGTGCGTACCGAGGTCGTATATCTCGGCGTTGCGCCCCGGATACGAGTCGCGACCGTCACGACCGTCACGACCGGAGAAGGAGTCACGGCCCGGGTAGGAGTCAGGAACCGTCACGGACCACCGCCCCGGCGACCATGGCGTCGGTCAGCCCGGCGTCGAGCAGCGCCTGCGCGTGCAGCAGCAGGCAGGAGGGGACGGACTCACTCGTCGTACGGCGCAGATGACGCTCCCTCAGCTCCTCGTACCGCACCTCGATGGTCCGGGCCACCTGCGGCGGCGGCCACACCTCGACGCGGGTCTCCTCCTCCACCAACTCGGCCAGGATCTCGGCGAGCCGGGGCCGGTCCTCGGGCCGCTTGGCCAGACAGCGCGCGATGAGGGGCCGCAGTCCGGGCGGTACGCCGTCGAGCCGGGGCTCTCCCCGTACGACCTCGACGCGCACGCCCTCCCCGCTGCCGTGCGGGGGGCGGCCGGTGAGCGCGTACACCAGGACCCCGCCCAGGGAGAAGACGTCGCTCGGCGGGCCGACGCGGTCGCCGCGGATCTGCTCGGGCGACATGAACGGCGGAGTGCCGACGACGACACCGACGCGGGTGAGGCCGGGGGCGCCGTCCACGCGGGAGATGCCGAAGTCGATGACGCGGGGGCCGTCCTGGGCGAGCAGGACGTTCGCCGGCTTGAGGTCGCGGTGGACGACGTGGGCGGCGTGGATGGCCTGCAACGCCTCGACGAGGCCGGCGCCGAGGGGGCGGACCTGGGCCTCGGGGAGGGGGCCGTCGGCGCGGACCGCTTCCGAGAGGGAGGGGCCGGGGACGTACATCGTGGCCAGCCAGGGGAGTTCGGCGGTGGGGTCGGCGTCGACGACGGCGGCGGTGTAGGCGCCGCTGACCACGCGGGCGGCGGCGACCTCGCGGGCGAAGCGTTCGCGGAACTCGGGTTCGGCGGCGAGTTCGGGGCGGGCGACCTTGACGGCGACCTCTCGGCCGGCGGGTGAGCGGCCGAGGTAGACCCAGCCCATGCCGCCGGAGCCGAGGCGGCCGACTATCTTGTACGGGCCGATCTTCATGGGGTCACTTACGGGTGTGCGCACCCCGGTCACCTCATTTCGGGGTTCGGTGCGGATGTCCCGAGTGTCCCGCGAATTCCGGCCCCCGGCAGCCCTTTTCGCCCCCTTCGACCCCCAGGCGTCCGTCCGGTGGGGGCTGGTCACGCAGTTCCCCGCGCCCCTGAAAGGCCTACGGCCATTTCCGGGCGAAAAAGCAGGGGCGCAGCCCCGCTTTTTCAGGGGCGCGGGGAACTGCGCGAGCGACCCCCACCCACCCGCACTCGCCGACGAAACCCAACCCCCGAGCTGACAGGCACACAAAAAACCCGCGGTCGGCCAAGGAGAAAGTCACTGGTCAGGGCAACCCATACCCGGCCGACCGCGGAGCGAAAGGGCGTCAGCCCAGGCGGCTCACCAGCGCCCGGTACTCGTCCCACAACTCCTTCGGCGTGTGATCACCGAACGTGTTGAGGTGCTCGGGCACGAGCGCCGCCTCCTCCCGCCACACCTCCTTGTCGACGGTCAGCAGGAAGTCCAGGTCGGACGAGGAGAGATCCAGCCCCTCCGTGTCCAGCGCCTCCCGCGTCGGGAGGATGCCGATCGGCGTCTCCACCCCGTCCGCCTTGCCGTCCAGCCGGTCCACGATCCACTTCAGCACCCGGCTGTTCTCGCCGAACCCTGGCCACACGAACTTGCCCGCGTCGTTCTTGCGGAACCAGTTGACGTAGTAGATCTTCGGCAGCTTGGACTGGTCCCTGCCCTTGGCGACGTCGACCCAGTGGCCCATGTAGTCGCCCATGTTGTAGCCGCAGAAGGGCAGCATCGCGAAGGGGTCGCGGCGCAGTTCGCCGACCTTGCCCTCGGCCGCCGCGGTCTTCTCGGACGCCACGTTCGCGCCCAGGAACACCCCGTGGTTCCAGTCGAAGGACTCCGTCACCAGCGGCACGGCCGTGGCCCGGCGGCCACCGAACAGGATCGCCGAGATCGGCACGCCCTTGGGGTTCTCCCACTCCGGCGCGATGATCGGGCACTGCGCGGCCGGAACCGTGAAGCGGGCGTTGGGGTGGGCGGCCGGCGTCCCGGAGGACGGCGTCCAGTCGTTGCCCTTCCAGTCGGTCAGGTGCGCCGGGGTCTCCTCCGTCATCCCCTCCCACCAGATGTCGCCGTCGTCGGTCAGCGCCACGTTGGTGAAGACCGAGTTGCCCCAGAGGGTCTTCATCGCGTTGGCGTTGGTGTGCTCACCGGTGCCGGGCGCGACACCGAAGAACCCGGCCTCGGGGTTGATGGCGTAGAGCTGCCCGTCCTCACCGAAGCGCATCCACGCGATGTCGTCGCCGATCGTCTCGACGGTCCAGCCGGAGATCGTCGGCTCCAGCATCGCGAGGTTGGTCTTGCCGCAGGCCGACGGGAAGGCCGCCGCCACGTACTTCGACTCGCCCTGCGGGGGCGTCAGTTTGAGGATCAGCATGTGCTCGGCCAGCCAGCCCTCGTCGCGCGCCATCACCGAGGCGATACGCAGGGCGTAGCACTTCTTGCCGAGCAGCGCGTTGCCGCCGTACCCGGAGCCGTACGACCAGATCTCGCGGCTCTCGGGGAAGTGGGAGATGTACTTGGTGCTGTTGCAGGGCCACGGCACATCGGCCTGGCCGGGCTCCAGCGGGGCGCCGAGGGTGTGCACGGCCTTCACGAAGAAGCCCTCGGAGCCGAGCTCGTCCAGCACGGGCTGTCCCATACGGGTCATCGTGCGCATGGAGACGGCGACGTACGCGGAGTCGGTGATCTCGACGCCGATGGCGGAGAGCGGCGAGCCCAGCGGGCCCATGCAGAACGGGACGACGTACATCGTGCGCCCGCGCATCGAGCCGCGGAACAGGCCCTTCTCGCCCTGGAAGATCTCCCGCATCTCGGCGGGGGCCTTCCAGTGGTTGGTCGGGCCCGCGTCCTCCTCCTTCTCCGAACAGATGAACGTACGGTCCTCGACCCGGGCGACATCGGTCGGGTCGGACGCGGCGTAGTAGGAGTTCGGGCGCTTGATCGGGTCGAGTTTCCGGAAGGTGCCCTTCTCGACGAGCTCCCCGCACAGGCGCTCGTACTCGGCCTCGGATCCGTCACACCAGACCACGTTGTCCGGCTCGGTCAGTTCGGCGATCTCGTTCACCCACGCCACGAGTTCTCGGTGGGTGGTCGGGACGGTTGAAGGGGGAGCCGCGATGTCGCGCGCCACGATTGCTCCTAAGTGAGGGATTTTGTGTTGGAGGCCCCGTGGGGGCTGCGACCCGGATGCTTCACGGTTGGATCTCTGGGCGCTCATCCGGTGCCGACCGCACTCATTTGATCATCCGATGGGAGCGCCCATCTGTCCAGAGGGCCGCCCACGTGAGCATCGTGACCATCACCACTCCCCCCGATTTCGCCCAAGAGGTTTCCCTCTGTCACCACCACCTCACCAGGGGTGGCGGAATGCGCGTTCGAACATCCCTGCGGGCCCCCGCGTGAGAGGATGGCCACTTCCGGATACGCGAACGGTCCGCGCGCTCCCGTAAGTTACGGTTCCGTAGGTACGATGCGAGACATGACTGCGTCCGTCCCCGATGCACACAAGGAGACGTCGGCCGACGGCCGCCCGGCCGACGCGCGCTCCCTACCGCATCAGATCGCCCACCAGATCACCGACGAGATCAACCAGATCACCGACGAGATCAAGCCCAGACTCCGGGGCTGGCTCCATCTCGGCATGTTCCCGGCCGCCCTCGTCGCCGGCCTGGTGCTCACCGCTCTCGCGGGTTCCACGCGCGGCCGTATCGCCTGCGGGATCTTCACACTCACGGCCTGCCTGCTGTTCGGCGTCAGCGCGCTGTACCACCGGGGCGACTGGAGCCCGCGCATGGACGGCATCCTGCGCCGACTGGATCACGCCAACATCTTCCTGATCATCGCGGGCACCTACACCCCGCTGACGATGCTGCTGCTGCCGGGCGCCAAGGGCCAGTGGCTGCTGTGGGGCATCTGGGCGGCGGCGCTCGCCGGCATCGTCTTCCGGGTCTTCTGGGTCGGCGCCCCGCGCTGGCTCTACACCCCCTGCTACATCGCGATGGGCTGGGCCGCGGTCTTCTTCCTGCCCGACTTCATGCGCACCGGCGGTATCGCCGTCCTCGTCCTGGTGGTCGTCGGCGGCGTCCTCTACAGCGTCGGCGGAGTCATCTACGGCCTCAAGCGCCCGGACCCGTCACCGCGCTGGTTCGGCTTCCACGAGGTCTTCCACTCCCTGACCCTGGCGGCGTTCATCGCGCACTACGTGGGGATCTCGCTGGTGGCGTACCAGCACGCGTAGTACGCGACTCCTCGCGCTCTCTCCCTGGCCACGGCTCTCGAGCCGTGGCCATCGTCGTGCGCCCACCGACGCCGTCCTGGCCCACGACGTGAACGCGGTCGTCACGGCGCGCACCGTCATGGGGACGGCCGGGCGGGACGACGGCCCTGACCTGGCTCCCCCTGAGGCCGATGCCCGACAATGACCGCATGACGGCCGCACGCCCCACCACCCCCACTCCCGCCCCCGCGCCCCCCGCTCCCCCCGCCGACCGTCCCCGCCTCGGGCTGCGGGAGCGGAAGAAGATCAAGACGCGCGAGACGATCCGCTCGGCGATGTACGCGCTGGTCCGGGAGCAGGGCTACGACGCCACGACGATCGAGCAGATCGCCGACCGGGCGGAGGTCTCGCCGTCGACCGTCTTCCGCTACTTCCCGACCATGGAGGACATCGTCCTCACCGACGAGTACGACCCGATCCTCCTGGAGGAACTGCGGGGACGCCCGGCGGACGAACCCTGGCCGGACAGCATCCGGCACGTGATGCGGGAGGCCGTCCGCACGGGCGTCGAGGAGGACGCGGAGGTCGCCCGGCTGCGCACCCGTCTGATGGTCCAGGTCCCGGCGGTGCGCTCACGCATGATGGAGAGCATGTCGGTCACGGGCCGCGTGCTCTGCGCCGCGATCGGCGAACGCACCGGCCGCGACCCGGACAGCCTGGAGGTCAGGGTCTGGGCGATGTCCTTGATCGGCGGCCTGCTGGAAACATCGCTCTACTGGGCGGAGAACGACCACCGCGACGACTTCGCCGACCTGGTGGACCGCGCCCTGGACACCCTCCAGCACGGCCTGGGCTCGGAAAACCGCTGAGCCTCCGCCCGCCTCCCATGCCATCCTGACCAGGTGAAACCCGCCGCGATCCATATCGAAGTCGCCCCCGAACTGGCCCTGTTCGTCCCCCACGCCCACCGCACGGGGACGAGGCCGCTGGCCACCGACGGGGTCTCCACGCTCGGCCATGTCGTGGAGTCCCTGGGCGTACCGCTGACGGAGGTGGGCGCACTGGTCGTGAACGGCCGCGAGGTCCGGGTGTCCCACGTCCCGGCCGACGGCGAGTCGGTGACCGTACGCCCGGTGGAACGCCCCCAGCAGGTCCCGGGCGCCCCGCTCCGCTTCCTCCTCGACGTCCACCTCGGCACCCTGGCCCGCCGGTTGCGCCTGCTGGGCGTCGACGCGGCGTACGAGTCCACGGACCTCGGCGACCCGGCCCTCGCCACGCTCTCCGCCACCGAGCGACGGGTGATGCTCAGCCGCGACCGGGGTCTGCTGCGGCGCCGCGAACTGTGGGCCGGGGCGTACGTCTACAGCACCCAGCCGGACGAACAACTCCGCGACGTACTGGCCCGTTTCGCCCCGTCCCTCCACCCCTGGACCCGCTGCACCGCCTGCAACGGCCTCCTGAAACCGGCCACGAAGGAAGAGGTGGCGGACCGCCTGGAGGGCGGCACGGAACGCTCGTACGACGTCTTCGCCCAGTGCGACACCTGCGGCCGGGCGTACTGGAAGGGCGCGCACCACGAACAACTGGAAGCGATCGTGCGGGAGGCGCTGGAGACGCGCGGGAGGTAGCCGGGCCGCCCTGGACCCCGACCGGACAGGTCAGGGGAGCCCCGCCGTGGACAACGATGTCCGATAGGCGTTCATGCCCTCGCGTGCCTCCAGCACCACGGTCGCCGGGCGCCCCGCTCCCCGCAGCCGCAGGGTCCGCTCCTCGCTCCACCCGCGCATGCGGAACACGTCGTCTCCGAGGTGCTCCAGCGCGCAGAACGGCCGGCCGTCCGTCACCAGCCGCAGCGTGCCCTCGTGGACGACGATCTCGGCCGGGACGACGTTCCGTCGCGCGCCGCGCGCCAGGAAGTGCCCGGGCTCCTCCCAGTCGACGAAGGCCTCGGGCAGGGGGAAACGGCAGGTGAAGCGGTGGAGTTCGGCCGGGGGCAAGGGGATCTCGGGGCGGTGTTCCAGCACTGCGGGGCTGCGCAGACGGGGCTGGAGATCCGCGGGGAAGAGGTCGGCCAGGGCGGCCGTGTGGTGCAGGTCGATCACCGCGACGACGAGTTGCCCGGCCCCGCCGTTCACCAGGGCGTGTTGCCGCCAGGAGGCCGCGAAGCACAGCGTTCCCGGCGGCCAGTGACTCCTGCCGTCCACGAACACGGCCAGGGACCCCGCTCCGCCGGCCAGCGGCAGGTACAGCCGGCACAGGCCCCACGGCGGGCCGTTCTTGACCGTCCGGAGGTCGGAGAGGACGGCCCCCGGGGCCATGGTCACCAGGTTCACGGAACGCAGCGGCGCGGGCAGGCCCCGGAGAATTCCGGCGAGCAGGGGCATCCGGTCCAGCCACCGGGTGGCGGCGAACGTCCGCAGTCCCGGCCCCGCGAACCCGGTACGCCGGAGATCGCCCCCGGGGCTGTGCAGGGTGAGCACCTGGTGGCTGCCCGCGTCGGGCGACGGCGCGCCCGCCGACCGCAGCGCGGTCAACTCGGCGCGCAGGGGGCCGAGGTCGCCCACCCGGCCCAGCCCCACCACGTCGGGAAGGAGCCGGCCCTGGGGGTCGTGCGTCCGTACCGCCTCGCGCGTCGACCTCATCCGAACTGGTCGACCGCGAGTTTGATCACCAACCCGGTGACGACCACGAGCAGGACGCCGCGGATGAAGCCGGAGCCCCGCTTCAGCGCGGTGCGGGCTCCGAGGGTGGCTCCCGCGATGTTGCAGACGGCCATCCCGGCCCCGAGGGTCCACAGGATGTGGCCCTGCATGGCGAAGACGGTGAGCGCGCCGAAGTTCGTCCCCACGTTCACGATCTTCGCCAGTGCCGAGCTCTGGAGGAACTCCATGGACAGCAGGGCGGTGAAGCTCATGATGAGGAAGGTTCCGGTACCGGGTCCGAAGACACCGTCGTAGAAGCCGACGCCGCAGCCCGCGACGGCGATGGCCATCAGCCGGCGTCGTCGGCTGACCGCGTCGGCGGTCTCGATCACGGATCCGAAGCTCGGGCGCAACGTCACGAACGCCGCCACGCCGACCAGCAGGGCCATGATCAAGGGCCGGAACCAGTCGGCCGGCAGGCTCGAGGCGGACAGGGCGCCGACCCCGGCGGAGGGGATCGCGAGTCCGGCCGCGGACAGCGCCACGGACCGGTCCAGTTTGGTGCGCCGCGCATAGGTGACGGCGGCGACGCTGGTGCCGGTGATCGCCGTCAGTTTGTTGGTGCCCAGCACGGTGGCGGGTGCCATGGTCGGGAACGCCACCAGCAGCGTCGGGATCAGGATCAGCCCGCCACCCCCCACCACGGCGTCCACCCACCCGGCCGCGGTCGCGGCCACCAGAAGCGCGGCGACTATCTCTGGATCCATCCCGGTCCTTCCCTGCCGTCCATCGAGCCACCGATGAGCACCGGTGGGCCGTAAGGACCTTAACAGCTTGATGCATATTACTTGCAAGAGCAACCTAGTTGCCTGAGGGGACATCTCCCCTGTAGGGCGGCGGAGTTGGCCGAAAAAGCTGCACCTATGATCAAGTCACTCGTAGTGATGCTCCGAAAACAGAGAGGCTCGACGAACGTGGTGGAACAGCGTGTGGTCATCGTGACGGGCGGGGGCACGGGCATCGGGGCCGCCTGTGTCCGGCTGTTACGGAAGGAGGGTCACCATGTGGTCGCCTCCGGGCGGCGCCCCGATCCCCTGTTGCGCATGGCGGAGGAGACCGGGGCCCTCGCCCATCCGTCCGACGTCGGGGACCCCGACGCCGCCGCGGGCCTGGTCGACGCGGCCCTGGCGGCCTACGGACGGCTGGACGGGCTCGTCCTGAACGCGGGCATCGGCCGCGGTGGCGCCGTCGGCGACCTGTCGATGCGGGACTGGGAGGACGTGATGCGCACGAACGTCACCGGGCCCCTGCTGCTGTTGCGTGCGGCGATCCCCCATCTGCTGCCGTCGCGCGGGTCCGTCGTCGCCGTCGCGTCGGTGTCCGCCCTGCGCAACGGCGCCGGCAACGCCGCGTACGCGACGTCCAAGGCCGCCCTGCTCCAGCTCTGCCGCTCCCTGGCCGTCGACTACGGACGACAAGGCCTGCGCGCCAACATCGTGTGCCCGAGTTGGGTGCGCAGCGAGATGGCCGACCGGCGGATGGCGCGCTTCGCCGCGGAGACCGGGCTGGGCGACGGGGGCGTGGAGGCCGCCTACGACGAGGCGACCCGGCCACTGCCCCTGGGGCGCCCGGGCGACCCGGCCGAAGTCGCGGAGGCGGTCGGCTGGTTGCTGTCTCCGGCCGCCTCGTACGTCAACGGGGCGGTGCTGACCGTCGACGGCGGCGCGACGGCGCTCGATCCCGGAACGCTCGCCTTCGACTTCCGTATCGAAGCCCGGAACCCCGAGGGGCGATGACCGCGGCACGGCTCGGGTCACGGCCGGCGGGCGGCGCGTGCCCGGGGCCGTCGGCCGACCGCGTCCGCCGTCGACGGCCACATACCCGCGAGGACGAGGAGCGTCGTCAGGGTGCCCTGGTCGAGGCCCGGCAGCGGGCAGGGGCCGGCGGCGGGCGCCGTCCCGTCGAGCCGGACCTGTCGGGCCTCGACGAGCGCGCCGGCCAGCGCCGCCGCGTCGAGGCGGTCGCTGCCGACGCCCGCGCAGCGAGCCCGTCGGCCCGCCCGCTCGTACGCACCCGCCGGGACGTAGCGCTGTAGCTCCAGAATCGCGTCGTACGTCTCGATGGTCTGCCGATGGGCCTGGAGCGCGAGCGGCCCCTGGGGGTGCAGCACCTGCCGGATCCGGCTCCTTCGCGGCGGGACGAGGACCACATGGGGTACGGCGCCGGTCAGGTCGCGCCACAGGGGCCAGAGCACCCAGACGGTCCGCAGGGACACCGCGGCCCGGCCCAGCGCGAAGACCGTGGGCACCGACAGGGAGACTGCACGGAGGAGACCGTGCACGCTGATGACGACCGACAGGGCGTCCATTCCGCCCGGGGTGGAGACGTAGTGGTGGACGAGATAGCCGGTCCAGAAGACGACGGCGAGGCAGCTGCCCGCCGCGAACAGCCGCAGGGACCAGCTCAGTTCATGATCCTTCGTACGCCGGGCGTATTTCCGGCAGACGGCGACGGCGGCGATGTCTCCGGCGAGATGGGCACCGGCGAGGATCAGTACATACGGTGTCGACGGGGCTGCCGGGCTCTGGACGGACCGCGCGCCCGGCGGCGCCCCTTCGAACAGTCCCAGCAGCGACAGGGCGACCACCACCGCCGCCATCCCCGTCACCACGGCGATGTGCGGGCCACGGCCGTGGGTGGCGTCCATGACGAAGAGCAGGACCAGTCCGGCGCTCAGGACGCCGATCAGGTTCCGGGTCAGGACGATCATGTGGGTGTCGGCGCCCAGGCCCGTCACCAGGGTGACGACCGCGGGCTGGAAGAGAGAGGTGGCCACCGCCGCGGCCAGGACGGTGAGCCAGAGTCCCCGCTGGTGACGGTGGCGAAGCGCCGGCCGTGCCCGCCAGACGAGGGCGGCCCACAGAGCCAGGATGCTCCACAGACCGAGTCGGTCCGCGATGTCATTCAGCTCCATCGACCGGGACTCCCAGGAACGCACCGAGCCGCCCCAGCCGGCCGCCGGGGCGCACGGGCCTGCTGCCGCTGCGCAACAGACTGGCTATCATCTCGGCCTCCTGTTCCTCGGCCGTCGTGTAACTCGTGCGGGCCATCAGGCGCTTGACCAGTTGGGGCTGGAGGCCGCCCAGCAGCTGACCGACCTGCTCGGCGGCCACGGCCGTGTCGCCCCGATGATGGTCGGTGAGTATGTGACCGATCTCGTGCAGGATGATGTGCTCCTGGTGCAGTCCCGCGGCGCGGGGTTCGTAGAACACGTAATCCGCGTCGTCCGTGCCGATCCACAGCCCGCAGGCACCGGCCGCGGCGATCTGCTCGGGCAGTTCCCGGAGGACGAGCGGACGGCCCCGGCGGTCCTGGACCCAGCGGAGGATCTCTCCGAGGGAACCGGTTCTCGGCACCCCGAGGTCGTCGAGGGTGGCCTGGCATTTTCGCCGCAGTGCGACGTACTTGTCGTTCTTCTTCATCGTTCGGCGGGATCCGCTTCGGCCGTCTACCTGTCTGTTTCTGTCGCCATGGCGTTGACAACGGCGAGCAGGGCGTCGAGCCCGACCTCCGTCAGTCCGTCGGCTCGAAATGCGAGTTTCCGCACCTTGCTGTTGGACAGGGCGACCGCGAACTCCATCTGACGTCTTACCTTTTCGGACACCTCCTCGTCGGTGAAATAGTCCGGGGTCACACCGAAGTGCTCCGCCAGTGCTCGGAGATACTCACGGGCCACGTTCCGTTTCCGGCCGGTCGCCAGTTCCCAGAGATACGTGGCTGAAAAGGTGCGGCCCGTGCTCGCCCCGATCTCCTCGGCGATCTTGCTGTATGGAGGCCGCTTGCCCCGATAGAAAGCGTTGATCACATCGTCGAGCCGCCGGGCGAGCGGGGGAAGGGCTCGCGCGTCGTCATCGGCGCCGCCGCGATCGACCATATTCCAGACTCCCGAGCGAAGAAGTCGCATTCTGCCACCGTGCGGACAGAACGCCGTCGCACACCCAAGCAGTTGTCCGCTATACCGATCAAGGCTTCCAAGACCTCCGACGGGCCTTTGGCTCGATCTTGTCCCTGCCCGGCACAAGGGGCACCACCAGGTCACATCCGCGTTCAACGAAGTCCGCCAGCGGATCAGTTGACACCCATTCATCCGCTGAGTACGGTCGATCACCGACATGATCACTCTGTGTGCTCGCACGACATCCATCAGTGGCCCCAAGAGGATTCGATATCAGATGCAGTGTTGATGCGGACGGGAAGTCGAAGAGATCACGGATGAAGAGACCTCGCCGCCGCGGGAGAAGGTCCGCCGTCCGTCGGTTCTCGAAGTGAGCTCCACGCACCTACGGGGGTGCCTCGCCAAGCCGAGGAGAAGTGGTGACACGAGCAAATCTGCTGTTCCTGGATGTCGGTCCGGACGACGAGGAGGCGTATCGGCTCCTGCTGCGGCGCCAGCATTTCGGACAGCGGGATCCCGATCGCCGGGCGGCTGACGCCCGGGGCATTCAGGACCTGGAGACGAGCCACCGACGGCTGGTCGAACTGGGCCTGGCGACCGAGACCCGAGGTGGGCCGCCGGCCCCCGTGTCGCCCGCCAAGGCGGTGGAACGACTGATGGACCGCAAGGTCGGCCAGTTGCGGGAGGAGCTGGAGGAGGAGGTCGCCCGGAGCGCCGTGGTCGACTCGCTGCTGGCCGAGCGCGACAGGTCCCTCCCGGACGGCGACCGGGCCCCCGACGTCGGCAGCACCGTCCAGCACATCGAGGGCATGGCGGCGGTACGAGCCGTCATCGACGAACTGACGTTCTTCACGCGCACCGAGAGCCTGACCACCAGCCCGACGGGAGTGCTCGACGAGGAGAGCATCAGACACGCCCGGCTGCTGGACACGCGGATCCTGCGCCGGGGGGTGCACATGCGAACCCTGCTGGCCTCGCCTGCCCTCGACGATCCGGGGACGATGAACTACGCCCGCGAGCTGGCGTCGAAGGGTGCGCACATACGCATCTCGTACCAGCCCCTGGAGCGGCTGATCATCTGTGACCGGGCCGCGGCCCTCACACCGATCGACCCGGCCCACACCGCGCGGGGCGCGATCCTGACCCGCGACCCCGGTCTGGTGGCCGCGCTGGTCGCGCTCTTCGAGCGCATGTGGCACGCCTCCCACGACCTGATCGCACCGGACGCGGACGACGACAGCCGGACGGCCGGTCTCGCCAACGATCTGGAACGGCAGATCCTCCAGTCGCTGCGGACGGCGGAGAAGGACGAGGTCGGCGCACGCGAACTGGGGATCGCGGTCCGCACCTACCGGAAGTACATCGCGTCGCTCATGCAGCGCCTCGGCGCGGCCAACCGCTTCCACGCGGCGCTCCTGGCCCGCGAGCGCGGCTGGATCTGACAGGCCGACCGCCCGCCGGAAAAGGTCGGCGGGCGGTCGCTGTTCACCTTTTCTTCGGTCAGGCATTCCGGGCCGTATTCCGCACGTTCCCGTCCTTCGATCCCGCGCTGCGCCCTGTTCCGCACCGCTGATCCAGCACATCAGGCAGGCGTGCAATAAGTGGTATCGAGAGGTGCAGGAAGCGGAATGCCCGGACCGGAGATCCACCAGTGATCGGACAGTAGAGTTGCGTCTGCAAGGAGTTCGCAACAGCCGATATCCGTCGACCGGAGTCACCATGCGATGCGCCACACCTTCCCTCGCCGGCCACAGTTTCCTCGATTCCAGACAGGGCTTCACCGCGGCCCATGTCAACGACTGGGGCTGAGAGGGTCGGTCAGCAGAAGAATGAGGTTCCTGTTGCCGGCGACATCGCGAGGAGCATGACGTGCCCAGCACCTACCAAGTGCAGGTCACGGAAATCACCACGACCGCGCCGGAGACCACCGCGGTGAGACTTTTCGCCTCTCTCCCGGCCCAGTGGGACGTCACTCTGATCGACTGCGTCAGGGCGACGGTCGTCCTTTCCCTCACGCTTCCCGAGGATTCGTCACCGACGGACGTGGCGCATGCGGTGGACGACGCACTGAGACGCCCCGAAATGCGGGGGTGGTTTCGGGACGGTCCTGTGACCTCCCTCCCGAGCGCCGGTGGACAGCAGGATCCAGAAAGACCGATCCCTGATTTTCCCGATCCGTGAAGAATTCCTGCGGGCGACGCAGAGAAGAACGAGGGAGTGGCGGACAGCAATGACGGCCGAGAAAAGCATCATACTTGGTTGCGCGTCGACCGGAGCGAAGTTCACCCCAGGCAATCACCGCATGACCGGTGACGCGCTGCTCGACCAGATCTGCACCGGTGCCACCATCAAGAGGACGCCTCTGGCACTGCTCGCGGAAGCGGAATCCCTCTACGGTATGGGGTGCCGTTACTACCACTATCACGCGCGGAACAAGAAAACGCACGAGCAGTCCACCAGCAACGAGATCTACCAGGAGATCAGCCGGCCCCTCCAACTCCGCAACAAGGAGATGCTGATCAGTTTCGGCGCAAGCCGGAACGGGGCGGAGGTGCGGGAGTCGATCCAGCGCTTCGGCGAGTGGGAACGCATCAGTCAGAGCAGCCTTCCGCTGCACCTCGGCGGCGCCCATTTCGTCACGCTCCAGGCGGCTGTGGAGCTCCAGTTGATGTGTGAGCTGGAACGTCACCACGGTGTCCCCACCGTCGAATCCATCGACACACCGGGCTTCCGCGAGACCCTCCTCGCCTATCAGCCGTCCGATCGCCTCACCGACACAAGTCTCGAAACCTACTCGACGAGCAGTGGGGCGAACTACGGACGGACCTCGCCGCTGATCCAGTTCGAGGTCCTGCGCAACGCGATCCGGGCCCGCGAGCGGCTGGCCCTTCTGCACGAGGTGGAGTGGGTCCAGTTCCCGCGCAGTTACGCGATGACCCGGTACGCGGTCGAGCATCCCCGGCTGCGTCTCGGCAGCAGCGGCCAGTTGAACATCACGCTGTTGTTCGGATTCTCTCCGCGGCTGCCCTTCCCCACGAGCTACGCCGAGTTCAAGCGGGTGGTGGACGCGGCGCGCACGCTGGAGTACGACCTCGCCGAACCCGGTGTGCGCAAGCGCCATGTGACCGTCACGGTGGGGGCCGCCGTGCTGCCGGAACAGGCGGAGCGGTACGCGGTACCGCTGGACGTGGGAGCCCGGCGGGGCGAACCGGCCTGTGCCCTGCGCAGGCTCGCGACGTACGCGGCCCAACCGGACAGCGGTGTCGACGTCGTTCGGTTCGGCATGGAGGACACTCCGTACTCGTTCGACGCCCGCGGGGAACTGGGGGGCGGTCTTCGCCTCGCGGACAACTGCGACCTGGCCGAGACCGTGATCGACGAACTGGCCGACAACGGCACGCGGGTCGAGACGGACCCCGATGTGATCTTCCACCGCATGGGCCTGGACCGCGTCACGGAGAAGCTCTTCGTCGAGCAGCGCCGACGTCCACTCGGAGAGCCGGCCGACCCGGCCGAGACGTCGGACGAGAAGGAACTCCAGTCGGTCTGACGCTCCGCACGTCTTCGCGAGCCCACCCCGAAACCTCTGGAAGAGACACTCCATGCCCTGCGGGCAGAGAGGCGGATCACCATGACTGTTGCCGAACACGCCCTGGACGGGCGCTGGTTGGTGGAGGCGGACGAACTCACCCGGTTCACCGCGGAGTCGCTGCGCGCCGCGGGCGCCAGTGCCGAGGACGCGGCGGTGACCGCGGAGGTCCTGGTCGCGTCCGACCTGGGCGGGGTCGACAGCCACGGGGTCGCCCGGCTGCGCCGCTATGTCGAGGGCCTGCGGGAGGGCGACATCAACCGGCACGCCGTGCCCGAGGTGGTCTACGGCAAGGGCAGCGTCTGTGTCGTCGACGCCCACAACGGCCTCGGCCAGCCGGCCCTGCGGACGGCCGTCGATCTCGCCGTGGACCGGGCGCACGAGTACGGCACCTCCGCGGTGATGGTCCGGCGGTCCAACCACATGGGGATCGCCGGATGGTTCGCCGAACGTGCCGCGCGGGCCGGCATGTTCGCGCTGGTCTCCACCAACGCCGTACCGCAGGTGGCCCCGATGGGCACCAACGAGCCCATGTTCGGCACCAACCCGTTCTGCTACGCCCTGCCCACCGCCGACGGGACACTCTGTTTCGACGGCGCGACCAGCACCGTCTCGCGGGGGAAGCTGGAGCAGCTGGACCGCTTGGGGGAACCCATGGAGTCCGGCTGGGCCCTGGGGCCCGACGGCGATCCGTCCATGAACCCCGCGGAAACCGTGTCCGGGCTGATCGACCGGAAAGGCTACGCCCTGCTGCCCCTCGGCGGCGGCGCCCAGCAGCAGGGCGGCCACAAGGGCTCAGGGCTCGCCCTCTTCATAGAACTGCTGTGCGGTCCGCTCGCCGGCGCCCGGTGGAGCCGCCACACCTATCAGGGGGGCGAGGCGGGGGTGGGCCACTTCGTTCTCTGTCTCGCACTCGACGCGCTCGGCGACCCCGAGGTGCTCGCCGCCGAGGTCTCGCAGATGTCCGACGAGATCCGGGCGGGCCGCGCGGTCGCCCCCGAGAACCCCGTACGCGTCCCCGGCGACCGGCGCAGCCGCGTCACCCAGACCCGGCGCGCCCACGGCGTCCCGCTGCTGGGGTCGGTCGTGACCGATCTCCGTGGGATCGCGGAACTGGTGGGCATCGCCCCGGTCTCCGCCACGCCCTACGACGCGTGAGGCCCCCGTTCGGGCTGTCGTCACGCGCCCCGCCCGGAGTCGAGGCGGATTCAGCCATGCCCCCGGCATCGGACATCGAGACCCCGAGGCCACGAGACATCGAGGCCTCACGACGTCAAGAAGGGAACCACCATGCAGTACGAGCGGCTCGACCACACCGTCCTCACGGTCAACGACATCGAGGCCACCGTCGACTTCTACAGCCGCGTGCTCGGTATGGAAGTCCTGACGTTCAACAGCCTGGTCAACAACCGCAAGGCGCTCCTGTTCGGCGACAGCAAGATCAATCTGCATGAGTACGGCAACGAGATCCAGCCGACGGCGCAGAACCCCGGGCCGGGGACCGAGCACCTGTGCTTCATCGTCACGGACCCCATCGAGAAGGTGGTGGCCCAGCTGACCGGCGCCGGCGCGGTCATCGAGGACGGCCCGGTGGAGCGCTCGGGCGCGCTCGGCCCGATCAACAGCGTCTACGTCCGTGACCCCGACGGGAACCTGATCGAGCTCAGCAACACCATCTCCCGCTGACCGCGACAGCCCCGACCGGGCCGGCGCGTGGCAGGAGTCCGCACCACGCGCCGGCCCGCCCCGCTCCCAGCACCCCCACACTTCTCGCGCGGAGGACCGCATGCCGCACCACGACCGGAACACAGGGTTCTACGACGGGCCGGCGTCATGAAGGCGCACTCCCCCCGGACACGGGGTGACGACGGGGCGAGCAGGGGCCGCATCTCCGCTCGCGTCGCCGCGACGACGGAGTCGGCCACCCTCGCCGTGGACGCCAGGGCCAAGGCGCTCAGGCGGGCCGGTGTCCCGGTCATCGGCTTCGCCTCCGGTGAGCCCGACTTCCCCACACCCGCGCATGTCGTCGAAGCCGCGGTGGCCGCGTGCCGCGATCCGCGCCACCACCGGTACTCCGCCTCCGCCGGGCTCCCGGAGTTGAGAGAGGCGATCGCGGCGAAGACCCGGCGGGACTCCGGGTACCGCGTCGACGCCTCGGACGTGCTGGTGACCAACGGCGGGAAGCAGGCGGTCCACCAGGCGTTCGCCGCGCTCCTCGACCCCGGTGACGAAGTGATCGTGCCGGCTCCCTACTGGCCCACCTATCCGGAGGCGATCACGCTCGCCTCCGCGACCGCCGTCCCGGCGTTCGCGGACGAGTCCACCGGCTACCGCGTCACGGTCGACCAGTTGGAGCGGGCCCGCACGAGGAACACGACGATGCTCGTCTTCTCCTCCCCCGCCAATCCGACGGGTGCGGTCTACTCGCGGAGCGAGATCCTGGCCATCGCCTCCTGGGCGGCGGAGCACGACCTCTGGGTGATCTCGGACGAGATCTACGAGCACATGGTCTACGGCGCCTCCGCCTTCCACTCCCTCCCCGTCGTCCATCCGCAGAGCCGGGACCGCTGTGTGGTGGTCAACGGCGTGGCGAAGTCCTATGCGATGCCCGGCTGGCGCGTCGGCTGGGCCATCGCCCCGCCCGATGTCATCGGTGCGATGACGAGGATCCAGTCGCACGCCACATCGAACGTCTGCAACGTCGCCCAGGCCGCCGCGCTCGCGGCCGTCGCGGGAGATCTCCGGGCCGTCCGGTCGATGCGGACCGCCTTCGACCGGCGGCGCCGGACCGTCGTACGGATGCTCAACGAGATCGAGGGCGTCGACTGCCCCGAGCCCGACGGCGCGTTCTTCGCGTACGCCTCGGTGAAACGACTGCTGGGCCGGGAGATCCGCGGCCGACGCGTCGACACCACCGTCGAGTTGGCCGCTCTCCTGCTGGACGAGGCCGAGGTGGCCGTCGTGCCGGGCGAGGCGTTCGGCACCCCCGGCTATCTGCGGTTGTCGTACGCGCTGAGCGACGAGGACCTGGTCGAGGGCGTCTCCCGCATCCACAAGGTGCTCGCGGAGTCCACCCGATGACACCACACTCCGCACGCCCGCGCGTCGTGGTCGTCGGCGGTGGCATCGTCGGACTCTCCGTCGCGCGCGAACTCGTCGCGCGCGGACTGCGCGTCGTCCTGTGCGAGAAGGAGAACCGTTGGGGGGCGCACCAGACGGGCCACAACTCGGGGGTCGCCCACGCCGGGGTCTACTACACCCCCGGCTCGGAGAAGGCTCGTCTCGCCGTCGAGGGCAACCGGTCCATCGTGGACTACGCCGAGAGCCGGGGCGTCGCCGTGGACGTGTGCGGCAAGCTGATCGTGGCCACCTCGCCCGACGAACTGCCGGCGCTGAAGACACTGGCGGCACGGGCGGAGGCGAACGGTGTGCCCGCGCGGTTGATCGGCCCGCGGGAGGCCGCCGAACTGGAACCGCACGTCGCCTGTGTGGAAGCGCTGCGCGTCGACTCCACCGCGGTGATCGACTTTCCCGGTGTCTGCGCGAGCATGGTCGGCGAACTCGTCGCCGACGGAGCCGATCTGAGGCTCTCGACGCCCGTGCTGGGCATCCGGGAGCGGGGCACCGGATTCGAGGTCGCCACCCCCGACGGCGTGATACGCGCCGAGCGCCTGGTGAACTGCGCCGGCCTGTACGCGGACCGGGTCGCCGAGCTGGCGGGTCTGCGGACATCGGTGCGGATCGTGCCGTTCCGCGGGGAGTACCACGAACTGCGCCCCGCCGCCCGGCACCTGGTCCGCGGGCTGGTCTACCCGGTGCCCGACCCGAGTCTTCCGTTCCTGGGCGTCCATCTGACGCGCATGCTCGACGGCAGCGTCCACGCGGGACCGAACGCGGTGCTCGCACTGCACCGTGAGGGCTACCGGTGGCGGGACGTCTCGCCGTCCGACCTCGCGTCGGCCGCCCGCTTTCCGGGCCTGTGGCGGTTCGCGAAACGGTACCGGCGGACCGCCGTGAGCGAGATCGCGCGGTCCCTGTCCGCCCGGCGGTTCGCCCGGAGCCTGGCCCGGCTCGTGCCCGCCATCGGCACCGACGACATCGTCCGGGCGGGCTCCGGGGTACGGGCCCAGGCCCTGGGGCGCGACGGCACTCCCGTCGACGACTTCCTCCTGGTACGGGCGCGCGGACAGGTGCATGTGCTGAACGCGCCGTCGCCCGCCGCCACTGCCGCGCTCGCGATCGGCCGGCGGATCGCCGACCAGGTGGTGGCGGACCGATGAGCCGATCGCGTGGGTCACGCGGGCGCGTGGCGCTGGACCATGTGCACCGCTTGCGCCTGTTCGCGGGCATCGGGGTGGTTTTCGTGGTCCTGGGCGGAGTTCTCGCGGTCGCGGGCGCGGTGCGGGCCGGCGGCTCGGTGGCGGCGGCGGGCCTGGGTCTCGTCCTCTGGGAGGCGCTCGGCCTGGTGCTCGCGGCCCGGGGCGCGCCCGCGTCGGTCGACGGTCCCGCATCGGCCGACGGCACGCCGGCGCCCTCGGAGGAAGCCGAACGAGGACGGAGGTGATCGCCCCATGACAGCGACGGCCGTCGCACAGGACAGAGGTTCCGCCCGGCGACGGGCGATGATGTACGGGCCCGCGTTCGTGGCCGCCATCGCCTATGTGGACCCCGGGAACTTCGCCACGAACTTCGCCGCGGGTTCCCAGTTCGGCCATCTGCTGCTCTGGGTGATCATCTCGGGCAACGTGATGGCGGCCCTGGTCCAGACGCTCTCCGCAAAACTGGGGCTGGCCACCGGCCGTGACCTCCCGCAGATGTGCCGCTCCCAGTTCCCGCGTCCGGTGGTGCTGGGGCTGTGGTTCCAGGCCGAGCTGGTCGCCATCGCCACCGACCTGGCGGAGGTGATCGGCGGTGCCATCGCGCTCAACCTGCTGTTCGGCATCCCCCTGCCCGTCGGCGGCCTGATCACGGGCGTCACCGCCTTCGCACTGCTGAGCCTCGAGACACGCGGGTACCGCCCCTTCGAGGTGGCGGTGGCCGGCCTGTTGCTGGTGATCCTGCTGGGGTTCTTCGTCGACGCGGTGCTCGCGGGCATCGACGTGCCCGCGATGGCCGCGGGCGCCGTCCCACAGTTCTCGGGCGCGGAGAGCGTCCTGCTGGCCACGGGGATCCTCGGCGCCACGGTCATGCCCCATGTGATCTATCTGCACTCCAGCCTGACCAGCGCACATGTGCGAGGTCTGGACCGGTCGGCCCCCGCGTTCTCGCCCCGGCCGCTCCTGCGCTCGCTGCGCCGTGACGTCCTGTCGGGCCTCGGCCTGGCCGGACTCGCGAACGCGGCGATGCTCGTCATCGCCGCCCAGACCTTCCACGCGGCGGGCAGGCCGGCGGACTCGATCGACGACGTCCACGCCGGGCTGGGGGCGATGCTCGGCGGCCACGCGGCACTCGCCTTCGCGTTGGCGCTGCTCGCCTCCGGCATCGCCTCCTCGTCGGTCGGCACCTACGCGGGGCAGGTGATCATGGCGGGGTTCCTCGACAGGTCCCTCCCCCTCACGCTGCGCCGCTCCATCACCCTGCTGCCGGCCCTGCTCATCCTCTGGGCAGGAGTCGACCCCACGCAGGCCCTGGTGTGGTCGCAGGTGGTGCTGTCGTTCGGGATCCCCTTCGCGCTCGTCCCGCTGATCCTGCTCACCGGCAGACGCAGTCTCATGGGCTCTCTGGTCAACCGCCCGCTGACCACGGCCGCTGCCTCGGTGATCGCCGCACTCGTCATCGGACTGAATCTCTATCTGATCGTCCAGGTGATCCTCGCCTGACCGCGCCCCGGCCCCGTACCGGCGGACCACCCACCGGTACGGGGCCGGGTCATGCCGAGCCGTCGGTCGTCAGCGGCGGCCCGCGTCCCCCTTCCCGCACGCCAGGCCGTCCCCGTCACGGTCCAGCCTCAGGGGGTCGTCCTTGCCGTTGACCTTCAGCGGGCCGTAGTCGTTCCGGGTCAGCCACGCGCAGCGTGCGGCCGTCGTGTTCGCGACCTCGGACGGGAAGGTCGTCGGGACGCAGACGTTCGCGGTGCCGTAGTGGCGGTCGCAGCCGGAGAGGGTCGGGCTGACCTTCTTCGACCTGACCTTCTTGCCCGGACCCGTGACCTTGCCCTTCGGGGCGTCCGCGAAGTCGTGGACGTGGGCCGACGGGGCCTCGCCGGAGGCCTGCGCGAGGGCGGTCGGGCCCTGGAGGTGGACCCATTCGGCGACCGAGGGGACCCCGTTGGCGTCGACCGCGAAGAGCATGTACCAGCCCGGCGGGGCCAGGTTCGGGTTGCTCGTCACGTTCAGGTCGACGTTGTCGCCGTCCACCGACAGGGGCAGGTCCACGAAGCGCTGGTTCGGGTCCGAGGAGTGGGTCACGGCGGCGGGGCGGATGAGTTCCGCCTTCGCGATCGGGCGGTCGACCGTGATGCGTTGCGTGTCGCCGTACACCCACTCCTTGTCGATCACCGAGGTGATGGCGGGGCGGTCGCCCTTCAGGAGGTACGGCGGGGTGTAGATCGACACGTCGTGGTTCCAGGTGCCGTTGCCCGGGTTGTCGCCCGTGGTCATGACGCGGCCGTCGGGCAGGAGGAAGGCCGAGGAGTGGTAGCCGCGCTCCTCCGGATCCGTCGCCACCTGGTCGAACGTGTGGGTCGCCGGGTCGTAGATCGACGTCTCGTAGACCGGGTCGGCGCGGTTGTGCAGGGCGCCGCCCGTCTCCAGGACCTTGCCGTCGGGCAGCAGCACCGCCGAGACGTACATCTTGCCCTGGTCGCCCGTCTGGGCGACCTTGCCCGCTCCCAGGTCCACCGTGCCCTGCGGGATCGGCGGTCCGGCGACGTACGCCGGGTTCGCGGCCTTGAGGTCGATGACGTCCGTCAGACGGTTCGCCGCCGGGTTGGAGTCGATGTTGCCGCCGCCGAGCGTGAGGACCTTCTGGTCCTGGGCCGGGGGCAGCAGCACGCTCGCGGACTGGTCACGCTCGTCCTTGTTCCGCAGACCGGGGACGGAGGTGACGGTGTTGGCGCCGTAGTCGTAGATCGCCGAACCCGTCCCCGGGATGTTGTTGCCGAAGACATGGCTGCCCGAGTAGAAGAGGCGGCCGTCCTGCATGAGGATCATCGACGGGTACAGGCCCCAGTACGACCAGGTCTGGTTGACCTTCCAGAGTTCGAGCCACTTCTGCTCGGCGTCGGACCACAGCTCGGCCGTCACCGAACCCGTGGAGTCCTCGCGCAGGCCGCCGAAGGAGATGACGTCGCCGTTGCCGAGGATCGTCGCCGACGGGTACCAGTGGCCGTCGTTCATGTCGTTCGTCCTGCTGTACGTCTCCGTCACCGGGTCGAAGACGTACGAGTCCTTGTAGCCCTCGTAGCCGTGTCCGCCCGGCACCGGATACGCCTTGTTGCCGCTCATCACCAGCACCCGGCCGTCGTCCAACTGCACATGGCCGGCGCAGAACATGTCGTCCGGGGTCGGGATCTGCTTGTACGTGCCGTGCTTCGGGTCGTACACCGCCGACGTGAAGGTGCCCGCCTCGAACATCTCCTCGCTGTTGCCGGAGCCGGCGATCAGCAGCACCTTGCCGTTGTTGAGGACGACGGAGTGCATGGAGCGGACGGGGTTCTGGGTCGGCAGGACGTCCCAGCGGCCGTTCTGGCACTCGGCCGGTGTGCCGGTGCACTCCGGGTCCGGGACCGGGTCGGCGACCTGGTCCATCGTGTAGTCGTCGGTGGTGACGGCGCCGGTGCCGTACACGGAGACGCCCCAGGTGATCCGGTCGGTGCCCGCCGGGACCGCGGGGGTGCGGACCGTCGCCTCGGTCCAACTCCCCGCCACCTCCAGCGTCTTGAGGTCGGTCCAGTACTGCCAGCCGGCGGTGGTGTCGTGCCGGAAGAGGGTGAGGGAGGTGTCCGGGGTCGTCGACTTGTACCAGAGACCCAGGTCGTACTGCTTGCCGACGGTGACCGGCGGCGCGCAGGCCGCCGATTCGGTGATCAGGGCCTTGCGGTCGCCGGAGACCCGGCGGGTCAGCTCCACCTTCATGGCCTTGGAGCCCGAGTGGGCGTCCGCCACCGAGGTGAAGGTGAAGTCGTTGTCGCCCCAGCCGGACTTCGACCAGCAGTACGGCATGTCGCCGCCGGCCGTCTCGAAGCCCGGGTTCCGGACGAGGTTGGCGGCGGACGCGGACTGGGGCGAGACCAACAGCAGCCCCGAGGCGAGCGCCCCCACCGCCAGCAGGGCGGTTCTCCGTCTGGGTCTGCTCGGTCTCGGTCCGCTCCGGATCCACCGGCGGTTCTTCAGCAGGTCGTTCACGCGGCTCTCCTTGCCGACTCCTCGGGCTGCCCGGGCCGACCGGACCGGCCGGGCCGACCGGCCTCCTCCGACCGCTCCGCCCGACCGGCCCTCTTCTTCTCGCCGCGCTCCCCACGGCGAGACCTCCTGCCGCGGCCCGACGTCCCGCGCGGCAGATAGACGAGCGCCTCGGTCCCCACGAAGCGCAGCACGAACGTCGTCACCAGGGCGAGCGCGGTCGCGGACAGTGCCCCCATCCCGAACTCGCCGACGAACAGGGCGATCAGCGGGATGCGCAGCACCAGATCGGCGTTGGCGAGCAGCGCGAACCTGCCGATGCGGTCCCACCCCTTGCGGTGCCTGCGCCGCTCGCGGAAGCACAGGTGCTCGATGAGGAGGAAGTTCCAGACCACCCCGAGCTGGTTGGCGAGGATCTCGGCGGGGACGTAGTGCAGGCCGGCCGAGGTCAGGGCGTGGAGACCGGCGAGGTTCGGGACGAAGCCCGTGACGCCGATCAGTCCGAAGACGATCATGCGGGCGAGCGGCGAGGCCGTCCGCAGCCCCATGAGGTGGCGCAGGAACCTGAACCCCTCGCGCGCGGTCGACTTGGACTCGCCGGCGTAGCGGTCCTGGAAGACGAACGGCACCTCCGTGACCTGCCGGGGGCGGCTGCGCACGGCGAGTTCGAGGAGGATCTTGTAGCCGAGCGGCTGCAGGACGTCCGCGGTGACCGCGCTGCGGCGGATGGCGAAGAAGCCGCTCATCGGGTCGCTGATGCCGTGCAGCCGGCGCGGGAAGAGGGACTTGGTGAGCCAGGTCGCGCCGCGCGAGACGGCCACGCGGTAGGTGCCGGCGAGTCCGGCCCGGCTGCCGCCCTTGATGTAACGGGAGGCGACCACCAGACCGGCGGCCGACCGCTCCCCGGTGGCGACCAACTCCGGTACCAGGGACGGCGGATGCTGGAGGTCGCCGTCCATGACGACGACCCAGTCGGAGCCGGCGGCCCTGATGCCCTCGACGACCGCGCCGCCGAGCCCGCCGACCGGTTCGTCGCGGTGCAGCACGGTCACCGGGAACGGGCAGTCCTGGGCGGCGGCGTCGATGACCTGCGGGGTGTCGTCGGTGGAGTCGTCCACGAAGACGACCTCGCAGGGCAGCCGGGACGGCACCGTCTCGGTGATGCGGTGCAGCAGCTCCCGTACGTTGGCGGACTCGTTGAAGGTCGGTACGACGATGGTGACGGCCCCTGGCTCGGGCACCTCGGCGCCGCGCACCGCCGGGTCGCCCAGCTCTTCGGGGGCGGTGGACTCGTAGCTTCCGCTGCTCATCGGTCGCCTCCAGCGGCCTCGGTCTCGCGGATCGGGTCGTCGTCCGCCTCGGCGGCCCCGGCGTCGCGGGCCCGGTCGTCGGTGCCCGCGCCCTCGATCCTGCGGATCTCGATCCGGTCCTCGCCGGTGCCGAAGGTGGCCACGGGGGTCGAGTTCTCCATCGCGCCCTTGACGTTGGGCAGGTCCTTCGCGTCGCGCCGTACCGTCGGGGACGCGACCACGTAGTCGAGGTCGCGCCAGCCGCGCGGCATCGTCTTCGTCACCGCCGGGTCGAGGTCGGCCTTGTAGAACCAGATGACGCCGAGGCCCGGCTCGTAGCCCTCGTGGACGAGGTCGAGCCAGAGCGCGTCGTCGACGAGGACCCGGGTGTCCGCGGGGTCGTCGACCTCCCGGCCGAGCCACTCGGCGGCCCGCTGGTAGGGCGCGTTGGCGTCGAAGGTCATCGCGGTGTGGTTGCCGTCGTACCAGCGCGGGACGACGTACGCGGCCGCGGCGGCGGCCAGGGCGAGGGCGAGGACGTGCCGCGCCCAGGTCAGGGGCCTGCGCTCGGTCGGGCTGCGCCATCGGCGCAGGACGCCGTGGGTGACGCTCGCCGTGCCGCCCGCGAGGACGAGCGCGAGGAAGGGCAGCGCCTGGAGGACGTACATGGCGGGGAGGTAGCCGGGGCGCAGGGCCATCCCGGCGAGGATCGCGACGGCGAGCGCGGGGCCGGCGAGGGCCCGCGCGGTCACCGACCAGCGCCAGGTCAGCAACAGCAGCAGCGCGCCCGCGAGGCCGCCGAGCGGCAGCACGCGGTCGTAGTACAGCCAGGACTGGAGGACGCCGTACGAGCCCGTGCCCTCGGTGAGGATGAAGCCGGAGCCGGGGCGGCTCATCTGGTAGACGATGCCGTCCCAGAGGGACACATGGCCGGCGCCGGGCAGCAACTCGCCCTTGAGCAGGGCGAACAGCGGGTACGAGACGCCGATCAGGGTGCAGGCGGTGACGGCGCCGGTGAGGGCGAACTTCCGGGTGTCCCGGTGGCTGTGCCGCCACATGGTGAGCAGCACGGCCGGCAGGACGAGGAGCATCGTCTCCTTGGTGAGCACGGCCGCGGCGGCGGCGATGCCGGCGCCGAAGTGGTGCCAGAGGTGACGGCTGGGCGAGGCGGCGAGGCAGAACGCCAGCAGGGTCCACATCACCGCGATGTTGTCGAGGAAGATCTCCCGCTGGAGCACCACCGACAGCGGGGACAGCCCGAAGAGGGCCATGCCGAGGCCGGCGGCCCAGCGGGGCAGCGACAGACGGCGGCCGAGGACGTAGACGAGGACGGCGCTGACCGCGCTGATCAGCAGCATCACCCCGCGCATCGAGCCGACGGTCATCGACTCGGGGGCGAGCTGCGCGGGGATCCAGGTCAGGACGGCGAGCTGGATCCAGCCGAAGGGCGGGTGGTCGTACCAGTAGGTGTAGTGGGCGAGACCCTGGCCCTCCTGGACGGCCCAGGCCTGCGCGAGGTAGGTGCCCTCGTCGTCGCTGAGGGTCGGGTAGTCGGCGATGTTCCAGCCCTGCACGATCATGATCGCGACGAGGAGGAGACCGCACAGGAGCAGGTCGGGGCGCGAGTCCCGCAGGCGCTTCGGCGGCGCCTCGGGCGCGGGCGGAGCGGAAGAGGAAACGTTTGTTCGACCTGTCGAACCGGCTGTGGGCGCAGCTGTCCGCTGCGCGGGGACCTTGACTTCCGTCTTGGCCGCCGCGGGAAGTGTGGAGGTCACGCAGGAACGTCCTCTCGGTTGACGTTCGCGAGATGTGCGCCGACGTGGCTCGTCAGCTCCCAGTCGTTGCGGCCCCGTTGCTCGCGCCACACCGCGCGTACGGCGGCGAAGGCGAGGAGCACCTGGTAGAAGGGGCCGCCCACGACGAGCTTGGCGTAGTGGACGAACCGGACGCGGAGTCCGTACTGCTTGCCGAAGTCGTGCAGTCCGACGACCTCGAACACGAAGGTGACGAAGGCGGTGACGGCCGGCAGGAAGGTGATGAAGGCGATGCCGACGGGGACGTCGAGGAAGAGCGCGATGGCGACGTTGAGCGGGATGATCACCCCGGACACGGCCTGGAGATAGGGCGTCATCAGGGTGTAGCGGGCGAGCAACCGCTGCCGGAATCCTGGCAGTTGGCGCCAGTCCCGCTTCCGGTAGACCTGGAGGAAGCCCTGGTTCCAGCGGGTGCGCTGCTTCATCAGCGACATCAGGCTGCCGGGGGTCTCCTCGCGGGTCACCATGTCGGAGTCGTAGGCAACGACGACCTTCTTGCCCACGCTCGACAGCCGTACGCCGAGGTCACAGTCCTCGGCGAGGCATTCGGGGTCCCAGCCGTCGGCCTCGCGCAGCACGTCGGTGCGGACGAAGACGGTGTTGCCGCCGAGCGGAATGAATCCTTTCTGCGCGTGCAGATGGAGCCGGGACCGGAACCAGAAGAAGTACTCCAGGCAGTTGCGCAGGCTGTACCAGCTGGAGTTGTAGTTGATGAGCTGCACCCCGCCCTGCACGACGTCCGCGCCCGTGGTGCGGAAGGCGTGGTCGACGTGGGACAGCAGCTCCGGATGGACCTGGTCCTCGGCATCGAAGACCCCGACGACATCGCCTCGGCAGTGGGGCAACGCCGTGTTCATGGCCTTCGGCTTGTTCTTCTTCTCGTGGTGGTCGACCACCACGCGCACACGCGGGTCGCGTCCCGCCGCGGCCCGGGCCACCTCGGCGGTCTCCGGGTCGTCGTGCCCGACGATGACGATGATCTCGAAGTCGTCGTGACCGGATTCGAGCAGTCGTTGGATGGTGTGGTCCAGCACGGCCTGTTCGTGGCGTGCCGGCAGCAGCAGTGAGAACGACACATGTGCGTCGCCGTCCGGTCTGCTGAACCGGGTGGAGGCCAGCACTTCGGGCGTTCGCCACGCGTGCATCTGCCACCACAGAGTGAAGGCCGCCATCCAGAAAAGGACGAGCGAGACCACGGCTATGAAGACGGAAGTCAGCAAGAAAGATCCCCCCAGATCCCCAATTCCCCCTGCACGACGGTGAGTTACTCCCGCCGCGTAACTGTGCAGAGCCTAGGGGGAAACTGTGAATCTCGGGGACCCTTCCGATAAAAACCGTGTTTCCGTTCGGGGGAACATCTAATCGGATGTGTCCGTACACCGGCCCGTTTCCAGCCAGTTGTTCGATCTTGTCCTAGTCCCGGACCGGCGCGTTTCAGCCGGTTGCGCCCGTAGCGGGCGATCCGAGCGCCGTGCGCAACCTGTCGACATCTGTCGTGGGAGCGTCACAGGTGAAGTTACGGCAGACGTACGCGGTCGGCTCACCGCCGACGAGAGGACGGTCGGCGAGCAACGGCAGTTCGTCACTGTCCGTGGTCCCCACGGCCACCACCGCCCCCGGCGCGGTCCCCAGCAACGCCGTCCGGTGCAGTTCCTTGGTCCCCGGATGCCCCTCCGGTCCGACGACCGCCACCTCACGCGGCCCGTCGAGCAGCGCCTCCGCCGTGGCCAGCCCCCATCCGATGAACCTCGGCGCCCTCGGCCCCAGGGCCTTCACCACGCCCAACGCCCGTTCGGCGGCCGTCCGATGAGGCTCGGAGCCGGTGTGCGCGGCATAGCTCAGCAGGGCGCCCGCCGCCGCGCTCCACCCCGAGGGCGTGGCGTTGTCGGTCGGGTCCTGCGGCCGCCGGATCAGCTTCTCCGCGTCGGCCGCGGTGTCGAACAGCGCCCCCGACTCCTCGTCGACGAACTGCGCGAGCACATGGTCGAGCAGGAACCCGGCGAACTCCAGCCACACCCCCTCCCCCGTGACCGACGCCAGCGCCAGGAACCCCTCGGCGACGTCCGCGTAGTCCTCCAGCACCCCCGCGTTGGCCCCGGCCTGCCCGTCCTTGCTGGTCCGCGCGAGCCGCGCCCGCTCGTCCAGGTGCAGCCGTACGAGGAGGTCGGCGGCGGCGATGGCGGCGTCCACCAGGTCGGGGCGGTCGAAGTAGGCCCCGGTCTCGGCGAGCGCGGCGACGGCGAGGCCGTTCCAGGCGGCCACCACCTTGTCGTCGCGGCCGGGAGCGGGCCGGCGCGCACGCGCCTCGTTCAGCCGCGCCCTGACCGACTCGATCCGTTCGGCGTCGAACACGCCCTCGTGCTGCGGCAGTTGGAGAACGGACACCCCCTCTTCGA
Organism: Streptomyces sp. NPDC034049; assembly: GCF_055575575.1. Classification (NCBI taxonomy): domain Bacteria; kingdom Bacillati; phylum Actinomycetota; class Actinomycetes; order Kitasatosporales; family Streptomycetaceae; genus Streptomyces; species Streptomyces sp. NPDC034049. Next base: position 484,695 of record NZ_JBVISJ010000002.1, read on the forward strand.
ACGTCCCCTCCTCCGTGACCCCGAAGTAGTGGGCCGCGAGCGCCGCGTCCTGTTCGCCGAGCACCTCGGTCAGCTGCTCGGGCGTCCAGACGTAGTAGGCGCCCTCGACATGCTTGCCGGAACCCGTCCCGTCGTCGCTGTCGGCGTCCAGCGCCGAGGCGAACCCGCCCTCGTTCGTGCGCAGTTCGCGGACCATGAAGTCGGCCGTCTCCAGGGCGACGCGCCGGGCCAGCTCGGAACCGGTGGCCCGCCACAGGTGGGCGTACACCCGGCACAGCAGGGCGTTGTCGTACAGCATCTTCTCGAAGTGCGGCACGACCCACTCACGGTCGACGGAGTACCGGGCGAAGCCGCCACCGAGCTGGTCGTAGATGCCGCCGCGGGCCATCCGCTCGCAGGTGTCCCGCGCCATCTGGAGCGCGCCCTCGGAGCCGGTGCGCGCGGCGTGCCGCAGCAGGAACTCGATCACCATCGACGGCGGGAACTTGGGCGCCCCGCCGAAGCCGCCCCGCGCCGCGTCGTACTCCCGGGTGAGCCCCAGCAGCGCCTGCGCGAGCTCGTCCTCCCCCGGTACGTCGAGCGCCTCGAACTTCAGCTCCCGTCCCGCCAGATCCCGCACGATCTTCCCGGCGACCTCGGCGACCTCGTCGCGCCGGTCCGTCCAGGCCGCCCGCACCCCCTCCAGCACCTGCCGGAATGAGGGCATGCCGTGGCGGGGGGCGGGCGGGAAGTAGGTGCCGAAGTAGAAGGGCTCGCCCTCCGGGGTCAGGAACACGGTCATGGGCCATCCGCCCTGCCCGGTCGCCGCCTGCACGGCCTCCATGTAGACCGCGTCGACGTCCGGCCGCTCCTCCCGGTCGACCTTCACGTTCACGAAGTGCGCGTTCAGATACCCGGCGGTCTCCCGGTCCTCGAACGACTCGTGCGCCATCACATGGCACCAGTGGCAACTGGAGTACCCGACGCTGAGCAGCACCGGCACTCCCCGCCTGCGCGCCTCCTCGAACGCCTCGGCCGACCACGGCCACCAGTCGACCGGGTTGTCGGCGTGCTGGAGGAGGTAGGGAGATGTCTCGTGGGCCAGTCGGTTCGCCATGGTGACCATCATTCACCAGTACCCGGGAATCCCAGCTCAGCACGGGGCGCGCGCCCCTGAAAGGGGCGCGGGGCCGTGTCGACGTGCGGCTGCGCCGAGCGGTCGCGACCGGCCACGAGACACTCGCAGCCCACCTCGCGCACGGGGCGCGCCCCTGAAAGGGGCGCGGGGAACTGCGCGGGCGACCACGACGCACCCGCACCCGGCCGACGACCCGACCCCCACGGCGAAACCCCGCACCCGAGCCCCCGCCCACGATCACGCCCTCTCGCCTAGTCGGACCACGCCCCGCACACTGGCCGGAGGCAACCGTTTCGGCGATAGGGGGACGTGTGATGCGGGACAGCCACCGGGGGGAGGCCGAACGGCTGTTGGTCCGGGCGGTCGAGGAGGAGGTCCGCAGGTCGGGCGGCCGCACCGACGGCGTCGTCCTGCTCGGCCGGGCGCGCGCCTCCCTGGACACGATGGCGCAGAACGCGGCCGAGGAGTACGAGACCTACACCCGCGCACTGGACGAGTCCGAGGCCGGCCGCCCCACCTTCCGCCGGCGCTACGCCAAGGAGGGCGCCGGAACTCCCGTGCTGGTCGCGGCCGTTGCCGCCGGCACGGCGGTCGTCGCCGACCTCTCCTTCGGCGTCGACGCCGGAACCGCCGTCAGCACGGGGGTGATCGTCGGCATCGCGAGCGCCGTGGCCACCGTCCTGAAGGTCACCGCCTCCCACCTCCCGGCCGCCCACCACCACGCGGGCGCCCTGAGCCAGCCCGGCGGCCCCGAGCAGCTACGGCTGCAGTGGCTCACGGCACTGGAGGTGCGCGGGATCCGCCCGTTCCTGGACCAGCAGCGCGTCCTCGCCGCGTCGACGGCGACCGCGAAGAAGAACGCGCCCCGACTGCGCGGCGCCGACAAGAGCGCGGCGGCCCGGCGACGCAACGTACTGGAGCAGTCGTTCGCCCAACTCCCCGAGGCCGACGACCGGTTCGCGGGCCGGCGGACGGAGATGGGGAAGATCCGCCAGTGGGTGCAGGCGGCCCGCGCGGAGACCGAGACCCGGCCGACCGTCGTCGTGCTGCACGGCGCGTCCGGCTCCGGCCGCACCGCTCTCGCCGTCCGCGCCACCCACGAGCTGCGGGACTACTTCCGGGGCGCCTGCGTGGTCGATCTGCGCGCCGACAGCCCGGAGGAGCCGCCGCTGTCGACCCGGGACGCGCTGATGCATCTGCTGAATCGTCTCGGCGCCCCCCGCGACCAGTTGCTCTTCCGCGAGCGCACCTCCCAGGACCAGCAGGTCAAACGGCTCAGCGAGCTGTACCACCAGCATCTGACCGCCCTGCCGGTCACGATCGTCCTGGACGACGCCTCCGACCCCGAGCAGGTCCGCGCCCTCGTGCCCGAGCGCTCCGACAGCCTCGTCCTGGTCACCGCCCGTTCCCCGCTCGCCCTCCCCGCCGACCTGCCCGCCTGGGTCCACCAGCTCCCCGTCGAGGCACTCGACGGGGACGGCACGCACGAACTGCTGAGCACGGCGGCCCAGGACGGCTCGGCCCTGTCGACGGGAGCCGGGGGCCCGGCCACGGGAGCCGGGGGCACGGCCACAGGCGCCTCGGGCACGGCCACAGGAGCCGCCGCCGGGCCGTCCTCGGGGGCACGCACCGGCTCGTACGACACCGAATCCGTCGCCCGGATCCGGCACCTGTGCGGCGGCCTGCCCCTCGCCCTGCGCATCGCCGGCTCGTCCCTCGGCCCGCGCACCCCCGGCCAGCTGGCCACGGAGCTGGGCGCCTACGGCCCGGTCGAACCGATCGAGCGGGCCCTCTGGCTCCGCTACACCGACCAGTCGGAGCCCTCCCGCCGGCTGCTGCGCCGACTCGCGCTCGCGGGACGCGCCTCCCTGGGCGCGGCGGCGGCCGCCTCGCTCCTCGCCACCGACGAGACCGAGGCGACCCGCCACCTCACCGCGCTCGCCCGCGCGGGCCTGATCGACCACGTCCACGGCAACCGCTACCGCCTGCACGACCTGGTCCGCGCCTTCGCCCACGCCCGCCTCCTCGACGAGGAGGAGCCGAGCGAGCGCACCGCCGCGCAGGAACGCCTCATCGTCACGTACGCGGACCTGGCCGACTCCGTCCTGCGCCTCGTCGACGGCAACATGTCGACCCGCTCGGACCGCTTCGGCCAGCACGGCTTCGTGTCCCTGGAGGAGGCGCTGCGCTGGCTGGACGACGAGACCAGCTTCATCACCTCCACGCTCCGGCACGCGGAGGGCGTGAACCAGGCGGCCGTCCTCAGTCTGCTGGGCGCCCTGTGCGACTACTGCCTGCTGCGCGGCGACCTCTACCGCCTCGGCGAACTCAACGAGCTGGCCCAGTCGGTGGACCAGGGCCTGCTGACCCGCTCCGTCCAGTGGCGTACGGGTATCGCCGCCCGTCAGCTGGGCGAGCTGGACAAGTCCCGCACGACGCTGGCGTCGGTGGTCAACCTGTACATGGAGACCAACCACGACGCGGGCGCCGCCCGTGCCCTGTGCTCCCTGGGCATCACCCTCCACCACCAGGGCAATCTGACCGAGGCGGCGGAGAAGCTCCTGGAGGCCCTGCAGATGCAGTCGCCCCCCGAACTGGCGGCGGACCGCGCCTGGACGATGCACGCCCTCGCGGCGGTGGAACGCGACCGCTCCCATCTGGCGGACTCCCTGGACCTGCTGACCCGCGCACTGGTCCTGCACCGCCAGCAGGAATCCCTGCACGGCGAGGGCTGGGCCTACTTCCAGCTCGGCCAACTGCTGCTGCGCATGGGCGAGATACCGCGCGCGGAGACCGAACTGCGCACCGCGCTCGACCTGTTCGGCCGCACCCGTGACCCGCGCGGCGAGGCCTGGTCGATGACCCAGCTGGCCCGCGCCCGCCTCATCGCCGGGGACCCCTCCGCCGCCGTCGACGGGCTGCGCCAGGCCGCCTCGCGTCACCGCGACAACGAGGACGCCCGCGGCGAGGCCTGGTCCGGCTACTACCTGGGCCAGGCCCTGGAGGAGACCGGCAACCTCGACCAGGCGGTCCGCGAGCTGGAGCGCTCCCGCACGATGTTCTCCCGGATGCGGGACGTCTACGGCCTGGCCTGCGCCCGCCACCACTCCGCCCGCGTCACCCGCGACCAGCGCGCCGTGCAGACCGGCTCCCTGCGCAACTCCGGCTTCGCGCGCCAGCTCCTCGTCGACGCCCGCGCCGACTTCCAGCGCATCGGCGTCGCCCACGGTGAGGCCTGGACCTGCCTGGAACTGGCGGTCGTGGACGCGGGCAACAACCGCACCCCCCAGGCGCTGGCCCTCTGCGAGGAGGCCGCCCGCCTCTTCGCCTCGTACGGCGACCGGCGCGGCGAGGACTGGGCCCGCTTCCTCAAGTGCACCCTGCTGCCCTACGCGGCTCCCGGCGGCGTCGAGATCGGCACGGCCGTCGCCCAGGAGGACCTGGCCCACCTCTCCCGAACGGACCACCCTCTGCGTGACGAGAAACTCACCGAGTACATCGAGGCCTACCAGCTCCTCCTGGAGCGCGGCGTGAACCTGGAGAGCGGCTGGCGCGCCTGGACCCTCGGCATGGTCCCGAACCGCCACGCGCGCGAGGTGATGGGCGTGCCGGTGTCGAGCGGCCACGGATGAGCACGGGCTCGCCCCCCGGCACCGGACGACGACAGGGCGTGACCGCGCGGCACCTCCCCGGTGTCCCGCGGTCCGCCCCTGGAGCCTGTCCGGCCGGCGGTCAGCCCTTCGCCGGGGTCGTCCTTCCGGCCGTGTCCGTCGCCGTCTCCTCGACGGAGGCGTCCGGGTCCGGCGACTCCTTGAAGTCGACCTTGCCCATGTGCTTGCTCATGGACTTCATCAGGCCCCAGACGGCCAGGGCCATCACCGCGAAGACGATGAAACCGAGGACGCCGGGGGTGACCTTGTCCTCGTCCACCTCCTTGGCGAGGGGGACGAGGTGTGTGACTGCCAGGCTTACGCTCATGCCTGGCATTGTCCCCCAGGGCTAGCGGATGCCCGCAAAGAGGTCGTCCTCCGGGAGCGAGGTGTCCACGAGGGACTTCGCGAGCTCGTACTCCTCGGTCGGCCAGACCTCCCGCTGGATCTCCATCGGGACCCGGAACCAGCCGCCGTCGGGGTCGATCTGCGTGGCGTGGGCGATGAGGGCCTTGTCACGGATCTCGAAGAACTCGGCGCACGGCACATGCGTGGTGAGGGTGCGGTCCTTGTGGTCGGACTCGTCCCAGCGCTTGAGCCAGTCGCCGTAGGGGGACTCCAGACCGCGCTCCAGCAGGGCGTGGTGCAGCGCCTCGGTGCGCGGGCGGTTGAAGCCCTGGTTGTAGTAGAGCTTCTGCGGCTGGTACGCCGGGCCGTACTCCGCCTCGGGGTACTGCTCGGTGTCCGCCGCGCCCTCGAACGCCACCATCGAGATCTTGTGCGTCATGATGTGGTCGGGGTGCGGGTACCCGCCGTTCTCGTCGTAGGTGGTGATCACCTGGGGACGGAACGCGCGGATCTTCCGGACCAGCTCACCGGCCGCCTTGTCGACGTCCTCCAGGGCGAAGCAGCCGTCGGGAAGAGGCGGCAGCGGGTCTCCCTCGGGAAGGCCGGAGTCGACGAAGCCGAGCCACTCCTGGCTGACGCCGAGGATCTCGCGGGCCTCGTCCATCTCCTTCTTGCGCACCTCGTGAATGTGCTCCTCGATGTACTTGTCGCCCTGCAGTTTCGGATTGAGGATGGAGCCGCGCTCGCCGCCCGTGCAGGTCACGACCAGCACGTCCACCCCCTCGGACACATACTTCGCCATGGTGGCCGCACCCTTGCTCGACTCGTCGTCGGGGTGCGCGTGCACGGCCATCAGTCGCAGCTGGTCAGTCAAGACTCATTCCCTCGTCACTCGGCGCCCGGCCTGAACTACGGTGACTCGGCCCGGCGCGATCCGGTGAGTCCATACTGCCGTCCCGCTCGGACACGCGTGTGGGGCGGCCGTCAGGCGCTGGGCGGGGGCTTCTATAGTGACGGCATCGGGGGGCGGGATATTCCCGGTCCGGAGATCAGCCGGATCAGACCGGATCCCGGATCAGGCCGGATCGGAGAGGGCGACCATGACGACGGCGAGCACGCGGCTTCCCGAGGGCCGCTACGGCCGCTCCGCGGACGAGCGCGCCGACCGCAAGCTCAAGGTCATCGGCAGCGTCCTCGGCGCGGCCCTCCTCGTCCTCATCGGCTGGTTCGCCTACCACTACGTCGCCGGCAACAGGATCAGCGTCGAGATCTACACCTTCGACACCTCGGCGCATTCGGTGAAGGTGCACCTCAGGGGCGACAAGGACGCCGGTGTCCCGGGCTACTGCACCGTGCGCTCCCAGTCCGAGGACGGCGCCGAGGTGGGCCGCGCCGACTTCCGCTTCGCCGCCGCGACCACCGACATCGACGAGGTCGTCATCCTGAAGACGACCGCGCGCGGCACCACCGCCGAGCTGCTCGGCTGCCACGCCGACTGAACGCGACGCTGACCTGCGTCGACGTAACGCTTGTGGTTTATGTCCTCCCCCATACGCCGCTGAATTGTTAGGCTCGTGGTTTCGCCCACTCGTGAAGGAACATTCTTCTGTGTAGGGCGATGCTTTGTATTCCCAGTACCTACGAGGAGCACCTGTGACCCAGACCAGCGAGAACGTCACCTGGCTGACCCAGGAGGCGTACAACCAGCTCAGGGCCGAGCTGGACTACCTGTCTGGTCCTGCGCGCACGGAGATCGCCGCCAAGATCGCGGCCGCGCGCGAGGAGGGCGACCTGCGCGAGAACGGCGGGTACCACGCGGCCAAGGAGGAGCAGGGCAAGCAGGAGCTCCGTGTGCGCCAGCTGACCCAGCTCCTGGAGAACGCGAAGGTCGGCGAGGCGCCGGCGTCGGCGGACGGTGCGGTGGCTCCCGGCATGGTCGTGACGATCGCCTTCGACGGCGACGAGGACGACACCGTGACCTTCCTGCTCGCCTCCCGGGAGTACGCCAGCTCCGACATCGAGACCTACTCGCCGCAGTCCCCGCTCGGCTCGGGCGTGATCGGCAAGAAGGTCGGCCAGGACGCCCAGTACGAGCTGCCGAACGGCAAGTTCGCCTCGGTGAAGATCCTCAAGGCCGTGCCCTACCAGAGCTGACCGCGCGTCCCCCGCTCGACCCATGGCCCCCGGCGCCCCCTCGGCGCCGGGGGCCCGGTCATGCACGGGGGCGGTGGCCGCTCATGCCGCCGCCGAGCGGTACTTCCGCACGGACAGGGTTCGGAATATGACGATGATGAGGACCGAGTAGATCAGCGAGGCCCACACCGGGTGCTGCATGGGCCAGGCGTCCGACGGCGAGACCCCCGGGTTGCCGAAGAGTTCGCGGCAGGCCTGGACGGTGGCGCTGAACGGGTTCCAGTCGGCGACGTGCTGGAGCCAGGGCGTCATCCTGCTGGAGTCCACGAACGCGTTCGAGATGAAGGTGACCGGGAAGAGCCAGATCAGTCCACCGGAGGTGGCCGCCTCGGGGGTGCGCACGGAGAGCCCGATCAGCGCGCCGACCCAGGTGAAGGCGTATCCGAGCAGGAGCAGCAGGCCGAAGGCGCCGAGCACCTCGCCGACACTGGTGTGGGTGCGCCAGCCGACGAGCAGGGCGACCACGGCCAGCACGGCCAGGGTGAGCGCCGTCTGGACGAGGTCCGCGAGCGTCCGCCCGGTGAGCACGGAACCGCGCGCCATGGGCAGCGAGCGGAAACGGTCGATGAGCCCCTTGTGCATGTCGTCGGCGATGCCCGCTCCCGCGCCCGCGGTGGCGAAGGTGACGGTCTGCGCGAAGATGCCGGCCATCAGGAACTCGGTGTAGACATCGGGGTCGGTGGTCCCGCCGATGTTCATGGAGCCACCGAAGACATAGGTGAACAGCACCACGAACATGATGGGTTGGATGAGCCCGAAGATCACCATTTCCGGGATGCGGGACATACGGATCAGATTGCGCTTGGCGACGACCAGCGAGTCCCGGACGGACCGGGTGAACGGGTTGCCGGACGGTGCGACGCGTGCGGTTCCGGTGGCGGTGCTCACCTGGACCCCTCCTTCCTGCGGCCGCGCCCCTTCGCGTCGGCCGCCTCCCCCTGCCCCTCGGTCCCGGTCTCGTCCTTCACCTCGGCGAGATGTCCCGTCAGGGAGAGGAACACGTCGTCCAGGGTGGGGCGGCGCAGGCCGATGTCGTCGATCTCGATGCCTCTGGTGTCCAGCTCGCGGATGACCTCGGCGAGGAGCTTGGCGCCGCCGGTGACGGGCACGGTGAGCTTGCGCGTGTGCTCCTCGACGGTGGTCCCGCCCTTGCCGAAGCCGGTCAGCACCTCGACGGCGGCCGGGATGCGCTCGCGCTCGTGCACGACGACCTCGACGCGCTCGCCGCCGGTGCGGGCCTTGAGCTGGTCGGAGGTGCCGCGGGCGATGACACGGCCGTGGTCGACCACGGCGATGTCGTGCGCGAGGTGGTCGGCCTCCTCCAGGTACTGGGTGGTGAGCAGCAGCGTCGTGCCGCCGGAGACCAATTGCTTGATCACGTCCCACAGTTGCTGGCGGTTGCGCGGATCGAGTCCGGTGGTCGGCTCGTCCATGAACATCACCGGCGGCGACACCACCAGCGCGGCGGCCAGGTCGAGCCGGCGGCGCATTCCGCCGGAGTAGGTCCTGGCGGGGCGGTCGGCGGCGTCGGCGAGGTGGAACTGCTCCAGCAGCTCACCCGCGCGCACCTTCGCGTCCCTGGCCCGCATCTGGTAGAGCTGGCCGACCATCTGCAGGTTCTCGCGGCCCGTCAGATATTCGTCGACCGCGGCGAACTGGCCGGAGAGCCCGACCGAGCGCCGGACGGCGTCGGGGTCCTTCAGCACGTCGATGCCGGCGACCACGGCCCTGCCGCTGTCGGGTCGCAGCAGGGTGGTGAGGCAGCGGACGGTGGTCGTCTTGCCCGCGCCGTTCGGCCCGAGCAGTCCCAGCACGGTGCCCTCGGGGACGTCGAGATCGACGCCGTCGAGGGCTCTTACGTCACCGAAGGTCTTCACCAGGCCTTCGGCTTGGATGGCGGCTGGCATGTGATTTCTCCACGTCGTCGGGGTTCTTTCACAGCGAAACAGCGAACAGCGAAGTAGCGGAACGGCGGAGCGACTAGAACGACGAACCGGACACGAGACACACCATAACGCGATGTATCGCGTCTCTCAATGGACTTACCCGAACGGGTGACGCGTGCGGTTCGAAAAGGCGCCGGCCTCAGTCGATGACGGTGTAACCCGCCTCGCGCAGGGCGAGGTTGACCTCGGCGCAGTGCTTCGGGCCCCTCGTCTCCAGGTGCAGTTCGACCTCCACCTCCGTGAGCCCGAGCCGGGGGTCGGTCCGTACGTGGCTCACGTCCAGGACATTAGCGTCGACCCCTGACAACACCCCCAGAAGTGTCGCGAGGGCGCCGGGCCGGTCGGTGAGCCGCAGGCGTACCTGGAGGTAGCGGCCGCCGGCGGCCATGCCGTGCCGCAGGATGCGCTGCATCAGCAGCGGGTCGACGTTGCCGCCGGAGAGCACCGCGACGACCGGGCCCTCGAAGGACCCCGGCTCGCGCAGCAGGGCCGCGACGGGGCTGGCGCCGGCCGGTTCCACGACCAGCTTGGCCCGCTCCAGGCAGAGCAGCAGGGCACTGGAGAGGTCGTACTCCGAGACCGTGCGGACCTCGTCCACCAGCTCGGCGACGATCCCGAACGGCACGTCGCCGGGCCGCCCGACCTTGATGCCGTCGGCCATCGTCGCCGGGTTCGCGACCGCCACGGGCACCCCGGCGGCCAGCGACGGCGGATACGCGGCGGCGCCCTCCGCCTGGACGCCGACGACCCGCACGTCGGGCCGCAGCGCCTTCACCGCGACCGCGATACCGGCCGCGAGTCCTCCGCCGCCGACCCCGACGACGATCGTGCGCACCTCCGGGCACTGCTCCAGGATCTCCAGGCCGACCGTGCCCTGACCCGCGATGACGTCAGGGTGGTCGAACGGGTGGATGAACACCGCGCCGGTCTGGGCCGCGTACTCCTGGGCCGCGGCCAGCGTCTCGTCGACCACGGTGCCGTGCAGCCGCACCTCGGCGCCGTACTCCTCGGTCGCGCTGATCTTCGGCAGCGGGGCGCCCTTCGGCATGAAGACCGTGGAGCGCACCCCGAGCAGGGAGGAGGCGAGGGCGACGCCCTGGGCGTGGTTGCCGGCGCTCGCGGCGACGACACCGGCGGCGCGCTCCTCGGGCAGCAGACCGGCGATCCGGACGTACGCGCCGCGCAGTTTGAACGAGCCCGTCCGCTGGAGGTTCTCGCACTTGAAGTGCACCGGCGCGCCGACGAGCTGCGACAGATGCCTGCTGCCCTCCATCGCGGTGACACGTGCGACGCCGGTAAGCATCTTCTGGGCGCCTCGCACGTCGTCGAGCGTCACCACCGGAAAGGAGTCAGCCGTGCTGTAGCTCATGACCACCAGTCTCGCAGTTCACAGCGGTGGAACGCGGGTGTGACCAAGGCGCGGGACGGGTTTCAGCGGCGCCGGTACACCCCGCGCCCGGTCCGCGTACTCTGTCCCCCAACCCAGCGCCCCACGCATGAATTGAGCCTTTGGCCATGCCCACAACACCTGAAATGTCGATGGACATGACGACCGTCGGTGACACCGGTCTTCTCGACACGCTGCAGCACGAGGTCGCGGTGTTCGCGCGCCGTGCCGAACAGACCCGGCTCGGCGGCGTCGGGCAGGTGCGCAACTCCATGGACCGTGCCGCGTACCTGCTGCTCAATCGCCTCGACAACGAAGGCCCGATGGGCGTCAAGGCGCTCGCGGCGAGCATGGGGATCGACTCCTCGACGGTCACCCGTCAGGTCGCGCCGCTCGTGGACACCGGTCTCGTCAAGCGCACCTCGCACCCGGAGGACGGCCGGGCGGTGGTGCTCCAGCTGTCGCCGCGTGGGCTCGCCCGCCTTGAGGAGGTACGTTCCTCCAGGCGTCAGCTGATGGCCGAACTCACCCAGGACTGGCAGCCCGAGGAGCGCGAGGCGTTCTGCTCGCTCCTCACCCGTTTCAACACGGCGCTCTCCACCCGCATGGCGGCGGCGCCGGAGGCACCGTCGCCCTCCTGACCCTTGACCGCGCCCCCGCTCCTGGCCTCATATGAGATCGGGCCCTGTTCCCGTCAGGGCCGGCCTCAGGCGGGAGGCGCGGTGCGAGATCGGCAAGTAGTCCAAGGCGCCCGCCGGGCACGGGAGTTCGAGGCGTTCGTCGCGGGTGCGGCGGGGCGGCTGCTGCAGACGGCCACCTTGTTCACGGCGGAGGCGCCGGACGACAACCCGCGCGCGCGGCGGCTGCTGACGCACGCCCTCGCGCACACGTACGCCACGTGGGACCGGCTGCGTGGCGAGGACCCCTACGACCGGACCCGTCAGCAGCTGGCCGTCCGTTTCGCGCGTGCGGCCTGGCACCACCACGCTCTCTTCCGCCACGCGCGCGTGGGCGTCCTGCGCGAGCTCAGCCCGCAGGAGCGGCTGATCCTGGTCCTGCGGCTCTACGAGGGGGTCGCCGAGGAGCAGACGGCGGCGCTGCTCGGGCTGCCCGTCGAGCGGGTGCGGACGATCTGTCTGCGCGCGATGGCGACCGTCCTGCATCCCCCGCGTGAGCCTGTCCCCAAGAAGGTGGTGGAGGTGGCGCCGTCATGAGTCTGCGGGAGCGTGAGACGGCCGTGCGGCGGATCCTGGAGCGCAGGCCGGTCCAGGTGCCGCCGGATCTGTGCGCGGCGGCGATGCTGCGCGGCGGGCGCATGCTGCGGCGCCGGACCGTGGCCCGCCGTCTGCTGTGGCTGGTGCTGACGGCCGCCGTGGTCGCGTTCTTCGTGTGGGCGCTGACGACGCGTCCCTGGGTGGAGCCGCCGTCGACGACGACCCCACCGGTGACGGACTGGTGAACGCCCGCGGCCGGGACCGGTCCCGGGCCGGGTGTCTAGCCCAGGGCCTGCTGGAGGTCGGCCAGGAGGTCGTCGACGTTCTCGATGCCCACGGAGAGGCGCACGAGGTCGGCCGGCACCTCCAGGGCCGAGCCGGCCACCGAGGCGTGCGTCATGCGTCCCGGGTGCTCGATCAGGGACTCGACGCCGCCCAGGGACTCGCCGAGGGTGAACACCTTGGCACGGTTGCAGACCTCCAGGGCCGCCTCCTCGCCGCCGGTGACCCGGAACGACACCATGCCGCCGAACGCCTTCATCTGCTTGGCGGCGACCTCGTGACCGGGGTGCTCGGGCAGGCCGGGGTAGTAGACGCCGGCCACACGCGGGTGCCTGGTCAGCATGTCGGCGACCTTGGTGGCGTTCTCGCTGTGCCGGTCCATGCGGACGGCGAGCGTCTTGGTGCCGCGCAGCACCAGCCAGGAGTCGAAGGGACCGGCGACCGCGCCCATCGCGTTCTGGTGGTACGCCAGCTCCTCGCCCAGCTCCTGGTCGTCGACGATCAGGGCGCCGCCGACGACGTCGGAGTGGCCGCCCATGTACTTGGTGAGCGAGTGCACGACGACGTCCGCGCCGAGTGCGAGCGGCTGCTGGAGGTAGGGGGTGGCGAAGGTGTTGTCGACGACCAGCTTCGCGCCGGCCTCGCGGGCGACCTGGGCGACGGCCGGGATGTCGGTGATCCCGAGCAGCGGGTTGGAGGGGGTCTCCACCCAGACGACCTTGGTCTTGGGGGTGATGGCGGCGCGGACGGCCGCCGGGTCGGAGGTGTCGGCGACCGACCAGTCCACGCCCCACCGGGAGACGACCTTCGCGAAGAGACGGAACGTGCCGCCGTACGCGTCGTTGGGGATGACCACGTGGTCGCCGGGGCTGAGCAGCGTGCGCAGCAGGCAGTCCTCGGCAGCCAGCCCGGAGGCGAAGGCGAGGCCGCGGCGCCCGCCCTCCAGGGCGGCGAGGTTCTCCTCCAGCGCGGTGCGGGTGGGGTTGGCGCTGCGGCTGTACTCGTAGCCGCCGCGCAGACCGCCTACGCCGTCCTGCTTGAAGGTCGAGACCTGGTAGATCGGCGGGACGACGGCGCCGGTGAGGGGATCCGCGGTGTTGCCCGCGTGGATCGCGAGGGTCTCGAAGTGTTGGCTGGTGTGGGTGTCGCTCATGGGTATCGAGCCTAAGCGGTGCGCCGGGTGTTGGGTGCCCAATGGCCCGGGGGGCCTGTGAACGGTCGATGACAGATGCTCGTGGCCGGTCCTGCCCAGGTGGCGGGGCCGCGCGTCGGACACGGTCCGCGCCCCTGGCCATCGCGCGGTCTCAGGAGTTGTCCACAGGTCCGCCTCAGGAGTTGTTCACAGGTCCGCGACCGGGTTGGGCAATTGTCGGCGGCGTCTGGAACCCTTGTCGCATGGAGATTCTCTGGGTCCTGATGGCGATGCTCATGGTCGGGTTCGTGGTGTGGCCGATCGTGGCGCGGCGGCGGGCCGGCATTCAGCAGGTCGAGGCGGGGCATCCGGACGCGGCCGACCCCGCGGAGTACGGGTTCATGCGCCAGGAGCTGCTGGACGTGCGGATGCCGGGGCCCGACCAGGATCTGCTGGACGTGCTGGACGTGGTGCAGCGCTCCCAGGACTACCGCGCGGCGAAGCAGCTGCTGGCCGGTACGGAGGCGGTCGGCGAGGTCAGATGGCAGCGGGTGCAGGCGTTCGCGGGCGCGGCGGCGCTGGAGCTGGCGCAGCGGCCCGGCGGGGTGGGCGCAACGCCGGGCGGGCAGTGGCTGCGAGTGTGGCGCGCGGAGGCGCCGAAGGACGCGGGCGGCGCGGCGGTGCACGCGGAGTTCCTGGTGCAGCAGGCGTGGCGGACGTCGACCCCGGGCACGGACGACTTCCGGATCATCATGGAGGAGGCCAGGTCGGCGTGTGCCGACGCGGCGCTGCTGGCCCCCGGTGACCCCATCCCGTACCTCATCGAGCTGTCCGTGGCGCGGGGGCTCGCGTACCCGCGTGCGGAGTTCGAGCAGCTCTGGCTGAAGATCCTGGACCGGGCGCCGGCGCACATGGGCGCCCATCTCGCGGCCCTGCACTACTGGTGCGAGAAGTGGCACGGTTCGCGGGAGCTGGCGTACTCCTTCGCGGAGGCGGCCGCCGCCCGGGCGCCGCAGGGCTCGCTCCTGGCGGCCATGCCGCTCTTCGCGGTCTTCGAGCACCTGCCCGAGGTGAACCTGGTGCAGGGCTTCTACGAGAGCGAGGTCGTGACCAAGGCGATCCACGGCGCCCTGTTCGCGGTGCACGCCGCGCGCCCCGACGATCCGATGCTGGCCCATGTCCGCCATCTGCTGATCTTCTTCCTGGTCCGCTCCGAGCGCTGGTCCGAGGCGATGAACCAGCTCGTCCACGTCGACGGCCACGTGGGCGCCCTGCCCTGGACCCTCACCTCCGACCCGGCCGCGGACTACGCGATATACCGGGCGCTGGCGGTGGCGGGGTACGAGGCGAACGGCGGCAGCCCGGCGACTCTTCCGCACTGAACCCCTGAGCGACCCGGCCGTCCAGTAAGCCCTTGCGACCCCGCACATCCGTGCGAAATACTCCGCCCCTCACACCTTTGGTCATGGACACGTCCTAGACCGACCGTTTTCACCGTATACATGATCGTTCGCGATCTTTCCGTGGGGGGAAACCTGCCCAATGGGCGCGACCCTGCGCGCACTGCGCGCCCTCGTGCTGCTCGCCGGCTTCTATCTGCTCGGCGTGATCCTGCTCGCGGCGCTCGTCGGCGCCGACTACCTGCTCCATCTGCACGCTCCGTCCGGCGTCGCCGCCAAGCTGTACGTGGTCTCCGTACTGCTCGCGATCCCGCTGGTCCGCGGTCTGTTCATGCTGCGGACACCCAAGGGCGAGGAACCGCCCGGCCTGCCGGTGACCGAGGCCGACGAGCCCGAACTGTGGCGGACCGTACGGGAGTTGGCCGACCGGGTCGGCACCCGGGCGCCCTCCCGGATCGTCCTGACGGCCGACGTCAACGCCGCGGTCGGCGAGGACGCCCGGCTGCTCGGCCTGCTCCCCGGCCCGCGCCGCCTCTACCTCGGCGTCCCGCTGCTCCAGGGCCTGACCGAGGCGCAGCTGCGCGCGGTCCTCGCCCATGAGCTGGGCCACTACTCGAACTCCGACACCCGCCTCGCCGCCCTCACCGTGCGCGGCCGGGCCCAGGTGCTGCGCACCGTCCGGCACTTCGAGGACCGGGCCGACAGGACCGCCGGACGCGAGCGGGCCCGGCAGGAGAAGAAGAACGCCAAGGCCGCGGCCAAGGGGAAGAAGACCAGGGAGATCGACACCGGGCACGCGGGCATCTCGTACCGCGCGATGGCGAAGATCTACATCGGCTACGCCAAGCTGTACATCCGCGCCACGCTCGCCGGTTCACGCCGCCAGGAGTACGCCGCCGACCTCGCGTCCGCCCGCATCGCCGGCCGGGACGCCACCGCGTCGGCCCTGCGCGAGATCCCGGCGCTGGACGCGGCGTTCGGCTTCTACATGAACAGTTACGCCACGCTCGGCGCCGAGGCCCGGCTGATGCCCCCGCGCGGCG
Organism: Streptomyces sp. NPDC034049; assembly: GCF_055575575.1. NCBI lineage: Bacteria > Bacillati > Actinomycetota > Actinomycetes > Kitasatosporales > Streptomycetaceae > Streptomyces > Streptomyces sp. NPDC034049. The sequence continues at coordinate 500,407 of NZ_JBVISJ010000002.1, forward strand.
AGTTCTTCGGCGGATACGGGCGCATGCTCTCCGCCCGCCAGCTCGAACTGGTCGGCCTGCGCACCGACCTGCCGACCGAGCCGGCCTCGCCGTACGACTCGCACCCGCCCATCGCGGACCGCGTCGAGCGGATCGAGGCGCTGCCCGCCGACGGCCGCACCGACGAGGCCAGGGGCCCGGCGCTCGGCCTGCTCGCCGACCCCGACCGGACCCTCGCGGCGCTGGAGGACGCGGTCCTCACCGAGGACGTGCTGCGCTTCCGGCGCACCGGCGACTGGCAGGAGCTGCTCGACGGGTCGATGGTCGCGAACTTCGCCTCCCTCGACACCCCGCTGCACCGGGCGCTCGCCATGTACACCAAGGAGCACCCGACACTGGCCGCGCTGCTCAAGGTGATCGACGACGGTCAGCTGTGGCAGCTGGCGCGGCGGCTGCCCCTGTCCGACCAGGCGGCCGAGGCCAAGGGCCGGGCCTTCCGTGAGTTCGTGCGGCCCGCGCTGGCCGACGCGCTGCAGGGCATGGTGCTGGCCGAACTGAGCGTGCACTCCCGGTTGAGCTGGGAGTTCTCCTGGTCGGAACCGGCCGCGGTCCGGCTGGCGCCCGCACCGGACGGCACCGAGACCGACCTCGGCGCCGCGATCGAGGCGGCCGTCGCCGACCACCCCGACACGCGCCCGCTGCGCATGCTGCTGCCCACCCCCCAAGGCCCCGCCGCCAGAGAAACGGACGCCCCGCGATGACCGTACTGCTGTGGATACTGGCCGTCCTGGCGGTGCCGACCCTGCTCTTCGGCCTCTGGATCGCCGGGGTCTTCCTCAAGGAGTTCTTCCGCCCCAGCGGCGACGTCGACCCGGGCGTCGCCGAATCGATGGGGCTGCTGCCCGCGGAGCGGCAGAACACCGAGTACGCGGGTGCGCTGCCCGCCGGCTGGGACGCGACGCTCGCGGCCGTGCGCGGCGGCGACTGGAAGGCGGGCGCCAAGCTGATGCAGGACATCGGCCGCGACTGGGACCGGCGCTCCCGCGCGACGGCCCTGCTCGCCGACATCGCCGCCGAGGACGACGAGTGGCTGCTCGCCTGGGAGGCCGACCGCCCCGACGACCCGGACGCGGCCGTGGTCCGCGCCCGCAGCACGGTCTTCCTCGCCGGGACCCTGCGGGGCGCGAAGAAGGCCAAGTACACGACCCAGGAGCAGTTCGCCGGATTCCACCGGATGCTGGAGCGCTCCCGGGAGGAGATCGCGCGGGCCGCGCTGCTGAACCCCGACGACCCCACTCCGTACGTCACGGAGATCACGGTCGCCCTCGGGCTCGGCTATCCGCACGCGGAGATGGACAGGCTCTGGGCGGAGATCACCGCCCGCGCGCCGCACCACTACGAGGCCCACTTCTCGGCGCTGCAGTACTGGTGCGCGAAGTGGCGGGGCTCGGAGAAGCTGGCGACGGAGTTCGCCGAGCGGGCCGCGGCGAACGCGCCGCTGGGGGGCCTGCTGACCGTTCTGCCGCTGATCGCGCACTTCGAGCACGACACGTCGGACGACGCGGAGGCGGACCGCACCCCGACGATGATCGGCCGGGTGGACGCCGGTCTCGCGGACGCCGCCGCGGCCGACCCGACCCACCCCCGCCTGCCGGAACTCCGGCACCTGCTCGCGTACTACCTCGCCCTCCAGGACCGCGACGACGCCGCCCTCGAACAGTTCAGGCTGGTCGACGGGTACGTCAACGCGCTGCCGTGGCGCTATCAGGGCGACGGCGCGGCGATGGCCGAGTACTACTGCCGTATCCGCAACGCCTCGGCGCAGGCGGTGGCCGCGGCGTCCTCGGCCGACTGAGCGGGACGGGCCCCAGGGGCCCAGGTGTGCGGGCGGTGTCCGGAACGTTCCGGACACCGCCCGCTCGTTCACGGCCCAGCTGCGGAGCCCGCCTTCCGCCGGGGCGTCGGGCCGTCTCGCGGTCGGCTCTCGTGCGGGCGGGCTCTCGCGGTCAGCCCTCCGTGCGGGCGGGCAGCCGCCATCCCGGGCGCGGGAAGTGGCAGGTGTAGCCGTCCGGGTAACGCTGCAGGTAGTCCTGGTGCTCGGGCTCGGCCTCCCAGAAGGGCCCGACCGGCTCCACCTCGGTGACGACCTTGCCCGGCCACAGGCCGGAGGCGTCCACATCCGCGATCGTGTCCTCGGCGATCCGCTTCTGCTCGTCGTCCACGTAGTAGATCGCCGAGCGGTAGCTCAGGCCGATGTCGTTGCCCTGGCGGTTCTTGGTGCTCGGGTCGTGGATCTGGAAGAAGAACTCCAGGAGCGCGCGGAAGTCGGTCCTCTCGGGGTCGAACAGGATCTCGATGGCCTCCGCGTGCGTGCCGTGGTTCCGGTACGTGGCGTTCGGCACGTCGCCCCCGGTGTATCCGACCCGGGTCGCCGTCACTCCCGGGAGCCGGCGGATCAGGTCCTGCATTCCCCAGAAACATCCGCCCGCCAGCACGGCCCTCTGCGTCTGCGCGGTCATCGCGACCCTCCCATGCATGTCAGCTCGGTGACTCGGCGTACTCGTCTCGCACACCGCCGCCAGTCCGATGCCCACCGTCCTCAACGCACGAGGTCTTCGAGCGATTCCGTGCCGGTCCCGTCGTGCGGCACGGAGAGAAGCGCGCGGCCCCTGAGGGGCCGCGGCCCCTCAGGGGCCGTGTCCGCCGCCCTTCGGCTCGAATTCCGCCAGCATCCGTTCCAGGGCCGCCTGGTCCGGGCCGGTGAAGGGCGGGGCGTCCGGGGCCGTGGCGACGGTGTCCAGGAGGGACCCGGTGATGCCCGCCGCCGGGGGCAGGTGGGTGGAGAGGACCAGGTCGGGCTTGCGGTCCTTCAGCGGCTGCATGGTCGCGAGGTACTTGTCCATGTCGACCGTCCTGACCCAGGGGCTGTCCACCGTGGCCCAGAGCAGCTGGGCGGTCCGCAGATCGTCGATTGCGACGTCCCGGACGTCGCCCGCCTGGGCGAGGTCGGCCGTGGCGAGCGGCGCGCCGAAGCAGTCGGAGCTGAAGCAGACACCGGAGAGGTCGTCGAAGAAGCCGACGGTGGCGGGGTTGTCGAACAGCGGCGGGCGGAAACCGGTGAGGGTGCGGTCGCCGATGTCCATCGTCTCGCCGGGGTTCAGGAGGTAGCAGCGGTCGAGCGGCAGCGGGCGTTCGCAGGAGAGGATCCCCGCGCCGACGAAGGTCGTCACGACCCGGGCGCCGGGCGCCGCCGCGAGCAGGTCGAAGAGGCCGCCGGTGTGGTCCCGGTCGGGGTGGGTGAGCCAGATCCAGCACACGTCCTTCGGATCCAGCACCGAACTGACCACTTCGACGAAGTTCCGGTCGGGCAGGCCCAGGCCGGTGTCGACCACGACCGGCTGGGCGGACAGCAGGACGAACGCGTTGACCGGGATGTGCCCGATCCCGGGCACCTCCAGGCTGTCGGCGAGAACACTGATGTCCGGGCGCAGCCTGTGGACCGTGCCCGGACGGGTCTTCTGCAGGGGCATGTCGCTCACACCTCGTCGGCCCCCCGGGTGGTGATCGCGTCGCGCCGCCTGTCTCTCCCCCGCTGCCTCCATGGTCCGGCCGTGCCGCGGCACCCGCATCCGGGCGCCGCGACACACGACGGGACGCCGCTCAGATGGTCGAGGTGTCGATCACGAACCGGTAGCGCACATCGCTGGCCAGCACCCGCTCGTACGCCTCGTTGATCTGGTCCGCGCGGATCAGCTCGATCTCGGCACCGAGGCCGTGCTCGGCGCAGAAGTCCAGCATCTCCTGGGTCTCCGGGATACCGCCGATGCCGGAGCCCGCGAGGGTCTTGCGGCCGGCGATGACGGAGAAGAGGTTGAGGGCGACGGGCTCCTCGGGGGCGCCGACGTTGACGAAGGCGCCGTCGGTCTTCAGCAGGGAGAGGTAGGCGTCCAGGTTCAGGGGCGCCGAGACCGTCGACACGATCAGGTCGAAGGTGCCCGCCAGCTCCTTGAACGTCGCCTCGTCGCTGGTCGCGTAGTAGTGGTCGGCGCCCAGCTTCAGGCCGTCCTCGCGCTTCTTGAGGGACTGCGAGAGCACGGTCACCTCGGCGCCGAGCGCGTGCGCGAGCTTGACCCCCATGTGACCGAGGCCGCCGAGACCGACGATGGCGACCTTCTTGCCGGGGCCGGCGTTCCAGTGCTTGAGCGGGGAGTACGTGGTGATGCCGGCGCACAGCAGGGGCGCGGCCTCGTCGAGGGCGATGCCGTCGGGGATGCGCAGGGTGAAGGCCTCGTCGACGACGATCTTCTGCGCGTAGCCGCCGTAGGTGGGCTCGCCGTCCTTGCCGACGGCGTTGTACGTGCCGACGTTGCCCTTGAGGCAGTACTGCTCCAGGCCCGCCCGGCAGTTCTCGCACTCGCGGCAGGAGTCGACCATGCAGCCGACGCCGACCTTGTCGCCGACGGCGAACTTGGTGACGCCGGAGCCGACGGCCTCGACGACACCGGCGATCTCGTGGCCGGGGACCATCGGGAAGATCGCCTCGCCCCAGCCCTCGCGGGCCTGGTGGATGTCCGAGTGGCAGATACCGGCGTACTTGATGTCGATCAGTACGTCGAACTCACCGACCTCGCGGCGCTCGATCGTGGTGCGCTCCAGCGGAGCCTTGGCGGCGGGCGCCGCATAGGCGGCAACTGTGGTGGTCATGCCGGAATTCTCCTGATCGTCGTCCCGCATCCGGCCTGCCTTCCGGCCGGCTGCGAGAACCAGCCTGCCCGATATCCCGCGCATCACCCAGGTCACGGCTTTGCGTACGTCCGGCGGTCCTACCACTGGCGGGGTCAGGCTCACCGGCCCGTGTGGTCGTACGACCATGAATACTTGCCGTATGGACGAACAGCCCGAAGCCCCGCGGGACCCCCAGGCCGGACAGGCCGCCGGGGCGCTGGACCGGCGCGCCGAGCTCAGCGAGTTCCTGCGCACCCGGCGGGCCCGGCTGCAACCGGAGGACGTGGGCCTGCCGGCCTTCGGACGGCACCGCCGGGTCCCCGGGCTGCGCCGGGAGGAGCTGGCACAGCTCGCCGGGGTGTCGGTGGCGTACTACACGCGGCTGGAGCAGGGCAACGGGCGCAATGTGTCGGCGGAGGTGCTCGACTCCATCGCGCGTGCCCTCCGGCTGACCGACGCCGAGCACGCCCACCTCACGCATCTCGCGAAGCCGAAGGCGCACAAGAAGAAGCGGTCGGTCCGGCCGCAGCAGGTGCGGGGCGCCCTGCGGCAGCTGATCGACACCCTCGACGGCATTCCCGCGTACGTCACGGGCCGGCGCTCGGACATCCTCGTGTGGAACCGGATGGCGGCGGCGGTGTTCGGGGACTGGTCGGCGCTGCCGGCGCAGGACCGGAACTGGGCGCGGATGGTGTTCCTGCGGCCCGACTACCGCGATCTGTACGTCGACTGGGACCAGAAGGCGGCCGACATCGTCAGCTATCTGCGGATGGACGCGGGCTGCCATCCGGACGATCCGCTGCTGTCGGCGCTGGTGGGCGAGCTGTCGGTGAAGAGCGAGGAGTTCCGGCGGCTGTGGGCGACGCACGACGTGAAGGAGAAGAGCCACGGGGTGAAGCGCATGCACCACCCCCTCGTCGGTGAACTCACCCTCTCCTTCGAGACGTTCCACCTCCCCGACGACCACGAGCAGAGCCTGATCACCTACCACGCCGAACCGGGCTCCCCCTCCGCCGACGCCCTGCGTCTCCTGGCCAGCTGGGGCACGGACGCGGCGCGCGCGTCGACGGCGACGCCGTAGCCACCCGGCCACGGCGTCACCCGATCCTGAAAGCCGCCCTGCGCCGGTGACGGCCCTCGGCGCGTCCGTCACCTCCCGAAGTACGCGTCGTGGATCGTCACCGTGGACCTGTTCCCCTTCTTGTCGGTCACCACGGCTCGCAGGGAGACGCTCCTGCCCGCGGCCGGAGCCCGCTGGGTGAACCTGCTGTTCTTCAGGGCCACCTTCGTCCACTTCTTCCCGTCCCCGGACACGTACACGGCCAGCGACTTGAGGTTCCCGCCCCTGGCCGCGCCCTGCACACTGACGCGGACGGTGCCCTCGGTGCCGGCCGGGGCGGTGCTGTCGAGCCCCAGGAACGGGGCGCCGAACCGGACGGTGGAGACCGGGAGTTTCCTGTCGCTCGCGGTCTTCTCCGACCTGAAGGTCCAGCTCGCGTCGATCCGGGAGGAGGACCTGGCCAGGTCGGCGGAGCGGGAGATCGACGTCGTCAGACGGTAGGTGGCGGGGCCCGCCGGCACCTTGAACTGCCCGGACCCGTCCAGCGCGTCCTCGCCGGAGGCCAGCTTCACCCCGTCTCGGTGGAGGACCGTGGTGACCTTCTCGTAGAAGGAGGCCCCGGCGTGTCCGCGTCCGTCGGCGAACATCGGCAGCAGCCCGTACAGCGTGTTCCCGTCACGGCGGATGCCGTGGAACCCGGCGATCCTGGGGCCGAGGACGCCGACGTTGAAGGTCTGTTCGTAGGTCCGGCCCGCCTTGAAGGTGTGGCTGTCGCCGGTCGTGTAGTAGGCGTCCAGGAGCGGGAAGCCCTGTTCGTCCTCGGCGCCGTACTGCTCGAAGTCCAGGCTCCACTTCACCCCGCGCACGGCGGACAGGTGCAGTGTGCGGGTGCCGGGCAGCGGCTGCGGGACGCCGACGGCGGGTGAGCCGGAGCTGCCGGGGAGCCAGGCCCAGGGGATGACGGCGCCCGTCTTCCCCTCGGCGGAGGAGCCCAGGCCGGTCCGCACGGTGGACAGTTCGCCCTCCTTCCAGCGCTTGGTGAAGCCGGTGGCGAGCTTCGCGACCTCGCCCCCGGTGGCGACCGCCCACTGTTCGGTGTCGCCCTCGGTCCACTGGCCCACCCAGTTCTGGCTGAGCCTGCCGCCGGTGACCGGCGGACCGAGGTGTGCGGTGCGGAACCCCTCGTAGGTGTCGAGCAGCCACCCGAAGGTGTATCCGCCGCCGCCGACCCGCAGGGTGAACTCCGGTGCCGCGAAGGCCGGTTCGGCGGCCGTGTCGGGCACGGTGATGTCCACGGGTTCCGTCTTGCGCGCGTCCAGCACCAGGGACGTCTTCCGGTCGACGGTGAGCTTCGGCCGGGACAGCCAGGCCGTTCCCTTGCCGTAGTCCTTCGGATCCACGACGATCCCGGCGTTGAAGATGTACGTCCCCTCCGGCACCCGCAGCTCGACCGTGCCGTCCTTGTCGTACGGCGTGAACCAGGTGTCCTCGGCGAGCCCCGAGACGCCGGTCAGATCGAGCATGTGGTGCTCGGCGGGCCCGCCGTCCCGGCCGATCATCTTCAGCGTGACGTCGTACGACTCCGCCTCGCGGTGCACGGCCGCCGCCGTGCGTACGCCCTGGCCACCGCCCTCGGCGACGACGTACGCCGAGTACGCCCCGTCGACGCGGCCGCCGAGCCTGGTGTCGACGGTGACCTTCACGGAGGCCCTGCCGCGCGCCGGGACGGTGACCTTCTTCGCGCCGAGCCTGAAGAAGCCGGCCGGGGCGGGCTTGCCGTCCGGGGCGGTGCCGGTCACCGAGAGTGCGAGGGTGACGGCCTTGCCGCCGAGGTTCTCGTAGGTGAGCTTCCTGGTCACCGGCTTGTCGTCGGTGTGCGGCCACTCCTGGACGCCGAAGTCGACCGAGACCGGGTCGGCGACGACGCGCTGCTTGATCGCCCGGTCGACGCGGATACGGCCCGAGCCCTGCTCGAACGGCGTGTACGGGCCGCCCTTGGCGGACGCGACGAGGACGGCCTTGAGTTCGGCGTACGTCCAGTCCGGGTGCTGTTGCTTGAGCAGGGCGGCGGCGCCCGCGACGTGCGGGGTGGCCATCGACGTGCCCGAGATGGTCAGGTACCCCTCGGGTTTCTGGCCGACCTCCTCCTCGATGACGCTGCCCGGGGCCGCGGCTGCGGTGACGGCGACACCGGGCGCGGTCACGTCGGGCTTGATCCGGCCGTCCGCCGTGGGGCCGCGGCTGGAGAACGGGGCGAGCCTGTCCTTGTCGTCGACGGCGCCGACGGTGAGGGCGGCGGCCGCGCTGCCCGGCGAGCCGACCGTCCGCGGCCCGTCGCCCTCGTTGCCGGCGGCGACCGCGAAGAGGATGCCCTTCTCGGCGGAGAGCTTGTCGATCTGCGCCTCCATCGGGTCGACCTCGGGGGTGTCGCCGCCGCCCAGGCTGAGGTTGACCACGTCGGCGCCCTGCTCGGCGGCCCACTCCATGCCCGCGATGATGCCGGAGTCGTCGCCGTAGCCCTCGTCGCTGAGCACCTTGCCGTTGAGCAGCTCGGCTCCGGGAGCGACGCCCCGATACCTGCCCTTGGACCTCGCCCCGGTGCCCGCCGCGATGGAGGCGACGTGCGTGCCGTGACCGTACTTGTCGGTGGTGTCGGGCGAGGCGGAGAAGTTCTTTGCGGCCCTCACCCGGCCCTTGAGGTCGGGGTGGGTGGTGTCGATGCCGGTGTCCAGTACGGCGATGGTGACGCCCTTGCCGTCGAAGCCCGCCTTCCAGGCCTTGGGGGCGCCGATCCGGGCGACCGAGGTGTCGAGGCTGACCGTGCGGACGCCGTCCAGCCAGAGGTTCGCGACCCCGGTGGCGGTGGTGCCGTCGGCGTCGGTGACGGCCTTCCACAGCTCGGCGGCATCGTCCCTCGGGGTGAGCACCGCGTCGGCGTTCAGGGTCTTCAACGTGCGCCGGACCTCGGTGTCGCCGGCCTCCCGCACGTCGGCGCGGGCCCCGGCGGCGGTCCCCGAGTAGCCGACGATCAGTTTGAGGCCCTGCTGCTGGGAGGTGCGGGTCGCCGAGCGGTTCAGCACGGTGACGTCGAAGAGCCGTTTGTCGACCCTTCCGGTGGCGATGAGCCGGGACGCGTCGGCCGGCAGCACATACGTGTGGCCGTCGGCCCGGCGCAGCTGCACCGGTACGCCCTCCCGGCCCTTCGCCCGCTCCAGACCCAGCACCCGCCCCTCGGCGTCGACGCGCACGCGGTCGCCGGTGACCAGGGTGATGCGGTGGCTCGCCCCCGCTCCCGCGCCCCGGGTGTCGGGGCCGGCCAGGGTCGTGCCGGTGGTGCGCCCGGATATCGCCGACGCCGCGCCGGTCAGGCCCGCCGTCGTCCCCAGGGCCGTTCCCGCCGTCACCACCACGGCCGACGCCAGGGCGGTCGCAGCCGTACGCGCACGCTTCACATGTCTGCGCAAGTCTCCCCCTCGAGTCCGCTGTTCCGGTTGACCCGGTTCATCCGGCCAGGGGACTGTCCGCACACATACGCGTCAATTCCCCCCGGTCTACGCAGTATGACCGGGGGTCAACTCGTGCCACACGGCTCGCGGCCGGGCGCACAGCGGCGAACGCCGGGCCACGCGCGATCCGCACGCGCCCCGGACTCCGCGCCCCGGCGCCCCGTGCCGACACTTCTCTGTGCCCCTGGAACGGCCGCCCTGCTCACGCCCCGGCGTTCTCCTTCACCGTGATCCGCCCCTTGCGGATCGTCGCGACCCGGGGGGCCTGCTTCGCCAGGACGGAGTCATGGGTGACCATGACGAACGTGAGCCCGTGCTCCTTCCACAGCGTCTGGAGGACCTCCATGATCTCGTCGCGCGTGGACTCGTCGAGGTTGCCGGTGGGCTCGTCGGCGAGCAGCACCTTGGGCCGCTTCACCAGCGCGCGGGCGATGGCGACGCGCTGCTGCTGACCGCCCGACAGCTCGGCCGGCAGATGCCCCAGCCGCTCGCCCAGGCCCACCGACTCCAGCGCCTCGGCGGCCCGTTCCCGCCGCTCCTTCGCCTTCACCCCGAGCGGCACGAGAGCCGTCTCCACGTTCTCCTGCGCGGTCAGGGTCGGGATCAGGTTGAAGCTCTGGAACACGAACCCGATGGTCTGGCTCCGCACGCTGGTGAGCTTCGCCTCCGACAGCTTCGCCAGATCGGTGCCGTCGAGTTCGATGCTCCCGCCGGACGGCTTGTCCAACCCGCCGAGCATCTGGAGCAGCGTGGACTTCCCGCCGCCGGTGGGCCCCTGGATGACCAGCCGGTCCCCGTCGGCGATGGTGAGGTCGACCGCGTCGAGCGCGGTCACGGTGTCCTTGCCCCGCGCGTACCGCTTGGTGACGCCGCTGAGTACGTACATGTGCAACTCCCGGAAGAGACAGAAGGGTTGGTGGCCGGGCCGGACGCGGACGGTCGTGCCGCCGGGCCCGCCTACTCCACGCGCCGCAGCGCGTCCGCCGGCCGCAGCCGGGAGGCGCGCCAGCCGCCGAACGCCCCCCCGATCAAGCCGCCCGCGACGGCGAGCCCCACCGCCACGCCGATCGTCGTGACGCTGACGGGTGCCGTGAGCGCCACGTCCAGCGCGTTCGAGGCGGCCTGGCGTCCACCACCGGCACCACCGGCGAAGCCGCCGGGCCCGCCGCCGGGTCCACCGCCGAACCCACCGCCGCTCGCGCCGATCTCCGCCTGGAGCGTCGGGCTGATCGCGGTCACCAGGTAGGCCCCGCCGAGGCCCAGCGCGATCCCGAGCGCGCCGCCCACGAGTCCGTTGACGACGGCCTCGCCGACGACCTGCCGGGTCACCCGCCCCGACTTCCACCCGAGCGCCTTGAGCGTGCCGAACTCCCGCACGCGCCGCGACACGGCCGAGGAGGTGAGCAGCCCGGCCACCAGGAACGCGGCCACGAGCACCGCGACCGACAGCCACTTGCCGACGTTCGCGGCGAGGTCGGACGCGGTGGACAGCGACCCCGAGACCGTGTCGGCGAGGTCGGCGGAGGTGGTGACGGTCGTCCCGGAGATGTTCTTCTGGATGGCCGCCTTCACGCTGTCGATCCGCTGCGAGTCGCTCACCTTGACATAGATCGTGGTGATCTTGTCCGGGGATTCGCTGAGCGTCTGCGCCTGCTTCAGCGGCATGTAGAGGTTGGCCGCCGCGTCCCCGCTGTCGGGCGTCGCGATCCCGATGACCTCGTACTTGACGCTGTTGATCGTGACGCTGCCCCCGACCTTCAGCTCCTTCTCCTTGGCGTACGACTTGTCCGCGACGACCACCTGGGCGTTCGTCTCGGACGTCTTGAACGTACGACCGCTGGTGATCTTCGAGGAGGTCAGCGGGCCCAGCTCGGGCTCGGTGACGTCGGTGCCGTAGACGGAGTAGTTGTCGACGTCGAACTCGGCGCCGCCGCCCTCGACCCGCCCCTGCGGCTGCCCGGTGCCGCCGTTCCGGCCGGCGCCGGGGCCGCCCTGTTGCTCGCCCCCGGCCCCCTCGTCCTGCTGGAACTGCCCGCGCCGGAACTGCCCGTCGACCTTGACGACCTGGAGGCTGAGACCACCGACGGCCTCCGCGACGCCCTCCTGCTCACCGACCTCGGTGACGGTCGAACTCGCCAGCGTCTGGAAGCCCTGGACCCGGACGAGGTCGCTGCTCTGCTCCTCGTCGGAGTCGTCGTCCTGGGCGTCGAACTCGAACCGGGGACGTTGGCCGCCGTTGTCGCCGGGTGCGGCGGCGGCCTTGGTGACGGTCATGTCCGTACCCAGGCCGTACAGGGATTCGAGCACCGTGGCCTGGGCCTTCTCCATGCCCGAGGACACGGAACTGACCACGATCACCAGCGCGATGCCCAGGGCGAGGCCGGAGGCGACGACGAGCGCCGCCTTTCTGCGGCGGCGCAGTTCGCGCCTCAGGTAGGTGAAGAACATGGCGGCAAGCTAGGGACGCCGCGTGATGAAGGCATAAGCCCTGCATAAGAGCCTGATGAGAAGGCTGTGCGCGACCCCGCGGACGACGACCCCGCGGACGGCGACCCCGCGGACGACGATGCCGCCCCCGGGTGCACCCCGGGGACGGCATCGGTGTCGTGCGACTGGCGTCGGTGTCCTGCGGCTGACGGCGGATCAGACCGCCGAGCCCGCCTTCCAGTCGGCCCAGTTCAGGTTCCAGCCGTTGAGGCCGTTGTCCGGGGCGACCGTCTTGTCACCGGTGTTCCGGATGTCCACGACGTCACCGACGATCGAGTTGTTGTAGAACCAGTAGCCCGCCGTGCCCTTGTCGTTGGCACCCTTGGTGTCGTTCAGGCCGACACAGCCGTGGCTGGTGTTGACGTTGCCGAACACGGAGTCGGCGCCCCAGTAGTTGCCGTGGATGAACGTCCCGGACGTGGTGAGGCGGATGGCGTGCGGCACGTCCTTGATGTCGTACTCGCCCTTGCCGTCGTCGTCGGTGAAGCCCACGGTCGCGCCGTTCATGCGCGTCTCCTTGAACTTCTCCGACATCACCATGACGCCCTGGTAGGTCTTGTTCTCGGGCGAACCGGCGGAGATCGGGATGGTCTTGACGACCTTTCCGTCCTGCATGACCTTCATCGTCTTGGTCTTGGCGTCGACGACGGAGACCTGGTTGCGGCCGATCTTGAAGGTGACCGTCTTCTGCTGCACACCGTAGACGCCGTCGGCGCCCTCGACCCCGTCGAGCGCGAGCTTCAGGGTGACGGTGGAGTTCTCCTGCCAGTAGTCCTCGGGGCGGAAGTCGAGGCGGTTGGCGTTGAACCAGTGCCCCACGACCTCCTGGCCGGAGCTGCTGGAGACGGTGATCCCCTTCTGGACCTCGGCCTTGTTGGTGATGGCCTTGTCGAAGGTGATCGAGACCGGCATACCGACGCCGACGGTGGAGCCGTCCTCGGGCGTGAAGTTGCCGATGAAGCTGTTGGCCGGGGAGACCGTGGTGAACGCGGAGTTCTCGTGGGCCTCGCGACCCTCGGAGTCCTCGGCCGCGGCCGTGATCTTGTAGCTGGTGGACCGCTCCAGCTGGACGCTCGGGGCCCAGCTCTTCTTGTCCGCGGATATCTCGCCCTCGACGGCGGCGCCCTCGGAGGTGGTCATCTTGACCTCCGTGAGCGTGCCCTTGCTGACGGTGACCTTGGCCGAGTTGTTGATGGAGGCGTTGTCCGAGCCGTCCTTCGGCGCGATCTTGATGTCGGCCTCGGAGGTCTTCTCGGCCGCCGCCTTGTCGGCCTGGGCCTGCGAGGAGTCCCCGCCGTCGTTCCCGGACGCGTTGTCGCTGTCACCCCCGCTGCACGCAGAGAGCACCAGCACCCCACCGAGCAGTGCGGACGCGACCGTCAGGCCCCTGCGCCGCTTACTGTTCGTCATCACACGCTTCTCCATCGTTGCCGAATCCCCAAAACGCCGAAGATCCCCGTAAGCACTTAAACACCACTACGGCACCGAGCCGTTCCGCCGAAGCGGATATGTGGGATACGCCACTCCACCCGCAACGGATCGACGGCGACCCGGCGGCGGTGCACTAGTGACTGGTGCGACCCATGAGACGAAAGAACCCCGGGCGGCGGTTGCCGCCCGGGGCAATCAATCTCCCGAGCCGCTCAGCCGAGTCCGTCTTCCTCTTCGTCCTCCCGGTCATCATCCTCGTCCAGACCCCATTCCGGCGAATCGGGGTCGTAGTCGATTCCCTCGCTGCTCCAGGAGGCCTGGGCCAGTTCGACCCCCGGCACGTCCCCGACCAGGTCGAACGGGTCGACCAGATAGGCGAGGGCCTCCGCCGTGTCCTCCGTCACCGCGTTCTCGGCGTGTACCCGTTCATCGGCGGGCATATCGGAGTCGTCCGCGATCCGCCGCAATGCGGCCCCGGTGACGGCCTCGACGTTCTCGACTTCGACCACCAAGTCGACGCGAAGGCGGACAAACTGTGATGTCTCCGTTGTACTCATGCTCCGGAGCGTACGGCTCACAGGTCACGCGACTTTCCCGCGACCCGCGCCTTTCATTAGCATCGCCCCCTACGGCCAATTCGCCAGCGCCACAAGGGGATCGATATTCCGTGTCCGTCGCACGTCGCGCGTCGTCCACCGCCCGCCGATCGCTGCTGACCGCCACCGCCGCGGGCACCCTCCTGGGTGCCCTCTGGTTCGTGCCGTCCGCCAACGCGACCCAGGACGCGGCGGCCATACGCGACCGGACGACCACGACGACCGACTCGGCGACCACGGAGACGGACGCGGACGGGACCGGCGGCGAGAGCCGCGAACTCGCCGACACCGGCAGCCCCAACACGACCCCCTACGTCATCGGCGGCACCGCGATGCTGGGCGTGGGCGCGGGGTTCCTCGCGTACGCGATCCGCCGCGAGCGGGAGGATCTCGGGCCGGTACGGGGCGTGTAGTCGCCTGCGGTCACCCGCGGGTCCGGTGGGGGCTGGTCGCGCAGTTCCCCGCGCCCCTAAGGGCCTACGGCCCTTTCGGGCCGAAAAAGCACGGGCCGCAGCCCCTGCCTTTCAGGGGCGCGGGGAACTGCGCGAGAAGCCCCCCGGCCCCGCACCCGAAGTCCTCAGGCAAGCACCCCCGCGACGGACTCCGCCGCCGCCACCAACCGCCCGTCCCGCACGAACCCCTCGGCCAACGCCAGATCGGGCGCGAGGAACCGATCCGGCCCGGGCCCCTCGACCCCGGCCGCCCGCACCGCCTCCACCACGGCTCGCGTGGCCGGCGCCGCCACCAGCCCCTCCCGCAGCTCGACCCCCCGCGTCCCGGCGTACAGCTCCACCGCCAGCACCCGCGTCAGCCCGTCCACGGCGGTCCGCAGCTTCCGCGCCGCGGCCCAGCCCATCGACACATGGTCCTCCTGCATCGCGGAGGACGGGATCGAGTCGGCCGAGGCCGGCACGGCCAGCCGCTTCAGCTCGCTCACCAGAGCCGCCTGCGTGTACTGCGCGATCATCAGCCCGGAGTCGACCCCGGCGTCGTCCGCGAGGAACGGCGGCAGCCCGTGCGACCGGTTCTTGTCGAGCAGCCGGTCCGTCCGCCGCTCCGCGATCGACGCGAGGTCCGCGACCGCGACGGCGAGGAAGTCGAGGACGTACGCGACGGGCGCGCCGTGGAAGTTCCCGTTGGACTCCACCCGCCCGTCCGGCAGGACCACGGGATTGTCGACCGCCGCGGCCAACTCCCGCTCCGCGACGAGCCGGGCGTGCGCGAGCGTGTCCCGCCCGGCGCCGGCCACCTGCGGAGCACACCGCACGGAGTAGGCGTCCTGCACCCGGGGCGCGTCGTCCTGGTGGTGCCCGGTGAGTCCCGACCCCTTCAGCACGGCGAGCATGTTGGCCGCGGAGGCGGCCTGACCGGGGTGGGGGCGGATGGCGTGCAGCTCGGGCGCGAGGACGCGGTCCGTGCCGAGCAGCGCCTCCAGCGAGATCGCGGCGGTGATGTCGGCCGAGGTGTACAGCATGTCCAGGTCGGCGAGCGCCATGACCAGCATGCCGAGCATGCCGTCGGTGCCGTTGAGGAGGGCCAGCCCCTCCTTCTCGCGCAGCTCGACGGGGGCGATGCCGTGTGCGGCGAGCAGCTCACCGGCGGGCCGTACGACCCCGTCGGGGCCCTCCGCGTCGCCCTCGCCCATCAGGGTGAGCGCGCAGTGCGAGAGCGGCGCGAGGTCGCCGGAGCAGCCGAGGGAGCCGTACTCGTGGACGACGGGGGTGATGCCGGCGTTGAGGACGTCGGCCATGGTCTGCGCGACCTCGGGCCGTACGCCGGTCCGGCCGGAGCAGACGGTCTTCAGCCGCAGGAACATCAGCGCGCGCACGACCTCGCGCTCCACGCGCGGTCCCATGCCGGCCGCGTGGGAGCGGACGATGTTGCGCTGGAGCCGGGCGCGCAGCTCCTGGCTGATGTGCCGGGTCGCGAGGGCGCCGAAGCCGGTGGAGACGCCGTAGACGGGCTCCGGCTTGGCCGCCAGCGCGTCCACGATCTCGCGCGCCGCGGCGAGGGCGGTCACCGCCTCGTCGGAGAGCTCGACCCGGGCGCCGGCGCGCGCCACGGCGAGGACGTCGGCCGCGGTGACCCCGGACGTCCCGAGGACCACCGTGTCCACAGAGTGCATATCCATATTCAGGATCGTAGGGACTGAATCGCCGAATGTCACGACCGAAGGGCGGAGGGGCTCCTTACCCACCGCGATCCGCAATCCGCGTAGATCGGAATCCGGTCGGAGAACGATCGGAGGTTGCTCAGAGATTGGTCAGAACCCCCAGGTCAGAGCCGTAGGGGTCGCGACGGGCGAGTAGGGTCGAGATCTCGGACCGGCCCACGGCCCACTCCCCCTCGGCCGTGGGCAGCCCAGGACCGCGCGCCGACTCGACCCGCCGCGCGGCCCGCCCTAGGACCGGCGCCCTCGAATGCGGCGCCGGTCCCCCGGGTGCGCGGGGTCCACCGGCGCGGGCGGCCGGTCGGCGAGGCTCACCACCGGGTCCTCCGCACCCTCCCCCTCGCGCCCCGCGACGACCGGTTCGACGGAGCCCGCGGCCTTGGCCCGGTACTGCGCCGCGTCGGCCAGCCGGAAGAGCCGCCGGGCCGAGCGCAGGGGTCCGATCGGGTCCCCGGTGGACGCGACCCCGCAGGCCACCCCGTCCCCCGGCTCCAGTTCGCGCGCCCGCACACACAGATCCCCGGCGACCCGGACCACGTCGTCCGCCGACGGGCCCACCGCGAGCAGACAGAACTCGTCCCCGCCGAGCCGCGCGACCAGCACACGGGGCAGTTCGGCCGCGCACCGCGACAGCACCGAACCGAACCTCTCCAGCAGCTGGTCCCCCATCGCGTGCCCGTAGGAGTCGTTGACCTTCTTCAGTCCGTTGAGGTCGCAGACGACGAGGCTGATCACCGTGCCGTCACGCCGGTGCGCCTCCATCGCCTCGTCCAGCCGGAGGTCGACCGCGCGCCGGTTGCCCAGCCCGGTCAGGGGGTCGGTGAAGGCGAGCCGCCGGGCCTCCTCCAGCCGCTCGGACTGCGCGAGCCCGGCCGCCACGACCGAGGCGAGCACGGTGGCGAACGCGGCGTCGTCACCGTGGAAGACGGGCTCCCCGGCGGGCCGGGCCACATACAGCTCGCCCCACGCCCTGCCGTTCAGCACGACGGGCGCCACCACGCAGCAGCCGCGCCCGCGCCGGCGCAGCGCCGCGACCCGCTGATGGCAGTAGCCGCCGGGGCGCCGCCCGCCGACCGGTCCCGCGGCCGTCTCCACCCAGGCGTTGGGCTCGCCGCCCTCCAGCCACCGCTCGTGCAGGAACTCCGCGATCTCCGGGAACTCGTGCACCGGGTACGTCTCGTCCTCGGGGAACTCCTCCTCGTCGGGCGCCCGGTTCCCCACGTTCACCAGCACCCGCAGCAGCCCGCGCTCCCGCTCCCAGACGGACAGCGCGGCGAAGCTCCCCGAGAGCGCGCGACACGATCCGTCCGCGGCCGCCCACCAGGTCTCCCGCGACGTACGCGCCCCCGCCATCCCCCGCGCCAACGCCACCACGGCCCTCAGCCGCCTGTCCTCTCCCATCACCCCAGGCTAGGTAGCTTTGCCCCGATTGGGGACGTTGGTGGGGCGAACAGGGGTACGGCCCGAGAGTCGCCCCGCCCCCGGAACGACCGAGCCGAACCAGCCGGACGGACCGCGCCGATCGCGCCGGGCCACGCAGGCCGCGCCGGACGGAACGCGCCAACGCCACCCCCGCGAGGGCCGCAAGCCCGGCACCACGCCCCCGGACAGCCGACGCTCGCCCACGCCCCACCCGCCCCCGTCCGCTCGCTCCGCCCCCTTCCGCTCACTCCCCGGGCCAGGCGGGCTTCCGCTTCTCGTTGAAGGCGGCCACTCCCTCCGCGCGGTCGCCAGAGAACGCGACCGAGCGCCAGGCCGCGTCCTCGACCTCCAGACCGGCCCGCAGGTCGAGACCGTGCCCCAGCCGCAGCGCACGCTTGGCCGCGCGCAGCCCGACGGGCGAGTTCGCGGCGATCCGCTCGGCCAGCGCCAGGGCCTCGGCCCGGTCCCGCCCCTCCTCCACCAACTGGTCCACGAGCCCCAGCTCCCGCGCCTCATCGGCATCCAGCCGCCGCGCCGTGAAGATCAGCTCGGCGGCCCGCGCGGCCCCCACCCGGCGCGGCAGCAGCTGCGTACCGCCACCCCCCGGGATCACCCCCACCGACACCTCGGGCAGCCCCACCACCGCCGTACGGTCGGCCACGATCAGGTCGCAGGACAGGGCGAGTTCGAAGCCGCCGCCCAGCGCGAAGCCGTGCACGGCGGCGATCGTGGGCATCGGCAGCTCCAGTACGCCGGTGTACGCGGCGCGGGCGACGGGCCGCTGGCGCACCAGATCGGCGTCGCTGAAGGAGTTCCGCTCCTTCAGGTCCGCCCCCACACAGAACGCCCGCTCGTGCGTCGACGTCACCACGACGACGCGGGCGTCCCGGTCGGCGGCGAGCGCGTCGCACGCCGCCGCGACGGAGCGGGCCATGTCGGTCGACACGGCGTTCATGGCCTTGGGCCGGTCCAGCGCGAGTTCGGCGACGTACCCGTGCCGCCGCACCACGACGAACTCCCCGAACCGCCGCTCCCCCACAGCCACACCGTCACCCATGACACCCTCCCGGTTAACGCCAGTTAACAAGCACCGCCTCGATCATCCCAGCCACCCCCGCCGGACGAAACCCCGGCCCGCGCCACGGCCACCCCAGCCCCGTCCCTCCCCACTCCCCTCCACCCCGACGGACACCCGGCGGCAGATGGCGTCATCCGTGCTCCCCGCGGCCACCCCAACGGGAGCCCCCACGGCGCGCCCCCTTGACGAACCTCGGCGATCTTCTCCCCGTACGGGTGACATCCGGGCCTTCTCCGGCCACAGCGCCCACCCCGGCGCATAACCTGCGCTCCGCCATAGGCGCACCGAGGGACACGGGCGCGCAGGGGAGGGACGGACCATGACGACGAACACGGCCACCAGGCCGACGCAGAGCACACCACGGGCGCCACAGCAGCCACCGACGACGCCGAGACCACAGAGGGCACCGTCGACGGGCGCGGCGACGCCCCCACCCCCGTGGAAGCCCTCCACGGCCCCCGCCACCCCCACGACGCCCTTCTCCCCGACCACGTCCGGGATCTCGACAGGCCCCCCGAACCAGGTCGCCCACACCCCCGACCAGCCCGCTCCCCGCCCGCGAGGACGGCACCGCCGGCCTCGGCCCCGGAAGCTGCTGTTCGCGGTGGGCGGGATGGCACTGGCCGCCGGCGCCCTGGGCCTCGTACGGCTGGCGTCGGACCCGGTCGGCGGCGTCGGCGCCGCGGGCCCGGCCCCGAGCGCGCCGGACGACGTCACGGACGGCACGACCGAGGCGGGAGCCACCGTGGGCGGCGAGCCAGGCACCGACGCGGGCACCCCGACCGCCGACGCCCCCATGGGCGGCGGCGACCCCACGCCCACCCAGCGGCCCCCGTCACCGGGAGGGCCGCCCGCCCCCACGCCGGCCCCTTCCGCCTACCAGCCCGCCCCCTCCATCGGCGTCGACCTCCCCTCCGCTCCCGGCGCCCGCGACCTCCCCAGGACCCCGCCGGCCCCGGGCACGTCCACGGCACCCCGCGCGCCGGAGGCTTCGCGGCCCACCGCTCCCGCACCCACCCAGCCCCCGGCGGCGGCCCCCCAGCAGCCGACCGCACCGGACTCCCCGACCACGCCGACGGCCCCCGACGACACGACCACACCCACGAAGCCGACGAAGCCGGGCCTGTGCGTCCCGATCGTCGGCGTGTGCGTCAACGACGCCCTGAGCGGATAACGGAGATCAGCCACCGCAGCCGTAGCCAGAGGGACGGACGTGGCCAGAGGGACGACCGTGACCACAGGGGCGGCCGCACAGCCGGAGCCGGATCCGTAGCCATGGCCGTAGCCGTGACACGAGGAGGCGCCGCCCACCCGGCGGCACCCCGCCCCTCACACCTTCCCCGGCCTCCGCGTGAGCAGCCACGGCTGGACCACGCCCAGCCCACGCACCGGTCGCTGCCACATCGGCTGGAGGGCGAAACGGTAGGTGGGGGGCTCCTCGCCCTCCTTCTCCGCGGCGGCCGCGGCTTCGGCGGCCTCGGCCTCGGATGCGGGCGCCTCGCCCGTGCGGGTCAGTTCCTCGGCGAAGGCGCCGTCGACGAGGACCGCGTCCTTCGGCGCTATCGAGGTGAGCCGGCTGGCGAGGTTCACGGTGGAACCGAAGACGTCGCCCATCCGCGTCGTCACCGTGCCGAAGGCCATGCCGACGCGCAGCTCGGGCATGGTCTCGTCGTTGGCCATGGTCTCGATGAGGCGCAGCGCGATCTCGGCGGCGACACCCGCGTCGTCCGTGGCGTACAGCACCTCGTCGCCGAGGGTCTTGATGAGCCGCCCGCCGTTCGCCGCCACCAGGTCCGCCGCCGTGGTCTCGAAGGCCTCGACCAGCTCGCCGAGCTCCTCCTCCTCCATCCGACGGGTCAGCCGCGTGAACCCGACGAGATCCGCGAAGCAGACCGCGAGGCGCCGGTCGACCATCTCCTCGTCGTCGGCGGCCTGCACGACGCGGCCCGTGGCGGCGGCCAGCTGGCGCCGCCACACGTAGACGAGGAACTCCTCCAGTTCCGGGAGCAACAGCTCGACCAGCGGATACGTCACCTCGGTCCGGGTCATCCCCGGCTCCGGGGGCTCGGTCAGCCCCTCCAGGAAGGAATCGATCTGCCACTCGGCCAGCCGCGCCGTGGTCTGCCCGGTCGAACGGGCGACCTGCACCGCCATGGCCTCGCTCAGCAGCCCCGCCTCCACGAGACCGGCGAGGCGCCGCAGCGCGAGCACGTCGGCCTCGGTCAGCGCCTTGGCCTGACCGATGTCCGCGAAGCCCATGGCCCGCCAGAAACGGGACGCCAGCTCCATGGAGACCCCGGCACTGCGCGCCGCCTGAAAGGGGGTGTACCGGCGCTCGGCCCCGAGGATCAGCCCTTCGAGCCGCAACGCCAGCGGGTCCTCCTCGTCGGCGTCCACGTCATGGGGCTCGCCCCGCTCGAGCGAAGCCGAGAGAGGGGGCGGCTCCACGCGGCCATCCGCGTCCGTGCCGGAGCCCGTGTCCTCGACGCTCACTCCTGCTGCCCTTCCGATCTCCCGCGGTCACGTACTCGACCGGCCTCAACTCTACGGCAGGTGTGCGCCAGCTCACTCCGTCAGGTGGGGCCGATGGTGGACACCCCCAAGCCCGCTGCGGGCAGTCACGCCGCCCGAGCGGGCCCTACCGGCACCCGGCAGGAGTCGGCGAGCGAACCCGCCCTCCCCACGCACCACCCGAGTCCCCAGCCCCCACCCCACCCACACATCACTCAGCCCGCACCCGCCCCACAGCCCTCACCGGCCACTCCCCGCAGCCCGCACCCGCCCCACAGCCCTCACCGGCCACTCCCCGCAGCCCGCACCCGCCCTGAGACGCCCCACGCCATCCCGCACGCAGCACCCGGCACACCCACCGCACCCACTGTCTCCGCGGTCCTCCCCGTCACACGGGCCGTAGATGCACGATGTCCCCCGCCCCCACCGGCTCCTGCACCCCGTCCTCCGTGGCGAGAACCAGCCGCCCGTCACCATCCACGGCCACGGCCTCACCCACCACCGACCGGTCCCCGGGCAGCTCGGCACGCACGGTGCGCCCCAGCGTCGCGCAGCCCGCGGCGTAGGTCTCCTGGAGGCCGCTCACGGACGGATCGCCCCCGGCGGCCCGCCACCGCCCGTACCACTCCTCCAGCGACCGCAGCACGGCCCGCAGCAGGGGGTCACGGTCCGTGGTCTCCGCACCGGCCAGCGCCAGCGATCCGGCCGTCGGCACCGGCAGCTCCTCCTCGCGCAGGCTGACGTTGATGCCGATCCCGATGACGACCCCCTCGGCGCCCGCGCGCTCCGCGAGGATGCCGCCCGCCTTGCGCTCCTCGCCGCGCACGGTCACCAGCAGGTCGTTGGGCCACTTGAGCGCCGTGTCGACCCCGGCGACCCGGGACAGCCCGGTCGCGACGGCGACGCCGCTGAGGAGCGGCAGCCAGCCCCAGTGCCGGACGGGCACCTCGGTCGGCTTGAGGAGGACGGAGAAGAACAGCCCGGAGCGCGGCGGCGCGGTCCACACGCGGTCGAGGCGGCCCCGGCCCGCGTTCTGCTCCTCGGCGACGAGCACCGCGCCCTCGGGAAGCCGGTCGGCCCGCCCCGCGAGGTCGGTGTTGGTGGAGCCGATGACGGGCACCACGTCCAGGGAGCTCCACAGCCCGCCCTCCCGGACCAGGGCCCGGCGCAGGGAGGCGGAGTTGAGGGGTGGCCGGTCCAGGTCGGACCAGCGCCCACCCGGCTTGTCGTTACCGTCGTCTGAGGCATCTCGCGGCGTCATGCAACCCACCCTAGGTGTGGTAAACGCCGCACTGCCGAACGGTAGGCGCCGCACTACTCTACGGATGAGTAACCACGCCCACTTCTGAGCACCGCCACGCACCACGTACGACCGATCCCTCACGTCCCCTTGAGCAGGCAGGGAGCCGCATCCCGATGTCCGAGCCGGAAGAGTCAGCAAGCATCGACATTCACACGACCGCGGGGAAGCTCGCGGATCTGCAGCGCCGGATCCACGAGGCGACGCACGCCGGCTCCGAGCGCGCGGTGGAGAAGCAGCACGCCAAGGGCAAGCTGACGGCCCGTGAGCGGATCGAACTGCTCCTCGACGAGGACTCCTTCGTGGAGTTCGACGAGTTCGCCCGGCACCGCTCCACCGACTTCGGCATGGAGAACAACCGCCCCTACGGCGACGGAGTCGTCACCGGCTACGGCACGGTCGACGGCCGCCCGGTGGCCGTCTTCTCCCAGGACTTCACCGTCCTCGGCGGCTCCCTCGGCGAGGTCTTCGGCCAGAAGATCATGAAGGCGATGGACTTCGCCCTCAAGACCGGCTGCCCCGTCATCGGCATCAACGACTCCGGCGGCGCCCGCATCCAGGAGGGCGTCATGGCCCTCGGCATGTACGGCGAGATCTTCCGCCGCAACACCCACGCGAGCGGTGTGATCCCGCAGATCTCCCTCGTGGTCGGCCCGTGCGCGGGCGGCGCGGTCTACTCCCCCGCGATCACCGACTTCACGGTGATGGTCGACCAGACCTCGCACATGTTCATCACCGGCCCGGACGTCATCAAGACCGTCACCGGCGAGGACGTCGGCTTCGAGGAACTCGGCGGCGCCCGCACCCACAACGCCACCTCCGGCGTCGCGCACCACATGGCGGGCGACGAAAAAGACGCCATCGAGTACGTCAAGCAGCTCCTGTCCTACCTGCCCTCGAACAACCTCAGCGAGCCCCCGGCCTTCCCCGAGCAGGCGGACCTCACCGTCACCGACGAGGACCGCGAACTCGACACCCTCGTGCCGGACAGCGCCAACCAGCCGTACGACATGCACACGGTGCTCGAACACGTCCTGGACGACGGGGAGTTCTTCGAGACCCAGGCCCTGTTCGCCCCGAACATCCTCACCGGCTTCGGGCGCGTCGAGGGCCACCCGGTCGGCATCGTCGCCAACCAGCCGCTGCAGTTCGCCGGCTGTCTGGACATCGACGCCTCCGAGAAGGCGGCGCGCTTCGTCCGCACCTGCGACGCCTTCAACGTCCCCGTCCTGACCTTCGTCGACGTCCCCGGCTTCCTCCCGGGCGTCGGCCAGGAGCACGAGGGCATCATCCGCCGCGGCGCCAAGCTCATCTACGCCTACGCCGAAGCCACCGTCCCCCTCATCACCGTCATCACCCGCAAGGCCTTCGGCGGCGCCTACGACGTCATGGGCTCCAAGCACCTCGGCGCCGACCTCAACCTCGCCTGGCCGACCGCCCAGATCGCCGTCATGGGCGCCCAGGGCGCGGTCAACATCCTGCACCGCCGCACCATCGCCGCCGCCCCCGAGGCCGAACGTGAAGAGGTCCGCGCCCGCCTCATCCAGGAGTACGAGGACACCCTCCTCAACCCCTACACCGCGGCCGAACGCGGCTACGTCGACGCCGTCATCACCCCCTCCGACACCCGCCGCCACCTCGTCCGCGGCCTGCGCCAACTCCGCACCAAGCGCGAGTCCCTGCCCCCGAAGAAGCACGGCAACATCCCCCTCTAGCCCCCGGAGCGCAGCCATGACGATCAAGGTCGTACGGGGCAACCCGACCCCGGAGGAGCTGGCCGCCGCCCTGGCGGTGGTCCGCGCCCGCGCCGCGGCGGCAGCCACCGAGCCGCCCGGCGCGCCCGCCTCCCGCGACGCGTGGTCCGACCCGTCCCGCATCGCCGCCCACCGCCTGCCGGCCCCGGGCCCCACCACATGGAGCCGCACCTACTGGCCCGGCTGAGCGGAACCTCTCCTACCGAATTGAGTACGCGTACTCAGGCGCCCGGCCCGCCGGGCGGCGCACCATCGCAGCATGCTCTGGTCCGACCCTGAGAACGAGCCGCCGAAGGAACTGCGCGACACGCAGGCCATGCTTCGGCGGCTCGGCGTGCTCATGGCCTGCGCCATGCTCGTGGCCATGCTCGTCCTGGGCATCCTCTGACGCACCCCGACGGCAGGAAAGTCGAGTACGGCGAGCAGGGGGCGGCTCGGGAGGTGTCCGCCCGCAGCGGTTGGCGCGTCGACTCGCCCCGCTTCCCAGCCGACCCGTTCCGCGCCGTTCCGAGGACGGACACCCCCCGGCACGCCCCCGACCCACCCACCCCCGCACCCGACGGACGGGCCGCACCCCCTCAGGGGCGCGGGGCTGTACCGACATGCGGCTCCGCCGCGTGGGCGCGAGACCCCCCACCGAACCCGCACCCGACAACCCCAGGCAATACCCTGACCCCCATGACCGCCCCACACCCCCGCCGCCGCCTGATCCTCGCCTCCCAGTCCCCCGCCCGCCTGAACCTCCTGCGCCAGGCCGGCCTCACCCCCGAGGTGATCGTCAGCGGAGTGGACGAGGACGCCGTCACCGCCCCCACGCCCGCCGACCTGGCCCTCGCCCTCGCCGAGGCCAAGGCATCGGTCGTGGCGGCCAGACCGGAGGTCAAGGGCGCCCTCGTCATCGGCTGCGACTCGGTCCTCGACCTCGACGGCGAGGCCCTCGGCAAGCCCGCCGACGCCGAGGAGGCCACCGCCCGCTGGAAGTCCATGCGCGGCCGCGCCGGCACCCTCCAGACCGGTCACTGCGTCTACGACACCGCCACCGGCCGTTACACCTCCGCGACCGCCTCCACGGTCGTCCACTTCGGCGACCCCACGGACGAGGAGATCGCCGCGTACGTCGCCTCCGGCGAGCCCCTCCACGTGGCGGGCGCGTTCACCCTCGACGGCCGCTCGGCCCCGTTCATCGACGGCATCGAGGGCGACAACGGCAACGTCATCGGCATCAGCCTCCCCCTCCTGCGCCGCCTGCTGGCCCAACTCGGCGTGGCCATCACCGACCTGTGGACCCCGCGCACCGACTGACGAGCCCCCTCACGAGGCCCCGGGCGCGGCCGGAGCGGCCTGCTCCGGCCCCCCGGCCCCGTCGGCACTCCCCTGCCCGTCGGCACCCCCTGCGCCCCCGTCGCCCTCACCCGGCACCGCGTCAGCGACCCCGCCCTGCCGGTCGTACGTCATCAGCGTGAGCAGCACCAGCCCCAGCACCACCATCATGAACGCGAACGCGCCCCACCCGACCAGCCCCACGGTGAGCGCCCCGAGCAACCCGTGCACGACGGCGACGCTGATGAGCAGGATCCTGCCGAGTCCGGCGGGCGGCCGGTTGCGCAGGGCCACGAGCAGCGCGACCACGCCGCAGAAGACGAAGTAGAGACCGAAGAGGACACCCCCGGCCTTGGTGGAGACGGACATCGCCTCGGAGTCGAGCCCGGCGAGCGACATCTTCTGCCGGTCGACGACGGTGCCGAGCAGCCACTGGACTCCGGCGATCCCGAGCCCTTCCACGAACAGCACGATCGCCGTCGTCACCGCCACCGGTCTGCGGATCACCCGACCTCACCCACTTCCGATCTCGTCCCGCTGCTCTCAGCGCCTCGCCGCCCCGACTCGTTACCCCAGGTAGGTGTTCGAGACATCGCGAACGCTACTAACGGGTAAACCTCGGGACAAGGGTTCATACGAGAGCAAAGAATCGTTGGGCCATTAGTAGGGACTCCACAAAGAAACCCAACCGGCCGCAGCGCGGCCGCACAGAGACCTTGACCACATCAGAGGGCTAGGGTTTTCGTGTGGAGTCCTGCGCCATGCTGTGCGACAAGGGATTTCGCGGGTTGAGTGAGCCTCGATTCACGCTCCGTGTGGGCAAGCTCACCATTGTGGACGGGTCGAAACGCCGTGTCGGCAGTCCCTAAACTCGGCTTGTTTCAAGGAGAGGGAGCCATCGTGCGCAAGGTGTTGATCGCCAACCGAGGCGAAATCGCTGTCCGCGTCGCCCGGGCGTGCCGGGACGCCGGGATCGCGAGCGTGGCCGTGTACGCCGATCCGGACCGGGACGCGCTGCATGTGCGGGCCGCGGACGAGGCGTTCGCGTTGGGCGGTGACACTCCGGCGACCAGTTACCTGGACATGGGCAAGGTCCTCCAGGCGGCGAAGGACGCGGGTGCGGACGCGGTCCACCCGGGCTACGGGTTCCTCTCGGAGAACGCGGAGTTCGCGCAGGCGGTCCTGGACGCGGGTCTGATCTGGATCGGCCCGCCGCCGCAGGCCATCCGCGACCTGGGTGACAAGGTGGCGGCCCGTCACATCGCCCAGCGCGCGGGCGCCCCGCTGGTCGCGGGCACCCCGGACCCGGTCTCCGGCGCCGACGAGGTCGTGGCGTTCGCCCGGGAGCACGGTCTGCCGATCGCGATCAAGGCCGCCTTCGGCGGTGGCGGACGCGGCCTGAAGGTCGCCCGCACCCTGGAGGAGGTCCCCGAGCTGTACGACTCGGCCGTCCGCGAGGCGGTGGCCGCGTTCGGCCGTGGCGAGTGCTTCGTGGAGCGCTACCTCGACAAGCCCCGCCACGTGGAGACCCAGTGCCTTGCCGACAGCCACGGCAACGTCGTGGTGGTCTCCACCCGTGACTGCTCCCTCCAGCGCCGCCACCAGAAGCTGGTGGAGGAGGCCCCCGCCCCGTTCCTGTCCGAGGCGCAGAACGCCGAGCTGTACGCCGCCTCCAAGGCCATCCTGAAGGAGGCCGGCTACGTCGGCGCCGGCACGGTGGAGTTCCTCGTCGGCGTGGACGGCACGATCTCCTTCCTGGAGGTCAACACCCGACTCCAGGTCGAGCACCCGGTCACCGAGGAGGTCACCGGCATCGACCTGGTCCGCGAGATGTTCCGCATCGCCGACGGCGAGGAACTCGGCTACGACGACCCGCCGCTGCGGGGCCATTCCTTCGAGTTCCGCATCAACGGCGAGGACCCCGGCCGCGGCTTCCTCCCGGCTCCCGGCACGGTCACCACGTTCACCGCGCCCACCGGCCCCGGTGTCCGCCTGGACGCGGGCGTGGAGTCCGGCAGCGTGATCGGCCCCGCCTGGGACTCCCTGCTGGCCAAGCTGGTCATCACCGGCGCCACCCGCGAGCAGGCCCTGCAGCGGGCCGCCCGCGCGCTGGAGGAGTTCACCGTCGAGGGCATGGCGACCGCGATCCCCTTCCACCGCGTGGTGGTCAAGGACCCGGCGTTCGCTCCCGAACTGACCGGCTCCAGCGACCCGTTCACGGTCCACACCCGCTGGATCGAGACCGAGTTCGTCAACGACATCAAGCCCTTCGCGGCCCCCGCCGACACCGACGCCGACGACGACACCGACCGCGAGACGATCGTGGTCGAGGTCGGCGGCAAGCGCCTGGAGGTCTCCCTGCCCGCCGCGCTGGGCATGACCCTGGCCCGCACCGGCCTGGCCGCCGGCGCCAAGCCCAAGCGCCGCGCGGCGAAGAAGTCCGGCCCCGCCGCCTCCGGCGACACTCTCGCCTCCCCCATGCAGGGCACGATCGTCAAGGTCGCGGTCGAGGAGGGCCAGGAGGTCAAGGAAGGCGACCTCGTCGTCGTCCTGGAAGCCATGAAGATGGAACAGCCCCTCAACGCGCACCGCTCCGGCACCATCAAGGGCCTCACCGCCGAGGTCGGCGCCGCCCTCACCTCCGGCGCGGTCATCTGCGAGATCAAGGACTGACCCACACGCGAACCCCCGCGCCCCGAAAGGGCCGTAGGCCCTCCAGGGGCGCGGGGAACTGCGCGAGAAGCCCCCACTCACCCGCACCCGCGCAACCACCCCCGTCACCCGAGCTCTTAGGCTGAAGACGCCCCCGCCACACGAGAGCAGGTGACGCCAGAGTGAGCCCCACCCCGGCCAAGCCCACCGCAGCAGGCCGGAGGCCCCTGCGGGCCGACGCCCGCCGCAACCACGACCGCCTGCTCACCGAGGCCCGCCTCGCCTTCGCGGCGCACGGCACCACCGCCTCGCTGGAGGACATCGCCCGCCGGGCAGATGTGGGCATCGGCACGCTGTACCGCCACTTCCCCAACCGAGAGGCCCTGCTGAGCGCGGTCTTCGAGGAAGCGGTCGCCGATCTGCTGGCCCGCGCCCAGGCACACCTGCACGCGGACCGCCCCTGCGCGGCGCTCGTCGCCTGGCTGCGCGACATCATCACCCACGCGGGCGAGTACCGCGGGCTGGCGCAGGCCCTGATGACGGTCTCGTACGCGGACTCCCGCGCCGCGGACGAGAACCCCTCGGACCTGGCCCGGTGCTGCGCCCCCATCCGGGAGGCGGGCACCGCCCTTCTCCGCCGGGCGCAGGACGCTCACGCCGTACGCGAGGACGTGTCCATCGGCGATCTGCTCCAGCTCACCCACGCGATCGCGCTGGCGGCCGAGGAGACCCCGGACGACCCGGAGCTGGCCGACCGCCTGCTGACACTGACCCTGCGCGGCCTGAAGCCCTAACCCGCCGAACCGACCCCACACGGCCCAGCCCTCACGGCTGACCCCACACGGCTCGGCCCACCGGGCGCAGCCCATGAACCGCAGCCCATGAAGCTCAGCCCACGCGGAGCAGCCCCGCTCCCTACCGGCGCCGCAGATCAGCGACCCGGGCCGCGCGCTCCCGCTCCCGTTCACCGGCGGGCGGCTGATCCCCGAGGACCGTGGCGGTGCGCAACTGGGGCGCGGTGCCGTGGACCTGGTTGCGGCGAGGCCCCGGCAGGGGCACGTCCCGGCGCGAGGGGCGCGCCGGGACGGGATCGCCTCCCGTACCACCGCCGCCCGACGCCCCGGCCACGGAGATCTGCACGCCCTGGTCGGCCAGCGCCTGCAACTCGGTGACCGCGCGGTCGTCGTGGCCCGGCGGGTCGTCGGTGACCAGCCGGGTGATCACATCCGTCGGCACCGTCTGGAACATGGTGTCGGTGCCGAGCTTGGTGTGGTCGGCGAGGACGACGACCTCGGCGGCTGCCTGGACCAGCGCGCGGTCGACGGACGCCGACAGCATGTTGGACGTGGACAGGCCGCGCTCTGCGGTCAGTCCGCTCCCGGAGAGGAAGGCCTTGGAGACACGCAGCCCCTGGAGGGACTGTTCGGCTCCGGAGCCGACCAGGGCGTAGTTGGAACCGCGCAGGGTGCCGCCGGTCATCACGACCTCCACACGGTTGGCGTGGGCCAACGCCTGGGCCACCAACAGGGAGTTGGTGACGACGGTCAGCCCGGGGACCCGCGCGAGCCGGCGTGCCAGCTCCTGCGTGGTGGTACCCGCCCCGACCACGATGGCCTCGCCCTCTTCGACGAGGCTCGCGGCGAGATCGGCGATGGCCGTCTTCTCGGCGGTCGCGAGATGAGACTTCTGCGGAAAGCCGGACTCCCGCGTGAACCCGCCCGGCAATACCGCACCGCCGTGTCGGCGGTCGAGGAGTCCTTCTGCCTCCAGAGCGCGCACGTCCCGCCGTACGGTCACTTCGGAGGTCTGGACGACGCGGGCGAGCTCACGGAGCGACACAGCTCCATTGGCGCGCACCATTTCGAGGATCAATTGGCGACGTTCTGCAGCGAACACGAAACTGACAGTAACGCCAACGACCATCTGCTTTCAGCAGTTTGCGCCGAATAGCAGAAGTTGTTCGCAGGGTGGGGCGAGAAGTGATATAGGGACGATCCCGGACGGAATCCGTCACATACCGGTCAGACAGACCGTCGGATCATCAGACCGTCGGACCGTCAGACCCCGTCACCCGCCTTGCGCGTGTGGAGCTGGCGCGCGACCTCGGCGATGGAGCCGGACAGCGACGGGTACACGGTGAACGCGTTCGCGATCTGCTCGACGGTCAGGTTGTTGTCGACCGCGATCGAGATCGGGTGGATCAGCTCGGAGGCGCGCGGCGAGACCACGACACCGCCCACGACGATGCCCGTGCCCGGCCGGCAGAAGATCTTGACGAAGCCGTCCCGGATGCCCTGCATCTTGGCGCGCGGGTTGCGCAACAGCGGCAGCTTGACCCCGACGGCGTCGATGACCCCGGCGTCCAGGTCGGCCTGGGTGTAGCCGACGGTGGCGATCTCGGGGTCGGTGAAGACGTTGGACGACACGGTCTTCAGGTTCAGCGGGGCCACGGCGTCGCCGAGGAAGTGGTACATGGCGATACGGCCCTGCATGGCGGCGACGGACGCCAGGGCGAACACCCCGGTGACGTCACCGGCGGCGTACACACCGGGAGCGGTGGTCCGCGAGACCTTGTCGGTCCAGATGTGCCCGGACTCCTTGACCTTGACCCCGGCCTCCTCCAGGCCCATCCCGGCGCTGTTGGGGACGGCACCGACGGCCATCAGACAGTGCGAGCCGGTGATGACCCGGCCGTCCGCGAGCGTGACCTCGACCCGGTCCCCGACCCGTTTGGCGGACTGGGCCCGGGACCGCGCCATGACGTTCATGCCGCGACGCCGGAACACGTCCTCCAGGACGGCGGCGGCGTCCGGGTCCTCGCCCGGCAGCACCCGGTCACGGCTGGACACGAGCGTGACGCGCGACCCGAGCGCCTGGTAGGCGCCGGCGAACTCGGCGCCGGTGACACCCGATCCGACGACGATCAGTTCTTCGGGCAGCTCGTCGAGGTCGTAGACCTGCGTCCAGTTGAGGATGCGCTCCCCGTCCGGCTGCGCGTCGGGCAGCTCACGCGGGTGTCCGCCGGTGGCGATGAGCACGGCGTCGGCGGTCAGGGTCTCCTCGGACCCGTCCGCCACCCGCACCACGACCTTGCGCGACCCGTCGAGGTCCTGCTGGCCCTCCAGTCGCCCGCGCCCGCGCATGACCCGCGCGCCGGCGCGTGTCACCGAGGCGGTGATGTCGTGCGACTGCGCCAGCGCGAGCCGCTTCACACGCCGGTTGACCTTGCCGAGATCCACGCCCACGACACGCGCGGGCGTGTCGATGTGGGGGGTGTCGTCGGCGACGATGATCCCCAACTCCTCGTACGAGGAGTCGAAGGTCGTCATCACCTCGGCCGTCGCGATGAGGGTCTTCGACGGCACGCAGTCGGTCAGCACCGACGCCCCGCCCAGACCGTCGCAGTCCACGACGGTCACCTCCGCACCGAGCTGAGCGGCCACGAGCGCCGCTTCGTATCCGCCGGGTCCGCCACCGATGATCACGATCCGAGTCACATGCCCCATTGTCCCGCACGAGCGCGGGTGGCAACGAGTCGGGGGGTGCGGGCCGCAGGTGATCGGCCCGCAGGGCCATCACAGGGGCGCGGGGAACTGCGCGACCAGCCACAACGCACCCGCACCCGCCACACACCCAAGGCACCCCACCCCCATTAGGCGCCCCCCGCCCCAAGCGGAGCGCTTACCCTCTCCCCATGTCGCTCTACGCCGCCTACGCCGGCAACCTGGACTCACGCCTGATGTCCCGCCGCGCCCCCCACTCCCCGCTGCGCGCAACCGGCTGGCTGAACGACTGGCGGCTGACCTTCGGCGGCGAGCACATGGGCTGGGAGGGCGCCCTGGCCACGGTCGTCGAGGCCCCCCGCTCCCAGGTCTTCGTGGCCCTGTACGACATCGCCCCCATGGACGAGGACGCGATGGACCGCTGGGTCGGCGTGGGCCTGGACATATACCGCCGGATGCGGGTCCGCGTACACACGCTGGACGGCGAGGAACCGGCCTGGGTCTACGTCCTCAACGGCTACGAGGGCGGTCTGCCCTCCGCCCGCTACCTGGGCGAGGTGGCGGACGCGGCGGAGTCGGCGGGCGCGCCCCACGACTATGTGATGGAACTGCGCAAACGCCCCTGCTGAGGGACCGACCCCGAGGCGGGGGCACGCCCCACGCGCGCGCCCCCGCGTTGGAAACGACAAGGCAACGATCCCGATCCCGGGAGCCTCGTCATCTACGCGCGTAGGCTCTGACCGGATACCCTCGTCGCGTGAACGCATCTCTTCTTCCGGACGACATCCAGGGCGACCCGTACGCCGCCGCCGACGCCGCCGCCGCGCGCCTGCGCGAGCTGACGGGCGCCGAGACCCACGACGTCGCCCTCGTGATGGGCTCCGGCTGGGCCCCCGCCGTGGACGCCCTCGGCGCTCCCGAGGCGGAGTTCCAGGTCACCGAGCTGCCCGGCTTCCCGCCGCCGGCGGTCGAGGGGCACGGCGGCAAGGTCCGCTCGTACCGGATCGGTGCCAAGCGCGCGCTCGTCTTCCTGGGCCGCACCCACTACTACGAGGGCCGCGGCGTCGCCGCCGTCGCGCACGGTGTCCGTACGGCCGTCGCCGCCGGGGTGAAGACGATCGTCCTCACCAACGGCTGCGGCGGTCTCCGCGAGGGCATGCGCCCGGGCCAGCCGGTGCTGATCAGCGACCACCTGAACCTGACGGCGACGTCCCCGATCGTCGGCGCGAACTTCGTCGACCTCACGGACCTCTACTCCCCCCGCCTGCGCGCCCTGTGCAAGGAGATCGACCCCTCCCTGGAGGAGGGCGTCTACGCGCAGTTCACGGGCCCGCACTACGAGACCCCGGCGGAGATCCGCATGGCCCGCGTCATCGGCGCGGACCTCGTCGGCATGTCCACGGTCCTGGAGGCCATCGCCGCGCGCGAGGCGGGTGCCGAGATCCTGGGCATCTCCCTCGTGACCAACCTGGCGGCCGGCATGACGGGCGAGCCCCTCAACCACGAGGAGGTCCTCCAGGCGGGCCGCGACTCGGCGACTCGCATGGGCGCGCTGCTGACGCAGGTCCTGAACCGGCTGTAGGACGCCGGGCGCGGGTCTCGTCGTCGGGTGCGGGTGAGTGGGGGCTGGTCGCGCAGTTCCCCGCGCCCCTGAAAGAGGCCCGCGGCCCTTTCGGGGCGAAAAGCACGGGGCGCAGCCCCTGCTTTTCAGGGGCGCGGGGAACTGTGCGAGAAGCCCCACGCACCCGCACCCGACAGCGCGCCCCTCCCCGGGACAATCAAGCGCCCCCCACAAACAAAGAACGAGACGAGAGGTTGACCCCCGTGCACGACGACCTGATCGCCCGCGCCAAGGCGTGGCTGGCCGAGGACCCCGACCCGGAGACCCGGGACGAACTCGGCAGGCTGATCGACGCGGCGGACACGGCGGAACTGACCACCCGCTTCTCCGGCACCCTCCAGTTCGGCACGGCCGGCCTCCGGGGCGAACTGGGCGCCGGCCCCATGCGCATGAACCGCTCGGTCGTCATCCGCGCGGCCGCCGGCCTCGCCGCGTACCTGAACAAGCAGGGCGCCACCGGCGGCCTCGTCGTCATCGGCTACGACGCCCGCCACAAGTCCGCCGACTTCGCCCGCGACACGGCCGCCGTGATGACCGGCGCGGGCCTGCGCGCGGCCGTCCTCCCCCGCCCCCTGCCCACGCCCGTCCTGGCCTTCGCCATAAGGCACCTGGGCGCGGTGGCCGGCGTGGAGGTCACGGCCAGCCACAACCCGCCGCGCGACAACGGCTACAAGGTCTACCTGGGCGACGGCTCCCAGATCGTGCCCCCGGCCGACGCCGGCATCGCGGCCGAGATCGACGCCGTCCGCTCCCTCGACGACGTCCCCCGCCCGGAGTCCGGCTGGGACACCCTCGACGACAGCGTCCTGGACGCCTATCTGGCCCGCACGGACGCGGTCCTCGCCCCCGGCTCCCCCCGGACCGCCCGCACGGTCTACACGGCCATGCACGGCGTGGGCAAGGACACCCTGCTCGCGGCCTTCGCCCGGGCCGGCTTCCCTGAGCCCGTCCTCGTCGCCGAGCAGGCGGACCCGGACCCGGACTTCCCGACGGTCGCGTTCCCCAACCCGGAGGAGCCCGGCGCGATGGACCTGGCCTTCGCCAAGGCCCGCGACACGGACCCCGACCTGATCGTGGCGAACGACCCGGACGCCGACCGCTGTGCCGTCGCCGTGAAGGACGGCGCCGACTGGCGCATGCTGCGCGGCGACGAGGTCGGCGCGCTCCTCGCCGCCCACCTGGTCGCACGCGGTGTCCAGGGCACCTTCGCCGAGTCGATCGTCTCCTCCTCCCTCCTCGGCCGGATCGCCGAGAAGGCGGGCCTCCCCTACGAGGAGACCCTCACCGGCTTCAAGTGGATCGCCCGCGTCGAGGGCCTGCGCTACGGCTACGAGGAGGCCCTCGGCTACTGCGTCGACCCCGAGGGCGTGCGCGACAAGGACGGCATCACCGCGGCGCTGCTGATCACGGAACTCGCCTCGCGGCTGAAGGAGGAGGGCCGCACCCTGCTCGACCTGCTGGACGACATCGCCGTCGAGCACGGTCTGCACGCCACCGACCAGCTCTCGGTCCGCGTCCAGGACCTCTCGCTCATCGCCCGCGCGATGGACCGGCTCCGCGAGCAGCCGCCGACCGCTCTGGCCGGTCTGGCCATCACCAAGGCCGAGGACCTGACCCGGGGCACGGACCGGCTCCCGCCCACGGACGGGCTGCGCTACACGCTCGACGGCGCCCGTGTCATCGTCCGCCCGAGCGGCACGGAGCCCAAGCTCAAGTGCTACCTGGAGGTCGTGGTGCCCGTCGCCGACCTCGCCGACCTCCCGGCGGCCCGCGCGAAGGCGACGGACCTGCTGGCCGGCATCAAGCGGGACCTCTCGGCGGCAGCGGGCATCTGACCCGCCCCGCGCCCACGAAAGGCCCCGGCCGGATCACCGACCGGGGCCTTCGCCACGTCCAGGGCCGACGCCGGCCGGGGCACCGCCCTACGGCACCAGCACCAACACCACCGCCCACACCACGGCGAGCGCCGCACTCAGCGGCCACAGGGGCAGCCTCCGGCCCGCGTACTCCCCCTCGGGCCGCAGCGCGGGCTCCCGCCACATGGCGGTGATCTCGGCGGCGGTCCTCTCGTAGGGGTGCACGAGCCGCAGCTTCCGCTCCAGCCAGCGCCAGCGCTCCGCCCGGACGCTCCAGGCCGGGAACGACGCCCTGCGGCTGTCCACCGTCAGCACGGCGCCGGCGCACCGCACGGTCGCGAGGTCGTCCCACCCGACGTGCCGGGGCCGGCTCCAGCCGCTCAGCCACAGCCCCGATCGGTCGGCCGTGATCCGCCAGGTGAGCATCTGGGGCAGCGTCAGGACGCCCAGGAGACCGAGGACCCCACCGAGGACGTACTGCGTCAGTCCGTCCGGGTACAGCCCCACGGCGGCCATCGCGACGGTCATGAACAGGGCGGCCGCCCAGTCGGCCCAGCCCGCGCGCCAGCGCCGCAGGGGCACCGGCTCGTCCCCCAGCCGCGCCCGGCTCTCCGTGACGGCCGTGGCCCGCAGCTCCTCGTGGACCGTGTGCCGCTTCGCCCTGGCCCGCTGCGCGGCGGCCCGGTGCCGTACGACCCGGTCGGACAGGGGCCGCACCGGCCCGTCGGACGACTCCACGACCAGCTCCACGGCCGCACCGCCCTCGGCGGCCTCCGCTCCGACCGGCTCCTCCGGAGTCTCGGCGGCACTGACGATCACGATCTCGGCGCCGTCGTGGGGCGGCCCGTACAGCACGGCCTCCCGCAGCGGCCCGGGCTGATCGTCGTCATCGTCGACCGCGT
Source organism: Streptomyces sp. NPDC034049 (assembly GCF_055575575.1). NCBI lineage: Bacteria > Bacillati > Actinomycetota > Actinomycetes > Kitasatosporales > Streptomycetaceae > Streptomyces > Streptomyces sp. NPDC034049. The sequence goes on from NZ_JBVISJ010000002.1 coordinate 536,280, forward strand.
CGAGAAGCGCGTCCCGGGCCTCCGGACCCTCACGCTCCTCGCCCTCTTCCTCCTCGTCCTCGTCAACGTCCTCGTCGCCGTACCACTCCTCGGTGGCGACGGTGAACAACGGCCGCAGCGCGTCCACATCGTCGGCGGCGAAGACCTCGGCGTCGCCGTCGGCGCCGTCCCGGACGAGCACCCGCAACACCGGCACCGGGGCGCCCCGCAGGGCGGCGGCCCGCCCGCGGCCCAGCCGGCCGGAGAGCAGCGAGGTGAGCCCCCAGCCGACCACGAACCACAGGACGAGCGTGACCTCGTGCCGGTCGGTGGCGACGTCCCAGCCGGAGACGGTGGAGAGCACCCCCGCTCCCACCACGGTCAGCAGGCACCCGAACCCCATGAGGAACCGTCCGCGCCGCACCGGCCCGGCCTCGTCCGGCACCGTGGCGGTGACGCCCTCGGCGGCGGCCAGGGCCCACTGCCGCTGGAGCCGGCGCTTGCTCAGCCGGATCTCGGCCATGGCCCATGTCAAGGTCGCGGCGACGATCCCCACCAGGGCCGGCACGTCGTGCGGGCCGCCGAACCAGGCCAGCAGGAGCAGCAGGGCGGGCGCCGAGAACCGTACGACCTCGGGCCTGACCAGGGTCCACACCAGCTGGAGCGGGACCAGCGCGGCGAGGGCGGCGGGCAGCTCCACGAAGTTCGCCAGCCAGAAGCCGACGATCAGGCCGCCCGGGACGACGGCGAGCAGTTGCAGGGGCCGCGTCCGCGCGGGCACCCACAGGGGCGGCCGGGTCCGGGCCCAGACCTCCACCTTCTCCCCGCTCCAGGCGACGCACCCCTCGGGCACGGCGTACGCGGGCAGCGGACGCGGCGGCGGGGAGCCCCCGGGCGGGACCTGGGACTCAAGCTCGGTACTCATCGTTCTCTGGACACTCCGGCCGCCGTCGTCAATGCGCCGCGCGCGGGTCCGACACGATCCAAGCGAACCAGGCTGTGAAGGCGGGACACACGAGCAGCGCCACCATAGAACAGACGTCCGGAGTTCCTCGGCCGAACGGACTCCCGGAGCCCTATGTCACACACCCCGCCCGCCGCACCGGGGTCACCCCACGGCGATCAGCACCGCCAGCAGCACGGCGCCGGCCGCGGCGGGCCCCACGATCTCCCAGGCCCAGCGCACACTCGGCTCTCCCTGCGATCCGGCCGCCTTCGCCCGCGCCTCGCACAGGTCCCGCAGATCGGCCATGACCTGATCGGCCTCCGCCCGCGCGGGCGCGGTCCGGCCGCCGCCCTCCCCCCTGGCGGCCCGACGGTCCTCCCGCATCTGCTGCCGGGCGGCCTTCTTGCGCCCCCGCAGCGAGACGGGGATCGCCCAGAGCTGGTACTTGGTGCCGCTCTCGTCGATCACCTCGTTGGTGTAACCGGACCGCAGCGACACCACGCTCGCCCAGGGCAGCTCGATCACCCGGAACGGATTGCGCACCCGCAGCCGGTCCTCGTTGGCGAACACGGCCGGCCGCAGCGAGAAGGCGACCACCAGCGGCGCGGCGAGCAGCAGCGAGGCCAGCGCCAGCCAGGGCGTACGCCCCTCGCCGGACACCATCGCGTCCCCACCGAGCCAGGCGAACAGCCCGAGCAGCAACACCCCGCCGGCCAGCCCGGCGGGCGACCGGTACACCCGGTCCTTGTACACGGGCCTGCCGGGCGTACCGGGCTTGCCGGGCGTCGACGCGGAGGCCTGATCCGAGGTGCTCATACGTCCGATTCTGCCCGACGCCGCACATCTGTCCGCAGTCGAGGTCGCGCCCCGTGAGGGGCGCGGGGAACTGCGCGACCAGTCACACACCACCCGCGCCCGCCACCCGACAAGCACCCCCGCACCCGCCCGTTCGAACATTCCGAGGGCTGTACACCCGCTACGCGCGTAGATATGCTCGTCTGGTGACCATGTCCACAGCTGCACCCCACGCTCTCGCCGACGTCACCGCGTCCGACAGCACGCTGCGCCGCTTCCTCCACGGGCTGCCCGGCGTCGACCCGGTCGGCCTGGAGGCGCGCGCCGCCTCCCTCGGCACCCGTTCCATCAAGACGACCGCCAAGGCGTACGCCATCGACCTGGCCATCTCCATGGTCGACCTGACGACCCTGGAAGGCGCGGACACTCCCGGCAAGGTCCGGTCCCTCGGCGCCAAGGCGGTCCTCCCCGACCCCACCGACCGCACCACACCCGCCACGGCCGCGGTCTGCGTCTACCCCGACATGGTGCCCGCCGCCAAGGCGGCCGTCGCCGGCTCCACGGTCAAGGTCGCCTCCGTCGCCACCGCCTTCCCGGCCGGCCGCGCCCCCCTCGCGGTGAAACTGGCGGACGTCCGCGAGGCCGTCTCCGCCGGCGCCGACGAGATCGACATGGTCATCGACCGCGGCGCGTTCCTCGCGGGGAACTACCTCAAGGTCCACGAGGAGATCACCGCGGTGAAGGAGGTCTGTGGCGCCTCGGCCCGCCTGAAGGTCATCTTCGAGACGGGCGAACTCTCGACGTACGACAACATCCGCCGCGCCAGCTGGCTCGGCATGCTCGCGGGCGCCGACTTCATCAAGACCTCCACCGGCAAGGTCGCGGTGAACGCCACCCCCGCCAACACCCTCCTCATGCTGGAGGCCGTCCGCGACTTCCGCGCCCAGACCGGCGTCCAGGTCGGCGTGAAGCCCGCCGGCGGCATCCGCACCACCAAGGACGCGATCAAGTTCCTCGTCCTGGTCAACGAGACCGTCGGCGAGGACTGGCTGGACAACCACTGGTTCCGCTTCGGCGCGTCCTCGCTCCTCAACGACCTGCTGATGCAGCGGCAGAAGCTGGCCACCGGCCGCTACTCCGGCCCCGACTACGTGACGGTGGACTGATCCCCATGGCTTCCGCATTCGAATACGCACCGGCCCCCGAGTCCCGGGCGATCGTCGACATCGCCCCCTCCTACGGCCTGTTCATCGACGGCGAGTTCACCGAGGCCGCCGACGGCAAGGTCTTCAAGACGGTCAGCCCCGCCTCCGAGGAGGTCCTCTCCGAGATCGCCCAGGCGGGCGAGGCGGACGTGGACCGCGCCGTGCAGGCCGCCCGCAGGGCGTTCGAGAAGTGGTCGGCCCTCCCGGGCGCGGAGCGCGCGAAGTACCTCTTCCGCATCGCCCGCATCATCCAGGAGCGCTCCCGCGAGCTGGCCGTCCTCGAAACCCTCGACAACGGCAAGCCGATCAAGGAGACCCGCGACGCCGACCTCCCCCTGGTCGCCGCGCACTTCTTCTACTACGCGGGCTGGGCCGACAAGCTCGACCACGCCGGCTTCGGCGCGAACCCCCGGCCGCTCGGCGTGGCGGGCCAGGTCATCCCCTGGAACTTCCCGCTCCTGATGCTGGCGTGGAAGATCGCCCCGGCCCTGGCGACCGGCAACACGGTGGTCCTGAAGCCCGCCGAGACGACCCCTCTCTCGGCCCTCTTCTTCGCGGACGTCTGCCGCCAGGCGGGCCTCCCGAAGGGCGTCGTCAACATCCTCCCCGGGTACGGCGACACGGGCGCGGCCCTGGTGGCGCACCCGGACGTGAACAAGGTGGCGTTCACCGGCTCCACGGCGGTCGGCAAGCAGATCGCGAAGACGGTCGCGGGCACCCGCAAGAAGCTCACGCTCGAACTGGGCGGCAAGGGCGCGAACATCGTCTTCGACGACGCCCCCATCGACCAGGCCGTCGAGGGCATCGTCAACGGCATCTTCTTCAACCAGGGCCAGGTCTGCTGCGCGGGCAGCCGCCTCCTCGTCCAGGAGTCGATCCAGGAGGAACTCCTCGACTCCCTGAAGCGGAGGCTCTCCACCCTCCGCCTCGGCGACCCCCTGGACAAGAACACGGACATCGGCGCGATCAACTCCGAGGAGCAGCTGACCCGGATCACCTCGCTCGTCGAGCGCGGCGAGTCGGAGGGCGCCGAGCGCTGGTCCCCGGCCTGCGAACTGCCCACCTCCGGCTACTGGTTCGCTCCGACGCTCTTCACGAACGTCACGCAGGCGCACACCATCGCCCGCGACGAGATCTTCGGCCCGGTCCTCTCCGTCCTCACCTTCCGCACCCCGGACGAGGCGGTCGCCAAGGCCAACAACACCCAGTACGGCCTCTCGGCGGGCATCTGGACCGAGAAGGGCTCCAGGATCCTGGCCGTGGCGAACAAGCTGCGGGCGGGCGTCGTCTGGTCCAACACGTTCAACAAGTTCGACCCGACGTCGCCGTTCGGCGGCTACAAGGAGTCGGGCTTCGGCCGCGAGGGCGGCCGCCACGGCCTGGAGGCGTACCTCGATGTCTGACAAGACCGACAAGACCGAGCAGCACCGCCTGAGCGTCTTCAAGACCTACAAGCTGTACGTCGGCGGGAAGTTCCCGCGTTCCGAGAGCGGCCGGGTGTACGAAGTGACCGACGCGAAGGACAACTGGCTGGCCAACGCGCCGCTCTCCTCCCGCAAGGACGCCCGTGACGCGGTCGTCGCGGCCCGCAAGGCGTTCGGCGGCTGGTCCGGCGCGACGGCGTACAACCGCGGCCAGGTCCTCTACCGCGTCGCCGAGATGCTGGAGGGCCGCAGGGCACAGTTCGTCTCGGAGGTCGCCGACGCGGAGGGCCTGTCGAAGTCGAAGGCGGCGGCCCAGGTGGAGGCCACGATCGACCGCTGGGTCTGGTACGCGGGCTGGACCGACAAGATCGCCCAGTTGGTCGGCGGCGCGAACCCGGTCGCGGGCCCGTACTTCAACCTCTCCTCCCCCGAACCAACCGGCGTGGTCGCCGTCCTGGCCCCCCAGGAGTCGTCGTTCCTGGGCCTGGTCTCGGTGCTCGCCCCCGTGATCGCGACCGGCAACACCGCGGTCGTGGTGGCGAGCGAGAAGTCCCCGCTCCCGGCCCTCTCCCTCGGCGAGGTCCTGGCCACCTCCGACGTCCCCGGCGGCGTGGTCAACGTCCTCTCGGGCCGTACGTCGGAGATCGCGACGCCCCTCGCGGCCCACCAGGACGTCAACGCGATCGACCTGGCCGGCGCGGACGAGGTCCTGGCGAAGGAGCTGGAGATCGCCGCGGCCGACAACCTCAAGCGCGTCCTGCGTCCACAGCCTGTGGACGACTGGTCGGCCACACCCGGCATCGACCGCATGACGGCGTTCCTGGAGACGAAGACGGTCTGGCACCCGACAGGCTCCCTGGGGGCTTCGGGCTCGGCGTACTGAGGGGAGAGTCCCGCGAGGGGTGCGGGGAACTGCGCGACCGGCCACGGACGGCCCGTACCGTCCCACGGCCCGCGCGGTTCCCCCGTCCGTCGAAGCCCTCGACTCCCCTCAGCCCTTCAACCCACCCACCACCGGCCCCAGAAGCGGAATGCTCCCGACCGACGGCGCCTGGGCCACCGGCCCGGTCAGTGTCGTCGACGTCAGCGGCCGGAAGTCGGCGAGCTGCGTGCCCACCCCGTTGTCGAGAGGATCGACCCCGGTGCCCGCCAGCGGGTTGGGCTTGAGCCCCGCGACCGGCCCGGTGACGTAACCGACCGTGCCGGTCAGGGCCTGGAGGCCCGCCTGCGGGTCGATCTTCCCCAGCGACGTGGGCCGGGTGCGCAGCACGTCGACGACCGGGGCCGCGTCGTCCGCGGCGGCGGCCGTACCCGCGCCCGCGCCGAGCGCGACCCCGGCGGTGGCGGCGGCCAGCAACGCGCGCCGGGCGGTGGAGTTCTGGAGGGCCGAGTGTCGAGCCATCAGCGTTGTCACCTTCTCTTTTTACGATCACTTCCCGCTCCGGAAAGTAATCATGGCAACACGTAAGGTAGTTGAGGTGTGATGTGCGCTCCAAGGGCGACCCGCCGTCTCGGCGGGAGCCGCGCGATGCCTCACACTGGACTCTCGTGAGTTCGCATCCTCCGATACCGACCCGAGTCGTCCTGCTGTCCGGTCCGTCCGGCTCGGGCAAGTCCCTCCTCGCCGCCCGCTCCGGCCTGCCCGTGCTGCGGCTCGACGACTTCTACAAGGAGGGCCACGACCCGACACTGCCGCAGGTGGAGGGCAGCACGGACATCGACTGGGACCACCCTCTGTCGTGGGACGCGGACACCGCCGTCGCGGCGATCGAGGAACTGTGCCGCACGAGCCGGACGACCGTCCCGGCGTACGACATCTCCCTCAGCGCGCGGACCGGCGCGGAGGCCCTGCGGATCGGGCGGACACCGGTGTTCATCGCCGAGGGCATCTTCGCCGCCGAGATAGTCGGCCGCTGCCGTGAACTCGGCCTGCTGGCGGACGCGCTGTGTCTGACCCGAGGTCCGGTGAAGACGTTCCGCCGCCGCTTCCTGCGCGACCTCAGGGAGGGCCGCAAGTCGGTGCCGTTCCTGCTGCGGCGCGGCTGGCGGCTGATGCGGCTGGAGCGTTCGATCGTGGCCCGGCAGACGGAGTTGGGTGCCCACCCGTGCGACCGCGACGAGGCCCTGGGCCGTCTGGCGGCGGCCGCGGCGGGCCGCGTCGCGAAGGCGCCGGCCTGAGCCCGCGCCCGAACACGGACCCGCCCCGGGGGCGGACGTGAGGCGCACATGAAAGCGGGACTGGACGGACCCCCCGGCCCTCCAGTCCCGCTTCCCCCGTGATCCCCCCACGCGTCACACCGACGCTCCCCCGCGCCACCGTGACATTCCCCGTTCCCCCGTACCCCCCGCTTTCCCCCGTGCTCCCCCCGCTTTTCCCCCGTTACTTACTCCCCCCCACAGACCCTCAGGCGACAAGCTCCCCGAAGGACTCCTCCTCGTCACGGCCGAAGCTGAGGACCTCGTCCTCGCGCAGCCGGCGGAGGGACCGCCAGATGCTGGACTTCACCGTGCCGACACTGATGTCGAGGATCTCCGCGATCTCCGGGTCGGTGCGGCCCTCGTAGTAACGAAGGACCAGCATCGTCCGCTGGAGTTCGGGGAGCCGGGCGAGCGCCTGCCACAGGACGGCGCGCAGTTCGGTGCCGCGCATCGCGTCCGTGTCACCGGCGGTCTCCGGCAGTTCCTCGGTCGGGTACTCGTTCAGCTTGCGGCGGCGCCACGCGCTGATGTGCAGATTGGTCATGGTGCGGCGGAGGTAGCCCCCGACCGCGGCCTTGTCACTGATCCGGTCCCACGCCCGGTAGGTCGAGAACAGCGCGCTCTGCAGCAGGTCCTCGGCCTCGAAGCGGTCTCCGGTCAAGTGGTAGGCGGTTGCGTACAGGGAGGCACGACGCTCCTGGACGTAGGCGGTGAACTCCGCCTCCGACACAGACCGGCGTTCCCCCGTGCCCTCCCCGTACGCGGTCCCCGTTCCCCCGTGGGCGACCCCCGTCGCCCCCGTGGTGCTTCCCCCCACGTGTGCGTCAACGACCGACATGAACGTCGTGTGCTGACGCCCGGTGCCGCGAGCGCACCCCCGCCCGCTCACGGCACCGGACTTCTCCGCGTTCCGGACGACGACGTCGTGGAGCCGCGTGACAACTGCGCTAGTGCTGGTGCTGTGCAGCGTGTTCATCTCGCGCCCCCCGTCGTGGAGTTCCGGTCTTCGGCGTGCTTTCTTGCCTGTGCCGAGAAGATTGCCGGTTCACTTTCATGGCTCTGTCCGCCGACTGTCACAGACCTGTCACAGGGGCCGGACCCCTGGGCGCGGCCCAGCGGGGGCACAGGTCGATCACAGAGAAGAGTCGTACGGCTACGCGAACGGCACGATCGTGTGCGGGTGTCGGGTGGGAGCGCTCCAACGGTCGATTCGGCGCCATGCCATGGGCCAGAATGAGCCCGTGCCTTCCCTGTTGCTGATCGAGGACGACGACGCCATCCGCACGGCCCTGGAGCTCTCACTGACGCGCCAGGGGCACCGTGTCGCCACCGCCGCCACCGGCGAGGATGGTCTCAAGCTGCTGCGCGAACAGCGGCCGGATCTGATCGTTTTGGATGTGATGCTGCCTGGCATCGACGGCTTCGAGGTGTGCCGGCGGATCCGGCGCACCGACCAGCTGCCGATCATCCTGCTCACCGCGCGCAGCGACGACATCGACGTCGTGGTGGGGCTGGAGTCGGGCGCGGACGACTATGTGGTCAAGCCCGTGCAGGGTCGGGTGCTGGACGCCCGGATCCGCGCGGTGCTGCGGCGCGGTGAGCGCGAGGCCAATGACGCGGCGACCTTCGGTTCCCTCGTGATCGACCGCGCGGCGATGACCGTGACGAAGAACGGCGAGGACCTCCAACTGACGCCCACCGAGCTGCGGCTGCTCCTGGAGCTGAGCCGTCGCCCGGGACAGGCCCTGTCCCGGCAGCAGTTGCTGCGTCTGGTGTGGGAGCACGACTACCTGGGCGACTCCCGTCTGGTGGACGCGTGTGTGCAGCGGCTGCGCGCCAAGGTCGAGGACGTGCCGTCGTCGCCGACCCTGATCCGTACCGTGCGCGGCGTGGGCTACCGGTTGGACACGCCTCAGTGACGAAGGCTCCAGGGGGGATCCGCGGCTGGGCCGCGGCTCGCAGGACAGTGCAGTCCCGGATCCGGTTCACCAGTCTGCGGCTGCGTCTGGTGGTCGTCTTCGGTCTGGTGGCGCTCACGGCCGCCGTGTCGGCGTCCGCCATCGCGTACTGGCTCAACCGCGAGGCCGTGCAGACGCGTGCGCAGGACGCGGCGCTCAACGACTTCGAGCGCGAGATGCAGAGCCATGTGAGCACCCTGCGCCCGAACCCGACGCAGGACCAACTGCGGGTCGCGGCACGGAAGATGGCCGACGGCGGCGAGCGCTCCAGCGTGCTGCTGATCGCCCGGGGCGCCGACGGCGAGGAGGTCTCCGGGTCCTCGACCGACAACGCGCTCACCGGCTTCTCGCTGGAGGACGTGCCCGCGTCGCTGCAGAAGGCCGTCAACAAGCGGCAGAAGCTCACCTCGGGCAACAAGCACGCGTACCACGTGTACTGGCAGCGGGTCATCGACGGCGACACCCCGTATCTGGTGGGCGGCGCGAAGATGATCGGCGGCGGGCCGACCGGCTACATGCGCAAGTCACTCGCGGAGGAGGCGAAGGACCTCAACTCCCTCGCCTGGTCCCTCGGCATCGCCACGGGCCTGTCGCTGATCGGCTCGGCGTTGCTCGCGCAGGCCGCCGCGACGACCGTGCTGAAGCCGGTGCAACGCCTCGGGGTGGCCGCCCGGCGCCTCGGCGAGGGCAAGCTCGACACCCGGCTGCGCGTCTCCGGCACGGACGAACTGGCCGACCTCTCCCGGACGTTCAACCTCGCGGCGGAGTCCCTGGAGAAGAAGGTCGACGACATGAGCGCCCGCGAGGAGGCCTCCCGCCGCTTCGTCGCCGACATGTCCCATGAACTCCGTACGCCGCTGACGGCGATCACCGCCGTCACGGAGGTGCTGGAGGAGGAGCTGGACGCCGACACGGGCAGCCTCGACCCCATGATCGAACCGGCGGTGCGGCTCGTCGTCAGCGAGACCCGGCGCCTGAACGACCTGGTCGAGAACCTGATGGAGGTCACCCGCTTCGACGCGGGCACGGCCCGGCTCGTCCTCGACGACGTGGACATCGCCGACCAGATCACCGCCTGCATCGACGCCCGCGCCTGGCTGGACGCGGTGGACCTGGACGCCGAGCGCGGCATCATCGTCAACCTGGACCCGCGTCGTCTGGACGTGATCCTGGCGAACCTGATCGGCAACGCGCTCAAGCACGGCGGCTCCCCGGTGCGCGTCTCGGTGCGTACGGAGGGCGAGAACCTGTTCATCGAGGTGCAGGACCACGGGCCCGGCATCCCCGAGGACGTCCTCCCGCACGTCTTCGACCGCTTCTACAAGGCGAGCGCCTCCCGCCCCCGCTCCGAGGGCAGCGGCCTCGGCCTGTCCATCGCCCTGGAGAACGCCCACATCCACGGCGGCGAGATCACCGCCGCCAACTCCCCCAAGGGCGGCGCCGTGTTCACCCTCCGCCTGCCCCGCGACGCGGCCTCCCTGGTCGCGAAGGAACGGGACGGCGAGAGCGACGGCGGCACGCAGGACACCGAGGGGGACGGGAAGTGACGATACGAGGCGCACGAGGACGAGCGGACGCCGTACCCCGGGGGACGCCCGTGCCGGACGTACAGATACGGCGCTCGCGCGGGCGCCGCGTCCGGGTCCTGGCCGCGACCGGGGCGCTCGCCGGTCTCCTCGCGGGCTGCGGCATCCGCGCCACCCAGGTGCCGACGGACTTCGGGCCGGCGCCGTCGATGGTCCCGTGCGAGCTGTCGGCGACGGACCTGGCGACCCAGGCGACGCCCTCCGGTATGCCGGTCGAGGTGTTCCTGCTCTGCTCCGGCGCGCTGGTCCGCGTCAACCGCTCGGTGCAGGTGGCCGAGAGCGCCGGGGAGGCCCAGCGGCGTGTCGTCGTCGCACAGGGCCTGCTGGACGCCCTCGCCGGCGACCCCAGTGAGGTCGAGGACGAGGCCGGTTACAGCACGGCCGTCCCGCCCGGCCTGACGGTCACGGGCCCCTCCCCCGGCGACCCCGAGGACACGCTCCGCCTGTCCACCTCCCCCGACTCCCTCCCCAGGTACGCCCTCGCCCAGATCGTCTGCACCTTCGCCGACTCCGCCGCGGCCGGCGACAACGGCTCGGTGGTCCTGGGCAGCACGAGCGCCGAGTCCCTGCGCCGCTACGAGTGCACCCAGGAGACCCAGTCGGACCCGGGCGAGGGCAACCCGCCTTCCGAGGAGATCAACGGCTCCTGACGGACGCCCACCGGCCCGGCTTCACGCGCCGGGCGCCTCTCCGACCCACAGCGCCTTGGCAGGGCCACTGCAACAGGGGCCGGCGAGTGAGCCGAAGGGGCGCGCCTGTGTCGAGAGCGTGAGCGCGCGCGGGCCCCGACGAAGGAGGGGTCGAGCACGGTCGCGCTCTCGACACAGGCTTCTGCGCCCCGGAGGCGAACCGAGCCCCAAAAAAAGAAGGTGCAACCGATCGTGCCAGGGGCCGCGTCTTGGGGGGCGTGCAGCCTCAAGGTACGAACGGCGGTAGCGCCGGGGTCCGTGTCCGTGCGGCGGGGGGTGTCCTCCTCGTCGCACATCTCGCGGTCGTTGCCTGGATCACGCTGCGTCCGCTGGACGTCACCTGGATGAGTCCCGCGAATCTGCGGCCGTTCGCCGGAATCAGAGCGGATCTGGCGCTCGGCTGGCCGGAGGCGGCCCATCGCATCGGTGAGGGGCTGGCGCTGCTCGCCCCGCTGGGCGTCCTGCTGCCGATGCTGCACGGCAGGCTCGCCGGGTCACCGTTCGCCTCGCTGGCGCGGTCGGTCGCGGCGGGGGCGCTGCTGTCGCTGGCGATCGAGCTGCTGCAGACCGGGGTGCCCGGCCAGGTCGTCGACATCGACTCGATCCTGCTGAACTCGGTCGGCGTGGGACTCGCCCATCTCGCGGTCGTCCCGGCTGTCAGGTCGGCGTTGCGGCGGAGGGCCGCGACCCGGGTGCGGGAGGACCGGTCGCGCCCCGAGGAGCTGCCTCAGGGTCGGACCCCGACGATTCCCAGGGTCGGGATGGCCCCGTAGAGGGACGCTTCGTCCGCTTCGTCACCGTAGCGTCGAAGGTGTGGAAAAGAGAGCGGTGGCCGCTTGGAGGCCCCGTCCCACCGTCGGCCCGCGGTCGACGCCCTACGCTGACGAAGGAGCCCCCATGAGCCGCCTTGCCCGCCCCACCGAAGGCCGCATGATCGGCGGAGTGTGCGCCGCGCTGGCACGGCGCTTCGGCACCTCCGCGACCACGATGCGCGTGATCTTCCTGGTGTCGTGTCTGCTTCCGGGCCCGCAGTTCCTGCTGTACATAGCCCTGTGGATCCTGTTCCCCGCCGAGGGCAAGGCCCGCGCGGCCTGGTGACACGCACACCGGCGGGGCGCACCCTCCGTTGGGTGCGCCCCGTACGGCTGTGATGACGCGCCTCAGGCGGCGCCACCGCCGAGGGGCAGGCCGTTGACGCCGAGGCCCTTGGCGGGGAGGGTCTTGCCGACGGGGAGGCCGCCGAGCAGTCCGGCGACGGGGGCGGTGGGGCCCTCGGCGAGGACGTTGGTGACGGCGGGCTGGGCGGCTTCGAGGCCGGCGCCGAGCGCGCTCTGACCCTGGGCGAGGGCGCCGGAGGCGGCCGGCAGCACCTTCGTGACGTTCTCCACGGGCAGTGCCTGGGTGACGGTGCCCAGGGCCTGGGAGGCGTCGGGGGCACCCGGTGCGGCGTTCGCGGCGCCCGCGCCGGCGGCGGCGATGGCGGCACCGACGACGGCGACACCGAGGGTCTTGGCAGCAGACTGCTTCATGTTGAATGCGTCCTTGGAATGCGTTTGACGGGTGGTGAGCGGTGCCGAAACGTAAACACCAAAGTCCCGCCGGAGGCAAACATCGAAAAGCGGCCGCGTCGCCGTCGGCGCGACCGCTTCCCGATGCCGTTGTTCAGCCCTGTTCGCCTACAGAACCGCTGGTGGAGGCGGTCTGACGGAACAGCCATTCGGATTTCAACTCGGCGTATCCGGGCTTGATCACGTCATTGATCATGGCCAGTCGTTCATCGAAAGGAATGAATGCTGACTTCATAGCATTGACCGAGAACCACTGCATGTCGTCGAGCGTGTAACCGAAAGCGTCGACAAGGTGCTCGAATTCGCGACTCATGCTGGTGTGGGACATCAGCCGGTTGTCGGTGTTCACGGTGGCCCGGAAGTGCAGTCGCCGGAGCAGTCCGATGGGGTGCTCGGCGTACGAACGGGCGGCACCGGTCTGGAGGTTGGAGCTGGGGCACAGCTCCAGCGGGATGCGCTTGTCTCGGACGTAGGAGGCGAGGCGGCCGAGCTTCACGGAGCCGTCCTCGTGCACCTGAATGTCGTCGATGATGCGGACGCCGTGGCCGAGCCGGTCGGCGCCGCACCACTGCAGGGCCTGCCAGATGGAGGGGAGCCCGAAGGCCTCCCCGGCATGGATGGTGAAGTGGTTGTTCTCGCGCTTGAGGTACTCGAAGGCGTCGAGGTGGCGGGTGGGCGGGTAACCGGCCTCGGCGCCCGCGATGTCGAAGCCGACGACGCCCAGGTCGCGGTAGCGGTTGGCGAGTTCGGCGATCTCCAGGGCGCGGGCCGCGTGCCGCATGGCGGTGAGCAGGGCGCCGACGCGGATGCGGTGGCCGTCGGCCCTGGCCCGACGCTCGCCTTCCCGGAAGCCCTCGTTGACGGCCTCGACGACCTCCTCGAGGGTGAGCCCGCCTTCGAGGTGCTGCTCGGGGGCGTAGCGGATCTCGGCGTAGACGACGCCGTCGGCGGCGAGGTCCTCGGCGCACTCGGCGGCGACGCGGACGAGGGCGTCGCGGGTCTGCATGACGGCGACGGTGTGGGAGAAGGTCTCCAGGTACCGCTCCAGCGAGCCGGAGTCGGCGGCCTCGCTGAACCAGGTGCCGAGGCGGTCGGCGTCGGTCTCGGGGAGGTGGGGGTACCCGCAGTCGCGGGCGAGCTCGACGATGGTTCCGGGGCGCAGGCCGCCGTCGAGGTGGTCGTGCAGCAGAACCTTGGGCGCCCGGCGGATCTGGTCCGAGTCCGGGGTGTTACCGGTCGGGTCGGTCTGGTTCGTCATTTTCGTACGATAAAGCCTACGCGCGTAGAGCGCCTGTCGGGCGGTGTCGTCGATACCCAACGGTGACCCACACGACGGGTGGCGTACACCATCTCTTCTGACACTGTTCTGTCATGGCGCAGCAAGCAATGCCGGTACGTACGCCCCGACTTGGGCGGACGATCGGCCCGGAGCCGAGCACGGTCGGCGGGGTCGTCCTGCTCCTGCCGGCTGGCGACGAGGCATCCACCCGCAGACCCTCCTCCGTGATGGCCACGGCCTCCGTACGCGCCCTCGGCCGCCGGCTGGCCCGCGCGGGCCGTACGGAGGGACTGGCCACGCATGTCGTGCACTACCGCTACCGGGGGTGGAACGGGTCGCAGGCGCGGCTGGCGCGGGACGCGGAGTGGGCCGTGGACGAGGTCGTCCGGCGCTACGGAGACGTCCCGGTGTGTCTGGCCGGGCTCCACATGGGGGCGCGGGCCGCGCTGCACGCGGGCGGGCACGAGGCCGTCAACTCCGTGCTGGCCATCGCTCCCTGGTTGCCCGAGGAGGATGTCGCGGCGCCGCCCGAACCGGTGAAACAGCTGGCCGGGCGGCGGGTGCTGATCGTGCACGGGACCAACGACGAGCGGGTGGATCCCGAGTTGTCGTTCCGGTTCGCGGCGCGGGCGAAGAAGACGAACCCCGGGATCTGCCGGTTCGAGGTGCACGCGGATCGCCACGGGCTGACGCAGTACCGGGACGAGGTGCACGCGCTGGCCGCGGACTTCGTGATGGGGGTGCTGTTCGGGAGGGCGTTCGCCCGGCCTGTGGAGGACGCGCTCGCGGCGCCGCCGCCGCTGGGGTTGCGGATGCCGCTTGCCTCCGGCTTCGGGCGGCAGCGCTCGCGTCGAGCTGGTTGATGTCGTCTCGCGGCTGCGGGCCGTGGGTGACTGGTCGCGCAGTTCCCCGCGCCCTCTGGAGGGGCGCGGCTGCGGCTCGCGTCAGTCGTGGAGGAGGCGGCCCCTTCTCGACAGCAGGAACTTCTTGAAGGCCGCCACCGGGGGTGTGTCCGGGTGGCCGTCGAGCCAGGCCACGCCGATCTCGCGGGCCGCTCTCGGGGCGGTGACCGTCAGCTCGACGACGCCCGGTCGTGGGACGGCGGGTGGGGGCAGGAGGGCCACGCCCAAGCCCGCCGCCACGAGGCCCCTCAGTGTTTCCGCCTCCTCTCCCTCGAAGGCGATGCGGGGTTTGAAGCCGGCCTCCTTGCAGAGGTCGTCGGTGATGCGGCGCATGCCGTAGCCGGGTTCGAGGGTGACGAAGGTTTCGTCGGCGGCCTCGGCGAGGCGGACGCGCTTGCGGGCGGCGAGGCGGTGGTCGGCGGGGACGACGAGGCGCAGCTTCTGTTCGTCGAGCCGACGGGCCACCAGGTCGGGGGCGTCCGGGACGGGTGAGGTGAGACAGAGGTCGAGTTCGCCCGCGCGCAGGCGTTCGAGCATGGCCTCGCCGTAGTTCTGGACGAGGCTGAAGCGGACCCGGGGGTGCTCGGCGCGGAAGGCCTGGAGGAGGCCGGGGACGGTCTCGGCGCCCATGGTGTGCAGAAAGCCGAAGGCGACCTTGCCGGTGGCGGGGTCGGCGTCGGCGCGGACCTCGTCGGCGGCGCGTTCGATCTCGGTGAGTGCGCGCTCGACGGAGGCGTGGAAGGTGCGGCCGGCGTGCGTGAGGGAGACCGTGCGCCCTCGGCGGGCGAACAGGTCGACGCCCAGGTCCTGTTCCAGGCGGACCATCGCCCGCGACAGCGTCGACTGCGGGACCTGCATCTCCTGCGCGGCACGGGTGACGTGCTCGGTGCGGGCGACCCCGGCGAAGTAGGCGAGGCGGGGGGCGAGGCGCAGGACGATGTCCTCGATGTCCTCGGTGTGCTCGGTGCGCTCGATGTCTTCTGTGTCACCGGACGGTGACAGCCGCGGCCCTGACCTCTGCTGATGCATCACGGGAACGATTATGACCGTTCCATGCATTGGACGGATGAGGAACGGCGTACGTAGTTTCGAGGCATGCCTTCCGCGAGTACCGAGGCGTCCACCAGGGTGGGCGCCGGATCAGTCAGCACCCCCGTCGATTCCCGTGTGGCCCCGGGCGGGCCCGGCTACCGGCGGATGAGCCTCGCGCTGTTCCTCGCCGGTGTCGCCACCTTCGCTCTCCTCTACTCCACACAGGCGCTGCTGCCGCTGGTCTCGGACGGCTTCGGGACGACGGCGAGCGCGGCCAGCTGGACGGTGTCGGCGGCGACGGGCGCGCTGGCGCTGTTCGTGCTGCCGATGAGCGCGCTGTCGGAGCGGTTCGGGCGACGTACGGTGATGACCGGCTCGCTGGCGGTCGCGGTGACGGTCGGGCTGCTGATCCCCTTCGCGCCCTCGCTGGGAGCGCTGGTGGTGCTGCGGGCCGTGCAGGGCGCCGCGCTGGCCGGGGTGCCGGCCTCGGCCACCGCCTACCTCGCCGAGGAGGTGCGGCCCAAGGCGCTCATCACCGCGATCGGTCTCTTCGTCGCCGGCAACAGCGTCGGCGGCATGAGCGGGCGGGTCGTCACGGGATGGGTCGCCCAGGAGTGGGGCTGGCGGGTCGCGCTGGGCGTGCTCGGGGTGATCGCGGTCGGGTGCGCTGTGGCGTTCCGGCTGCTGCTTCCCGCGCCGAGGCACTTCGTCGCCGGGTCGCTGCGGCCCGGGGTCCTGGCCCGCACGGTCCGGGCGCACCTCGCCAACCCGCTGCTGCGGCGGCTGTACGCGATCGGCGCGCTGTTCATGACGGTCTTCGGCGCCGTGTACACGGTGATCGGCTACCGGCTGACCGAGGCTCCCTTCTCGCTGCCGCAGGGCGTCATCGGGTCGATCTTCCTCGTGTACCTGGTGGGGACGGTGTCGGCGTCCACCGCCGGGAAGCTGGTGGGCCGGCTGGGGCGCAGGGGCGCGTTGTACCTGGCGGGCGGCACGACGACCGCCGGACTGCTGGTGTCGCTCTCCGACGCGCTGCCGCTGGTCCTGCTCGGCCTCGTCCTCATCACCGCCGGCTTCTTCGCGGGGCACGCCGCCGCGTCGTCGTCGGTGAGCCACACGGCGAAGGAGGGGCGGGCGCAGGCGTCGGCGCTGTACCAGTCGGCGTACTACGTGGGCTCCAGCGCGGGCAGCACGCTGGGTGCGGTGGCGTTCCACGCGGGCGGCTGGGGCGGGACGGTTTCGCTGGGACTGCTGGCTGTGGTGGGGGTCGTGGGGATCACTGTGGTGGGGTCGCGTGCGGCTCGGCGGGCGCCGGTGCCGGTTCACTGAGGTTTTTCGCTTCGCGCTCCGCGCGGGGTTGGTGGGTCGGCGCGCGTCCGGTGGGGCTTCTCGCGCAGTTCCCCGCGCCCCTGAAAAGCAGGGGCTGCGCCCCGTGCTTTTCGCCCCGGGGCCCACGAACCCCTGACCTGCTCCTTCACCCCTTCGCCGGGCCGTTGTCAGTGGGCTGCGGTAGCTTCCGAGGTGGTGCGCAAGGGTGCGCGCGACGGAGTGAGCCACAGGGGTGGGTTGGCCATGAGCGACGGTACGGCGACGGCGGAACTGGACGTCCGGCTGGAGAAACACCGGGTCGAGCTGACCGGGTACTGCTATCGGATGCTGGGGTCGTCCTTCGAGGCCGAGGACGCCGTGCAGGACACGATGATCAGGGCCTGGCGGAGTTACGAGAAGTTCGAGGGGCGGTCCTCCCTGCGGTCGTGGCTCTACCGCATCGCCACGAACGTCTGCCTCGACATGCTGACCGCGGGGAACAAGCGGGCACGGCCCATGGACCTCACCGACTCGACGCCGCTTGCGCAGGCCGCCCTCTCCCCCCGCCCCGACAACACCTGGCTGGAGCCGGTGCCGGACGCCCGGGTGCTGCCGACCACCGACGACCCGGCGGAGGCCGCCGTGGCCAAGGAGTCGGTGCGGCTGGCGTTCGTCGCGGCGCTGCAGAAGCTGCCGTCCAAGCAGCGGGCGGTGCTGATCCTGCGTGAGGTGCTGGCGTGGAGGGCCAGTGAGGTCGCCGAGCTGCTCGACACGTCCGTGGCCTCGGTGAACAGCGCGCTCCAGCGGGCCCGCGCGACCCTCGCCGAGGGCGACGGGAAGGTCGCGCCGGCCGATGTCTCCGACCCCCTCGACGACGACCAGCAGAAGCTGCTGGAGCGCTATGTGGCCGCCTTCGAGGGGTACGACATGGCGGCGCTGACGGCCCTGCTGCACGAGGACGCGGTCATGACGATGCCGCCGTTCGACCTGTGGCTGACCGGCACCGGCGACATCACCGGGTTCATGACCACCCTCGGCGCGCCCTGCGCCGGATCCCATCTGGTGCCGGTCGCGGTCAACGGGCTGCCGGGCTTCGCGCAGTACAAACCGGATCCGGAGAAGGGCGGCTTCAGCGCGTGGGCCGTGCAGGTGCTGGAGATCTCAGCGGGCCGGATCGCCGGATTCCACTGCTTTCTCGACACCGCCCGCTGGTTCCCCCTCTTCGACCTGCCCCTCCACCTCGAAGGCAAGCCCGACCAGGCCCAGTAGCGCGCGCAGCGCCGGGTCGGGGTCCCGCAGCCGTATCCGGCCCCCGGCCCGGCGGGCGGTGAGCTGCATCCGGGCCAGTACGTCGACGGCGGCCAGGCCCGGTGGGCCGATTCCGGCGACGTCGCAGAGCACGATCCCGCCCCCGGTCCCCTCCAGTCGCGCGCGTACCTCGGCACAGAGCCGAGGCACCTCGTCCCGGGTGACGGGGCCTGGCAGCACGAGTACGGCGGGTGTCGTCGCGTCCACGATCTGTAGACCGGGAAGAGTCCCGGAACTCATCGCGGAGGCGACCACCCCCGCCGTGGGCTGCCCGGGTCCCTCGGGCTCGGCCGTCCCGGGCGCGGCTCGCCCGGGACGCTGCCGTGTCTCAGGCGATGCGGTCCAGCACGATCGGGGTCGGCGTGTACGCCGTGCCGGGGGCCCCGATGTCGTACGACCCCCGCACGGCCTCCAGGGCGTAGTCGAAGCGCTCGGGCGTGTCGGTGTGCAGCGTCAGCAGGGGCTGGCCCTCGGTGACGGTGTCGCCGGGCTTGGCGTGCAGCTCGACGCCCGCCGCGGCCTGGACCGGGTCCTCCTTGCGGGCGCGTCCGGCGCCGAGACGCCAGGCGGCGATGCCGATGTCGTACGCGTCGAGACGGGTCAGGACGCCGGAGGCGGTCGCCTTCACCACATGCTGCTCACGGGAGGTGGGGAGCGGGGCGTCCGGGTCGCCGCCCTGGGCGGCGATCATGCGGCGCCAGGCGTCCATCGCCGAGCCGTCGGCCAGCGCCTTCGCCGGGTCGGCGTCCTTCACTCCGGCCGCGTCGAGCATCTCGCGGGCCAGGGCGACGGTGAGTTCCACGACGTCCGCCGGGCCGCCGCCCGCCAGGACCTCGACCGACTCGCGGACCTCGAGGGCGTTGCCGGCGGTGAGGCCGAGCGGGGTCGACATGTCCGTGAGGAGGGCGACCGTCTTCACACCGTGGTCGGTGCCGAGGCCCACCATCGTCGACGCCAGCTCACGGGCGTCCTCGATGGTCTTCATGAAGGCTCCGGTGCCCACCTTCACGTCCAGGACCAGCGAGCCGGTGCCCTCCGCGATCTTCTTCGACATGATGGAGGAGGCGATCAGCGGGATGGCCTCGACCGTGCCCGTGACGTCGCGGAGGGCGTAGAGCTTCTTGTCCGCCGGGGCCAGGCCATCGCCCGCCGCGCAGATGACCGCGCCGACCTCGTCCAGGACGTTCAGCATCTCCTCGTTGGAGAGCAGGGCGCGCCAGCCGGGGATGGACTCCAGCTTGTCCAGGGTGCCGCCGGTGTGGCCGAGGCCCCGGCCGGAGAGCTGGGGGACGGCCGCGCCGCAGGCCGCCACCAGGGGCGCCAGGGGCAGCGTGATCTTGTCGCCGACGCCGCCCGTGGAGTGCTTGTCGGCGGTGGGGCGGGAGAGGGACGAGAAGTCCATGCGCTCGCCGGAGGCGATCATCGCGGCCGTCCAGCGGGCGATCTCGCGGCGGTCCATGCCGTTGAGGAGGATCGCCATGTTGAGGGCGGCCATCTGGTAGTCGGCGACCTCGCCACGGGTGTACGCGTCGATGACCCAGTCGATCTGTTCGTCGCTGAGCTCGCCGCGGTCCCGCTTGGTGCGGATGACGGAGATGGCATCCATCGACAGAGACGTCATGGCTGTCCTTCCAGAGTCTGGGAAGTGTGCGGCCCCTCCGACCGTTCGTCAGGAGGGGCCGCACGGGAGTCACTTGGTGAGATGGTCCGGGCCGAAGGCCTGTGGCAGCATCTCCGAGAGGGGGACGATCCCCGCCGGGGTCTCCAGGAGGAGTCCGGGGCCGCCGAACTCGTAGAGCAGCTGTCGGCAGCGGCCGCAGGGCACGAGGATCTCGCCCTTGCCGTCGACGCAGGTGAAGTGCGTCAGCCGCCCGCCGCCCGTGCGCTGCAGCTCCGAGACCAGTCCGCACTCGGCGCACAGGCCGAGACCGTACGAGGCGTTCTCGACGTTGCAGCCGGAGACCGTGCGGCCGTCGTCGACGCGGGCGGCCACGCCCACCGGGTAGCCCGAGTACGGGGCGTACGCGTGGGACATGGCGTCCCGCGCGAGCGCGCGCAGCTCGTCCCAGTCGGCCTCGACCGGTGCGCCGGCGGTCACTTGCCCTGTCCCTTGCGGTACGGCAGTCCGTCCGCCTTCGGCATCCGCAGGCGTTGGGCGGAGAGCGCGAGGACGATCAGGGTGATGACGTACGGCGTGGCGGCGACGACCTGGTTCGGGACCTCGTTGGTGGTCGCGTACCAGGTGAAGACCAGGGCGCCGACGACGAAGGTGATCGCGGCGGCGACGTACTTCTTGCGCACGGCCTGCCAGATCGCGCCGATGACCAGCAGGAGGGCACCGAGCAGCAGCAGGGCGTGGACGTTCTCGGAGCCGCCGCGCAGGTTGAGGCTGTCGGTGTAGCCGAAGAGGCCGGCGCCGAGGGCGAGGCCGCCCGGCATCCAGTTGCCGAAGATCATCGCGGCGAGGCCGATGAAGCCGCGGCCGCTGGTCTGGCCCTCCAGGTAGAAGGGGTTGGCGACGATGGAGAGGAAGGCTCCGCCGAGGCCGGCCAGACCGCCGGAGATGATCACGGCGAGGTACTTGTACTTGTAGACGTTGACCCCGAGCGACTCGGCGGCGACCGGGTTCTCACCGCAGGAGCGCAGCCGCAGACCGAAGGCGGAACGCCACAGGATCCACCAGGTGGCGGGGATGAGGGCGACGGCGACGAGGGTCAGCCACGAGACGTTGGTGACCAGACCGCCGAGCAGGCCGGCGAGGTCGGAGACGAAGAACCAGCCCTTGGAGTTCAGTTCGGTCAGCGCGTCCGACAGTCCTGGGACGGTGAAGTCACCGATGGACTCGACCGGCGGGGACTGCTTGGCCGAGCCGCCCTGGTGGCCCTCGAAGGCGAGGGGGGCGAGGTAGCGGGTGGCGCCGAGGGCGAGGATGTTGATCGCCACACCGGAGACGATGTGGTTGACGTTGAAGGTGACGGTGACGAAGGCGTGCAGCAGACCGCCGATCGCGCCGCCGGCGATGCCGACCAGGACGCCGGTCCACGGGCCG
The DNA here is from genome assembly GCF_055575575.1 of Streptomyces sp. NPDC034049. Taxonomy (NCBI): domain Bacteria; kingdom Bacillati; phylum Actinomycetota; class Actinomycetes; order Kitasatosporales; family Streptomycetaceae; genus Streptomyces; species Streptomyces sp. NPDC034049. Next base: position 557,507 of record NZ_JBVISJ010000002.1, read on the forward strand.
TACTGGAAGCCCGCCCAGGCACCGAACCAGGTGCCGAGGATCATCATGCCTTCGAGGCCGATGTTGACGACGCCCGCGCGCTCGGCCCACAGACCGCCGAGGCCGGCGAGGCCGATCGGGACGGCCAGCTCCAGCGCGGTGGACATCTGGCTGACGTTGGTGATGCCGTCGGCGCCGGTGATGATGCGGACGATCGAGGTGAGTGCCAGGACGCCGGCGATGACCAGCAGCAGCACGGGCAGCGACATCTTGCGCCCGGTGGGGGCGGTCGGCTCCAGCGAGGGCTGGTTGAGGTCGGTCGCGGTGGTGCTCGTGGTCATCGGCCAGCCACCTCCTTCGTGGTGTTGTTGTCCGCGCCGAGGACGTTCCCGGCGGCGAGCTCGGCGCCGACGCGGCGCTGCTGGCGGCGCAGGCCCCACTCGCGGACGGTCTCGTAGGAGACGACGACCGAGAGCACGATCAGGCCCTGCATGATGACCGCGATCTCCTTGTCGTAGCCGTGGAAGTCCAGCTCCGGGGAGGCCTTGTCGAGCCAGGCCCAGAGCAGGGCGGCGAAGGCGATGCCGACGGGGCTGTTGCGGCCGAGGAGAGCGATGCCGATACCGAGGAAGCCGATACCGGTGGGGAAGTTGAGGCTGTAGGTGTGGGTGTCGCCGAGCAGGATCGGCAGGCCCGCGAGGCCCGCGACACCGCCGGAGATCAGCATGGCGGTGAGGATCATGCGCTTGGGGTCGACACCGCTGGCCGCGGCGGCCGACTCCGAGGCGCCGGAGGCCCGCAGGTCGAAGCCGAAGCGGGTGCGGTTGATGACGATCCAGTAGCCGATGCCGAGGAGGACGGCGAGGAGGACCAGGCCGTAGATCTCGCCGGCCTTGCCCAGGTCGATGCCGGGCACCCAGCCCGACTCGGCCATCTCGCCGGTGGTGTTGTTGTTGCCGACCTTGACGCCGAAGACGTTCGGCAGCCAGAGGTAGCCGATGACGGAGGTCGCGATCGCGTTCAGCATGATCGAGGAGACGACCTCGCTGACGCCGCGGGTGACCTTGAGGACACCGACGATGGAGGCCCAGAACGCGCCGGTGCTGATCGCGGTGAGCATCAGCAGCGGGATCTGGAGGAACGCGGGCAGGTCGACGTGGGCGCCGACGATCGCGGTGATCATGGCACCGAGGAGGTACTGGCCGTCGACACCGATGTTGAACAGGTTCATCCGGAAGCCGATGGCCACCGCGAGGGCGGCGATGTAGTACAGCGAGGCCTGGTTGATGATCCGGACCTGGATGTCGGAGAACGTGGCCTGCTCGAACATGATCGTGAACGGCTCGACCGGGTTCTTGCCGGAGGCCAGCAGCACGATGGCGGTCAGCACGAAGGCCACGGCGAGCGCGAGGACCGGTCCGGCCACCGCGAGGAGCACGCGCTCCTTGTCGAACTTCTTCATCAGCGGGCCTCGTCTTCCGGGGCGTCCAGGGTCTTCGACGGACCGTCGGCCGGGGGCTGCGGGGACTCGGGGGTCTCCTCGTGTTCGAGGTGGCCGGTGGCGGCGCCGGTCATGGCCGAGCCCAGCTCCTCGGGGGTGATGGTGGCCGGGTCGGCGTCGGCGACCAGCTTGCCGTTGTAGATCACCCGGAGGGTGTCGGACAGGCCGATCAGCTCGTCGAGGTCGGCGGAGATCAGCAGCACGGCCAGGCCCTCGCGGCGGGCCTCGCGGATCTGGTCCCAGATCTGGGCCTGCGCGCCGACGTCCACACCGCGGGTGGGGTGGGCGGCGATCAGGAAGCGCGGCTTGTGGCTCATCTCGCGGCCGACGATCAGCTTCTGCTGGTTGCCGCCGGACAGGGAGGCGGCCGTGACGTCGATGCCGGGGGTGCGGACGTCGTACTCGGCGACGATCCGGCGGGTGTCCTCCTGGGCGGCCTTCGGGTCGAGCCAGACGCCCTTGGCGTTGGGCCGCTCGGTCACATGGCCGAGGATACGGTTCTCCCAGAGGGGGGCCTCCAGGAGCAGACCGTGCCGGTGGCGGTCCTCGGGGATGTAGCCGACGCCCTGCTCACGGCGCTTGCGGGTGGCCCAGGTGGTGATCTCCTCGTCGGCGAGCGAGATCGTGCCGGAGTCGGCGGCCTTCAGGCCGATGAGGGCGTCGACCAGCTCGGTCTGGCCGTTGCCCTCGACGCCGGCCAGGCCCAGGACCTCGCCCGCGTGGATGGTGAAGCTGATGTCGTCGAGCAGGGCCTTGCCGCCGACGGCCTCCAGACGGAGGTCCTTGACGGTCAGGACGGGGCGGTCGGTGACCGTCGACTCGGCCGTCTCCGGGGTGGGCAGTTCGCTGCCGACCATCAGCTCGGCGAGCTGGCGCGGGGTGGTCTCGGCGGGGACGGCCGTGCCGACGGTCGTGCCGCGCCGGATGACGGTGATGTCGTCGGCGACGGACAGCACCTCGCCCAGCTTGTGCGAGATGAAGATGACCGCCAGGCCCTGTGCCTTCAGTTCGCGCAGGTTGACGAAGAGGGAGTCGACCTCCTGGGGCACCAGGACGGCCGTCGGCTCGTCGAGGATCAGGGTGCGGGCGCCCCGGTAGAGGACCTTGAGGATCTCCACGCGCTGGCGCTCGGCGACACCCAGCTCCTCGACCAGGACGTCGGGGCGGACCCCGAAGCCGTACCGCTCGGAGATCTCCTTGATCTTGCGGCGGGCCTTGGCGCCGATGCCGTGGAGCTTCTCGCTGCCGAGGACCACGTTCTCCAGGACCGTGAGGTTGTCGGCGAGCATGAAGTGCTGGTGCACCATGCCGATGCCGCGCGCGATGGCGTCGGCGGGGGACGAGAACGAGACCTGCTCGCCGTCGACCGCGATGGTGCCCTCGTCCGGCTTCTGCATGCCGTAGAGGATCTTCATCAGGGTCGACTTGCCGGCGCCGTTCTCCCCGACGAGGGCGTGGACGGTGCCCTTGCGGACGGTCAGGTGGATGTCGTGGTTGGCCACGACGCCGGGGAATCGCTTGGTGATCCCGGCGAGTTCGACGGCGGTCACCGAGTCGTTGACCGCCGCGTCGGCCGGAGGGCTGCTGGACGCGTTGATGGCGCACTCTCCTGGGAAAGGGGGGTCGTCTACGCGCGTAGCGCCCCTACGGCATCGAAAATGGGCGGCGACGCACCGGGACAACGGGGTACAGGGAGCGATACTCCCCGTGCCCCGTTGAGCGGACGTAACCCCGCGGTTACCGGCGACTTCGGGAGGGCCTCGGTGGCGTCCGAGACCCCCCTGGGGCCGCCCGGCTGCTCATGGTGTGCTGGGTCGGTCTCGACCTTGGATCAGCTGGTCTTGACCTTGATCTCGCCGCTGATGATCTTCTCCTTGGCCGTGGCGATGGCCTCCTGGAGCTCGGTGTCGCTCTTGAACTTCGGGTTGGAGTCGGCGAGGCCGACCTCGCCGGTCTTCAGATCGCCCCTGACGATACCGGTCGTGGGCTTGCCGTCCTCGACCGACTTCGCCAGGTTGTACACCGCCTTGGCGACGTCCTTCGTGGCCGAGGTCAGGATGAAGTCCTTGTACTTCGCGAGGGCTTCCTGCCTGTACTGGTCGGAGTCGACGCCGATCGCCCAGATCTGGTCGACCTCGGCGGCCTCGATCACGCCCTGACCGGACAGGCCTGCCGCCGCGTAGATGACATCGGCCTTCTTCTCGATCTGGCCCTCGGCGGCCGTCTTGCCCTTGTCAGGGCTGGAGAAGCCGCCCTCCTCGGCCGTCTGGGTGAGGTACTGGGTGAGCACCTTGGCCTTGGGGTTGGTGTCCTTGACGCCCTGCTCGAAGCCCGCCTGGAACTTGTGGATCAGCGGGATGTCCACGCCGCCCACGAAGCCGACGGTGTTCGTCTTCGTGGACTTGGCCGCCGCGACACCGGCGAGGTACGAGGCCTGCTCCTCGGAGAAGACCAGGTCCGCGACGTTGTCCAGCTGGACCGTGGAGTCGTCCACGATGCCGAAGGTGGTGTCCGGGTACTGCTCGGCGGCGGCCTTCACGGCCGTCGCGTAGGCGTAACCGACGCCGACGACCGGGTTGTAGCCCTGCTTCGCCAGGGAGACCAGGCGCTGCTCCTTGTCGGCGTCCGTCTCGCCCTCGGTGGGCTCGATGTCCTGCGTCTTGTACCCGAACTCCTTCTTCGCCTGCTCCAGGCCCGCGTAGGCCGCGTCGTTGAAGGACTGGTCACCCTTGCCGCCGACGTCGTACGCGATGGCGAGGCCCAGGTCGCCCTTGGAGTCGGCGGACGACGAGGCGTCCGTCGAGGTACCGCCGCAGGCGGAGAGGGCGAGGGCGAGGGAGGCGGTCGCTGCGCCCGCGACCGCGAGGCGGGGAACCCGGCGCATGTTGTGGTGCTCCTGTCGTACAGCGCCGGGGGTACGGATCAGGGTACTGACCAGTAGTGCTTCACAGCATCGGCGCCTTATATGGCTTTCGCCGCAGAGTAACGCGCGTAGACCCTCCGGGTGAAGCCTGGTGGACCACGTTGTTATGGGGCCGTGTTGCAAGGGTGTCCTGGTGCGGTGCGGGGGTGTTGGGGGTGGAGTGTCGGGTGCGGGTGCGTTGTGGCTGGTCGCGCCCACGCGGCGGAGCCGCACATCGATTCAGCCCCGCCCCCCTTGAGGTCCGCTGCCCCTGACCGGCGGGACAAGTGAGCGGGGCGGGTGTACGTGTACACCCGCCCCGCCCGTCAGCACTTGCAGACCTGTGACCGTTACTCGGTCTTGACCTTGATCGTGCCGTCGATGATCTCCTTCTTCGCCTTGGCGACCGCGTCCGTGAGGCCGGCGATCTCGGCCATCTTCGGGTTGGAGTCGGCGAGGCCCACGCCGTCGACCTTCAGGTCGAAGGTCTGGACGCCCTTGAGGGGCTTGCCGTCCTCGACGGACTTGGCGAGGGCGTAGACCGCGCCGCCGACGTCCTTGAGGGCGGAGGTGAGGATGAAGTCCTTGTAGGGGGCCAGGGCCTCCTGCTTGTACTGGTCGGAGTCGACACCGATCGCCCAGACCTTGGCCTTGGCGGCGGCCTCGATGACACCCTGACCGGAGAGGCCGGCGGCCGCGTAGAGCACGTCGGCGTTCTTCTCGATCTGCCCCTCGGCGGCGGCCTTGCCCTTGTCGGGGCTGGAGAAGCCGCCCTCCTCGGCCGTCTGGGTCAGGTACTGCGAGAGGACCTTGACCTTGCCGCCGCTGGTGTCCTCGACGCCCTGCTTGTAGCCGGCCTCGAACTTGTGGATGAGCGGGATGTCGACGCCGCCCACGAAGCCCACGGTGTTCGTCTTGGTGGCCTTGGCGGCCGCGACACCGGCGAGGTACGAGGCCTCCTGCTCGGCGAAGACGAGGGACGCGACGTTGTCGCCCTCGACGACCGAGTCGACGATGCCGAAGGTGGTGTCCGGGAACTGCTTGGACGCGGCCTCCATCGCGGGGCCGTAGGCGAAGCCGACGCCGATGACCGGGTTGTAGCCCTGCTTGGCCAGGGACTCCAGACGCTGCTGCTTGTCGGCGTCCGTCTCGCCCTCGGTCGGCTCGATGTCCTCGGTCTGGTAACCGAACTCCTTCTGAGCCTTCTGCAGGCCCGCGTACGCGGCGTCGTTGAAGGACTGGTCGCCCTTGCCGCCGATGTCGTACGCGATCGCGAGGCCCTTTTCGCCCTTGCTGGTCTCGCTGCCGCCGCCGCTCTCGCTGCTCGTGCCACCACAGGCCGTGGCGGCCAGCGCCAGCGACGCGACCCCCACCGCGACGCGGGTCAGTTTGGAAATCCGACGCATCTTGAAGTTCCCCATCTTCTCCAAAGCCCCGCAGCCGGGTGCTCAGTTCGGCGCACATTAACGCGCGTAGACACTCCTGGGAACGGGGTTTCGACCGGCCGTTATCCATTCGTGCCGGTGGCCGTTACGCCCTCGTGAACCAGGGGATCGAAAGGGATGTGTCGGGCGCCGCGCCTTCGCCGTCCCTCGCGATCCGTGTACCAGGGGTGACCTCAGCGTGAAGGCGCGCGGTCCGTACGGGGCTCGTACGGACACGCGCACCAGGCTGCCGTGAGCGCCGGCGGGGCGCAAACCGAGCGGGCCGGAGGGGTTACCGGGCGGCCGCGTCGAGGACGCGCATGCGCGCGTCGAGGAGGGCGGCGGCGGTGAAGAGCTCGACGCCCACGGTGATGGCGTGCTCGTCGGCGTCGAAGTCGCCCTGGTGGAGGTCGCGGACGGTGAGGTCGCCCGGACGGCGGACGCCGAGGCGGGCCATGGCGCCGGGGACGTGCTCCAGGTACCAGGAGAAGTCCTCGCCGCCGAGGCTCTGCTCGGTGTCCTCGACGGACTTCACGCCGCGGCGGGCCACCATCGAGTCGTGCAGCAGCTCGGTGACGACCGGGTCGTTGACGACCGGCGGGACGCCCCGGATGTAGTTGATCTCGGGCTTGGCGCGGTGCATGACCGCGACCTCCTGGACCGCCTCGTGGATCAGGTCGGGGGCCTGCCGCCAGGCGTTGATGTCCAGGCAGCGCACGGTGCCGGAGAGCTCGGCGTGCTGCGGGATGACGTTCGGCGCGTGGCCCGACTCGATGCGTCCCCAGGTCACGACCAGTCCGGCGCGGGCGTCGAAGCGGCGGGCGACCAGCGCGGGCACGTCGGTGACGACCCGGGCGGCGGCGGTGACGAGGTCGGTGGTGAGGTGCGGGCGCGCGGTGTGGCCGCCCGGACCGTCCAGGGAGAGCTCCAGCCGGTCGCAGGCCGAGGTGATGGGGCCGTGGCGCAGGCCGATGCGGCCCGCGTCGACGCGGGGGTCGCAGTGCACGGCGATGATGCGGCCGACTCCTTCGAGGGAGCCGGTCCTGATCACGTCCGCGGCGCCGCCGGGCAGCACCTCCTCGGCGGGCTGGAAGATCAGCCGGACGGGGCGGGGCAGCTCCCCCTTGCGGTGCAGGTCGGCGAGGACGAGGCCGGCGCCGAGGACGACGGTGGTGTGCACGTCGTGGCCGCAGGCGTGGGCGCGGTCCGGGACGGTGGAGCGGTAGTCGCAGTCCACCTTGGTGTCCGGGATGGGGAGGGCGTCGATGTCGGCGCGCAGCGCGAGCGCGGAGTGGTCGGCGCCGCTCCAGTCGCCGATGTCACAGATGAGTCCGGTTCCGCTGTCGAGCACGCGCGGCCTGAGACCTGCCTTCTCCAGGCGGGCCTTGATCGCGGCGGTCGTACGGAACTCCTGGTTGCCGAGCTCCGGGTGCATGTGCAAGTCGCGGCGGAACGCGACGAGTTCGGCACGCAGGGCTTCCGGCAACGTGCCGGGGAGCGACGCTTCGGCTTCCCCTGGCAGATCGGCCTCGGACTCTCGGGACATCAGTTGGTTCACCCTCTGAAGGGTAGGGCGATCGGGCGACCTTCTAACCCTCGATCAACAAAAAATCAGCCTGTAAGGGGAAGTTTTCCGGCCGCACAACGCATACGTATTGGCAGGGATGGGTATACCCGTCCGTCTTTCGGTGCGGGTGGCCCTCGGAGACGGGAGCGCCGGGTTTGCCCGCGAATCCCATCGTCTAAACGTCCGGGGGTGCCCGGACGATTCCCACACTCCACCCTTACCACGTATCCGTCGTCCCACGGTGCCGGAACCGTCACCACCGCGCGACCGGTCGGCTACGTCATGTGTTCGATCATGCGGCCGGAACACTGCTGCGACCGGGTGGAACGGGTGCGGTGGCCTGCGGTTGTGCGGGTGTACGGGAGTGTCCGCGACCGGAAGATCGACCGGGTGGTGTACGCGTGCCGAGGGTGACGGGGATCACGGCCCCGGCGGGTCGTGCCGGCCTCAGGCCGAGGCCACCGACGACAGCCGGTGGACGTCCCGGGCCGTACCCGTGACGCCGGACAGGAAGCCCTGGGCGCGGGGGGAGGCGTTCTCGGTGAGCCAGCCGGGGTCGATGTCGCAGACGGCGACGCGCACGTCCGTCCCTGCCAGGGCCAGGGGCAGGGTGTGGACGACCGTCGAGGGGAAGCTCAGGATCGTCCGGCCGATGGGGCCGCGGCGGGCGATGAGTTCCAGGGGGAGGTCGGGGCGGACGATCTCCAGGCCGGTCTCCGCGGCGAGGGTGTGGAGTTTCTCGGCGCTCTCGCGGCGGTGGGCGAAGTAGCGGGTGGCGCCGTGGGTCTTCGCGAGGGAGCGGACGGCTTCGAGATAGCGGTCGCCGTCCACCACTCCGGTCTCCACCAGGGAGGTGCCCACGAGGTCGGCGCCCTTGGTGATGCGGGGCGGACCGAAGCGGGAGCGGGTCCAGGCGAAGGCGTTGGCGGTGACGAAGACGCCCTCGGGGGTCTCGTCGATCGGCATGGAGGAGAAGACCTCGACGCGACGGCCGGCGGCCGGGGTGAGGCGCCTGCGGGCCTTGGCGGAGACCGGGGCGAAGATCAGGTCGCGGGGGCCGGGGCGGCCGCCCTTGCGGTGCCAGCGCACGAGGCGTTCGCTCCGGGCCAGCTGGGAGACGAACTCCATGGTCGCGGTGCCGTCGTCGACGACGACCACGTCCGGTGCCCGGGTGATGGTCAGCAGCAGCTGGACGTACCGGGAGAAGGGGTCGCCCAGGACGATGCGGCTCGCCGCGCGCAGCAGCGGGGCGAGGCCGCCGACGGTGCGGAAGGGGGCGGCGGTGCCGCCGCGCGCCTCCTCCCAGCGCACGTCGTGGCCCTCGTCCCGGGCCAGCTCCGCCATCCGGCGCAGCTGGCCCCGGGTCATGGGGTCGTTGGGCGACAGGACCACCACGGTGAGCCCCGCGCCACCGGAACCGAAGGGCCCCGCGGCGGGGTCCTCGGGGGTGCCGAGGGCGTGGGTGTGCGCCCACTCCAGCACGTTCAGAAGCTGTACCGGGCTCTCGACGAAGGCGAGAGTGCGGGGGCCGGCGGTTCCGGTGCGGGGGCTCATCGACGTGTCCGTCGCTTCCGTGAGTACGGATCTACAGGGGTCCGGGGTCAGACGCCGACCGGCTCGCCCGCCGCCACCGCGATCTCCGCCTCGGCGACGACGCCGGTGACACGGCGCAGCTTCTTCATGGGGCCGAGCTCGGACTCGTAGACCTTCTTGACGCCGTCGCCGAGGGAGGCCTCGATGGTGCGGATGTCGCGGACCAGGCGGGTCAGGCCCTGGGGCTCGACGGAGGCGGCCTGGTCGGAGCCCCACATGGCGCGGTCGAGGGTGATGTGGCGCTCGACGAAGGTGGCGCCGAGGGCGACGGCGGCGAGCGTGGTCTGCAGGCCCGTCTCGTGGCCGGAGTAGCCGATCGGGACGTTCGGGTACTCGGCCTGGAGGGTGTTGATGACGCGGAGGTTCAGCTCCTCGGCCTTCGCCGGGTACGTCGAGGTGGCGTGGCAGAGCAGGATGTTGTCGGAGCCGAGGACCTCGACCGCGTGGCGGATCTGCTTCGGGGTCGACATGCCGGTGGAGAGGATGACCGTGCGGCCGGTGCCGCGCAGGGCGCGCAGCAGCTCGTCGTCGGTCAGCGAGGCGGAGGCCACCTTGTGGGCGGGGACGTCGAACTTCTCCAGGAAGGCGACGGCCTCGGTGTCCCACGGGGAGGCGAACCAGTCGATGCCCTTCTCCTTGGAGTACTCGTCGATCTGGCGGTACTCGTCCTCACCGAACTCCACGCGGTGGCGGTAGTCGATGTAGGTCATGCGGCCCCAGGGGGTGTCGCGCTCGATGTCCCACTGGTCGCGGGGGGTGCAGATCTCGGGGGTGCGCTTCTGGAACTTGACGGCGTCGCAGCCGGCCTCGGCGGCGGCGTCGATCAGCTTGAAGGCGTTCTCCAGCTCACCGTTGTGGTTGATGCCGATCTCACCGACGACGTAGACGGGGTGACCCGGGCCGGCGGTCTTCGAACCGAACGTGCGCAGACGGGAGTTGGTGCTCATGGTGGGACCAGTTCCTTACTTGTCGAGGGGGTCGAGAGAGTCGAGAGAGGGACCGAGGATCCAGCCGGCGATCTCCCGGATCGCGCCTTCACCGCCGGGGACGGTGGTGACCGCGCGTGCGGCGCCGCGTACGACGTCGTGGGCGCTGCCGACCGCCACGGGCCAGCCCACGAGGGCGAAGCACGGGAGGTCGTTGACGTCGTTGCCGACGTAGAGCACGCGCTCCGGCGCGATGCCCTGCTCCTCGCACCACTGCTTCAGTGCGAGGTCCTTGCGGTCGATGCCGTGGAGGACCGGGAGCCTGAGCTTCCGGGCCCGTGCGGCGACGACCGGGTTCTGTTCCGTGGACAGGATGAGCATCTTCAGGCCGCTCCTGCGGAGGGCCGCGATGCCGAGGCCGTCGCCGCGGTGCACGGAGACGAACTCCCGTCCGTCGGAGTCGATCAGCACCCGGTCGTCGGTCTGGGTGCCGTCGAAGTCGAGGACGACGGCGTCGATGTCGTCGTAGGTGGGGAGGGCGCCGGGCCGGTCGGCGTCGAAGAGTGGGGCGAGGGCCTGGGCACGGGCGAGGTCGTGCGGGTCGTCGATCTCCAGGACCCGGGCGGGGTCGGTGCGGACGGGCTCCGTACGGCCGAAGAAGCGGTGCTGGTGCTTGCGCAGTCCGGCCGCGTCCATGGCGTAGGCGGCACCGGTCTCCAGCAGGTCCTGGGGGCGGTCCTGGCGGCGGGGGCGGAAGGACTTGTCGTGGTTGACGCCGTAGCCGCCCGCGGTGACTTCACCCGTCTCGTCGGCGTGGTTCGCCTCGCCGTCGGCGGACTCGTCCGCCGTGTCCCGCCAGATGAAGCCGTGGAACGGGGCGACGGTGAGGGCGGTGTCGGCGCCGTGCTCGACGACGGCCCGGGCGACGCCGTCGATGTCCTCGCGGAGGATGAACGGGCTGGTGCACTGGACGAGGAGCACGACGTCGACCGTGACGCCGTGCCGGGACTCCTGGGCGTCCAGGGCGTGCAGGACGGCGGCCTCGGAGGTGGCGGTGTCGCCGGCGATGGCGGCGGGGCGCAGCACCACCTCGGCGCCGGACTCCCGGGCGGCGGCGGCGATGGCGTGGTCGTCGGTGGAGACGACGACGTCCGTCACCAGCCGGGCGGCGAGGCACTCGCGGACCGCGCGGGCCACCAGCGGGACGCCGCCGACGGGGGCGAGGTTCTTCGCGGGGACGCCCTTGGAGCCGCCGCGCGCGGGGATCACGGCGAGGACGCGGCGGGCGGATGGCGCTTGGCCCGCTTCCGGGTGGGACATGTCGGGGACTCCTTGCGGCTCTTGCGAGGCGGAGGGGCGGCGGCTCACAGCTCCCCCATCCGGCGGATGACGGGCGCCACGCGCTGCACCCCGTGGCGGTAGGCGCCGCGTGCGGCCCGGCGCACGATCTGCCGTACGGGGCCGGCCTGCCGGTCGGCGGCGGCGGGCGCCCCCGGCAGCGGTGCGCCGTCGGGGCCGAGGTGGTGGCGGGCGAGGATGCCGGGGAGGTAGCCGGGCGCGGTGACGGGCGTGTAGTACGGCGCGAGGGGCGGCAGTTCGGGCGCCGCGACCAGCTTCGCGATGCGGGCGCGGGCCGTGTCGAAGGCGGTGCCGTACGAGCCTCCCCCGGACTTCGTCCGGGAGGTGCCCCCGGCTACGACCCCCTGGCGGGCGACCCACTCGGGGTCCGGCGCCGGCTCGTACCCGGCGTCCAGCTGGTCCCAGGAGGCGAGGCAGCCGGAACCCACGAAGTGGTGGTTGCCGAGGGTCTCGCGGATCCCGAGGTCGGTGAGGACGACGGTGGGGATCCGGCGGTGCAGCGACTCCAGGGCGGCCGTGGAGCTGACGGTGACCAGCAGGTCGGTGGTGTCGAGGACCTCGCCCATGTTCCCGTACGCGAGGCGGAAGTTGGCGGGCATACCGCCGGGCAGCTTCTCCGCCAGCTTCTGGTAGGGCAGCTCCTCGATGTGCGTGGTGTGCTCGCCGGGCTTGGAGCGCAGCTTCAGCAGCACCTGGCGGTCCGGGTGCAGCCTCGCGTGCTGGACCAGGCGGTTCAGCAGATACGTGCGGTCCCGCCGGTTGTCCGGGACGGACGGCTGTACGGCGAAGACGACCGTGTAGGGCCTGCGCCCTTGCTCCGCGGACGGGTCCGCGGGGCCGGCGTACGGCCTGCCGCCCAGGAAGGGCAGCGCGACCTCGGTGACCGAGGAGGCGTCGGCGCCCACACCCTCGTACACGGCGCGGAACCGTTCCGCGTCCTGGCGGGAGTTGGCGAGGACGAGGTCCGCGCCGTGCCGCAACAGCAGACCGTCGGCGAGCTTCTCGTAGACGACACCGACGTACCCGGTGACGACCACGGGCCGCTTCGAACGCCCGTCCCAGACCCGGCGCAGGCCGTGCAGCATCGCCTGGACGCCCCCGCCGACCAGGGAGAGCAGGACGACGTCGTACGCGGCCTCCTTCATGGCGCGCAGGAACTCGAGGCCGGTCACCTCGCGCAGGGAGTCGGGGCGGACGCCGACCTCCTGGAGCTGGCGGGCGGTGGGGGTCGCTCGGCCACGCAGGAGGAAGCCGTCCAGGCGGATGTCCGCATCCTCCGGAGCGAGACGGTTCGCGGTGAGCGCGCCCCATTTCCACCGGGTGTCGGAATCCGCGAGTACGGCGACTCGCAGGCCGTTCTTAGCACTTGCTGGCACATCGAAGACGCTAGGAAGCGATTCCGTTGAACGGCCCAACCCGAATGCAACAAAGGGTTAACAGCACATCGCCGAACGGCGAATCGAGAAGCGAATGGCACCGGAAATCATCTGGTTCACGGTTCCGCCACGCGTCGTTAACCTGACATCAAGCAGCTGGTCAAGACGAATGCCGGAGGGCCGCCTAACGTCACGGGGGTGGTCAAGCTCTCCGTCATCGTGCCGTTCTACAACGTGCAGCAATACGCGCCCGACACCCTGAAGAGCCTCGGAGCCAACGCTCGTGAGGACTTCGAATTCATTCTCGTCGACGACTGTTCCCGCGACGAGACACCGGACATTCTCGCGCGCGCGGAGCGCGAGCTGCCGGGGGCGGTGTACGTCAGACACGAGAAGAACGGAGGACTGGCGACCGCGCGCAACACGGGCATCGACAAGGCCCGCGGCGAGTACCTGACGTTCCTCGACGGGGACGACTGGCTCGCCCCCGGCTACTACCCTCAACTGCTGGGTGCCATCGAGGAGTTGGGCTGCGACTTCGTGCGCACGGACCATGTCCAGTGCACCGCGCGGGCCCGCTCGATCCACCGGGTGCCCAACGGGCGGCGGGGCGTGGTGATGAACCCGCGCGACGCGATCCTGCCCGCCGACCGCTCGACCTCCGTCGACTACGCGTTCGCCTGGGCGGGCATCTACCACCGCCGGCTGGTCGACAGGGGTGTGCTGCACTTCACCCACGGGTTGCGCACGGCCGAGGACCGGCCGTGGATCTGGAAGCTCCACCGGGAGGCCGAATCCTTCGCCACGGTGGGGCTGCTGGGCGTCTTCTACCGGCGCGGTGTGGCTTCTTCGCTGACCCAGATCGGCGACGTACGACAGCTCGATTTCATTCGCGCATTCGACCAGGTCATCGCGGAGACCGCACAGGACCGGGACGCGGACAGACTTCTTCCCAAGGCCGTGCGCACCTATTGCGCGATCATCTCCCACCATTTGGGATCCATCGAAAGGTTCGAGCCGGCGGTGGCACGGAAACTGAAGTCGATGAGCGCGGTCGCGCTGCGCAGAATGCCGCAGGACGTGCTCGACGACGCCCTCGACTCCATGGACGTCCAACGTGCCACCCGGCTGCGCCGGCTGCGCCGCCGTCCCGCCGCGACGGGGGTCGCCGCATGACCACGCAGATCTTCATGGCGTCCACGCTGTACGGCGCGGCCACGCTGGCCGCCGCCCTGGACACCGAGTGTTTCCGCCCCGCCTCCCGGCGCATCCTGCTGGTCTCCAACAACGCGGCGACCCCGGAGACGGCCCCCGGCCCGGACGAGATGCCCGGCTTCGAGCGGCTGCGCTCCCGCTTCGACGAGGTGATCTCCTGGAACGAGACCATCTCCCCCTTCCACCCCGGCGGTTGGTCCCCACGCACGGACGACGTCCCGCTGTGGGAGCGGCACCTGCGGCTGCTGTGGAACCTCGGCGACGACGACGTCGAACTGGCCGTGGAGTCCATCCAGGTCCACCCGGCGCTCGGCTTCGCCCAGATCTTCACCGGCGCGCCCGTGACGGTGTACGCCGACGGTCTGATGAGCTACGGCCCCACCCGCAACAAGATCGACCCGCTGGTCGGCACCCGGATCGACCGTCTGCTCCACCTGGACCTCGTCCCGGGTCTCAAGCCGCTGCTGCTCACCGAGTTCGGCGTCGAGGCGGAGATCGTGCCGACGGACGCCTTCGTGAAGGTGCTGGCCGAACTCGTCGACACCGGTGACGAGCTGCCCGCGATCGAGAAGCCGGCGCTGCTGCTCGGCCAGTACCTCTCCGCGCTCGGCATCCTCACCGCCGAGGAGGAGGAGGCCCTCCACGTACGGATGTTGAAGGGTGCCGTCGCGCGCGGACACACCGAGGTCGTGTTCAAGCCGCACCCCAGTGCCCCGGCCCGCTGGTCGCGCGGCCTGGAGAAGGAGGCGGAGCGGCTCGGCGCCGACCTGACCGTGCTGGACACACCGGTGCTCGCCGAGGTGCTCTACCAGCGGATGCGTCCGGCCCTGGTCGTCGGCTGCTTCTCGACGGCCCTGCTCACCGCCTCCGCGCTGTACGACCTCCCGGTCGCCCGCGTCGGCACGGGCACGCTGCTGGACCGGCTCGCCCCGTACGAGAACAGCAACCGGGTGCCCGTCACGATCGTGGACGCGCTGCTGCCGGAGCTGGGGGACGCGGCGGCGGTCGCCGCGCAGCGGCCGGGCATCGAGGTGTCCGACCTCGACGGCCTGGTCCGGGCGGTGGGGTTCGCGATGCAGTCGAAGATCTATCCGTCGCTGCGGGCGGAGACCGAGGCGTATCTGACGCGGCATCTGAGCACCCACACGCTGCGGTACTTCAAGCGGCGGCGGCTGACCTCGCTGGGGTTGCCCGGCGGTATCCCGGTGCAGCTCGCGTTCATTCCGCGCAACGCGACGGTGCGACGAGTCGCTCGGCGGGCCAGGTCGCTCAAGCGGGCGACGCTGGGATGAGCTCTGCGGTGACCTCTTCTACGCAGACCGACGATCGTGTCGAGTCTCAAGTGCGGGCCGGTGGGGGCCGGTCGCGCCCCGCGGCGGAGCCGCACATCGATGCAGCCCCGCGCCCCTTCGGGGGCGCCGCAGCGGGCGACCGTCGATCGGCGCCCCGGCTCTACGCGCTCGACGGGCTACGGCTGATCGCCGCTCTCGCCGTCGCCGCCTATCACTACGGCGGGCGGGACGGGGAGATCGCGAAGGCCTGGGGGGCGTCGCCCTCCGTGCAGTTCCCCACCGCCCACAGCTGGCTCGCCTACGGCTGGGCCGGTGTGCAGGCCTTCTTCGTGATCAGCGGGTTCGTGATCTGCGCCAGCGGCTGGGGCCGTTCGGTGCAGGCGTTCTTCGCCTCCCGGGCGGCTCGGCTGCTGCCGGCGTACTGGGCGGCGGTGATCCTGGTGGCGGTGGTGTTCGCGCTGCCGGGGGTCGCCTTCGCGCGGGTGTCGGTCAGTGAGTTCCTGGTGAACCTCACGATGCTGCAGATGCCGCTCGGCGCGGACCGCGTCCTCGGCGTGTGCTGGACGCTGTGGGCGGAGGTCCGCTTCTACGTCCTGTTCGCGTTGTGCGTGGTGCTGCCCGGAGTGACCCGCAGACGGGTGCTCTGGTTCTGCGGCGGCTGGACGCTGGCCTCGGTGGTCGCGCAGGGCGCGGGGGAACCGCTGCTGGACATGGTCCTGATGCCGGAGTACGCGTCCCTGTTCATCGGTGGCATGGGCCTGTATCTGGTGCACCGGGACCGCCGGGACACCGCCGCCTGGCTGATCGTGGTCTTCAGTCTGCTGCTGAGCCAGTACCAGACGGTCGAGGCGATGTGGCACGCCCCGAACGCGGACTACTTCTCCTACCGCTCCCAGCTCGGCATCGTCCTCGCCGTCACCGTCGGTTTCGTGGCCGTGGGCGCCGTGGCGCTCGGCCTGCTGAACCGGGTCGACTGGCCCTGGCTGACCACCGCGGGGGCCCTGACGTACCCGTTCTACCTCGTGCACGAGCACCTGGGCTGGCCGGTGGTGCAGGTACTGCACCAGAGGCTGGGCGTGCCGTCGGCCCTGACCGTCGCGCTCACCGTGGCGCTGATGCTGGGGCTCGCCCGGCTGCTGCACCAGTGGGTCGAACGTCCGTTGCAGCCGCTGCTGCGGGCGTCACTCGGTGGACGCCGCCGCTGAACGGTCCCTGAACCCGGAATTGGCTCACTGTTCATCCGGCCCGAGGGTTCGAAAACCCCTGCACGGAGAGGCTCCGCAGCATCCTTGACCGGGCCGGAGGCATCTCATGGGTTCCAGGCCCGTTCGCCTGTTCGCCTCGTCGACGCAAGAAGGTCCGTCCTCATGACCTCTGAAATGACCTCAGAACACGGCACGATCCGACTCCCCCGGGAACTCGACGACGTCCCCGGCTGGTTCCCGGTGCTCGACCAACTGCTCTTCGACTGGTTCCTGAACCGCCAGGAGGCCAGGGGCGAGAGGGGCGACCTCCTGGAGGTCGGCGTCTACATGGGCAAGAGCGCCATCTTCCTCGGCCGGCATCTCCAGGAGGGCGAGGCCTACACGGTCTGCGACCTCTTCGAGAGCGACGCACCGGACGACGCCAACGCGGCGGAGGCCACCAAGTCGTACCGCAGCACGCTCACCCGTCGGGCCTTCGAGGCGAACTACCTCTCCTTCCACGACGAGCTGCCCCGGGTCCTCCAGGGCCCCAGCTCGATCGTCCCGGGCGAGGTGAAGCCGCGCTCGTGCCGGTTCGTGCACATCGACGCCTCGCATCTGTACGAGCACGTCGAGGCCGACATCACCGCCGCCCGGGACGTACTCCTCCCCGGCGGGCTGGTGGTCCTCGACGACTTCCGCTCGGAGCACACGCCGGGCGTCTCCATCGCCGCGTGGGAGGCCGTCCTCAACCGGGGCCTCAACCCCGTCTGTCTCAGCACGCAGAAGCTCTACGGCACCTGGGACGACCCCGAGCCGCTCCAGGAGGCGCTGCTCGCCATGGTGGCGGACCGGGACGACTGCCACCTCAGCGACCAGCGGGCCGCGGGGCACCGCATCCTGCGCCTCAAGTCCAGGGGCATGAAGGCCCCGGCCTTCCCGAAGTCCCGCTACTGGACCGAGCCGCCGACCCCCGCCCCGCCGGCCCCCGCCGCGACGACACCCGCACCCCGGCCCCCGGCCGGGCGCCGACCACCCCGCAGCACGGCCCGCAGGCTGGCCGTGGACCTGCTGCCCCCGGTGGTGACGCGGGCGATCAGGAGGGCAGTCCGCCTACGCGCTGCTCGCCAGTGACAGCTTGACCGCGAACCCGAGGAACAGGGCCCCCGCCGCCGAGGTGGCCCCCGCCGACAGCCGCCTGCGGCGGCGGAACGTGGCGGCCAGCCTGGTGCCGCTGACTATCAGCGCGCTCAGGTAGAGGAAGCTGGCGAGCTGGGCGAAGGCGCCGAGGACCACGAAGGAGAGCGCCGGGTAGGCGTACCCGGGGTCCACGAACTGCACGAAGAAGGCGACGAAGAACAGGATCGCCTTCGGGTTCAGCAGACTGATCACCACGGCCCGCCGGAACGGCCGCTCCCCCTCGGCGACCTCCTCGCCCGGCCCCTCCACGACCCGCTCCCGGCGGCTGCGCCACATCCCCCACGCGGCCCGCAGCATCCCGAGCGCCAGCCATGACAGATAGCCGGCGCCCGCGTACTTCACGATCCCGAAGAGCACGGCGTTGGCCTGCAACAGCGAGGCCACCCCCGCCGCCGACAACGTCATCAGCACGGTGTCCCCGACCCACACGCCGGCGGCGGCCCGGTACCCGGTCCGTATGCCGCGCCGGGCGGCCACGGACAGCACGTAGAGGGAGTTGGGCCCGGGCAGGAGCACGATCAGGACGAGGCCCGCCAGATAGGTGGGGAGGTCGATGACGCCGAACATGCAAAGGAGTGTCGCACGGGGGTCCGACATCCCGACATGCCCGGAGGAAGCCCGACGAAAAGGTGGCGAAAAGACGAGGGAGGGCGACCCGCGGCCGATCACAGTCGACCGCGGGGCGAGCGCGAGCGATCAGAAGGCGTCGCTGGGGACGTAGGTGCCCCAGACCTCACGAAGGGCGTTGCAGACCTCGCCGACCGTCGCGCGGGCCTTCAGCGCCTCACGCATCGGGTAGAGGACGTTGTCCGTGCCCTCCGCGGCCTTCTTCAGCGCGGCCAGGGCGGTGTCCACCGCCGACCGGTCGCGTTCCGCGCGCAGCCGGGCCAGTCGCTGCGCCTGCTGGGCCTCGATGGCCGGGTCGACGCGGAGCGGCTCGTAGGGGTCCTCCTCGTCGAGCTGGAACCGGTTGACGCCGACCACGACCCGTTCACCGGAGTCGGTCTCCTGGGCGATGCGATACGCGCTGCGCTCGATCTCGCCCTTCTGGAACCCGACTTCGATGGCCGCCACCGCGCCGCCCAGGTCCTCCACCTTCCGCATCAGCCCGACCGCGGCCGCCTCCACGTCGTCCGTCATCTTCTCCACGACATAGGAGCCGGCGAACGGGTCGACCGTCGCCGTCACATCCGTCTCGTACGCCAGCACCTGCTGCGTCCGCAGGGCGAGGCGGGCGCTCTTGTCGGTCGGCAGGGCGATCGCCTCGTCGAAGGAGTTGGTGTGCAGCGACTGGGTCCCGCCCAGCACCGCCGCCAGCCCCTGCACCGCCACCCGCACCAGGTTCACCTCGGGCTGCTGCGCCGTCAGCTGCACCCCGGCCGTCTGCGTGTGGAAACGCAGCATCAGCGACTTGGGGTTCTTCGCCCCGAACTCCTCGCGCATCACCCGCGCCCAGAGCCGGCGCGCCGCACGGAACTTGGCCACCTCCTCCAGGACCGTCGTACGGGCGACGAAGAAGAACGACAGCCGGGGTGCGAAGTCGTCCACGTCCATCCCGGCCGCGACCGCCGTGCGCACGTACTCGATCCCGTCGGCCAGCGTGAACGCGATCTCCTGCGCCGGCGAGGCCCCCGCCTCCGCCATGTGGTACCCGGAGATCGAGATCGTGTTCCACTTCGGGATCTCGGCCCCGCAGTACCGGAAGATGTCCGCGATCAGCCGCAGCGAGGGCTTGGGCGGGAAGATGTACGTCCCGCGCGCGATGTACTCCTTCAGCACATCGTTCTGGATCGTGCCGGTCAGCTTCTCCGCGCTGACGCCCTGCTCCTCGGCCACCAGTTGGTACAGCAGCAGGAGCACGGCCGCCGGGGCGTTGATCGTCATCGACGTGGAGACCTTGTCCAGCGGAATACCGTCGAACAGCACCCGCATGTCGTCGACCGAGTCGATCGCCACGCCCACCTTGCCGACCTCACCGTGCGCGATCGGGGCGTCGGAGTCGTGGCCCATCTGGGTGGGCAGGTCGAACGCGACCGACAACCCCATCGTGCCGTTCGCGATCAGCTGCCGGTAGCGGGCATTGGACTCCACCGCCGTCCCGAAACCCGCGTACTGCCGCATCGTCCACGGGCGCCCCGTGTACATCGACCGGTACACACCACGCGTGAACGGATACTCCCCCGGCTCCCCCAGCCGCTCCGCCGGATC
The DNA here is from genome assembly GCF_055575575.1 of Streptomyces sp. NPDC034049. Classification (NCBI taxonomy): domain Bacteria; kingdom Bacillati; phylum Actinomycetota; class Actinomycetes; order Kitasatosporales; family Streptomycetaceae; genus Streptomyces; species Streptomyces sp. NPDC034049. The sequence goes on from NZ_JBVISJ010000002.1 coordinate 577,233, forward strand.
CCAGCCCTCCAGCACCTCCGGCCCGTACAACGGCTCGATGGGCAGCCCGGACTCCGACTCGCGCGTCATGGTGTGTGCCTCCGTCTTGCTCGTCGCTCGGATGCTCGCTTGTTACTCATGAGCCCGACGGCCTCGCCGGCGGACTGCAGCGGCGGCCGTTGGGCCGGTGGAGTGCCCCTGGCCGGGACCTTGCTCACAACCATGCCCGTTTGTTCGCGAAGGGTCACGTCCGGGCAACCTGTCCGGGAGAGCGACCGGACGCGGCGATCATGAGACGACGGGGACCCCGATGCGTATCAAGGACATGCGGAGATCGGTGGCCGCGATCGCGGCACTCGCCATGGCCGGCGCCTGCACGGCCCAGGGGATCGAGGTGCACGGCGGCCAGCGCCAGCCCGTACGCATCGACGGGAGCAGCACGCCGAACGGCACCCCGAAGCAGGACGACGGCGACGGCGTCGACGGCGGCGACCGGGCCGCGGGCGGGAACGAGGGCGACGGGAAGGGGGCGCCCGGGCAGGCCCCGACGACCGCGCCGCCCTCCCCCGCTCCCCCACCCTCCCCCAGGCCCTCGCCCCCGCCCCCGGTGCTCTGGTCCCAGGGCGACGAGGGCCTCGACGTACGCGAGTTGCAGGCGCGGCTGCGGCAGATCGCGTGGCTCTTCACGGGGCCCACGGGGACGTACGACGACCTGACGGTCCAGGCGGTCAAGGGCTTCCAGGGCAAGCGTGGGCTCCCGCGGACCGGCAAGACGGACAGCGTGACCTGGGCGCGGCTGCTGAACATGACGCGGGAGCCCGGCAAGTGGGACCTGTACGCGTACGGCGGGCAGCCGGCCGCGTCACCCGATCCGCGCTGTATGACGGGCCGGGCGCTGTGCATCAGCAAGACGAGCCGCACACTGCGCTGGATGGTGGACGGCAGGACGCTGACGACGGTCGAGGTGCGGTTCGGCTCGGAGTTCACGCCGACCCGGGAGGGGCTCTTCAGCGTCTACTTCAAGTCCCGCGACCACTGGTCGACCCTGTACGACACCCCGATGCCGTACGCGATGTTCTTCAGCGGCGGCCAGGCCGTCCACTACTCCGCCGACTTCGCGGCCCGCGGGTACTACGGGGCCTCGCACGGCTGTGTCAACGTCCGGGACAAGGCGGCGATCGCGCGACTGTTCGAGCAGGTCAGGAACGGCGACAAGGTCGTCGTGTACTGGTGAGGGGTGAGGGGCGCCCACGAGATGTCGTGACGTGCGTCACATGAGGCATAGCGGGAGGGTGTCCACCGCGTCAGCCTGAGTACGGGGTCACGGGGGACCACGGGGGAATGGGGCGCGGGCGGGACCGGGGGAACGTGTCCCGCCCGCGCCGAGGTGCACGAGCCGTAGGTACGGGGGGAACCCCGGCTCTGTGCGACGGCCGATGACCAGTCGGCTCACTCATTACTGCGCCGGGGCGGCCAAAAGTGTTACCCGTTCCGCGAAAGAATTCGTAACAGCGGAGAAAGCGCAGGTCAGGAGGGGGTGACGCGGACGGCGAGGTCGATCCGCGCCGCCGCGGCGAGCTGACTCCGGTGGCCGTTGCCCTCGTTGCCCTTGCCGTTGCCATGCCCCTGGCCGCCCTTGCCGTGCCCGGGACGGTTCTTGCCGGCACCGCCGCCGGTGCCGGTGCCGGTGCCGTTTCCGTGGCGGCCCTTGCCGGGGTGGGAGTCGTCGTCCTCGTCGGGGTCGCTGCCGGAACGCGGCTTGCCGGCACCGCCGCCGGCCGAGCCGTCGGCGTCACCGGAGTCCGACGCACCGGCCCCGGCCCCGCTGCTCCGGCCCGCCCCGGTGCCCCCGCCCGGCCGCTTCTTCGTGCCGGGGTTGTCGGAGCCGCCGGCCAGGACGCCCTCGCAGTACCGCTTCAGCTGTCCCTTGCCCTTGCCGCCCGCCGCGTCCTCCAGGTCGCGCCGACGGTCGGACCCCAGCTCCTTGCCGTCGCGTACGTCACGGCAGGCGGAGAGGACCTTGTTCCACCACTCCTGGTCGGGGGTGTCGTTCTTCCCGCCGTCGCCGGTCCACCCGTCCTCGTCGGTACCGCCGGTGCCCTCGCCCCGGGCGGAGCCGTCCGGGGTCTCCTCGGGCTTCATGTCGCCCCACGCCCGCCGGCGGCCCTCGCCGTCCTGCGGGTCCGGTGACGGCGACAGCAGCGGCCGGTCCGGGGACCCGCCGGTGGAGACGGTGGCGGAGGGTTCCGGCCGGTCGTCGTGGAACGCGGTCAGCGCGCCGCCGCCGACCGCCACCGTGACCCCGCCGAGCATCCCGGCGGCCACCGCCGCGACCAGCCCGAACCGTACGGGCCGGCCCCAGCGGGCCCGGCGCGCGGCCGACCCGGCGCCCGGCCGCGCGGGCCGTCCGAGGTGGACGAGTCCCGCATCGGCGGCGGTGTGCGTACGGCTGCCACGGCCGGTCTCGGCAGCCCGCCCGCCGTCGGGCGGGAACGCGGAGGGGGCGGCGGCCGAGCCGGGCGTACGGGCCGTGCGGGCTGTTCGCGCGCTGCGGAAGGCGGCCAACGCGGCTTCCTCGCCGGGGAGTTCGGCGCTCCCCGAGGCCCCCGGAGCGACCTCGGCGGTCAGCGCGCCGAGCGCCTCGGCGAGCCGGGCGGCACGGTCACGGGTGTCGGCGTCGACGGCTTCGAGCGGCTCCCCGCGCAGCAGCCGCTCCGCGGCGTCGCGGGTGAGCCACCTGTACTGCTCGTCGGCCATCACACATCCTTCTGCGTCCGCGAACGCATATGCGTCACACCGGCGGACGAAGCCGCGCGTGCACGCGGCTCTCTCGGTGGGGGCACGGCGTCCAGCGGATCGCCGGTCTCCGGGTCGGCCTCGCCGGCCGTCTCCGGATTCTCCCCGATCAGTTCGGCGAGCCGCTTCAGCCCCCGGTGCGCGGCCGTCCGTACGGCTCCCGCGCGCTTGCCCAGGGCCTCGGCGGCGGTCTTCGCGTCGAGGCCGACCACGACCCGCAGGACCACCGCCTCCGCCTGGTCCTGCGGCAGCTGGGCGATGAGCGAGAGCGTGTGGCCGGTGGCCAGGGCCTCCATCGCCTCGCCGGCCGTGTCGGACTCGGCGGCCCTGCCGGTCAGCTCGGTCTCGTCGCCGCCTATCGCGGGCCTGCGTCCCCGCATCCGTATGTGGTCGAGGGCCCGGTTGCGGGCGATCCGCGCGGCCCAGCCGCGGAACCGGTCGGCGTCACCGCTGAACCGCTCCAGGTCACGGGCTATCTGGAGCCAGGACTCGGAGGTGACGTCCTCCGCGTCCGGATCGCCGACCAGCGTCCGCACGTACCCGAGCAGCCGTGGGTGCACCGAGCGGTACACAGTCCGGAACGCGGTCTCGTCCCCGTCCTGTGCCGCAAGCACCGCGGCGGTCAGCTCCGCGTCGTCCCCCAGCACCCGCGCGCGCCCCTCTTTGCGCCTCGACCGGCGCCGCTCTCGCGGACCGGGTTTCTCGCTCTCGTGGTCCTCAATGAATCGTGCGGTGCCGGGCCGTCGATGGTTGTGGTCGTCTTCCGCCATCCACGATCCGGCGCGAATGGCACGTTACGGCCTGAAACCGCTGGGCGTCCATGTCCGTAGAACATGCAACTAACTCGTGATGCGGCGAGGTGTGACAGAAAACGGGGACGCGGCGCTGTAGGTAGTACGGGTCGCCGCGCGGCCCGTGCCGCGCGACGGTCGGGGCCTCTCCTGTGGGGGGTGGCGGCCCCGACCGTTGCCATCGGCGGAGTGGCCGGGTGTCTTGCGAGTACGGGGGTCTTGCGAGCACGCCGGCCTTACTTCGTTCCGGCGGCTTTCTGCGGCGAGGTCTGCGGGGCCTTCTGCGGCGCGTTCTGCGGGGCGCCGCCCTCGATCTCGTCCTCGTCCCCGGCCGTCGGCTCCGGTCGATCGCCGCCGGACACGTGCGACCGCCCCGCCTCGTCGGGCGCCTTCGAACCGGTCGGCCCGTTCTGCCCGCTCTCCTCGCTCTGCCCGTTCTCCTCGCTCTGCCCGTTCGGTTCGTTCGGCCCGTTGGGTTCGGCGGGCCGGGGTGACTGGCGTCGGCTGTCGTCGGAGGGCTTGCCTTCGTCGCGTCGGTCGGCCTGTCGGCGGGAGTCGTCCGGGCTCCGGGACGCGCCACCCCGTTCGGCCGGGGCGGAGGTGTCCGGGCTCGCGGTACCGGGGCGCGGGACGTCCGCGGGGCCGGGCGGGGTCGGGGCGCCGCCGGGGCGGGCGGGACGCTCACGGTGTCCGTACTCCCCGGAGTCACGGTCGGCGCCCTTGTCGCCGTGGGTGGCCGAGCCGATCGCCGCGAAGGCGGCTCCGCCGAGGGTGAGGCTGGCCAGCAGGACCGCCAGGGTGGTGCGGACGGAGAGCTGGACGCGGCGCCGGGCGTTCGGCCGCCAGTCGTCGCGCCGCCGGGTACGGGCCGTACGGCCCCCGCTCTCCCGCGCCGCCCGGAAGGCCGCCACGGCGCGCGCCTCCCCCGCACGGTCGTCCGACGCGGCCGCGCGCACGGCGGCGGCGAGGAGCGAATCGACGGAGGCGCCCTCACGGAACGCGGCGGACGGGGTGCCCGTGGCCGCAGGGGGCGCGGGGACGGGGGCAGGGGAGACGGTGTCGGGGGCAGCGGAGACGGTGTCGTGCCGTTCTCCGTTGTCAGGCCGGTCGCTCATCTCCGGCTCCGTCCTGCCCGACGGCATCTCGCGCCCTTCCCTCCACCCATGGGTCCCGACGTCGCTGTCGGTCATCTCGACTCCCCCAGCGTCCGGGGGCCGTCATCCGTCACACCCTCGCTCCGGAGGAGCTGGGCGAGACGCTTCAGGCCCCGGTGGGTGGCGGTACGGACCGCGCCGGGGCGTTTGCCGAGGACGCGGGCGGCGGCGGGGCCGTCCAGGCCGACGACCACGCGCAGCAGGACGGCCTCGGCCTGGTCGCGGGGCAGCCGGGCGACCAGCGCCAGGGCCTGCTCGGTGGAGAGGCTCTCCAGCGCCTGGTCCTGGGTGCTGTGCGCGCCCGGCAGTTCCAGCAGGTCGTTCTCCAGCGCGGTCGCCCGGGGTCTGACCCGCTGGCGCCGCAGATGGTCCAGGGCCCGGTGCCGGGCGATGGTCGCGCTCCAGCCCCGGAAGCCCGCCCCGTCGCCCTTGAACCGGCCGAGGTCCCGCGCGATCTCCAGCCAGGCGTCCGAGGCGACGTCCTCCGCGTCGTCCCCGACGATGCCGCGCAGATACCCCAGCAGCCCGGGCTGCACGAGCCGGTAGGCCACCGCGAACGCGGCCTCGTCCCCGGCCTGGGCCCGCGCGACGGCCGCGCCCAGTTCCGCGTCGTACGCCTGCACGCGCCGAGGTTCCCCTCCCTGGCTCCACACCTGTCCGTGACAGCGCCACATCAGTGCCGGGATCGCCGTCCCGGGGGCCGTCCCGACCGCCGCCAAGCCCCCACGCTCCTCTGCGTCGCGGCTCGCGGAAGTGTCACTGCGGCCCGGGCGCGCCCCCGGAGAGCGTCCGCGGGGCGGCCCACATCACCCGGAAGCGGAAACACCGGCCTCCTCCGTGACATAGGGCACACCCGCACCCCCCGATGTCGATCTGCGCGGACCCCTGTGCGCTGAATAGAAGGGTCACCCGTGTGCCGGGTGGTGTCTTCGTACCGTTCTTACAGGGGTGGGGTATTTGAGTCGCCGTAGGAGCCATGTGTCGGAGCCGGTGGGGCCGAAGCGGAGGGTCTGGCGGACGCTGGGGGCCGTCGTGGCCGGCGGCGCGGGCCTGGTGTCGTACACGGTGGTCGGGCCGGGCGCCGGTACCGCCGCCGCCGACGGACCCACCGCCCGCCCCTCGACCGTCACCCGTCCCCCGATCGTCAGCCGGGCGGCGTGGGGCGCGGACGAGTCGGCCGTGACGGGGACGGCCGAGTACGTCGACCGGATCGGCGCGGTGTTCGTCCACGACACCGGCGGCACCGACGACTACAGCTGCGCCGAGTCGCCCGCCCTGATCCGCGCGCTCATGGCGGACGACATCGGGACGGCCGGCCGGGGCGACCTCGGCTACAACTTCGTCGTCGACAAGTGCGGCCGGATCTACGAGGGCCGGGCGGGCGGCGCGGACCTGCCGGTGCGGGGCGCCCACACCCCCGGGTTCGACGGGGAGTCGACGGGCATCGCGGTCCTCGGCGACTTCGACGGCGGCGGGCCGAGCCGGGCGGCCGTGGAGTCCGTGGCACGGCTGGCGGCGTGGAAGCTGGGCCAGTACGCGGGCGACCCCACGGGCAAGGTGACGCTCACGGCGTCCGAGGACACCGGTGTGTACACGCACGGCGAGTCCGCGGAGCTGGACGTGATCTCCGGCGGCAGCGACGCGGCGTCCCTCACGTCCCCGGGAGCCGGCCTCTACTCCGAACTCCCCGAGATACGTCGCTACGCCGCCTCCGCGGGCCGTTCCTCCGCGATCCCGACCGCCGACTACACGGGGGACGGCGTGAGCGACCTGGTGACGCCGACGCCCCGGGTCGGCAGCGGCTGGGTCACCCTGGTGCCGGGCGGCGCGAACGGCCCCGTGGCGACCGCGAGGCTCCGGCTGGACCAGGCGAGCGCGGGTGTGCCGGGCGCCGCCGAGTCCGGCGACCAGTGGGGCGCGGCGACCGCGTGGGGCGACGTCGACGGCGACGGGGACGCGGATCTCGTGGTCGGCGCGCCCGGCGAGGACGACACCACCGGGCACGCGGACCGGGGCGCGGTGACGATCCTCTACGGGCCGTCGTTCACCGCCGACGCCGACACGATGGCCCTCGGCGACGACTACGAGCCGGCCGGCGCGCGGTTCGGCGCGACGGTGGCGGCCGGGGACTTCAACGCGGACGGCAGGGCGGACGTGTTCACCGCCGCGACCGGTACGGGCGGCAACTGGGCGGCCCGCTTCGGCGACGGCCACGAGGTCGCCGGGGACCTCACCACGGCGACCGGGTCCCTGGCGTACGCGGACGCCGCGACCGGCGACTTCAACCGGGACGGCTACGCCGACGTGGCCCTCACCTACCGTGACGCGTCCGGCATCGGCCGGGTCGTCTGGTTCAAGGGCTCCCGGTCGCTGGGGCTGACGAAGGTCGGAACGCTGACCGTGAAGGGCGGGCGAGCCGTCGGGGCGGGCGACATCGACGGCGACGGGTACGACGACCTGGTCGTCGGGCAGCCGTACGCCTCCGAGTCCGGCGGCAACGCGGGCGGTCAGGTGACCGTGGTCCCCGGCACCTCCACCGGCCTCGGTGCGACGGGGACGCGGACGGTGCACCAGGCCACGGCCGGGGTGGAGGGTGCCTCCGAGACCTCGGACGGCTTCGGCTCGACGGTGTCCGTCGGCGATGTCGACGCCGACGGGTACGCCGACGTGCTCACCGGCGCGCCGGGCGAGGACATCACGCGGGACGGGAAGAACCGGGCCGACGCGGGGTCGGTGTGGCTGTTGAAGGGGGCCGCGGCCGGGGTGAGCGGGGCGGGGTCGCTGGCGCTCTCGCAGGACGCGCCGGATGTCGCCGGTTCCACCGAGGCGGGGGACCGGTTCGGGTCGGCGGTGTCGGGGACGGATGTCACCGGGGACGGGTATGCCGATGTGCTGGTCGGCGTGGAGGGCGAGGACACCGGGAACGGAACGGTCCTGTTCGTGCCGTCGGTGGGCGGTGTGCCGGTGGCTTCACGGTCCGTGTACTACGGGGTGACGCAACTGGGAGCGCCGACGGGAAGCCGCCTGGGACAACTGCTGACGCCGTGATCCCACGTACGGGTCCGGTGGGGGCCCTCCGATGAGAAGCAGGGGGCGCAGCCCCCGCTTTTCAGGGGCGCGGGGAACTGTGCGAGAAGCCCCGCGCACCCGCAGACGAACAACCGCCCTCACCCGGAGGGCATCGCGTCGTGGCACAGCAGCCGCAGTGACCCGTCGCCCGTGAAGCAGCGGCGGGCCTCGTCGAAGGGGTCCCAGAAGCGGCCGTCCCGGGTACGCACCCAGTAGCCGCCCTCCGCCTCGACCCATTCACCGCCGGCCCAGCGCACGACGACCTCTCCGCCGTACGCCCCGAAACCCCGCAACGCCCCCTCCACGGCGGCGTACGGCGCCCCCTCCCGGCGGATCTCCTCGATCATCCGGTCCACCCGCCACAGGCTCTGCGTCGAGTAGTCGAGGCGCACCCGCGCCCCTTCCCGCATCATCGCCACCGCGTCGGCCGCCCACCGCAGGGGCTTCGCCGCGCTACCGGGCCGGTTCCCACGGCTCCCCGGTGCGCTGGTGGTACCGACCGAACTGAATGTCTGCTGTGCGCTCACACTCGGGAAAGCGCCCGCCCGGCACGAGACGTTTCGCGATTCGGGCCCGTCCTCGACACCGGCGCAGGACCGCCACACCCGGCCCCAGGACACCCACAGGACCCGCCAGGAAACGAGGTTTACCGCCGCGCCCCCCGCGCGCGCCGCGACACGACCGCCCGCAGCACCCGCCGCCCCTCCGTGGCCACCCCGAGCGCCTGCCGCAGTCCCGCCGCGCCGTGCTGGGCGAGCAGTTCCAACACCACGATCTGACGGCGCAGTTCGGCGGCGACGAGATGGGAGGCACCCTCGGTGCGGCCCTCGCGGCACGCCGCCACGGAGGCGGCGTTCCCGGCGTCCAGCGGGTCGAGCAGCTGATGGATCCGCAGGGCGGCGACGGAGCACACCTCCGCCCACTCCCGCAGCCCTTCGCCGGACGGCTCCTCGGGAACCGCGTCGAGCATCCCGCGGGCGAGCACGACGATCTCCTCACCGCCGCTCACGCCGGAGCCGGCTTCGGGCGGGCCCGGTGGTGCCAGTTCGCCGCGTATCTTCGCGAGGCGCTCGCCCCACTCCTCCCCCTCGTCCACGAGTCCCGCCCAGAGCGGACGCAGGACCTCGTCGTCGCCCCCGAGGAGCGGTACGCAGCGGTCCAAACAAGCCAGACCCCCGGCCGCCAGACCACGTTCGTCGGCCTGGGCCATCAGCTCCACCAGGCTCATCGCGCCTCCCCTAGATCCCGCTCGATCGCGCCCCGGTTATACGGAGCCCGCACTTCCCCTTACTGCGTGCGACGACGCGGGAGTGTCACAGAGGGACGACCCCGAGCCGGTCGAGCAACCGGAACAGAATGTTTTCAGCCAGGGGGTCCGCCGGTCCAGGCTCCGCGGTCAACACCTCGACCAGGGACCGCTCGACGACGTCCCGCCCCGCCTCGGCGGCCCAGGCGACGGCGCGCCCGGCGGCGTCGCGCGGTTCGAGGAAGTAGTCCTCGACGGTGAGCCCGTCCCCGTCTCCCAGATACGCGGCCATGGCGCGGCGCGCGAGACACGTCGTCCACGCCCCGCTCTCCGGCCCGGCGGCCTCGACGACCACGCAGTCGCTGTCCATGACATAGCCGAACAGCGCTGGCGCCCCCGTCTCCCGGGCGAGCGTGTTCATGTTGCCGACATCGGCGGTGCCCCCGGAGCCCCCGGCCGCCTCGGCGCCCGGCGCGCCCGTCGGGTACGCCCAGATCTGCCAGCCCTCGTCCGCCGTCATGCACAACGTCAGGGCCTCGGCTCCGGCCAGCGCGTCCAGCTCCTTGAGCGGCCGCTCGCTCCTGCCGACAACGTAGTACCCCCAGTACCCCATACCGGGAATAGACCACAGCCGTACGGCGGTCCGCCCCCGGAATCGGGCAATCCGCACGGTTGCCCCGAGACAGACCGAGACGGACCGACCGGACCGAGACGGACCGACCGGACCGAGACGCTCTGCGGCACAGAAACCGGCGACGGCCTACGCCTCAGAGCCCGGCGACCGGCTCCGGATCACGCGGCCCGCTCCGCGCCTTGTCGTCCTGCATCCGGGTGAGGGCGAGGACGAAGAGGGCCGCGAACACGGCGGCCACGATCTCCAGGGAGTCCGCGAACAGCATTTGCTGGGCGGCCGGCCGGTACTCCTCCGCCGTCTCCGCCCGCAGGTACGCCCGGTCGCCCACTTCCCCCGCGACGAGGCTGAGCAGCCACAGCGTCCACCAGGTGTTGACGAGCGCGTGCGACCTCGGCTTCCCCCAGGGGCCGCTCGCCTCCCAGCAGTCGACGGCGATCCGGCGTGGGAACCACAGGTTCACCACCGGAACGAACCAGCCGCCGATCGCCCAGCCTCGCTTCTTCCGATGCCCGAAGGGGTCGAACACCTCGGCATTGACCCGCACCCGGTGGAACCAGACCAAGAAGACGACGGCCGTGGCCAGGTAGGTGAACGTCTGGAGGGCGGCGGCCAGCGCCATCAGCCCGTCCGCCCGGTCGGAATCACGCTCCAGAGCAACGCTCCAGTCGTCGGCCAGCATCCGGTTCATCACGTCGAGGAGCGAGAGATCCGCCCACACCGCGACCAGGTCGGCCACGGCGACCACCCCGAGCAGGATCGCCACCGCCCGCCCCAGCCCCACCGGCGACTGCAACAGGGGCGGCGGGCCCAGGGGCACACCGACACCCGGAGGCGGAGCCTTCGGGAGGCCCGCACCCACATCCGGATGCTGGTCCTCGGCCTCGCAGGCCCGGCAGAGTTCTCCCCCGGGCGCCGCGTCGAACTGCCGACAGCGCGTGCACGTCATTCAGATCCCCCGACCGGCCATGGAAGCGCGGATTCCTCCCCAGAACCTCACGCGCAGCAACAAGAACAGGCGGACCCTACGACTCCCCCGTCCCGCCCGTCCACCCGGTTCCGCCCCCGGAGGGTCAGCTCACCTTCCCCGCCAGCTCCCGGAACTGCGCCCAGGTCAGGGCCGGCTTCCCCGGGTCCCACAGCTTCTGCGAAAGCGCCCGCAGCGGCATCCGGACGCCCGCCGCGACCTGCGCCTCGGTCTGCCTGTTCGCGAGATCGCACCAGACGGCGAAGGAGCCGCCGAGGATCTGGGAGTCGTACTGGGCGGGCACGGCGGTGGTGCCGCGCAGCACCCGTGGGGTCCAGGACTCGTAGATGCGCTGCCCGGTCGGGTAGACGAACTGGTTGGGTTCGCCGAGGACGTAGTACAGGTACTCGTCGTTGTAGTTGATCACCTGGCGACCGGCGCTCAGATACTCCACCGGCGGCCGGGCCCCGATCTCCTTGCCCGTCCAGTACGCGACCTGGATCGCCTTGTCCGCCTGGACCGAGCCGCCCCGGAAGAACCCGTCGTTCCAGGCCCGTACGGTCCGGTCGTGGCCGCGCATCACCGCGGCGCGGTCGTTCAGCCAGCCGGTGGCGAGATCGGCGACGGTCGCGCCGGCGCCGTACTTCTGGCGCGCGGCGGCGGCCAGCTGCGGATACGAGGCCTCCGGGTTCGAGGACATCAGCGCCCGGTACTCGTCGGCGCCGAGGTGCCAGTCCGCCCCGTCGAACAGGTCGGCGTACTCGTCGAGCAGTTCGTCCACGACCACGGCGGAACGCGGGTTGGAGATGTCGACGGCGCCGCTCGCGGCCTCGCCCTGCGCGTTCTTCAGCTGGAGCCCCGGGTTGCCCGCGATCACGGCCCCCAGGTGCCCCGGCGAGTCGATCTCGGGCACGACCTCGATGTGGCGGCTCTCCGCGAGGTCCAGGATCTTCCTCACCTGGGCCTTGGTGAGGTGCTGCCGGGACACCACCTCGGGGTGGCTCGTGGACTCGATCCGGAACCCCTGGTCGTCGGAGAAGTGCAGACCGAGCTGGTTGTACTTCAGGTCGCCCAGCTCACGGACGCGGTCCTCGATCCAGCCCGCCGTGAAGTGCTTGCGCGCGATGTCGAGCATGAACCCGCGCTGCGGCTTGGCCGGCTCGTCCCGGACGACGCCCTCCGGCGCCGTACCGCCGCCGCGCACCTCCTGCTTCAGGGTGCGGGTGCCGTAGAAGACGCCCGCCTCGGCGGGCGCGGCGATCCGCGCCCGGCCGTCCTTCACGGTCAGCGTGTACGCCTCCGACCGCGGCGCGTCCGCCCCGGTGAGCGCCAGTTCCACGTCACCGTCCCGGGGCCGCGTCTCGCCCGCGTACGTCAGGCCCAGTTCCCCGGCGGTCAGCCGCCCCTCGTCGGCCAGGGCGGCGTTCCGTACGACGACCCGGCCCCCGTCGGCGGGCTTCCAGCCGGGGCCGCGGGCGGCCTCGTGCTGCCGGACGGCGGGGACGGTCCGCGGCTTCGCCGACAGGGGATAGGTGCGCGACGGCGACGGGGACGCGGAGGGGGTGGTCCGGGGGGCGCCCACGGCCGTCTGCTCCGGCGACGGGCCCGATCCACCGGACGTCGACGTCCCGTCGCCCGGCCACACGGTCACGGCCACCGCGACCGCGCCGCCCGCCAGCACGACTCCCGTGCCCAGGAGCAACCCTTTCGACGTGATCGCCGTCTTCCTGCGGGGTGCCCTGCGCCGGCCCCGGTTCACGACACGCCCCCGGTCCCCGTACCGGTCCTGGTCCCGCTCACCGTCCACGACATCTCACACACCTCTCGCCACGCTCTGCCCCCGGTCCCACACCCGGCTCTCCACCGAGCCCCCTTCTCGAACCTACGACGTCCCACCGCCCGAACCGTCCACCACAGGTTCCGAAACTCTCCCGTCCGGGTGAATTTCGGGCATCGAACGGACAGCCCATGAACCGCCTCGATAACGTGGTGGCACCTTTCGCACAGCCTGCCCAGCCGACCCCTACGCACCGCCGAGGACCCACGCTGCCTCCGCACCGTCTCCCGCACCTCCCCGGCCAGGTCGCCGTTCCGGAGCAGGCCCCCACTCCCGGCCTCTCGCCCCTGGAGCGGTTCAACCACGCTCCCGCCGAGACCGCCCGGCAGGACCTCCTCGGCTGCCTCCGCAGCCTGCGCTGGGCGCACCGCCTCACCGACCACCGCCCCTACCCCGACGTCGACGCCCTCCTCGCCGCCTCCGACGAGGCCGCGTACGACCTCACGGCGGCGGACCTGGCCGAGGCGCTGGCGGGCGAGACCCTCCCCGTCCTCCCCGACGACATCTACGGCGTCGCCCACACCGCCCTCGACGCCGCGCACGCCGCGTACGAGGCCCGCTTCGGCCACGTCTTCGTCATCGCCCGCGGCACCGCCCACCCCGACGAACTCCTCGACCGCACCCTGGAGGGCATCCGCTCCCGCCTCTCGAACGACCCGGAGGAGGAGCGCGTGGTGGTCGGGGAGGAGCTGCGCCGCCTGGCGCGAGAACGCCTGACGGGCCACCTCCTCAGGGGCGCGGGGAGCCATGCGGTCCTCTAGGGCCACGGGAAACCGCGCGACCGGCCCGGATGCCGCCCGCTACTCACCCTTACGTGCACCTTTGTATGCCAGTTTGATCACACCAACCCTCCCGGCTTAAGCCAAGCGCAACGACGTCGCTACCATGGCCGGGGCCGGTGGACCGTACCCGGCCGGGTCAGACCGACAAGCAAGCCGGCCGGCCCCAATCCCCGCTCCCGGAGGGTTCTTCCGTGCCGGCTGGAACGCTGTACCGCGGCCGGGAAGGAATGTGGTCCTGGGTGGCTCATCGAGTCACCGGCGTCCTCATCTTCTTCTTCCTGTTCGTACACGTGCTGGACACCGCTCTCGTACGTGTCTCCCCCGACGCCTACGACAAGGTCGTGGCCACGTACAAGACGCCGATCGTCGCGCTGCTGGAGTACGGCCTCGTGGCCGCCATCCTCTTCCACGCGCTCAACGGTCTTCGGGTCATCGCCGTCGACTTCTGGTCCAACGGCCCCCGACACCAGAAGACGATGCTCTGGTCCGTCGTCGGCATCTGGCTCGTCCTGATGATCGGGGCCCTGTACCCCGTCCTCGGCCACGCCGCTCGTGAAGTCTTCGGGAGCTGAGACAGATGTCCGCCACTGAAACCACCGCATCCGGCATCGGCCCCGTCGAGGGCACCGGGGAACTGTCGGGCTACAGCCCCGACAACCCGGCCCCCCTCATCGAGCCGCCCCGTAAGCGCACCAAGAAGAGCCCGAAGTCGACCCGCGGCAACTTCGAGATGGCCGCGTGGCTCTTCATGCGTCTGTCCGGCATCGTCCTGGTCGTCCTGGTCATCGGCCACCTGCTGATCCAGCTCGTCCTCGACGGCGGCGTCTCCAAGATCGGCTTCGCGTTCGTCGCGGGCCGCTGGGCGTCCCCGTTCTGGCAGACCTGGGACCTGCTGATGCTGTGGCTCGCGATGCTGCACGGCGCCAACGGCCTGCGCACGGTCATCAACGACTACGCGGAGCGCCCGAACACGCGGCTGTGGCTCAAGGGCCTGCTCTACACCGCCACGGTGTTCACCATCCTGCTGGGCACGCTGGTGATCTTCACCTTCGACCCGAACATCCGCTAGGCACGGGGCTGAGGCAACCGATCATGAAGATCCACAAGTACGACACCGTCATCGTCGGCGCCGGCGGCGCCGGTATGCGCGCGGCCATCGAGTCCACGCAGCGCAGCCGCACCGCCGTGCTGACCAAGCTGTACCCCACCCGCTCCCACACGGGCGCCGCGCAGGGCGGCATGGCCGCCGCGCTCGCCAACGTGGAGGAGGACAACTGGGAGTGGCACACCTTCGACACGGTCAAGGGCGGTGACTACCTGGTCGACCAGGACGCCGCCGAGATCCTGGCGAAGGAGGCCATCGACTCCGTCCTCGACCTGGAGAAGATGGGCCTGCCGTTCAACCGGACGCCCGACGGGACGATCGACCAGCGCCGCTTCGGCGGTCACAGCAGGAACCACGGCGAGGCCCCGGTCCGCCGCTCCTGCTACGCGGCCGACCGCACCGGCCACATGATCCTCCAGACGCTGTACCAGAACTGCGTCAAACACGGCGTGGAGTTCTTCAACGAGTTCTACGTCCTGGACCAGCTGATCACCGAGGTCGACGGCGTCAAGAAGTCGGCGGGCGTCGTCGCGTACGAACTCGCCACCGGTGAGATCCACATCTTCCAGGCGAAGGCCGTGATCTACGCGTCCGGCGGCTGCGGCAAGTTCTTCAAGGTGACGTCCAACGCGCACACCCTGACCGGTGACGGCCAGGCCGCCGTGTACCGCCGCGGGCTGCCGCTGGAGGACATGGAGTTCTTCCAGTTCCACCCGACCGGCATCTGGCGCATGGGCATCCTGCTGACGGAGGGCGCCCGCGGTGAGGGCGGCATCCTCCGCAACAAGGACGGCGAGCGCTTCATGGAGAAGTACGCGCCGGTCATGAAGGACCTCGCGTCCCGTGACGTCGTCTCCCGCTCCATCTACACGGAGATCCGTGAGGGCCGCGGCTGCGGTCCCGAGGGCGACCACGTCTACCTCGACCTCACGCACCTCCCGCCGGAGCAGCTCGACGCCAAGCTCCCGGACATCACCGAGTTCGCGCGGACGTACCTCGGCATCGAGCCCTACACGGACCCGATCCCGATCCAGCCGACCGCGCACTACGCCATGGGCGGCATCCCGACGAACGTCGAGGGTGAGGTCCTCAGCGACAACACCACCGTCGTCCCCGGCCTGTACGCCGCCGGTGAGGTCGCCTGTGTCTCCGTGCACGGCGCCAACCGTCTGGGCACCAACTCGCTGCTCGACATCAACGTGTTCGGGCGCCGGGCGGGCATCGCGGCCGCCGAGTACTCCCAGAAGGCGGACTTCGTCGAGCTGCCGGAGAACCCGGAGTCGCTGGTCGTCGAGCAGATCGAGCGGCTGCGCTCGTCCACGGGCAACGAGCGCGTGGCCGAGCTGCGGCGCGAGCTGCAGGAGACCATGGACGCCAACGTCATGGTGTTCCGCACCGAGCAGACGATCAAGACGGCCGTCGAGAAGATCGCCGAGCTGCGCGAGCGCTACAAGAACGTGGCGATCCAGGACAAGGGCAAGCGGTTCAACACCGACCTGCTGGAGGCCGTCGAGCTGGGCAACCTGCTCGACCTGGCCGAGGTCATGGCCGTCTCCGCGCTCGCCCGCAAGGAGTCCCGCGGCGGTCACTACCGCGAGGACTACCCCAACCGCGACGACGTCAACTTCATGCGTCACACCATGGCGTACCGCGAGGTCGGCGACGACGGCTCCGAGACCGTCCGCCTCGACTACAAGCCGGTCGTCCAGACCCGCTACCAGCCGATGGAGCGTAAGTACTGATGGCAACCCCGACCCTGGACAAGGCGGACGCGGCCGGCAGCCCCGAGCCCGGTTTCGCCGACTCCCCGTACATCACGGTCACCTTCCGTGTCCGTCGCTTCAACTCCGAGGTCTCGGCCGAGGCCAGCTGGCAGGACTTCCAGCTGGAGATCGACCCCAAGGAGCGCGTCCTCGACGGTCTGCACAAGATCAAGTGGGACGTGGACGGCACGCTGACGTTCCGCCGTTCCTGCGCCCACGGCATCTGCGGGTCGGACGCCATGCGGATCAACGGCAAGAACCGTCTGGCCTGCAAGACGCTGATCAAGGACATCAACCCCGAGAAGCCGATCACGATCGAGCCCATCAAGGGCCTCACGGTCCTCAAGGACCTGGTCGTGGACATGGAGCCGTTCTTCCAGGCGTACCGGGACGTGATGCCCTTCCTGATCACGAAGGACACCAACGAGCCGACGCGCGAGCGCTTCCAGACCGCCGAGGACCGCGAGCGCTTCGACGACACCACGAAGTGCATCCTCTGCGCCGCGTGCACGTCCTCGTGCCCGGTGTTCTGGAACGACGGCCAGTACTTCGGCCCGGCCGCGATCGTCAACGCCCACCGCTTCATCTTCGACTCGCGCGACGAGGCCGGTGAGCAGCGGCTGGAGATCCTCAACGACCGTGACGGCGTGTGGCGTTGCCGGACGACGTTCAACTGCACGGACGCCTGCCCGCGCGGTATCGAGGTCACCAAGGCGATCCAGGAGGTGAAGCGGGCGCTCATCACGCGCCGCTTCTGATCCACCGCCGGTCGGCGTACCGGCGTCCTCCACCGGTGTCCCGCACCGGATCTCGCGCCGGAAGGCCCGCGGACTCGTCCGCGGGCCTTCCGTCTTTCCGGCGTCCCCCGTGGCCGCCCCCCTTGTCCCCCGTCCGCTCCACCTTCGCCCGTCGCGGGCCGCGGCTACCGTCGGCAGTAACCGAGTTCCCAGGCCCAGCGGGTGGCGGGCGATCAGTGGCCGCAGGCGTCGGCCGCGATGTCCTCCATGCGGTTCGCCCCGGGCGAGCGCTTCCAGGAGCTGTTGGTCGGCATGGCGCAGCCGTTCACCGAGGAGGGGGTTCAGGTCGAGGTCGTCCAGGAAGTACGCGGCGAGGTGCGCGTCGGCGTACCACCGCCGTTCGTGAACGCTGCTGGTACGGCACGCGCACCGGTCGGTGGCGCGGCCGCGTTTCTCGATGAAGCCGCGGGCGGCGACGGCCTCCAGCGCCTCCCCCCGCATCGCCGTGCCCGTGGTGGCGGCGACGGGCAGGTGGGCGGCGGCGAGCCGGCCGACGATCTGCGAGGCCGTCATCGTCCCCCTCCGTGACCCGTCTTGGGGCGCCACCGGGCGCGCGTCAGCGGTCGGGGCGCTCCGGCCGACGGAATACGGCGGGCTCGGGGGCGCCGCTGCGGAGACTGCCGTAGCCGGTCTCCACGGCGGCGGGACACACGCACGAGGGCCCCGTCCCCGCGCGGAGCCTTGGGGATGGCTCCGCGGCGGACGAGGCCCTTCGGTCGATCACCTCGGGGGCGATCCGCGGCCTGATCAGCCGCGCAGGACACGACCCTGGGAGTCGGTGCGGTCGTTGCTCGTGAGGAACAGGATGCCGTCGATCAGGGACCAGAAGCCCAGACCACCGCAGGTGAGGAGCTGAGCGACACCCACGCCGACGGAACCGACGTAGAAACGACCGATGCCGAGCGTGCCGAGGAAGAGCTGCAGAACACCGGCGACGATCTTCGACTTGTCGGAGTACGGGCGACCCTGCGGGTCGTGGCCGAAGGGAGCGTCAGGGGTGGGGACGGTCATGGAAGTAACTCCTGGATGTACTGACTGAGATACCGAAGCGGATTGCTCCGGGAGCGATCACAGGAGAGAAGGCGTTGCGGACAACCTTCGGCGATCGGGCACGGCGAACACCGGCCGACGATCGAGCACGACGTGATCCCCCGTCATCCCCCCTGTAGCCGTTGCAGCGTAATGAGACGCGAGGGGCGGATGGGAGTGGATCCCGGCGATCGTTCCGATTCCGTGATCCGATTCCAGCCAACTTGCGACAACTGAGCAACATAAAGCGGGCGTAAGGGATTTACGGGTGCCGCGTGGGGTCAGCGCGGGCCGACTCAGCGCAGATTGCGGACGATCGTCCAGGTCACCGCGATGCCCAGGATCAGGGCCTGGGTGCGGGGCTTCAGTTCGGGGCGCCAGCGGCGGCCGCGCAGCCCCTCGACGGACCAGCGGCCGAGCAGCACGAGGGCGAAGGGCGCGGCGAGCAGCAGCGCCCGGTTGTCGTGCCAGGCGGCGGCGAACTGTCCGTGCATCAGGTCGTACACCATGCGGGTGCCGCCGCAGGCGGGGCAGAGCAGCCCGGTGACATAGCGGAACGGGCACTGGGGCAGCAGATGGCCGGGCTCGTGCGGGTTGGTGCCGTACAGGTACGCGGCGCCCGCCAGCCCGGCGGCGGCCACCGCGAGGGGGGCCGCCGCCGGATGCCGGAGGGTGCTGAGGCCGCGCTCAGCCACGCAGGACACGCCCGTTGGAGTCCGTGGTGTTGCTGCTGGTCAGCAGGATGATGCCGTCGACCAGCGACCAGATGCCGAGGCCGCCGCAGGTGAGGAGCTGCGCGACGCCGAGGCCGACGTGGCCGATGTAGAAGCGGCCGACACCGAAAGCGCCCAGGAACAGCGAGAGGATGCCCGCGACGATCTTCGACTTGTCGGAGTACGGACGGCCGTACGGGTCGTAGCCGTAGGGGGCGTTGGGGTCACCCGTGTACGCGCCGCCCGGCGTCGGGGGCACCTGGTAGCCACCCTGGGGGTAGCCGCCCTGCTGGGGGTAGCCGTAGCCGGGCTGGCCCGCGCCCGGCTGCTGGTAGCCGCCCTGCGGAGCCCCGTACGGGCCCGCGGCCGGCTGGCCGGGGGCGGCGTTCGGGTACCCGTATCCGGGCTGCGGCGGCTGCGGGGGCTGAGCGGGCTGCTGAGGCTGCTCGGTCACGGTACTGACTCCTGCGTGTTGTTTGCTTGAGCGGCTGAAAAACTCACTATGGGCTGTCCGTCATATTGCAGGAGGGAAGGGCCCGGAGAGAAGTTGTTACTTCGGCCGGGCACCCGCCGGCTCCCGCATGTGGGCGGAGTCACATCGCCTCGTCGTCGACCGTCACAGACGTCTCACAGCTGGCTGACAATGGTCGGGTCCGTGATCTCCGAGTCCTTGGCGAGCAGCATCGCCTTGCTGAGGATGACTGCGAGCATACGGTCGCCCTCGAAAGGGAGATAGCCGGTCTGCGTGGTTCCGTTCCCGCCCGTGACGGTCGACCTGGGGACGATGCACGGATAGCGGTCGTTCGGGGACATCAGGACGTTGCCGGACCCGAGATGGATCCGGTACGTGTGCAGTGCGCCCTCGACCTGGAGGAACCGCCCTTCCAGCGTGCACCGGTCGGCGATCGCGAGCCGCGGCACGAGCCGCTCCAGCAGCGTCCGGCGGGACCGACGCTCAGCCCGCACCGCCGGACGGCAGTCAGGCCGCGCTTCCGGACCGACAGTCAGGCCGCGCTTCCGGACCGACAGTCAGCCCAGGTCCTCCGACATGGGCCCGTACTCCTCCCACCCCTCCGGGTCCTTCTCCACGGCGTCGAGCAGCCGGCCCAACGCCACCTCCTCGTAGAGGACCCCGGAGTACGCCTCACGGACCCGGTTCCCGTTGATGTCGGCGGTGGGCGTACCGGAGGCCGCCCGGTCGAAGGCCTTCTGGGACCTCGCCACGAAGTCGCGGTACTTCATGGTCCTGACGGCGGAGTCGAACGCCGGACCGCGCAGCCCCTTCACCTCGGCGGCGAGTTCGAGCAGATACGCGTCGGTGAAGCCGTCGACGATCTCCTCGGGTTGGTTCTCGTAGAGCACGGCGTGGTACTCGGCGAACTTGCCCTCCTCCAGCGCGGCCCGCAGCGCGTTCGCCGCCTTCTTCGAGCCGCTGCCGCCCAGCTTGTCGTCCAGGAAGGAGGCGAGGGTGTACTCGGTCACCACCTTGCGCGCCAGCGTCCGCTCCAGCGCGGCCGGAGCGCCGGTCCGCTCGAACTCCTCGCAGACGGGGCAGCGCATGTCCTCGTAGAGGCGGAGGGTGACCAGCGCGTGCGGATCCCCGACACGGATCGTCGTGCCGTCGGCGTCCAGCTCCTCCGGCAGCTCCCGCAGGTCGCCGTAGGCGGGCCTGCGCTCCGCCCAGGCGGGCCGCTCACCGCATCCGCCGAGCAGCAGCCCGATCGCGACGACCGCCACGGCCGTCATCCGTCTTCTCCGCGCACCCACCATCGACGCCCACCCTCCACCACGAACCGAAGGGCCGGATCACAGCCTGCGCGGCTCCCCTCCCTCGACACCCGTCGCCCTCGCCCCGAACCCCCCAGGGCCTGACATGTGCGCGTACTGTACGACACAGGTCGCTGACCAGGCACTACTCCATTTGGTTCAGCAGGGCCACGAGCGCGGTCTTCCGGGCACCGCCCAGCGGGCGCCAAGCGTCTCCGCTTGGCCGGATCGCACCCAACTCCCGTGACGGATGGGGAGGTTGATCACACACTGACCCCATGAACCTCCTGAGGAAAGCCGCAGCCGCGTTTACGGCCGCGGCCGCGATCCTGATCGCGACACCCCCCACAGCCTCGGCGACGCCCGCCCCGCACGACACGTCCGGCCGCACATACGGCGGCGCATACGGAGGCACACTCGTCCGGGAGAACTTCGACCGCCTCCCCCTCGGCCCGGTGACGAAGGGCAGAGGCTGGACCACCGACACCTCCAACGGCACCCTGACCGTCGCGCCCAGCTCCGACAACGACGGCCGTGAACTCCGCATCCGCACAGAGGGCAACGGCCGCGCCTTCATGGTCCTTTCCGACCTCGCCCCGCGCGGCAACAGCTTCTGGGCCCGGATGCGACTGCGGGTGACCGAGTTCCCCACGGCCCCCGACTGGGCCCACTGGACCCTGGCCGAAGCCTCGGGCCCCGACTCCCCCACCCTGGTCCGCCCTCTCGGCGGCCAGTACGCCCCCACGGACAAGGGCAACTTCTGGGGCGTCGGCTCGGACCTGGGCCCGACGGGCGACTGGACCAACTGGAAGACGTCGGCCCCGGCGGTCGCGGGCAAGTGGCAGTGCGTGGAATTCCACCTGGACGCCACGGACAACCGCGTCACGGTCTACTTCGACGGCTTGGAACAGCCCGACCTGACCGTCTCCACGAAGAACCATGGCGGCACGACGGACGACTTCGTCTTCCCCACCTTCGACAAGCTGAAGCTGGGCTGGCAGCTGTACCAGGCGAACCCGGCACCGGCGGCGTTCGAGATGAGGTTGGACGACCTCGCGGTGAGCAGCCGACGGGTGGGCAGCTGCAAGGCCTGACTAAGGGGGCCGCCGGTTCTCTGTGAACGGACGGCCCCCTCGCCTATACGCCCGGGAAACGCCACTCCGCCCACACCTCCTTGCCACCGCCGTCACGCCGCCCGTTGACCACAAGATGCTGCCCCCACTCGTCGGCACACGCCCTCGACAGCCACAGCCCCCGCCCGCTCTCGGCGTCGGCCGCCGGCCCTGGCCTCTCTCGCGGCAGAGATGGGCTGCTGTCCCACACGCTCAGCCGTAGGCACCCATCGGCACGTAGGAGCCGTACGGCGACCGAATCCCTCGTATGAGCAAGGGAGTTCGTGACCAGCTCAGAGGCGACGAGTTGAGCATTGTCGAGGACGGTGGGACCGGCCTCGTAGCAGGTGAGCACGGCTCGCACGTGGGCGCGAACGATGCGAGGGCCAAGGGGCGAGTGGGGGATTCGGAGGGCGTACTCCCAGTCGTTGGCCAATGGGGCGTCTACGAAGAGTGCCCTGCGGGCGAGTTCGGTCATGGACGCAACTCCTCTGTGAGGCACGGAGGGGATGAATGGCATGTACGGAGGGGCCACAAGGGGGCCGAGATGGACGGATGACTCGGGTGGCGTGGGCGGTGGCTCTGCCGCCATACGCGCGCTCTGGGCGGGCAAGGCGGTGCACTTCCTGAAACCCATCGCTACTTTAAGTAGCTGTTGCACCACTGAAAGTAGAGATTCAGGAGTAGGGTTGCTACCCATTACGGCAAACCATTACCCCAACGAGTGAAAGGCGGGCAGCATGCCGCCAAGGGCAGCAGCGACGGAACGACAGCAGCGTCTAGGCGCTGAGCTGCGCAAACTGAGGCAACGCGCCGGCCTGAACTCCCGCGAGGCAGGGGAGTTGCTCAACGTCAACTCGGCGCGCATCAGCTCCATCGAAGCAGGGCGCTTCGGGGTCAGCGCGGACCGGGTTCGCATGTTCGCCCACAGCTACGGCTGCTCGGACGAGACATACATTGAGGCCCTGGCCGCCATGACCGCAGGCCGGGCCCGCAACTGGTGGGACGAGTATCGCGAGACCCTCCCGCCCGGCCTGCTCGACCTGTCCGAGCTCGAATACCACGCAACGGCGATCCGCACCGCCCAAGTCGCGCACATCCCAGGCCTGTTCCAGACCATCGACTACGCGCGCCTGATCTTCCGGCAGTCCATCCCGCAGCTGTCCCCACCAGAGATCGAGTACCGCGTCTCCCACCGCATCAAGCGCCAGGGCATCCTCTTCGCGGCCAACCCGACCCCGTTCACCGCGGTCATCCACGAGGCAGCTCTGCGCATGCGATTCGGCGACCGAGACGTGACGCGCGGACAGTTGGAGCAGGTCATGCAGATGAGCGAATTGGACCACGTGACCGTGCTGGTCATCCCGTACGCAGCGGGCATCTTCCCCGGCGCCGGGCAGACTGTCCTCTATGCCGACGGCCCTGTCCCTCAGCTGGACACCGTGCAACTCGACGCCGAACATGGGTCCGTATTCCTCCACGCTGACCTCCAGCTGGAGAAGTACCGCACGTTCATGACCCGCTTCGAAGCGGTCGCCCTCAAGGAGTCCGCTTCCCAAGACCTGATCCGCGAGATCATCAACGACCTCTGAAAGGATCCGAAGTGCCCACCCTCCACTGGCAGAAGTCGTCTTACAGCAGCGAGGGAAACAACTGCCTCGAAGTCGCCTCCACCCCGGACGGAACCATCCACCTCCGCGAGTCCGACAACCCCACGGTCGCTCTTACCTTCCAGCCCCGAGAACTCACCGCCTTGCTGCACACGACACGACGAGGCATATCCCCCAACCGCACGCGATCTCTCGCGCCGTTTTGATCTCACCCGTCGACACCATCGCCGACGCATCGAATTAAGAGATTCAGTTGAGTCGCCGCCCGGATGTCTCACCTCGAACCCAGCCAATCGACTCGGGTCGGCTACCTGTCCCCGCACGACAGAATTCCTCTAGCGCCGCGCGCACTTGCGAGACCGGGAGAACACTCCGCCGATCGAAGAAAAGCGGAAAACCGGGATCAGAAACGACTCGAGGGTCAAATTCGGGCGGCTCCGGATTGTCAGAAACCCAGACATGCTCCGAGATGGCATCCATCGAGGCTTCGGCCCGCTCCTCACCAACATACCAAATAAGTCCACCATACCCCGTCACCGAATTGACAGAAATCTGCAGAAAGTTATCCGGCCACCAAGAAACGGTGTCTGCGGTATGCCGGCCATCTGCAAACATGAAGCACGCACTCTCGCCAGGACTTATTTGAGCAGAATATCCTCTCTCCGAAGCGAGATTCTCTGTCACCTCCGCAATCAACTCGGCCATCTCCGACCGCGTCCGAGCGTAATGATATACACCATGGATTACAGCATTAAGAATCACTGATCCGCCAACCCTCGCAACGTGACTGGACCGCCAGTGCCAGGATAATACACAGTCATACTCGAACCTTGAGGAAGAATCGCACGAACTGCCACCTGGCAGCCTAGCGGAGCTCCGCAAACGTGGTCGTTGTTGATCATCACATGCGCATTCTTGATCCCCTTTTCTCGCATCATCATCGCATATTTTGTCTCAACATGATCAGCCGAGGCATATTTCGCCCCCTTGGGAAGATTTCGAATATTGGGGGAGCTTGACAGATACTCCTGGGCGCGCTTGGCCAAATCGTCTCCACCGCTAGTTATTTCACCCCCGATCGTTTTGCCATTGGAGTCGAATATCTGCCCGGTAGTAAGGCGCCTACCTGCAAGAGATTTCTGAGCATTCGCGAGTACTCCACTAAGGCCCCTCGCGCCACCACCACCCAGTCCCGCTAGGCTACTTGCCGCAGCAGCGGCCCCCATGTCACCGGGATTGAGCCACAGCTTTCCACCATCACAGCTCTTGGGGCAGGCATATATCTTCGCCACTGTGCGGGCCCACGCCCCGGGGTCAGTGCCATCCTCACGCGGCGCGTTGCAGTAGTAGTCGAAGCCGCTGCACGACTCCGTCATCTGCTCACGTATCTCCCGCGCAATTCGATCGATGTCCTTGTGCCCGACAGGCAGGTAGATGCCCGGATAGATGGTCAAATACCAGTTCTTTTGGATGCGCACTATTTGGTTCGCATCGCCGTTCGCAGCCTTAGGTAGCTGTCCGGTGTAGCCAGCACCGGAATAGCCCGGATCGCCGACCCCGCCCCCTCCCTGAGAAGCGCCCTGCGAAGCACCCACAAAGCGTTTGGGGTTGTCCTTGGTGCTCCCCGTTCCGCCGATCGGATATCCAACACCGCAGGTCAGGCACAGACCCGTGGGGTCGGACTTGGAAACCGGACTGTTGTTGGAGTACGCATACCCGTTCATCTGCAACGGGTCCGCGATGTCGATGATCGGGTCCGCCGAGATGAAGCGGCCCGAGTTCTGGTCGTATTCGCGGGCGCCGATGTGGGTGAGGCCGGTGGCCGTGTCGTCGATGCCGACGCCGATGTAGCCGCGCTTGTTGGGCCAGGACGCCGGCTTCGGGCCGCGGAGTTCGCCGTACGGCTTGGCGGCTCGGCGGGTGACCGCCTGGCCGCTCGACAGCGCCACCGCCGTGTTCGCCGTGCCCAGGTGGTCCGCGAGAAGGGCCGAGAGCTGGTGCCCCGTGGTCGAGCCGCTCGTCGCGGTGCGCGTCACCACCGGGGCGCCGGGCTGGGCGTAGGACCGCGAAGCGCGGGTCACCGCACCGGAGCTCCCCGTCGTCACCTCCGTCTCGCCCAGGTACAGGGTCGAACCGGAGGGAGAGTTCTCCAGGAGGCGGTTACCCGCGGCGTCGTAGACGTACGTCGTCTTCTTGCCGCCGACCGTGATCGTGTCGAGCTTGTTCTCCGACGTCCACTTCAGGTCCTGGGCCCCGGCCGGCAGCTCCCGGAGCTTCGTGTTGCCCACCGCGTCATACGTGTACGTGCTGCCCTGTCCCGCCGGGCTGGAGTCGATCGACGTCATCGTGTGCGGCTGCTTGGGGTTGTAGCCGTAGGTGTAGGTGACGTTCTTGGTCGCGTCCGCCGGGTTTGCCGGGTTCGCCTCGGTCAGGGTGGCCCGGTTGCCCAGCCAGTCGAAGGTGAAGGACTGGTGGTAGGCGGTGGCGCCGGTGCCGATCGTGTTCGCCGCCGGGGCCGTGGCCGTCAGCGTCGACTTCAGCGAGGTGTCCGGGGCGGACGCGTCGGTCGCCGTGTCCGGAGCGTCGGCCACCGGCCCCGACGAGGCCGCGTAGTCCGTCCGCGGGCCCCACGTCGTCCCGTCCGCCGACTTGCACCCCGTGCCGCTGCCGGTGGGCGTGACGTTCGACGTCCAGGCGTTGACCAGCTCACCCATCACGTCGTACGTGAAGCACTGCGTGTCCCAGGTGTCACCCGAAGCGTCCGACAGCTGACGGGCGTTCGACGTGATGAGGCCGGACTTGTCGTACGCGTAGTGGCTGTCAGAGATCCGGTGCGGGCCGGCCGTCTCCCGGTCCGCGACCGTGCGCTGGAGACGTCCGGTGTACGGGTCGACGAAGTTGGTTGTCCAGACGCGGTTCGGCTGGGAGCCGGACACCGTCCGAAGGGGTTCGCCGTAGGGCGAGTAGGTGATGTCGGACGTGTACCAGGCGAGGCCCGAGGTCGACTCGGCCAGGCCGTCGCTGTTGTAGCGGGTGACGACCTTCTCCTGGGCCAGTCCGCCCACCGACGGGAGTGTGACCGTCTGCGGCTTTCCGGTCGGCGTGTACGTGTACTTGTACGCGTACGTCCCGGAGACCCCCGTCGTCATGGTGTTGGCCGGGATCACCGTCTCGGTGCCCGTCGGACGGTACTCGCTGTCATATCCCGTGACGCGGCTGATGTAGTCGCCGTTCACGGTGTGCCTGGTGGAGGCCACCGGCTGGCCGAGGGCGCCCGGCAGCGAGTCGTACGTGAACGACTTGACCGGAGTGCCGGTCTCGGAGTTCTCGCGGACGAACTTGATGCGGCCCAGCTCGTCGTACTCCGTGTACGTCGTCCGCTCCTCCGCGTCTTTTACCTTGTTCGGGCGGTCGGCCTCGTCGTACCAGGTGTCCGTCTTACCCACGTCCGGGTCGGTCGTGGAGGTCACTCGCCCACGGGCGTCGTACGTGTACGTCCACTCGTTGCCGGCGGGATCCGTGACGCTGGTGCGCTGACCGCGGGCGTCGTACCCGTAGGTGGTCACGCGTCCGGCGGTCGTGCTGTCGTCCTTGTAGTGGACGATCGAACTGACCCGGCCGAGGGCATCCGTGTGCGTCCGGGTCCGCGGCGACGTCGAACCCGCCGGGTCCACGTACGTGCTGGTGTCGCCGTACTCCGTCTTCGTCGCGTGCACCACGTTCTCGTCGTGGTACTTCGACTCGCTCACCGGCCGTTCCAGGCCGTCGTACCGGAACTTGACCCGACTCGGGACGAGCGACTTCGACTTGGGGGAGAAGAGTTCGCCGGCCGGTTCGTTCTTCGCGAGGTAGGCGCTCGTCTGCTCGTCGACCAAGCCGTGATCGTTGTAGGTGGTGTCCGTGACGACGCGGCCGGGACCGTGCGCCTCCGCCTGGGTCTGGACCTGGCGCATCAGGCCGTCGAAGATCGTCACCTGACGGCTGTAAGTGCCGTCGTCCTTCAGCGTCCTGGTCGTGACGGCGGCGGGTCGGGACTCTTTCGAGGTGGCGATCGCCGGTTGGTACTCGATCTCGACGTTCGGCGACTTGCCGCCCGAGGAACGGGACGGGGACCACCCCCGTACGAATCGACCGAGTGCGTCGTACTCGTTCCGGACGACCCGGCTGTTGGCGTCCGTGACCGTCAGGGCCAGGCTGCGACCCGGGTCAAAGGTCGTGGTGACGGCGTGGCCCTTGGCGTTGATCGCCTTCACGGACGTGACGGGACCGCCCGTGTCGCCGGGGGTGTACTGCATCTCCGTCGTCCCCGCGCCCGGCTTCGTGACCGTACGGACCCGGCCCAGCGGGTCGTACGTCGTCTTGGTGACGACCGAGTACGAGGTCCCGGCGCCGTCCACACCGGCGGCGGCCGTGACCAGCCCCTTCGTCGGGGCGTCGCCGTACGACAGGTTGTCGTAGGTGGTGCGGGTCGCGCTGATCAGCTTCGTGGCCGGGTCGGCGATGTCATGGGCCGCGCAGGTCGTGCCCGTGGTGCGCTGCTGCTTCGGCAGGCCGATCAGCCAGGCCGACGTGTTGTGCACGTACGACGTCTTGGTGCAGATCTGGTCGGAGAAGGCCTCGCCGGAGCCGTCCGGCTTGACCACCGCCGTCTCGACCTGGATCGGGATGCCGTAGGTGTC
The DNA here is from genome assembly GCF_055575575.1 of Streptomyces sp. NPDC034049. Taxonomy (NCBI): domain Bacteria; kingdom Bacillati; phylum Actinomycetota; class Actinomycetes; order Kitasatosporales; family Streptomycetaceae; genus Streptomyces; species Streptomyces sp. NPDC034049. The sequence goes on from NZ_JBVISJ010000002.1 coordinate 605,060, forward strand.
GTCGACGGTCGTCAGGGTTCGGACGGCCTGCCAGCTGTCGTCGACCTTCTGGATCTCGTCCGTGCGCTTCACACCACTGCGGTGGGCGAGCAGCGGATCCATGTCGGCGCCGTCCTCGGCCTCACGGAACCGGGACGCGGTCTGTTTCGACCAGGGGTAGTTGAGGGTGCGCTTCTTCGGTGTCCCCTTGTCCGAGTCGAGGTAAGTGAGGCTCTCCGCCGTCATGCCGGCGTACTGCGGCTCGTCGTCGGCGACGAGCGTGTACTTGCCTGTGGAGTCCTTGACCTCGCCGCCGACGCCCTGGAAGTAGCGCGTCTCGGAGTACGACTGTGGCTGCGGCGCTCCTGTCGAGGAGGTGGTCTTGCTGCCCTTGGTGACCGCCACCTGGCGATAGCCACGCCAGACGTTGTGCGTGCGCAGGGACGGGCGGGTGAACTCGTCGTCGGACTTCGCCCAGGCGGGGTCCGAGTAGTTGTACTTGGTGTGGATCAGCTTGCCCCGCGAGGTGACCTTGTCGTTCTCCGTCACGGAGTGCACCACGTACTTGTTGAACCAGGACTTCGCCGGCTTCTTCTCGTCGCCGTCCGGTGACCAGCGGACGGGATAGCAGGTGCCGTTGTTCTTGCCCTTGTCCTCCGAGGGCTCGCTCGCGCAGCCGCCCTTGTACTCGATCTCGATGTCGCCGCCGTGTTCGGTGGCGACCGTGCCGATGCGGGGACGGGTGAAGGGCGGGCGCTGGTCCTTCGGCCCGCTCGACACCAGGTTGGGGAGCTGACGGTCCCTCAGGCGCTTCCTCAAGGGTGACGAGGAGCCGACCGTGTACTCGCCGAAGCTGACGCCGTCCTTGTGCTGGAGGGTGCCGGTAGTGTCGCCGGGAGCGAAGCCGCGACGGGTGATCGAGTTCAGCCAGAGGCCGGGCGACGAGTAGTACCAGTCCGCGGGGAAGGACTGGTGGAGCTCGTACGTGTCCACCTTTCCCAGGCCGGACTGGCCGGCACGGGCGGCCTTCGTCGTCACCGAGTCGAGGCGCAGCTGCGTCCAGAAGGACGGGAAGGCCGGGCACAGCTTCGACGTCGACTTGCAGTTGAGGTTTCCGGGGGTGTCCCACCAGGGACGGTATGCGCCCGGGTCGGAGGTCTTGGCGAAGTTCGCCGCGTCGCAGGCCGTGGCCGATTTCAGGCAGCGCTGTGCCACACCGAACTCAACGGTCGCGGACGGTGTGGTGAGGTCCGAGCGCATGCCGTACTCGATGGTCTTCGGGTAGGCGTAACGGTCGTACTGCTCAGGCGACTTGAACTTCTTTTTGACGGCGTAGTAGTTGGTCTCCTGCTTCCAGGTGACGACCAGGGTGTTGCCGTGCACGTCGACGACCTTGTCCAGACCCCAGCGCCAGGCCTGCTTCTTGCCCGCGCCGCAGCGGGAGTCGGCGAAGGTGGTGGCGTGGCAGGGCTCACCCGGGTGGTTGCCGAAGACGGGGACGGCGGAGACGGAGTCGGTGTCGGCGTGGCCGCCGCCGACCTGGTTGAGACCGTAGTAGTACTTCGTGCCGTCCGTGGTCGTGACGATCCAGTACTCGCCGTTGTTGTCGCCGTTGGTGCCGCCGACGCGGTGCTCGATCCGGGTGCCGTCGTCGCTCTCGGGCCGGTAGATCTCGGTGTCGGTCTCGGGGTTGCTGCCGGAAGCGGCGTCGCGCACCAGCTCGGTCGTCTTGCCGCCCAGGGACATCACCGCGTTGTACGACACCCAGCACAGGTCGGACGTCTTGTCCTTCTTGGCCGTGTTGTTGGCGGTGCCGGACTTCATCTTCTTGCGGTCGTCCTGGCAGGCGCGGTAACGGCGCTCGATGTGCCCGGCGTCGTAGTCCCAGCCCTCGCCGATCCAGGAGGCCTGGGGTGAGGCGACGGCCGTACGGCCGTCCACCGTCTGGGAGTTGTAGGTGAACTCGATGTTCGGTGCCGGGCCGGCGGGGGCCGCCGGGACCGTCAGCGGGTACGTCCAGGTGAACGCACCGGACGAGCCACCCGCCGACCACTTGCCGCTGGCGGACAGCGGGGTGGCCTTGAACGTGCCGCCGGCGCCGCCGCCGGAGTCGACCGCCCCGACGACGGCCGTATCGCCGGTCGCGGCGACCGGTGTGACCCCTGCGCCCGAAGTACGGTAGGCCGCCTGGGCGATCGCCGATCCGTCGCCCGTTGTCGTCTTCGCCGACGCCGGAGTGACGGTTCCGTCCGCCGCCGTGTCGACCGTGGCGGTGATCGACTGGGTCTCGATGTCGTTGGTTGTCTCCAGTTCCTCGTACTCCTGGCAGGCCTCGACGTCGGGCGTGGTCAGGTAGCACTCGGGAAACTGGACGAAGCGCAGACGAGAGGCCCAGTCGGCGCCGTAGAGGTTCTTGAACTTCGCGTAGTCGAGCTTGACCGCGATCGGCACGGAGCCGGTCGCCGGGGCCTGGACCGCCACGACTGTGCCGTCGACTCCCTGTGACACGGCGGCCGCGCGGTCGTAGACCTGGACCTGCCAGGTACCGGTGGGCGCGGCCTGGTCCGGAGCCTGCCCGAGGCTCACGGGGAGCTTTCCTGCGGGAGTCATGGCGACCTGTCGGGCAGCCGTGGTCGTGCGGGCCGAGGCGGGGGTCGCGGTCGCGGGCGAGCCGAGGTCGACCGACTCTGTCCCCGCGGCAGGTGCGGTGACCGTCCCCGTCCCGGCCTGCTGCTGGTCCGGGGGGACGTCGACCTTCAGGGTCTCCAGGTCGGGCTCGGAGACTGCTCCGGGAACGGTCTCGTCCTGGTCGAGAGTCTCCAGACTGAGGCTCTCACGGCCCTTCTCGGCCACGGCCGGATCGGGCGGCAACGCGAACGACTGCGCCGGTAGAAGACCTACGAGAAGTGCCGCCCCGACAGTGGGCACGACAGCGGCGCGCACCCGGCGCAGCCGACGCGAGCGGACAGGCAAGAAGCGACCGAACACGGCGAGGTCCCCCCGGACCATTCGAGGCGGGACCAGGAACGGACCACGCATGATGGCGTATCAGATGCGGGAGATTCTGTGTCGCTCTTGTGGAGTTCCGCTAGATCGTCTGTGCGGATGTGATGATCGTCACGGTATGTAGCGCAACGTAACGGTAAGTGAAGCCCGAATCTTCGTTTACCCGAGGTTTCGGAATCCGTCACCCCTCTGTGATCTAGCGTGCAATTCGCTGGTTCTCTTCGCAATTACGCAGCTAAGTACGGTAGTTGCGATGCATTCTGCTGCGCTATACCCCAAAATAGCCCGCTCACAGAACCGTTATCGCCCCTCGCCACCAACCTCCTTTACGCATCCTTCTGTTGTCGGACTCAATCGGCTCCCCCCGCTTGCGAAGCGTGACGGCAGCCCTCTCTTGAGCCATCATCGGCTGGCCCGGCCGAGCTCTGTCCCGCGCCGGTTCCAAGGGGGGAAGGGGAACTCGCCCGATGACGCGCAAGGAGCGCAACCGGCGTCGCGTGCCCGGCGGACGGACGACCGCCGTCGTACTCACCACGGTGCTCGCGGCCACCGGCATCACGTTCGTCGGACTCGGCCTGGACGAACCTGGTTCACGCGGCACGTCGAGTGACGGCCCCAAGGCCAGGACGGTCACCGAAACCGCCGCGCTCACGCGGGCCTCGAAGACCGGAAAGTCCGTCGAGGTCACGGCACTGCGCACCACGCGGTCCACCACCTGGGCGCGACCCGACGGCAAGATGACCAAGAAGCTCTACTCCTCCCCCGTCCGAGCCAAGGTGGACGGTGCGTGGAAGGACATCGACTACGACCTCCACCGCACCGAGAAGGGGTGGGCACCGAAGGCCACCAACACCGAGATGGTGTTCTCGGCCGGCTCCGAGGCGGCCCGCGACGGCGGGCAGCGCACCTCCCGGTCCGCGGTCCACCGGGTCTCCCTGCTCAGGGGGGTCAAGGCGGCTGCCGCCGAGTCGAGCACCCTCGTCACCCTGACCGTCGACGGCCACGACATCCACCTCACCTGGCCCGGCACGGTCCCCGCACCGATCATCGACGGCTCCCGCGCCCTGTACCCGGAGATCTTCCCGGGTGCCGATCTGGTCCTCACGGCCGACGACGACGGCTTCGCGCAGTTGCTCGTCCTCAAGAACCGGCAGGCCGCGGCCGATCCGCGCACCAAGCAGCTCACCTACGGCATCACCTCCGCGGACCTGTCGTTCCGGCTGAACCCGATCACCGGTGTTCTCTCCGCCGAGGACGCGGACGGCGAAGAGGTCGCGCTGTCGCCGACGCCGCTGATGTGGGACAGCAGCGGCGCCCCGGCGGTCACCGACGGCTCGGTCGGCGCCTCTGCCCAACCGACCGACGATGAGAGCCCGGACCCCGTCGACTCGTCCAGCCCCACGCCGAGCGGTGACGCGAGTACCACCGAGGAAGAACTCGTCGAGACGGACGAGCAGATCGACCCCGACCCGGAAGAGCTCCCGGTGGCCACCGACGGCCCCGCGCCCACTCCGTCGGACTCCCCGCCGCCGTCCGCCCCGGCCGAGCCGACACCCGAGCCCTCCCGGACCGGCTCGGCGGCCACCCTCAGCCTGCCCGGACTCGACGGCCCTTCCCCCGACTCCCGGGGCGAACTCGTCGAGACCGACCTCCGCGGGTCGAACTGGCTCCTCACACCCGACCAGGACTTTCTCGCCGACCCGACGACCACGTACCCGGTCTTCGTCGACCCGTCGGTGACGAAAGACATCCAGGACTGGACCACCGCGTACAGCCGACACCCCAACGCCACGTTCTACAACGGCAAGGGCTTCAACAAGGGTGGTACGCACGAGGCCAGGGTCGGCTTCGAGTCGGACACCTGGGGCACGTCGCGCTCGTACTTCAACATGGACTTCGACAAGGACCTCAAGGGCACGAAGATCGAGTCGGCGAAGCTGTACATGTTGGAGACGTACTCCTGGTCGTGCAGCGCCCGCTCGATGAGCGTGCACCTCACCGGCAAGGTCAACGGACGCACCAACTGGAAGAACGCGCCCAAGCTGCACGACGGCAACAAGATCACCACCAAGAGCTTCGCGCACGGCTACAAGTCCGGCTGCCGGGACGCCTGGGAGGCCTTCAACGTGCGATCGGCCGCACAGAAGAAGGCCGACGAAGGGCGGGACAGCATCACGTTCGGGATGCGCGCCCGGGACGAGAACTCCCAGTACGCATGGAAGAAGTTCCAGGCCAACGGCGAACACCCGCCTGCGCTCGAACTCGTCTACAACCGCAGACCGAGCGCTCCCACCTCCCTCGACCTCGGCCCCGACGCCAAATGCACCACCACCCAGCCCTACGCCCGGATGGGATCGGGAAGTCTGACGTTCACCGCGAAGGCGTCCGACAAGGACAGGAATCTCGAGTACCTCGACTTCGACCTGTGGCCGCACGGCAAGTGGGCGACCACCGGTGACCTTCTCGGCAAGACCGGCAAGGTCACCGTGGGAGCGGACAAGGACACCGCGCTGAGGACGACCGACGAGTTCCCCACCAGCAAGCTGACCAACGGCACCCTCTATTCCTGGCGGGTGCGAGCCTGGGACGACGCGGACGCGTCCTCCTCGTTCTCCCCGGCCAAGACGCCGTGCCGTTTCGTCCTCGACACCGCCGCGCCGAAATCGCCCAAGGTCGGTTCCACGGACTTCCCCAACGCCGACACCGAGGAGAACGGCTTCGGCAGCGGCGCCGACGACTCGAAGTGGAGCACCAAGAAGTTCGGCACGGCCGGCACCTTCACCGTGCGTGCCCTCAACACGGATGTGGTGCGGTACGAGTACGGCTTCAACGCGCCCAGCTATCCCTTCCACCTGGACCGCAAGGCCGGCACCGCGACCACCGTCGGCGCGACCCTGACCAACGCCAAGCCCCCCACCGCCGGTCCCAACGTCCTGTATGTGCGGACAGTGGACAGCGCGGGCAACGTGTCGCAACCCACCAAGTACTTCTTCTACGTCAGCCCCCGCGACCAGGCCGACTCGCCCGGTGACTTCACCGGCGACAAGCTCCCGGACCTGATGGTCGTCACCGACGCCGGCAACCTGGCCCTGTACCCCTCCCAGGCGACCAACGACCTCACCAAGGGCTCCGGTGACCTGGACTATTCGATGGCCGGCGCCTATCGGTCCAACCCGGCCAAGGATCCGAACGGCGACGACCTGCCACCGTTTGTCGCCGCGCCCTCCGGCCATTTCAAGGGCGCTCTGATCACCCACAACGGGGACATCTACGGCGGTGACGGCCTCCAGGACCTGGTGGTGCGCGTCGGCGGCAAGCTGTGGGTGTATCCCGGCGACGGCTACGGCGCCGTCAACATCGACAAGCGCGTGGAGATCCTGCTGCCCGAGGGGGCTCCCAGCCCGGCCTCGCTGACGCAGATCGTGTCCACGGGTGACGCCACCGGCGACGGCCGTACCGACTTCTTCGCCACCGCGGGCGACGAACTCTGGGCCCTCACCGGGTACCACGGCGCCACCATCGACCAGGCGATCCGCCTGTCGGGCTCCGCCTGGACCGAGCGCGACATCGTCACCGTCCTGGACATCACCGGAGACGGTGTGACGGACATGGTGTACCGCACGGACGTCCACGCCCAGCTCATGCTCCGCAAGGGCAAGGCGGCGAGCGGCGGCGGTACCGACCTGGACTCCCTGTCCTCCGGGGCCGACTCCTCCGGCGGCACCGACCTCGAGTACGGTTCCGCCGGCTGGTCCAACGCCAACATCCCGTTGCTGATCGGGATCCCGGACGCGAACGGGGACGGCGTTCCCGACGTGTGGACGGTGCGTTCCGACGGTTCGGTGCGCTTCTACGCAGGTGGCAGGACGGTCCTGGCGGGCTCGGGTACGGAGGTCGTCGCTCCCGCGAGCTACTGGAAGACCCGCATCGCCATCGGCTGACCGCAGTACCGGGCGAGGGGCTCAGCACGGGGTGACCCTGCTGAGCCCCTCGTCGCGTCAGGGCGCTTCGGCCGACGGCGCGAGGGCTGTCGCTCCCACCGATACGGACTCCGTCGATCTAATCTGACGACATGTCAGACAATGAGTCGTACGACCTGCTCGGCTTCGACAACGTCCTGCTCCCCGTCGGCGACCTCGGCGAAGCCGTCTCCTTCTACGAGCGGGCCGGATTCGGCGTGGCGTTCCGGCTGGACGAGGCCGGGATCGCCGGGCTGAAGGTCGGCAAGGAGACGCCGGGGCTGCTGCTGCGGGTGGAGGAGGAACTGCGGCAGCGGCCCCCCGCGTGGGCGTCCGCGCGGGTGTGGCTGGAGGTGCCCGACGCGCGGGCCGCCGCGCGGGCCCTCGCGGCGGCGGGAGTGGCGCCGCTCGACGCCCCGTTCTCCGTCGCCACCGGCTGGACCGTCGAGTTCGCGGACCCCTGGGGGAACGTCATCGGGCTCACGGACTACAGCAAGCGGCCGGAGCTGGCCCGCACCGGATGACCGGTTGAACGTGTTCAAAAACAGCGCTACAGTCTCCCCCAGGACGCTTTGAACGCGTTCAAGAATGCCACTGAGGGGTGGGGACATGGATCTCACGGTCGTCGCGTACGTCGTCTATGCGCTGGTCAGCGTGGGGCTGACGGTGTGGGTGGCACGCACATTGAGCAGGAACGGGCGGATCTTCCTCTCGGACGTGCTGCGGGGGAACGAGGCGCTCGCGGACGCGGTGAACCATCTCCTGGTGGTCGGGTTCTATCTCGTGAACCTGGGCTTCGTGGCGCTGTATCTGAACGCCGACGGCGCCATCACCAGCCCACGCGAGGTGTTCGAGGCGGTGTCGGCGAAGCTCGGCGTGGTGCTGCTCGTCCTCGGGGGGCTGCACCTGGGGAACGTGTTCGTGCTGAACAGGTTCCGGCGGCGGGGCGTCATGGAACGGGAGCAGCTGCCGCCGGTCGCGCCGCAGGGCTGGGCCGCCCCGACCGGGCGCGTATGAGCGCCGTGGCCGGACCGGCCGCCGTCGACCGGGGCGCCGAGCGCGTCCCGGTCCTCGGGCTCACCGTGCTGTACGACGCCGGGTGCGGGCTGTGCGCCTTCCTGCGGGAGTGGCTGGGAAGGCAGCGGCAGCTGGTTCCGCTGACCTTCGTGGCGGCGGGTTCGCAGGAGGCGCGGCGGCTGTTCCCGTCGCTCGATCACGGGGCGACGCTGGAGGAGATCACGCTCGTGGGGGACGGCGGGCAGGTGTACCGGGGGGCCGCCGCCTGGATCGTGTGTCTGTGGGCTCTGCGCGAGCACCGGCCGCTCGCGCACCGGCTGAGCACCCCGGCGGGAGCCAGGCTCGCGCGCACCGCCGTACTCACCGCCGCCAAGTGGCGCGGCGCCCACCGGCAGCCCGGCTCGGGCTGCGGGAGCGGAGGCGCCGAGCTGAAGGGCTGGGCGTACGACCGGCGGTACGGGTGGGTGTACCGGCCTCCGGGTGACTGCGACTCCGGTACCTGCCCGACTCGTTAGGCTCTGCCCGTGCCCGCAGCGAACGAAAGCCCCAACCCAGAGTCCTCTGCCGACCAGCTAGACGCGGAGGCCGGCGGCCCCGGGGGCGGCACGGAGCAAACCGGCCCCCGGGGCACCGCCAAGTCCGAGCAGACCCGCGCGCTGATCCTCGAGACCGCGCTGCGGCTCTTCCAGGAGCGCGGGTACGACAAGACGACGATGCGGGCCATCGCGAAGGAGGCCGGGGTCTCCGTCGGGAACGCGTACTACTACTTCGCCGGCAAGGAGCACCTGATCCAGGGGTTCTACGACCGGATCGGCGCGGAACACCTGGTGGCCGTGCGGCCCGTGCTGGAGCGGGAGAAGGATCTGGAGGCGCGGATCGCCGGGGTGCTCAAGGCGTGGCTGGACGTGGCGGAGCCGTACCACGAGTTCGCGGCGCAGTTCTTCAAGAACGCGGCCGATCCGCAGAGCCCGCTGAGCCCCTTCTCCCCCGAGTCGCAGGGGCCGCGCGAGGAGTCCATCGCCATCCACCGCGAGGTGCTCGCCGGGTCCAAGGCCAAGGTCCCGGACGAACTCCGGGACATCCTCCCCGAGTTGATGTGGCTCTCCCTGATGGGGCTCGTCCTGTACTGGGTCTTCGACCGGAGCGAGGGGCGCGCCCGCAGCTACCGGCTGGCCGAGCGCGGTGCCCGGCTGACCACCCGCGGCGTCTCGCTGGCCCGGTTCCGCGCCCTGCGCCCCCTCGTCCGCGAGGTGCACGAGCTGTTCACGGACTTCCTGCCGGGGATGACGAGGGGGGCGGCGGGGGCGGGCGGCGAGGCGCGGGCGGCGGAGTGATCACTTTCGGGTGATCGGACTCGAACGGGACACCTGGTCCCGCTCCTGCCTACGATGATGGCCTCGACACCAGCCCACAGGAGGCACGTGATGTCCACAGCATCCGTCGAGCGGCCCCATGGCGACCGTCCGCTCATCGCGGAGGCGAACCAGGTCATGGACCGCCTTCCGGGGTATCGCGTCGAGATCATCGGAGGCACGATCGTCGTGACGCCGCCCGCCAACTTCGCCCACGCCCGTGCTCTGTCCAGGTTGCGGGGTCCCTTCATCGCCGCAGGGCTGGGGGACGGGGATTCCGAGGTGACCGAGGGTGTCGGGCTCTGGCTGCCGGGTGGTGCCGAGGACTACGCGATCCCCGACCTCGTGGTTGTCGACGCCGACATCGAAGATCACCTCGTCGAGAACAACTGCTACGACCCGATCGCCTTCCGTCTCGTTCTCGAGGTCACCTCCAGCAACTACCAGAACGACCTCCGCGCCAAGGTCACCGCGTACGCCCAGGCGAAGATCCCGGTCTACGTCATCGTCAACCGCCAGCACCAGCGCCTCCACGTACTCACCGACCCCGCCGGCGACACGTACGCCAGCCACCGCGTACACGCCCCCGGCGAGACCGTCACCCTGCCCGAGTCCATCGGCGCCAAAGTCGCCCTGGACGTCGAGGCGATCCTCAAGGCAGGTCAGCCGAAAACTAATTGACCACGTCCACCTCCCCCTCAGCCACCCCCGCCGGCTCCACGTGGCACACCAGCGGCCCCTCCCCCACGACCACCTGACGCGCTCGCGAGACGTGCGGCGGTGAGGTGGTCGTCGCCAGCAGATACGGCCCCGGGCCCGGCGACGATGTACGAACCGTCCGCGAGGGACCTCACCCGGTCCAACTCCCGCCCGCCGCGCGACAGCAGCGTCACCTCCACTTCCGCCAGCGGCTCACGGTCCGGCGTGCGGACGAACCCGTGGACCACGGAGGCGGTACCGGCGGGATGCGGCACCGGCGACGGCTCCTCCTCCCTCGGCTCCACCGCCAGATGCGGCAGCCTCCGCTCCAGCCCCGCCGACAGCCAGGGCGACCGCGGGGTGAGCACGGCCCCGGGTGATGGCCTGAAAGTGACGGTCACCCTCCCACCAGCGCCCAGACCGTCTTCCCGTGCCGTCCCCGGCTCCACACCCCCCAGGCCGCGGCGAGGTGCTCCACGAGCCGCAGCCCCCGCCCCGTCTCCTCCCAGTCCCCCACCTCTCTGATCCGGGGCACGGTCATGCTCTCGTCGGAGACCTCGACCAGGCAGGTCCCGTCCGCCAGCGCGGTCACGGCGACCTCGAACTCCCGCTCCAGCAGGGGGCCGTGGCGGACGACGTTGGTCGCGAGCTCGGAGACGACGAGGACGACGTCCTCCAGGGCCGCGGAGCCCTCCTTGTGCCCCCAGTCGATCAGATGTTCCCGCACGCGCAGCCGGGCGAGCCCCACGGACGCCGGATGGCGGGGCAGCCGGAAGGAGTTGCGTCTCAGCACATTCGCTCCTCACCCCGGACACGCCCCCGACACAGAACGATGCGTGGGGCGGGCACGCCGTGTCACTCCCGCGAACGTCCGGCCCGCGACTTCGCGTCAGCTGTCACGCGGCGTCTGTCATATCCACCCCAGCCGCCACAGCCGGAAGACACCGGTCCCGTCGGACAGGTACTGCGCCCCGCCGACGTCCTCGCTGCTGAGCACGTACTCCTTGCGCTGCCACAGCGGGATCAACGGCACGTCCTGGGCCACGACCTCCTGCAGCTCCTTGAAGTCCGTCGCAGCCCGGCTGCGGTCCTCGTAGCGCCGGCTGTCCTTGATCAGCCGGTCGGCCCGCGCGCTGCCGTAGCCGTTGTCCAGGGAGCCGCCGGTGCCGACGAGGGGCCCGCTGAAGGTGTCGGGATCGGGGTAGTCGGCGACCCAGCCCACCCCGTACGCGTCCAGCTTGCCCTCGGCGTACCGCTTCTGGAAGGCGGTCCACTCGTACGCCTTGGTCGTCACGTAGAACAGCCCGCTCGCCTCCAGCTGCTCCTTCAGCTCGGCGGCCTCGGCGGCGGCCGAGCCACTGCCCTCGGCGTAGCCGAAGGTGAAGCGCACCGGCATGCCGACGCCGGCCTCGTCGAGCAGCTGGCGGGCCCGCTGCGGGTCGGGGCGGGGGTTCGCGTCGAAGAACGAGGTCGTGTGGCCCGTGATGCCGGCCGGGATGAGCGAGTACAGGGGTTCGGTGGTGCCCCGGTAGACCTCGGCGACCAGCTTCTCGCGGTTGATCAGCGCGGCCAGCGCCTGCCGCACCCGGCGGTCGTGGAACGGCGAGCCCGCCCGCACGTTGAGGACCAGGTTGCGGGTCTCGGTGCTGTCGGCCTCGACGACCCGCTGGCCGGGGTCGCTGGGCGAGAGGGCGGCGAGTGTCGCGGGGGGCAGTGTGCGCGTGGCGACGTCGACCCGGCGCTCCTTCCACGCCGTGCGCAGCGCCGCCGAGTTCTCGTAGTACCGCATGAGGACCGGGCTGCGGGCGCCCTCGGCGGCGCCCCGGTAGTTCTCGTCGGGGGTGAGGCGGGCCTGCCCGTCCTGGTACGACGTCAGGGTGTAGGGGCCGGTGCCGTCGGCGCCGCCGTCCGTGCGCAGCCGGTTGACGGGGTATCTGGTCCGGTCGACGATCGCCCCGGCGCCGGTGGCCACCTTGAACGGGAAGGTGGCGTCCGGTGAGGAGAGGTGGAAGGTGACGGACAGCCCGTCCGCGCTGACCGACCGGAGGGTGGCGAGCAACGCGGCCGGTCCCACGTCGGAGTTGATGCGCTTGACCCGGTCGAAGGAGTACTTGACGTCCTTCCCGGTGACCTCGCGTCCGCTGGGGAATGTCAGGCCCGGCCGCAGGGTGCAGCGGTAGACGGTGAGCGCGTCGCCGAGGAACCCGCAGCCGCGCGCGGCGTCCGGCACGGGTGCGGCGCCGCCCGGTTCGAAGGTCAGCAGTGACTGGAACACGTTGTTGAACAGGGCCCAGGACCCGGCGTCGTAGGCGCCGGCCGGGTCGAGCGAGGTGACCTTGTCGGTGGTGCCGACGACGATCGTCCTGTTCCCGTCCCGCTGGGCCGGCAGCAACTGCCAGCCGCCGATCGCCGCGATCGCCACCACCAGCAGCGACGCGAGAATCCGCAAGCGAACCGACCGCATCGGCGCCCCTTCCAAGGACCCCACCCGGCCCACTACGCACAGTGGTTCCGCGGTGGCGCGGATCACCTAACCACAGTCGGTTGTGTTGACGGAAGACAGGTTTTGTTGAGTTGAGAAAGAACTCAGTAAGTCTGCCGCCCCTTTGTTTCCGAAAGGCTCCCGTACCAGGAGCGGGAGCCTTCCTGACGCATGACGAACCGTCACGCCTGCTTCGAGGCCAGCTCCACCACGGTGATGTCCGAGGGCGCCCCGACCCGCACCGGCGGCCCCCAGGCACCCGCGCCGCGGCTCACGTAGAGCTGGGTGTCGCCGTAGCGCTCCAGCCCCGCGAGGGTGGGGTTGGCGGCCTGGGCGACATAGGTCATGGGCCACATCTGGCCACCGTGGGTGTGGCCGGAGAGCTGGAGGTCGACGCCGTGGTCGACGGCGTCGTGGATCTGCACGGGCTGGTGGGCCATCAGCACCACCGCCCGTGAGGTGTCCCGGTCGCCGAGCGCCTTGGCGAAGTCGGGGCCCTGGCCCTCGTCCTCGCCCGCGATGTCGTTCACTCCGGCGAGGTCGAGGTACGGCAGTTCGCGGCGGGCGTTCTCCAGCGGTGTCAGGCCCAGCCGGCGCACCTCCTCGACCCACTGCTCGGCGCCGGAGATGTACTCGTGGTTGCCGGTGACGAAGTAGCTGCCGTGCCGTGCCTTCAGCCCGGCGAGCGGTGCCGCCGCCGGGCCGAGGTCCGCCACGTCGCCGTCGACCAGGTCGCCGACCACCGCGATCAGGTCGGGCTGCGTGGAGTTGATCGTGTCGACGACCTTCTGCGCGAAGCCGCGGCCCAGCATCGGCGAGAGGTGGATGTCGCTGACCACCGCGATCCGGAAACCGTGCGCGGCGCGCGGCAGCTTCGCCAGCGGCACGGTGACCCGCTTGAGCCTGGGACCGCGTACGACGCCGTAGGTGCCGTAGCCGACCGTGCCCAGGGCCGCGGCGGCGACGGCCCCGCCCACCACGCGGGAGACGAAGAGGCGGCGGGAGGGATCGGCCGAGGGTGTGGGGGTGCTCGGGGCCGGGGGTTCCGCCGAGTGGGGCGGGCGTTCCGCCGAGTGGGGCGGGGCCGGCCGGCCGGGCTCGGCGGTCTCCGCGGAGTCGGCGGGCGATGCGGAGTCGGCGGACGGTGCGGGCTGCGCGCCCGCCGGGACGGGCTCCGGCTCGCGCACCGCGGGTTCCGGCTCGCGCACCGCGGGCTCCGGAGCGCGCCGCTCCACCGCACGGCGCAGGAGGGGCCGTACGAGCTCCCCCACCAGAAGGGCGAGGAGCATGTACAGCGCGAAGGCGAGCCACATGAAGCCCGGCCAGGTCAGCGTCTGTTGCAGCCAGAAGGGCGCGTGCATGCGCTCGGCCGCGAAGCCGGCGATCATCAGCACCGGTCCCGCGACGAACACCGCCGTGCCCACGCGTCTGGCCGGGCCCGGTCCGCGTGTCGTGTCACGCACCAGGCGGCGCCACGCGTACCAGTGGAGCGCCCCGAAGAGGGTCAGCACCAGCAGGAGCACCAGAACGAAGACGGCGATCATCACGTGGCACTCCCTGCGGCGGCCCGGCGAAGGGCCCGCAGTCCGCGCAACCCGATGACCCCGATGGCCGTCCCCAGTACGAAGGAGACGACGGCGAGCGTCAGATGCACCCAGAAGTACGCCGTCGGATCACCCGCGTCGTCGAACGCGAGCCCGCTGCCGTCCTTCCAGAGGTTCTTGACGAAAGTGATCCAGATGACCCAGCTCCACACCCCGAAGGCGAGCAGGAACCAGGAGAGGGGGCGGCTGAGCTTCATGGGTTCAGTATCGCCGCCGACCGTCCCGGTATCGCGCCGGGGTGCGTGCGGGGGCGTGAGCAGGAGTGTGAGCGCCACGGAGCGCTGCAGTGGGATTTACCGGTCGGAGCCATGTACTTTCTCGATCGTGCCCGCCTCCAAGAAGACCGCCAGGCGCCCCCTGCTGGTCACCTCAGCCACCCTGCTGTCCTTCTCCCTGACCTCCCTGCCGATGCTGACGGCCGGCCCGGCCTTCGCGGCGAAGCCGTCACCGAGTTCGAGCGCCTCGCCGTCCGCGACACCCCCGGCGACCATGTCGACCGTCGGCGGCGAACTGTTGGGCGAGCCCGGCACCCAGGCCAGTCTCGGCAGCGACGCGCCCGTGCTGCCCAAGGACATCAGCGCCCGTTCCTGGATCGTCGCCGACGCCGAGTCGGGCGAGGTGCTGGCCGCGCACAACGCGCACTGGCGGCTGGCTCCCGCGAGCACCCTGAAGATGCTGTTCGCGGACACGCTGCTGCCGAAGTTCAACAAGGACGACGAGCACAAGGTCGTGCCCGCCGATCTGGCGAGCGTGGGCTCGGGCTCCAGCATGGTCGGCATAAAGGAGGACGAGACGTACACCGTCCACGATCTGTGGCTCGGTGTCTTCCTTCGCTCCGGCAACGACGCGGTGCACGTCCTGTCGGCCATGAACGGCGGGGTGAAGCAGACCGTCGCGGACATGAACGCGCACGCCGAGGAGCTCCAGGCCCTGGACACGCACGCGGTCAGCCCGGACGGGTACGACGCCAAGGGGCAGGTGTCGTCCGCCTACGATCTGACGCTGATCGCCAGGTCGGGGCTACAGAAGAAGGACTTCCGGGAGTACTGCTCGACCGTCCGGGCGAAGTTCCCCGGCGAGACGAAGAAGGGCAAGAACGGCAAGAAGAGCCGTTCGTCCTTCGAGATCCAGAACACCAACCGACTGCTCACCGGGGACAGCGGCCTCGACTCCTACCAGGGCATCGCGGGTGTGAAGAACGGCAACACCACGAACGCGGGCGCCACGTTCACCGGGGTCGCCGAGCGCGACGGCCGGGTCCTCCTCGTCACCGTCATGCATCCGGAGAAGGAGGAGCACAACCAGGTCTACAAGGAGACCGCGAGCCTCCTCGACTGGGGGTTCAAGGCGGCCGGCAAGGTGACGCCGGTGGGTGAGCTGGTGCCGCCCAAGAGCGCGGACACCTCCGGCGGGGGTGCCGACGAGCCGAGTGCGCAGCCCGGTGCCACCGCGTCGGCGTCCGCCTCCGGCGGGGCAGGCGGCAAGTCGGTCGCCGCGCGGGCCTCCGGCGGGGGCGGCGGGGTCGGGATCGCCCTCGGGATCATGGGGGGCGTGTTGGTGCTGGTGGCCGGAGCGGTGTTCCTGGTGAACCGGAAGTGGCCGCTGCGGGCGAAGAAGTAGCGGCGGCCCGGGAGCGTCCGCCTCGCTGGTGGGGGATGCGGGGTGCGGGTCTCGTCGTGACTGGTCGCGCAGTTCACCGCGCCCCTTATGGGGCGCCGTTCCCGGCCGGGGGTGCCAGGTCCCCTGTGTGCGCGCTCTCCTTGCTGCCCTCCGCCGTCCAGGCCGCGCAGTACAGCAGGAGCTTGGTGGTGAAGTTGATCCAGAGCAGCAGGGCGATGGGGACGCCGAAGGCGCCGTACATGCTCTTGGAGGCGACGCCCTGGATGTAACCGCTGAGCAGGAGCTTGAGGAGTTCGAAGCCGACGGCTCCTATGAGGGCGGCGACGACGAGACGGCGGCGCGGCGGCTGGACGCCGGGCAGCAGGGTGAGGACGTAGAGGAGGAGCAGGAAGTCGGCCAGGACGGCGACGGCGAACGCGGCGAGGCGGAGCAGGAAACCGCCCCAGCCGTCGCGGTCTATGCCGAGCTGGTCGGCGAACCGGCTGACGGCCCAGGAGGCGGCGGCGGAAGCGGCCAGGGAGACGAGGACCGCCCCGCCGAGACCGACCAGGAGGCCGGCGTCCTTGCCCTTGGCGACGACGGGGTTCTCCTCGGGGTCCTCCTTCTCCCAGACCGCGCGCAGACAGCCGCGCATCTCGCCGACCCAGCCGATGCCGGTGAACAGCAGCAGCGCGCCCGCGATGATCCCGACCGTGCCGGCGTTGTCGACGAGGCCGGCGATGTCGAGCTGGTCGGAGATACCGGGCACCTGTTCGGCGAGCCGGTCGTCCAACTCCCGCTGCTGGTCCTTGCCGAGGGTCGCCGCGACGACGGCCGCCGCCACGGTCAGCAGCGGGAACAGCGCGAGAAAGCTGATGAACGTCATCGCCGCGGCCAGCCGGGTCCACTTCACCCGCTCCAGCCGCTCGTACGACCGCCACGCGTGCGTCGTCATCAGACGCTCCACCAGCGGACCCACCCCGGGAAGCTTTTTCAGCCAGTCCATGATCCGAACTCTGCCCCAGTCGTCGACACCCGATACCGGGTACCCCCACACCAGTTCACGGATCCCCTCTTGACGGCATCACTCCCGCCACGGTCGTGACGGCTCACCACGACCGACTCACCGTGAACAGCTCACCGTGACCGGCTCACCAGTCCGCCACCGCGAGCCCGTACATCGTCAGCCACACGACGCCGATGACGGTGAGGGCACGATCGCGCAGGACGACGTCCTCGGGTTCGCCGGCGGTGCCCCGGTCGGCGAAGACGGCGTAGCGGAGGACGGCGAGGACGAAGGCGACCATGGACAGCTGCCGCCAGGGCAGCACGCTCGTGGTGGGGACGCCGCCCTCCTCCAGGGCCCAGAGGCAGTAGCCGAGCACGGCGACACCGGCGGCCAACTGCCAGACGAAGCGGAGGTATCCGGCCGTGTACTCGGCGAGCAGGGCCCGGGTCGCGCCCGCCCGGTCGGCCAGCTGGACGGCCTCCGAGTACCGCTTGGCGGCGACCATGAACAGCGCGCCGAAACCGGTGGTGATCAGGAACCAGCGCGAGAGCGGGATGCCCAGGGCGATCCCGCCGATCATGGCCCGCATCAGGAACCCGGTGGTGACGACCGCGAGATCGACGACCAGGACGTGCTTGAGGCTGACGCAGTAGGCGAGTTGGAGACCGAGGTACGCCGTCAGCAGCGCAGCGGTGTACGGCGAGCAGAGCCAGGCGGCGGCCGCCGGCGCGAGCACGGCCAGGGCGCCTCCGACCCCGTACGCGACCGCCACGGGCACCTGCCCCGAGGCGACCGGGCGGTGGCGCTTGACGGGGTGCGCGCGGTCGGCGTCGGCGTCCCGGGCGTCGTTGACGAGGTACACGGCGGCGGCGCAGGCCGTGAAGAGGGCGAAGACGAGGGGGAGTTGGACGAGCGCGCGGTGGGTGAAGAGCTCCCCGGCGGCCGCGGGCGCGGCGACGACGAGGGTGTTCTTGATCCATTGCCGGGGGCGGGTGGTCCGGAGGAGCCCGCGGAGGAGGCCGCGGAGGATGCCGGCCGTCGGGGGCGCGTGTCCGGAAATCGCCCGGCGCCCGGGGAAGACGGCGCGCCCTGCTGTCATGGGGCCGGTGGTGCGGAGGGTCGGCGTGGCGCCGGCCGTCGTGGCGCCGGTCGCGGTCCGGCCGGTCGTCGCGAGGTCGGTCGTGGTGCGGCCGGTCGTGGTGCGGCCGGTCGTGGTGCCGTCGGCTGTTCTGTGGCCGGTCGGCGCGTGGCCGGTCGGCGCGTGGCCGGTCGTGGCGCCATCGGCCGTTGCGTGACCGGCCGTTGCGTGACCGGCCGTTGCGTGACCGGCCGCCGTGTCGCTGGTCACCGCGTGGCCGGCCGTCGCGGGGCCGGCCGTCGCGCGCCCGGTCGGCGTGCGTCCCGCCACCGTGCGCTCAGCCATCGCCGCTCACCACCCAGCGCGCGCCCAGTCGTGCCGTGAGCGCCCCGAGCGCCACCCCCGCCGCCACGTCCGACGGGTAGTGCACGCCGACGACGAGCCGGGAGAGGCACATCGCGGCGGCGAGCGGCGCGGCGGCGGACAGCAGCACGGCGGCGCCCGGGGCTCCGTGGGCCACGACGGCGACCGCGGCCGCCGCCGAACTCGCGTGCGAGCTGGGGAAGGAGTGCCGTCCGACCGTGCGGACGAGGGGCTGGACATGGGCGGGGCGCGGCCGCCGTACGACCCGCTTGACGCCCATGCTGGCCAGATGCGCCCCGGCCGTCAGTGCCGTGCCGCGCAGCCACACGCGACGCCGCTCCCGGTCGACGGCGGCGCCCGCCAGTCCGGCCGCGAGCCACAACAGACCGTGCTCCCCCACCCGGGACAGCCCGCGCGCGGCGCTCGCGACACGCGGGTCCGCACCACGGGCGTGCAGCGCGGAGAGCAGCCGCCGGTCCAGCCCCCGCACATCTTCGACGACGTCAACTTCATCCATGCGACGCCACTCTTCTAGGTGACCGGCCCGGAGCTACGGCAATCTTGAACGACATCCCACTAATCACCCATTTCGGTGAGGCGACAGAGCGGGCGTGCCGATGCGCCCGGCTCCTCCCGGTACGCGGCGATACGGTCGCGAGCATGCCAGCCGACGCCGCCTCGACATCCCCGGCTCCCCCGCCCGCCGGACCCCGCCGCCCCGTCGCGCCCCCCGGCCCGGGCCCCGCCGCTCCTGTCACGGTCACCGGCTGGGGCCGCACCGCCCCGACCGCCGCCCGGGTGCTCCGCCCGCGTACGTACGAGGAGGTCGCGGCCGTCGTACGGGCGTGCGGGGCGCACGGGGCGCGGGGCGGGATCGCCCGGGGGCTGGGGCGGGCGTACGGGGACGCGGCGCAGAACGCGGGCGGCGCCGTCCTCGACATGACCGGCCTCGACCGCGTCCACGCCATCGACGCGGACGGCGGCACCGTGCTGTGCGACGCGGGCGTCTCGCTG
Source organism: Streptomyces sp. NPDC034049 (assembly GCF_055575575.1). Taxonomy (NCBI): domain Bacteria; kingdom Bacillati; phylum Actinomycetota; class Actinomycetes; order Kitasatosporales; family Streptomycetaceae; genus Streptomyces; species Streptomyces sp. NPDC034049. The sequence goes on from NZ_JBVISJ010000002.1 coordinate 624,221, forward strand.
CACCGGCTGATGGAGGTCCTGCTCCCCCTCGGCTGGTTCGTGCCGGTGACCCCGGGGACCCGTCAGGTGACCGTCGGCGGTGCCATCGCGGCCGACATCCACGGCAAGAACCACCATGTCTCCGGGTCGTTCTCCCGCCATGTCCTCTCCTTCGAGCTGCTCACGGCCGACGGGGAGATCCACACGGTCGTCCCCGGCACCCCGCTCTTCGACGCCACGGCCGGCGGCATGGGCCTCACCGGCGTCGTCCTCACCGCGACCGTCCGCCTCCTGCCCGTCGAGACGTCCTGGATGTCCGTCGACACCGAGCGCGCGCGTGACCTCGACGACCTCCTCGCCCGCCTGACCGCCACCGACCGCTACTACCGCTACTCGGTCGCCTGGATCGACCTGCTCGCCAGGGGCGCCGCGACGGGCCGGGCGGTCCTCACACGCGGCGACCACGCGCCACTGGAGGCACTGGAGCCGCCACGGTCGACGGGCTGGGATCCGTCGTCGCGATCGACGGGCTGGGCCCCGTCCTCGGGATCGGCGGGGGCTCCGTCGTCAGGATCGATGGGCTGGGCACCGTCGTCAGGATCGGTGGGGAGGGCGTCCACGCGCGCGCGTGGGGGCCGCCGCTCCTCGTTCGGTGACGCGTTCCGGTGCCGGCGGGACATGACCGCCGATCCGCTGGAGTTTCGGACCCCCCGCCTGCCCGCTGCCCCCTCCTTCGTCCCCGACGGCCTCCTCGGCCGTACGGCCGTGGGCCTCTTCAACGAGCTCTGGTACCGCCGGGCGCCCCGGGCCCGCACCGACGAACTCCAGCGGCTCTCCACCTTCTTCCACCCCCTCGACGGAGTCCCGCACTGGAACCGGATCTACGGCCGGTCCGGCTTCGTGCAGTACCAGTTCGTCGTCGGACACGGCCGGGAGGAGGTCCTGCGCCGGATCGTGGACCGGATCTCGGCGCGCCGCTGCCCCTCCTTCCTCGCCGTCCTGAAGCGGTTCGGCGAGGGCGACCCCGGCTGGCTGTCCTTCCCGATGCCCGGCTGGACCCTCGCCCTGGACATCCCGGCGAGCCTGCCCGGTCTCGGCGCCTTCCTGGACTCGCTCGACGAGGAGGTCGCCGCCGCCGGGGGCCGCGTCTACCTGGCGAAGGACGCCCGTCTTCGGCCCGAACTGCTGGCCTCGATGTATCCGAGGCTCCCCGAATTCCGCGCGCTGCGGGAGGAGCTGGACCCGGGCGGGGTCTTCGTCTCGGACCTGGCCCGCCGTCTCGGCCTGTGAACGCCGTGCCGTGAGCGCGGTGCACCCCTTGTGTCCCCCACACCCAGGAGCTGTCATGAAGGACGCCTTCGGCACCCCCCAGTCCCTGCTGATCCTCGGCGGTACGTCGGACATCGCGCTCGCCACGGCACGCCGGCTGATCGCCCGCCGCACCCGCACGGTGTGGCTGGCGGGGCGCCCGTCGCAGGCCCTGGAGAACGCGGCCACCCATCTGCGCGGCCTCGGCGCGGAGACCCACACCATCACCTTCGACGCTCTCGACCCCGAGTCCCACGAGGCGATCCTCGGCAAGGTCTTCGCCGAGGGCGACATCGACATGGTCCTGCTCGCCTTCGGGGTCCTCGGCGACCAGGCGAACGACGAGCGCGACCCGGTCTCCGCCGCGCGCGTCGCGCAGACCAACTACACCGGCGCCGTCTCGTCCGCCCTGGTCTGCGCGCGGGCGCTCCAGGCGCAGGGACACGGCTCCCTGGTGGTGCTGTCCTCCGTCGCCGCCGAGCGGGCCCGCCGCTCCAACTTCATCTACGGCTCCAGCAAGGCCGGCCTCGACACCTTCACGCAGGGCCTCGGCGACGCCCTCCACGGCACCGGCGCCCACGTCATGCTCGTCCGCCCCGGCTTCGTCCGCACGAGCATGACGGCGGGCCGCCATGAGAGCCTCTTCGCCACGACGCCGGAGGCCGTGGCCACCGCCATCGAACTGGGCCTGCGCCGCCGCTCGGAGACGGTCTGGGTCCCCGGTTCGCTACGCCTGGTGATGACGGCCCTGAGGCACGTACCGAGGACGCTCTTCCGTCGCCTGCCGCTCTAGGAGGGCCGAGCCCCCTGTTTTCAGGGGGGCGGGGAACCACGCGAACAACCCCCACCGCCCCGCGACCGACCTCAGCGCGCGGGAAGCGTCGTGTCCCCGACCGGCGCCCCCGCCTGCGGCGGCACCACGGACCCGCCGAACGCGAACTCCCGCAGCTTGCGCCAGACCCCGTCAGACCCCTGCTCGTAGAGTGCGAACCCGGTGCACGGCCACTGCGCCTCGTACCCGGCGAGCTCCTCGAACGCCCGGTCCATCGCCTCCTCGGCGATGCCGTGCGCCACGGTGACATGCGGGTGGTACGGGAAGTTCAACTCGCGTGCCACCGGCCCCGAGGCGTCCCGGACCTGCTTCTGCAACCAGCTGCAGGCCTCGGCGCCCTCGACGACCCGCACGTACACGACGGGCGACAGCGGGCGGAAGGTGCCCGTGCCGGACAGCCGCATGGGGAAGGGCCGCCCGGCCGCCGCGACCTCCCGGAGGTGCTGCTCGATCGCCGGGATGTCGGCGTCCTCGACCTCGGTCGGCGGCAGCAGCGTGACATGGGTGGGGATGCCGTGAGCCGCGGCGTCGCCGAAGCCCGCGCGCCGCTCCTGGAGCTGGCTGCCGTGGGGCTCCGGGACCGCGATCGACACACCGATCGTTACGGTCCCCACGTCGTCTCCTGTCGTCGTGTCATGCGAGTTGTCGTAGTCCTTGTCAGCCACGGTCCGTCGTGCCTGTCGCCGGTCGTACGGACAGTAGGTCGTACAGCCTGTCGGTCGTACGGACGATCGGTGGTACGGCCTGTCGGTCGTACCGGCTGTCCGTCGTACCGGCTATCGACTGTACGGCCACGGCGGTCCTCCGGGCAGGCGCAGCGGGAGTGATGTGCGGCGCTGTCGGTGGTGCGACGGGTGGTGCGGCAGGCGCTCGGGGGCAGAGGTGGTGCGGCTCAGTGCTTGGCGGGCAGGAAACCCACCGCGTCGTACGCCTGGGCGAGCGTCTCCGCCGCGACCGCGCGCGCCTTCTCGGCCCCCTTGGCCAGGATCGAGTCGAGCGTCTCCGGATCGTCCAGATACTGCTGGGTGCGCTCCCGGAACGGCGTCACGAACTCGACCATGACCTCGGCGAGGTCCGTCTTGAGCGCACCGTAGCCCTTGCCGACGTACTTCTGCTCCAGTTCCGCGATACCCGTCCCCGTGAGGGTCGAGTAGATGCTCAGCAGGTTGCTGACACCCGGCTTCTCCGTGGCGTCGAAGCGGATCACCGTGTCGGTGTCGGTGACCGCGCTCTTGACCTTCTTGGCGGTGGCCTTCGGATCGTCGAGCAGGTTGATCAACCCCTTCGGGGTCGACGCCGACTTGCTCATCTTGATCGCGGGGTCCTGGAGGTCGTAGATCTTCGCCGTCTCCTTCAGGATGTACGGCTTCGGGATCGTGAAGGTCTCGCCGAAGCGGCCGTTGAAGCGCTCGGCGAGGTCACGGGTCAGCTCGATGTGCTGGCGCTGGTCCTCGCCGACCGGCACCTCGTTCGCCTGGTAGAGCAGGATGTCCGCGACCTGGAGGATCGGGTACGTGAAGAGGCCGACGCTCGCGCGGTCGGCGCCCTGCTTGGCGGACTTGTCCTTGAACTGGGTCATGCGGGAGGCCTCGCCGAAGCCGGTGAGGCAGTTCATGACCCAGCCGAGCTGCGCGTGCTCGGGGACGTGGCTCTGGACGAAGAGCGTGCAGCGCTCCGGGTCGAGACCGGCGGCGAGCAGCTGCGCGGCGGCGAGCCTGGTGTTGGCGCGCAGGTCCGCGGGGTCCTGCGCGATGGTGATCGCGTGCAGGTCGACGACCATGTAGAACGCGTCGTGGGACTCCTGGAGGGCCACCCACTGGCGGACGGCGCCGAGGTAGTTGCCGAGGTGGAACGAGCCGGCGGTGGGCTGGATGCCGGAGAGCACGCGGGGTCGGTCAGAGGCCATGCTCACCATTCTCTCAGGTGTCGGGGGGCGTTCCGGAACCGACCGGAAACAGATGTGACACGGGTGGGAACCGATCCGGTCCGGGCGGTGTACCCATGATGTGAGAACGCGGGAGGGGGGCCGCATCGTCGATGAGGCCGCGGTGATCGCACGCGTACGCGCCGGGGAGCCGGAGGCCTATGCGGAGCTGGTGCGCGCCCATACGGGCATCGCGCTGCGGGCGGCGCGGGCGCTCGGCGCCGGTGCGGACGCGGAGGACGTGGTGCAGCAGGCCTTCTTCAAGGCCTACTGCACACTGGGCCGCTTCCGGGACGGTGCCGCGTTCCGGCCGTGGCTCCTGTCGATCGTGGCCAATGAGACGAGGAACACAGTGCGGACAGCGGGGCGCCAGCGGTCGCTGGCCGACCGGGAGGCCGCCTTCGTCGAGGCCGAGCCGCTGATACCGCCCTCGGCCGACCCGGCGGTCGCCGCGCTGGAGATAGAGCGGCGTGTCGCGCTCCTGGGCGCCCTGGAGAGGCTGAGCGAGGAACACCGGCTGGTCGTCACCTACCGCTACCTGCTGGAGATGGACGAGCCCGAGACGGCGGCCGCCCTGGGCTGGCCCCGGGGCACGGTGAAATCCCGCCTGAGCCGAGCGCTGCGCAAGCTGAGCCGCCTCCTGCCGGAATGCGAGCCGGGGGAAGCGATGGGCCGGAAGGGGGGAGGGGGTGAGGGGCGTGCGTGAACCGGGCGGGGACGAGGAGTGGGGACCGGGCGAGGGCCTGGGTCGTGCCGAGGCGTGGGGTCGAGGACGGTGGCCGGGCGGTGGGGACACTGAGGGTGAGGTGCGTGACGCCCGGTTGCCCGGGGAGTTGCGGGCGCTCGGGCGGGCGCTGGACCGGCCGGGGAGCGACGGGGACGAGACCATGGTCGAGCGCGTCCTCCAGCAGATACTCGCCGAGCGGGTGCCCACGCCGGTGCCCGAGCCGCCGGGGCCCGGGGAGCGGCTGCGGGCGGTGCGCCGGTGGGCCCGGACACGGTGGCGGGCGCTGATCGCCGCGCTGTGCGGGCTGCTCACGGCCCTCGTTCTCACCCCTCCGGTGCGGGCGGCGGTCGCCGACTGGTTCCGCTTCGGCGGGGTCGAGGTGCGGTACGACCCGTCGGCGACACCGTCGCCGCGCGCGAGGGTGCCCGGCTGCCCGGAGCCTGTCTCGCTCGCCGAGGCCGGGCGGCGGGCCGGGTTCGCTCCGCTCGTGCCGGGCGCGCTCGGCCGTCCGGACGTGGTGTCCGTCACCCGCGCGCCGAAGGACCGCTTCGTGATCACCCTCTGCTGGGACGAGCGCGGAGGGACCGTCCGGCTCGACGAGTACGCGGCCCGGCTGGCCCCCGAGTACGGCAAGACCGTGGCCGGTGAGCAGGCCGTCGAGTGGGTCGCGCTGGACGGGGTCGCGTACGACGCGCTGTGGTTCCCCGAGCCGCACCTGCTGCGCTTCTGGATGACCTCGGAGGACGGCTCCCGCTTCACCCGCTCCGAGCGTACGGCGGGGCCCACCCTGCTGTGGGTCCACGACGACGCGTTCACGCTGCGGCTGGAGGGCGTGGAGTCGAAGACACGGGCGCGGGAGATCGCGAACTCGCTGGACTGATCGGTCCCGGCCGGATGGGAACCCCGGCGGTTCGAGCGGTGTACCAGGAATGACACCGCGAGTGCGGAAGGGCCGCACCGGAATCGATCGGGGGGTGTCGGATGCGTGGACTGCGACAACTGACGGCGGGGGTGGGCGCGTTGCTGACGGCGTTGGCCCTGGTGCTGCTGGGGGCTCCGCCTTCGGCGGCCGGCGGGCCGACCAGCGTCCTGCTGGTCTCTCCGACCAGCCAGCGGACGGCTTCGCTGTACGGCACACACGAGGAGTACGACGACCTGGAGCGGCTCCTCGCCCGTACGGGCGGCGAGCTCGACCGGAGCCGGGAGGAGGCCCCGGAGTGGGGCCGGGAGGAGATATGGGGACAGCGGATCGGAAGCACCGTCAGCGTGACGTGGATGCTCCACGACGTGACGCCATGGCGGCTGGACCGGGTCTACACCGCCGCGCCGGACACCAAGGGCATCTGGATCCACACGACGCTCCTCACCGGCGAAGAGCCGTCGGGTTCCCCGGGCGTCGGCGTCTGGCACAGGGCGAAGCAGCCGGACCAGCTGCGGAGGCTTCTCTCCGGCCTGGAGATCGTGGGCCCGACCCGAGGTGATCCGGCCCCCGGAGCCCCGGAGCAGGACGAGCCGCCGGCGGGCGACACGACGGCCGGGGCGAGCGTGACGGCCGGGGCAGCCGCCGAGGTCAGGTCCGCGGCCGACGCGCCCGGTCCGGCCGACGGCGCCCACTGGGCGATACCCGCCCTGGCCCTGGGCCTGCTCCTCGGCGCAGGCGGTGCCACGGCCCTGCTGCGCCGCGCGGCGGCCCGGAACGGGTCCGGGCCGCCGCGGGAGCCCCGTCAGGAGCTGCTGGACGCCTGAGCGGCGGCGGTCGTGAGGCGCCCGCCACCGGGGCGGCGGTCAGAGGGTCGACCGGGTCAGCCGAGGTCGATCTCCGGGTACAGCGGGAAGCCGGCGACGAGGTCGGTGGCGCGACGGGAGATCTCGTCGGAGACCTTCGCGTCGAGGACGTGCTGGGCCTTGGAGGGGGCGCCGGACTTGGTGGTGCCGGGCTCGGCGGTGGTGAGGACGCGGTCGATGAGGCCGGCGACCTCGTCCATCTCGGCGGTGCCCAGCCCCCGCGTGGTCAGCGCGGGCGTGCCGATGCGGATGCCGGAGGTGTACCAGGCGCCGTTCGGGTCGGCCGGGATGGCGTTGCGGTTGGTGACGATGCCGGAGTCGAGCAGCGCGGCCTCGGCCTGGCGGCCGGTGAGACCGTAGGAGGTGGCGACGTCGATCAGGTTGAGGTGGTTGTCGGTGCCGCCGGTGACCAGGGTGGCACCACGGCGCATCAGCCCCTCGGCGAGGGCGCGGGAGTTGTCGACGATGCGCTGGGCGTAGTCCTGGAAGGCGGGCTGACGGGCCTCGGCGAGGGCGACGGCCTTGGCGGCCATGACATGCGGAAGGGGGCCGCCGAGGACCATCGGGCAGCCTCGGTCGACCTGGTCCTTGAGGGAGTCGTCGCACAGGACCATGCCGCCGCGCGGGCCGCGCAGCGACTTGTGGGTGGTCGTGGTGACGATCTGGGCGTGCGGTACGGGATCGAAGTCGCCGGTGAGGACCTTTCCGGCGACGAGGCCCGCGAAGTGCGCCATGTCCACCATGAGCGTGGCGCCGACCTCGTCGGCGATCTCGCGCATGATCCGGAAGTTCACCAGACGGGGGTAGGCGGAGTACCCGGCGACGATGATCAGCGGCTTGAAGTCACGCGCGGAGGCGCGCAGGGCCTCGTAGTCGATGAGGCCCGTGGCGGGGTCGGTGCCGTAGGAACGCTGGTCGAACATCTTGCCGGAGATGTTCGGGCGGAAGCCGTGGGTGAGGTGGCCGCCGGCGTCCAGGGACATGCCGAGCATGCGCTGGTTGCCGAAGGCCTGGCGGAGCTGGGCCCAGTCGGCGTCGGAGAGGTCGTTGACCTGGCGGGCGCCGGCCTTCTCCAGGAAGGGGACCTCGACGCGGTCGGCGAGGACGGACCAGAAGGCGACCAGGTTGGCGTCGATGCCGGAGTGCGGCTGGACGTAGGCGTGGCGGGCGCCGAAGAGTTCCTTGGCGTGCTCGGCGGCGAGGGACTCGACGGTGTCGACGTTGCGGCAGCCGGCGTAGAAGCGGCGGCCGATGGTGCCCTCGGCGTACTTGTCGCTGAACCAGTTGCCCATGGCCAGGAGGGTGGCCGGGGAGGCGTAGTTCTCGGAGGCGATCAGCTTGAGCATCTCGCGCTGGTCGGTGACCTCCTGGCCGATGGCGTCGGCCACCCGCGGCTCGACGGCGCGGATCACATCGAGGGCGGCACGGAAGGCGGTGGACTCGTGGGAGAGGGGCTCGGCTGACATGGGGACCTCCGGACGTTGCGTTCAGCGTTCACGGTACGGCCCAGGCGCACGGCACTCATCTTCCCCGGGCCGCTCCCTGATGGTCCATCCCATCCCAGCGCGCCAGTCACGACCCGCTGTCCACCCTATCGGGCGGCAGGGAGCGGCGGGCCGGGACGTCCACCATTCGAACGACGGGAGGAGGGGGCGTGGGTCAGAGGATCACGTGCGGGAGGAAGCGGGCGTACTCGTCGGTGACCAGGCCCGAGGACTCGCGGATACCGAGCCCCGCGGACTCGTTCTCGACGACCCAGGCGCCGAGGACGACGTGGTTGTCGTCGAAGGCCGGGAGGGGTGCCAACTCCTGGTAGCAGCAGGGCTCTTCACGGAGTACGACGGCCGTGTCGGGGGCGTGGAGGGTGACACCGGCGCCCTCGCGGCCGAGGAGGGGTTTGGCGACGTAGCCGGTGGTGGCGGCCAGTTCGCGGGGGCCGTCGAGATAGGCCGGGAGGAGGTTGGGGTGGCCGGGGAACAGCTCCCAGAGGACGGCGAGGAGGGCCTTGTTGCTGAGGAGCATCTTCCAGGCGGGTTCGATCCACATCGTGGTCCCGGTGCCGCCGCCGTTGTCGAGGGTGGCGAGGACATGGGGGGCGAAGCGGTCGGTGGTGAGCCACTCCCAGGGGTAGAGCTTGAAGATGCTGCGGATGAAGCGGAGCTTCTTGTCGACGAAGCGTTCGGAGAGGCGGTCCCAGCCGATGTCCTCCATGGAGATCCAGTCGGTGGCGAGTCCGGCCTGTTCGGCGGTCTCCTTCAGGTAGGCGACCGTCATCAGGTCCTCGCCGAGTTCGTCGCCGGCGGAGTGCGCGAAGTAGAGGGGGCTGCCCGGCGGAAGGAGGGGAGCCTGCTTCTTCCAGGCGTCGACGAGGCGTTCGTGGAGGGAGTTCCACTGGTCGGCGCCCGGGAAGCGTTGCTCCATCCAGAACCACTGAGGGCTGGCCGCCTCGACGAGCGAGGTCGGGGTGTCGGCGTTGTACTCCAGCATCTTGGCGGGGCCGGTCCCGTCGTAGCGGAGGTCGAAGCGGCCGTAGAGGGACGGCAGTTCGGCCCGTCGGCGCCACGCCTCGGCGACGAGGCCGGCGAGGCGTGGGTCGGTGATGCCGAGGTCGGCGAAGCGGTCCTCGGTCACGATGTGTTCGGCCGCCGCCAGGCACATCCCGTGCAGTTCCTCGACGACCTCCTCCAGCGCCTCGACCTCGGGCAGCGAGAAGACGTAGTACGCGCTCTCGTCCCAGTACGGACGCAGGGAGCCGTCGGGGTGGCGGGTCAGGGGATAGATGAGGCCCTGTTCCTCGACGGTCTCCTGCCAGCCCGGACGGGGTTCGATGGTGCGGCGTTCCATGGTGCTGCCTCGTCCGCCGGCTCAGCCGCCGCTGGAGCCGGAGCCGTCGCCGTCGCCCGAGCAGCCGAAGCCGTCCCGGTCGACGGCCTCGCTGCGGCTGAAGGTGCCGTAGTCGGCGCGGCCGCCGCTGACGTCCGCGTCGTAGTACCAGGCGGCGTCGACCGAGCCGGACTGGCTGCGGTTGCCGCTGCTGTTGCTCTTGCGGTTCTTGCCGTACGAGGAGGAACTGGAGCCCGAGTTGCAGTTCTTGTCGGCGATGATCTTGTAGCCGTTGGCGTAGTCGTAGCTGTCGCGGTCCACGCAGCGGCGGTCCGGATCGGAACCGCAGGAGGTCAGGGCCGCCGCGACGACGCCCATTCCCCCGAGTACGACCGTGCTGGACCGCAGCCGCCTGCGCTGTTCTCCCATGTGTGCTCCCCCGTAGGACTCGTGAGTCCCGTTGTACCGGGGCCGGCCCGCGATGCGTACGCGAGAACCGGCCACCCACTTATGTGCGCTTTGCCGGCGCTCAGACTAGTGATCGACTCCCGCAGAGGGCCAACCGGGTGCGGAGCGACGGTTACGGGCGGCGGATCGCCGCCAGCGAGCGGACGGCCTGGGCGCGCAGGACGTCGGCGAGTTCGGGGGAGGCCGATGCGTCCAGGGTGAAGTCGGTGTCGACCGAGGTGATCATCCAGGCGAGGTCGCGCGGGGTCTCGGCGCCCAGGTGCAGCAGACAGCGGTCGTCGTCGAGGGGTTCGAGGACGCCCATGCCGGGCCAGAGCCGTTCGGCGACCGACGCGGCCGGCTCGTGCAGGGTGACGGTGGCCCGGAAGGGCCAGGCCCGGGAGGACAGGCGGTGCGCGAGATAGGTCGCCGCGTCGCCGTCGGGCAGAGCGCGCGGGGCGAAGCGTGGTCCCGTCGGTGTGCGCGGCACGAGGCGGTCGACGCGGAAGGTGCGCCAGTCGGCGCGGTCCAGGTCCCAGGCGACGAGATACCAGTGCCGGTCGAAGCTGACGAGCCTGTGCGGCTCGACGGTGCGGACGCGGCGGGCGGGAGTGGGGGTGGCGGTGGCGGTGGGAGCGGCGGTGGATCGGGGAGGGTGAGGGTGGGGATCGGGGGTGGAGGTGTGGGGGCTGGTGTAGTCGAAGCGGAGGCGTTCGTGGCGGCGGCAGGCCTCGGCGATGGCCATGAGGGTGTCCGGCGAGACCTTGGGGGCCGGGGCAGCACCGGCCCGGTCGGTGGCGTGGTGCAGGGTGGTCACCCGGTGTCGCAGCCGGGACGGCAACACCTGCTCCAGCTTGCCGAGCGCGCGCAGCGAGGCCTCCTCGATGCCGGTCACCGTGCCCTCGGCGGCGGTGCGCAGTCCGACCACGACCGCGACGGCCTCCTCGTCGTCGAGCAGCAGGGGCGGCAGGCTCGCGCCGGCGCCGAGCCGGTATCCGGCGGCGCCCCGAGCGGCGTGCACGGGGTAGCCGAGGTCACGCAGTCGCTCGACGTCCCGCCGCAGGGTGCGCCGGCTGACGCCGAGCTGCTCGGCGAGTTCCGCGCCGGAGCGGTCACGGTCGCGGTGGCTCTGCAGCAGGGCGAGCAGTTTCAGCAGTCGTCCGGAGGTCTCCAGCATGGTCATGAGGGTGCCGCAGAGTTAGGACCGGAGCTGACCCAACCGGTTCGTAGCGTCGGAGCCATGACGAAGCCGACAGCAGCTGCCCTTCCCTCGTCCGAGCCCCACCTCGACGTCGACCCCGGCCTGGCAGCCCCGGGCACACCCGCACCCACTCCCACTTCCACCTCCGCTCCCGCTCCCACCCCGTTCCGGATCGCGGTCCCGCAGGACCGGCTCGACGACCTGCGCCGACGGCTGGCCGACACCCGCTGGCCCGACGAACTGCCCGGTGTGGGCTGGAGTCGGGGCGTGCCGAGCGGATATCTGAAGGAACTCGCCGAGTACTGGCGCACCGGCTTCGACTGGCGGGCGCAGGAGGCGGCGCTCAACGCGTACGACCAGTACACGGCCGAGGTCGACGGACAGAACGTGCACTTTCTGCATGTGCGGTCACCGGAGGCGGGGGCCACGCCGTTGCTGCTGCTGCACGGATGGCCGGGCTCGGTGGTGGATTTCCTGGACGTCATCGGCCCGTTGTCGGATCCCCGGGCGCACGGCGGGGACCCGGCAGACGCGTTTCACCTGATCGTTCCGTCACTGCCGGGGTTCGGGCTCTCCACACCGCTGGCGGGGCCCGGGATGGACGCGGCCCGCACGGCCACGGTGCTCACGGGGCTGATGTCACGTCTGGGGTACGAGCGGTACGGGGTCCAGGGGTACGACACCGGGTCGTGGATCGCGCCCGAGATGGGCAGGCAGGCACCGGACCGGGTCGTCGGGGTCCACGTCAACGCCCTGATCGCCTTCCCCGCCGGGGCGGAGGGCGAGACGGACGGCCTCAGCGAGGTCGAGGAGCGGCGCTGGCAGGCCATGCAGGACTTCAACGACGGCTATCTCCAGTGCAATTCCAAACGGCCGCAGACGGTGGCGTACGGGCTCACGGACTCCCCCGTGGGGCAACTGGCCTGGATCGTCGAGAAGTTCAAGGAACTCACGGATCCCGAGGACGGGCTGCCCGAGGACAGCGTCGACCGGGACCGCATGCTGACGAACGTCTCGCTGTACTGGTTCACCGGCACGGCCGCGTCGGCCGCGCAGATCTACTACGAGGAGATCTCCGCGAGTTCCTGGGGCGAGGCGGGCGGTGGGGGCGCGAAGGTACCCACCGCCGTGCTGGTCTCGGCGCACGATGTGACGGTCCGGCGCTGGGCCGAGCGGGACCACGACATCGTGCGGTGGACCGAACTCGACCGCGGGGGCCACTTCCTCTCCCTGGAGGCCCCGGAGGCACTCGTCGAGGACGTCCGGGAGTTCTTCCGCGACCTGCGGAGAAGGTGAAGCAGGTCGAGGTGGAGGTGCAGGTGGAGGGCCACGACGGGGACGCGCACGGGGCGCTCGTGTTCCGGAAGGCCGCCCCCGTGCTCACCCCTGTACGCAGGTCGCTCCCGCCGGGCACAGGGAGTCGACCGCCATCGTGACCGGTTTGCGCAGTGTGTCGAGCGGGGTCGACTCGGGGGCGCTGAGGCGGACGCCGTAGATCTGGTCGTCGGCCGTGCGGAAGCGGTGGTCGACGACCTGACGGGGGCCCAGATCGCCGTCACCGTCGAAGCGGTAGACGACCTCGGCGAAGCTGTCGTCGTCGGCGGTGGCGCGGTCGATGACGCGGTAGCCGGGGAGGCGGGCGAAGCCGTAGTTCTCGTTCTCGGCCAGCTCCATGGACTCGGCGGGACTGCCCTCGCTGATCTGGAAGAGCTGGAGGATCCGGCTGCCGTCCGGGGACTCGTACGTCACGACGGGGGGTTTGCCCGCCGGCGTCTTCGCGGTCCGGTCCCAGCCGGAGGGCACGTAGACGGTGAAGCCCGCCGGGTCGTCGGAGCGTACATAGCCGGGGGCGCCATCCGCGCCGTCGCTCCCGTCCTCGCCCCCGTCCGCGCCCTGGACCGTACCGCCGTCCCCCGCGTCGTCCTCGTCCCCGGTGTCCGACCGCTTCGGGGTGGCCGGGGCGGTGGTCCCGCCGTCCTCGGAGCCCGCCGCCGAGACGGAGGGCGGGGGCGTGGAGGCGGAGGTGTCCGTGGCCGCCGTGCGGGTCGGGTCGTCGTCCCGGGCCAGGGACCACACCCCGAATCCGATGCCGCCGCCGAGCAGCGCGGCCAGTACGACGATGGCCGCCGTGCGCGGCCAGGGGCTGCCGCCCCCTCCGGAAGGCTCGTCCACCCAGCGCCCTTGGTGCGGGTCCCAGCGCGTCATCCCGTCCCCCTTGCCGACGTCGGCTCCTCATGACGTGCGTAGGCAGACGATAGCGGCGAACACGCCGAACAGGCCCCGTCCTGGCTGAAACCGGGACAGGGCCTGCGTGGGTGAGCTAAGGGGAGGTCGTCCCCGGGAGGGCTGCTCAGATGAGGCCGAGCGCGCGAACCGCCTCGCGCTCCTCCGCCAGCTCCTGGACCGAGGCGTCGATCCGGGCGCGGGAGAACTCGTTGATCTCCAGGCCCTGGACGATCTCGTACGTGCCGTCCTTGACGGTGACGGGGAAGGAGGAGATGAGGCCCTCGGCCACACCGTAGGAACCGTCGGACGGGATGCCCATGGAGGCCCAGTCGCCCTCGGCGGTGCCGTTGACCCAGGTGTAGACGTGGTCGATGGCGGCGTTGGCGGCGGAGGCGGCCGACGAGGCGCCACGGGCCTCGATGATCGCGGCGCCACGCTTGGCGACGGTCGGGATGAAGTCCTCGGCGAGCCACTTCTCGTCGCCCACGACCTCGGCGGCGTTCTTGCCGGCGACCGTGGCGTGGAAGATGTCCGGGTACTGGGTCGCGGAGTGGTTGCCCCAGATCGTGAGCTTCTTGATCTCGGAGACCGGGACGCCCGTCTTCTTCGACAGCTGGGTCAGCGCGCGGTTGTGGTCCAGGCGGGTCATCGCGGTGAAGCGCTCGGCCGGGACGTCCGGCGCGGCGGCCTGGGCGATGAGGGCGTTGGTGTTGGCCGGGTTGCCGACGACGAGGACCTTGATGTCGTCCGCCGCGTGGTCGTTGATGGCCTTGCCCTGCGGCTTGAAGATGCCGCCGTTGGCCTCGAGCAGGTCGCCGCGCTCCATGCCCTTGGTGCGGGGGCGGGCGCCGACGAGCAGACCGACGTTGGCGCCGTCGAAGGCCACGTTCGGGTCGTCCGTGATGTCGATGCCCTGAAGGAGCGGGAAGGCACAGTCGTCCAGCTCCATGGCGGTGCCCTCGGCGGCCTTGAGCGCCGGCGTGATCTCCAGGAGGCGGAGCTTGACCGGCACGTCCGCGCCGAGCAGCTGGCCGGAGGCGATGCGGAAGAGCAGGGCGTAACCGATCTGGCCGGCCGCGCCGGTGACGGTGACGTTCACGGGAGTGCGGGTCATGGCGTTCTCCGTATGACAGCTGGCGGTGGGGCGTCCCTGCCCCTGCGGGACGTACAAATGATCGATCTCTCGGCATCAAGAGATCGGTGGTCAGGCTATCGCGCATCCGGGATCCCGGACGGCCGGGGTTCGTGTGGCCCACCCCACAAGTCGCGCCGCGGGGAGGACCACACGAAAGAGGCGGCCGCCGGTCCGGGGGGTGGGACCAAGGCGGCCGCCTGTGGGGGTGCCGGGCCGGGAAGACGGTGCGCGTCTCCCGGGCGGGCCGGACTCCCGTGGGGGTACTCTCCGCCTGCCCCGGAGTTCGTCGAACATTCCACTTACGCCGTGATTACTTTTCCGGCAGGAGTGGTGACCGAACGTGACGGGCGCGCGCCCCTTCCGGGGGCGCGCGCCGGACCACTCCCTCACCGGCCTCTTCCCGCACGGCCCGCTACCCCGTGCAGCCCTTCTGCCCCGATGCCAGCGTCGCGCAGGCCGTGGCCTCGCCCGCGTCCTTGACGGCGATCATCTGCGTGTACGCGATGTTGTCGCCGGCGGCTTCGATGGCGGCGGTCTGCTTGGTCTTTCCGACCGTGACCTGGACCTCGTCGCCCTGGGTGGCGCCCGTGATGCGCGCCCAGGCGGCCTGGCAGGCCTTGCTGTAGCGGACCTCGACCCGGGTGGTGCCGATCGTGGCCTCGTCGGTGGTCCGGACGAGGTTGCCGATGCACCCCATGGTCTCGGGGTCCTTGCCGGCACAGTCCTTGCCGCTGCACTTCACGCCGGCCGGGAGGTCGGGGTTCGCGCCGAGCGAGGTCGACGGGGAGGTCGACGGCGTGCCCTCCGCCTGGTCCTTGCCGTCACCGTTGGTGAGGAAGAAGGCCGCCGCGATCACGACGAGCGCGCCGACGGCTCCGGCGAGGAACATCGTCACGCGCCGTCTCGGCTGCGAGTCGCCCTCGTCGGGGCGGCCGCCACCGCCCGGCGGCGGCCCGAAGGCACCGGAGGGAGCCGAGGCGTCACCGCCGGCCCGGACGCCACCGGAGCCCGCGGCACCGGCCGGGCCCCGGGACGACGACACCGACGAAGCCGACGACACCGGGGCGGAGCCCGGGGCGGCCCCCGACGAGACCGACGACGGTGACGGCTGCGACGGCGCCGCTCCCCAGCTGATGC
The DNA here is from genome assembly GCF_055575575.1 of Streptomyces sp. NPDC034049. NCBI lineage: Bacteria > Bacillati > Actinomycetota > Actinomycetes > Kitasatosporales > Streptomycetaceae > Streptomyces > Streptomyces sp. NPDC034049. The sequence goes on from NZ_JBVISJ010000002.1 coordinate 639,745, forward strand.
GGGACGCGCCCCCGGCGACCGCCCCGGCCCCACCGGCCCCGCCGTACGGAGGGGCGGAGGAGGACACGGAGGGAGCGGACGGCGACGAGGTGGACGGCGTGTGCGCACCCCCGTACGGCGCGCGCGGGATGCGATCGCTCGGGGAGCGCGGCTGCACCGGGACGGTCGGTGAGACGCCCGCCGGGCCCGCCACGCCCGGAGTCGCGGTGACGCTGCGGCCCGCTCGGGCGTTCCGGCCGCCGCCGCCCTTGACGGTGGCCTGACCGCCCGTCTCGCCGAGGGCGGCGCGGGCCTGCGAGATACGGATCGCTTCCATGGTCATGTCGTGGCGCATCTCCGAACGGCTCCAGGCCCGCTCGGCCAGCTCCCACATGGTGGTCAGATGGACGGGATCGGTACCGGTCACCTCGGCCAACGCGACGATCGCGCCTTTCGGCGCGAGGAGTCTGCCGTTGAGATACCGCTCCCAGGACGTCTTGCTGTAGCCCGTGCGGTCGGCCACCGCGGCGACACTCAGCCCACCGCGGTCGACGAGCCGACGGAGCTGGCCCGCGAACTCCCTGACCTGTGGATCGAGTTCATCCGGCAAGGCCCTCCAACGAGGCATTACTTCCCCCTCTTCCCCCCGTACGTCTCTCCGTACGACCCGGGGCCCTCTCCGAAGCCCCGTTCTGGCCTACCCACTGGGATGCGCCCAGCGGGGATGCCAGTTCCCCGAAAAGGGGCGCGCGGGAGCATTTCGGACCTGCTCATACGCCGTCGCACGCCCCCCAACGGTCTGCGGTCCAGTGTCCCACCGGCATCCCGGATTTCCGGGCGGAATCGCAGGTCCAGGCACGGGACGTCCCGGCCCATCCCAAATGCCCACGTTAGCCCTGGTGTCGAGCGGGTCGGCCGCACATCCTCGAACTTGTCAACACATCGACACACCGATCACACAGGCACGGTCACCCGAGTCGAACAGGGGCTCGTGCGCCTCGTACACACCGACGGGGGACGTGTGCGTCAGTGAACGTCGACAGGTCAACGGGGACCAGGGGGATCACATGCAACTCAAGGCCAGGCTGCTGCTCGCGGCCGTCGCCGTGACGGCCTCGGCCGGGCTCGCGCTCGGTACCGCCGTTCCGCTCGCCGCGGCGTCCTCGCCGCACGTCGTCGACGGCTCCGGTGCCGCGTACAACGACTGGGGCGACGAGGGCACGCTGTCCGTCAACTCGCACTCCGAGAGCAACGCGACGCGGCTGTGGCAGAGCGTCCTGTACGCCGACGGCGCCAAGTGGAAGGACTCCAGCGGCACTCTGCACACCTTCACCGCGTGGGACATCGACGGGGTCTTCGGCTGGAAGACCCGCTCGGCGACCAAGTACTGGCAGGCCCAGGAAGACCTGGAGGACGTCGACGGCATCGTCGGCAAGGAGACCTTCGGTCAGGCCGACGGCTTCCTCGACGGGCCGGCCGGCGACGGCGGGGTGACGTACGCGGGCCTGGCGCACGAGGTGGACTTCAAGCGCCTCGACGGGGACTACTACGTCAGGATCGGCTCGAAGTGGAAGGTCGCCGCGTACGACTGGCGCGGCTGAGGGGCCGACCGGCGCCGACCGGTGACGGCGCGTGCCGCCGGTGCCCGCGGGCGCCCCGGCCGCCGACGGGGGTCGTCACGACAGCGTGACGGCCCCTATCAGCGCGGCGGCGACCAGGAGCAGGGCGACCAGGACGGCGAGGGCGGCGTACAGGGCGATGCGGCCGGGCGGGCGGGGGGCCGGTTCGTCGGCGGGGGTGTCCCACCAGGGGAGCGTGGGGTCGTCCTCGTAGGCCTCCGCCGCGTTCTCCGCCCGCTCCCCCGCGGTGCCGGGGTCGGACGGCGGGGCCGGCGGCACCGTCTGGGGGGCCGGGCGCGGCCAGGCCCGTAGGGCCAGTTCCCGGAGCGCCCCGAACCGTTCGGCGTCCTCCCCGGCGACCCGGCACAGGGCCACGACCGCCTGCCGGGGCGGGGGCTGGCTGCCGTTGAGGTACCGCTGCCAGGAGGACTTGCTGTACGCGGTGCGCGCGCCGAGTGCGACGAGACTCAGTCCCGTGCGGTCCTTCAGCAGGCGCAGCTGTTCGACGAAGTGCTGTACCTCCGGGGGGAGTTCGTCCGGCAGCGGCTGCCAGGCGCTCATCGGGCTGCCTCCTCGGCTCGAGGGCGGGTCTGAGCAGGTGACGACGGTCGTGGGTGCACCGGTTCCCACCAGTACGGGCGTCGGAGCTGTGACGTTCGGAGCGTGGGCCTGGGTGTCCTGGAGGGGCGTGGAGTGACGGGGGCGGAGGCGTGAGGCGAAGCGAGGAGCGCGACGGGGGCGCGTGGCAGGGCCCACGCTCCGGCGTTGTGCTGCCATGCCCGGATGACGTCCGGGTGCCGTCGCCGTGGCCTGATGCGGACACCTTGGCGGAATGGTCACTTCCGTGACACAGCGGCCTGCCAGGTGTTGAACAGGTTGTTCGCCGTGCAGGAACGTGGAGTGCGACGGCGGTCCGTCCTTACTCGGGGGAGGGGACGGACCGCCGTCGCACCGTGCCGGGGCCGGGGGCGAGGCGGTTGGGCTCAGCCGGTCTCCTCGTCGCCCACCGTGAAGTGCAGCGTGTCCTTGAGGAACGGGATCTCCAGCAGCGGCCTGGGCTGGGCCATCAGCGCGAGCAGCACGATGGTGGTGCCCAGGACGATGTACGTGGCCATGTCGGTGAAGCGGGAGCGGACGGCGAGCATGCCGACGTCCCGGACGGCCCAGCGCAGCGCGGCACCGGCGAGCAGCGCGACGCCGATCAGGATGGTGCCGGCCCGGAACGCGTCCAGCGCGGTGAGCAGGAGCCCGAGGGCCACGGTGCTCAGCACGGCGAGGATGGGCCACTGCCGGACAGGGGCCGGCGCCTCGCGCGACGCGGCCCGGCCACCGCCCTCGGGCGGCGCGGTGTCCTTGGTGAACATGGGAAACCGCCGGGTGCCACGCACGGGCTTCCCATCGGCCCCGGGCACGCTGATGTGATCCGACACCTCGATCTCACCGGCGCCCGCCCCGGACTCCGGCCCACCGCCGGCCTCACCCGCCCCGGAAGCCCGGGAAGCACTGCCCGACTCGGCGTCGCCGGAGGGCTGGGTTGCCTTGGCAGCCGTGTTCGACCCGGATTCCCCGGAGGGCGGGGTGGACCGGGCAGTCTCGGTCGTCTCGGTCGTCTCGGTCGTCTCGGTCGTCTCGGCCGCCTCAGCCGCCTCGGCCGCCTCGGCCGCCTCAGCAGCCTCGGTCGTCTCAGCAGCCTTGGCGGTTTTGGCCGCCCCAGTCGGCTCTGCGGCACCGCCAGCCTCGGCCGCCCCGGTCGCCCCCTCCACGCCAGCCGCCCCCGCCTGCGCAGCCGACCCGGTCGCCTCGGCGGGCCCGGTGGTTCCAGCCGCGTCCGCCGGCGCCACCGTCTCGGTGGCCCCGGCCGGCCCGTTCACCGCGGCGGAGCCGGTCGTTTCCGTCGTCCTCGACATCTGTGCCCTCTCCGACGGCGCCGCCCCGTCGCGCGCGCCGTTCTCGCGGTGCGGCTCGGCGGGCTCGGCCGCTGTCTTTCCGGGGACGCCGGCGGCCGACGCCCCGAGTGGTCCGGCTCGGTACGGGGACCCCGGTGGTCCGGACGTCCCCCTCGCCCTGCCGTCAGCCGACACTGCGCTCCGCCGCCTCGACCACATTGACGAGCAGCTGCGCGCGGGTCATCGGCCCGACACCCCCGGGGTTGGGGGAGATCCAGCCGGCGACCTCGGCGACACCGGGGTGCACATCGCCGACGATCTTGCCCTCGGCGGAGCGGGAGACACCGACGTCGAGGACGGCTGCGCCCGGCTTCACGTCCTCGGGCCGGATCAGGTGGGCCGAGCCCGCCGCGGCGACGATGATGTCGGCGCGCTTGAGGTGCGCGGCCAGGTCCCGCGTGCCGGTGTGGCACTGGGTCACCGTCGCGTTCTCGCTGCGTCGGGTCAGCAGCAGTGGCATCGGGCGCCCGATGGTGACACCGCGCCCGACGACCACGACCTCGGCGCCCTTGATCTCGACGCCGTACTGCCGGAGCAGGGTGAGGACACCGTTCGGGGTGCAGGGCAGCGGCGCGGGCTCGTTCAGGACGAGGCGCCCGAGGTTCATCGGGTGCAGTCCGTCCGCGTCCTTGTCGGGGTCCATCAGTTCGAGGATGCGGTTCTCGTCGATGCCCTTGGGCAGCGGCAGCTGCACGATGTACCCGGTGCACGCGGGGTCCTCGTTCAGTTCCCGCACCACCGCCTCGATCTCCTCCTGCGTGGCGGTCGCGGGCAGTTCGCGCTGGATGGAGGCGATGCCGACCTGCGCGCAGTCGCGGTGCTTGCCCGCCACGTACTTCTGGCTGCCGGGGTCGTCCCCGACCAGGATCGTGCCGAGTCCGGGCGTGACGCCCTTCTCCTTCAGCACCGCCACGCGGGCGGTCAGATCGGACTTGATCGCGGCTGCGGTGGCCTTGCCATCGAGAATCTGGGCGCTCATGGCCCCAATCTTCGCGGATGACCGGCGCCGGGTTCCAATCCGGTCACCAGGCGGACGCCCTCCGACCCGTGCCGAGCCGGATCGCGGTCCGTTCCCGGGCAAGATCGGATGTGTTGCACTTGCACAACACCCGGCGAATCGCCCTGGACATCCGGGCGGGCATATAAAACGATTGAGACACAGTGCCGCGGGCACTGCCGGGGGGCGTGACCATTACCAGAGCAGGGCATTCCTCCGAACCGTGCCGCGCGTCCCCGCACCAGGCAACGGAGGAAACCCCGCCATGAGCTTCGGCGACCCGAACAACCCGTACGGCCAGCCCAAGCAGCAGCCCGCCCAGGGCTACGGCTACCCGCAGCAGAACCAGCCCCAGCAGCCGGGGTACGGCTACCCGGCCGCCCCGCCGGTCTCCCAGGGCTACGGCGGCTACCCGAACGCGCCCGAGACCATGCCCAGCTCGGTGAACGCGGCCCGCATCATGCTCTGGGTCATCGTCGGCCTCCAGGTCGTCGGCGTGCTCCTGTACGGCATCGGCGCGATCGGTGTGGCGGCGGCCAGCGACAGCACCGAGGACCCGGCCCTGGCGGAGGCGCTGGGCAACATCCCCACCGGCCAGATGGTGGCGATCGCCGTCTTCGCGGTGGCCTGGCTCGTCTACGCGATCATGCTGGCCGTGAAGTTCAAGTCCGGCGGCAACGGCGTACGCGTCGCCGCACTGGTCTTCGGCATCATCACGGCCGTCCTGGGCGTCTTCCCGTTCTTCCTGATCGGCCTGGTCCACCTGGTGCTGGGCATCCTGATCGCCGTCTTCGTCGGCAACGCGGCCGGCAAGGCGTGGTTCAACCGCCCGCGCTACTGAACTGAACCGCCGAACACAGCGAAGGGCCGTACCCCCGCACACCGGGGGCACGGCCCTTCGGCGCGTTCACGCCAGACAGGCGCCGGGCACCGGCATGGGCCCCACCGTGTTCACGGAGCTGTCCCAGGTCTGCGTCCCACCGGGCCGGAGCGCGTAGCTGAAACCGCCGGTCACGCAGTAGGTGACGCGGGTCATGTTGGTGACCTCGGTGACCCGCAGAGCCGGGTCGAACGTGGCCCGCTCGCCCTCCCTGACCAGGACCGGCTGCGTGCCCAGCAGCGGTTGGAGACACACGTACCCGACCTGGCAGATCACCACGGCCTCGTCCTCGGCGGCCGCGGCGCCGCCCACCCCCGTACCGAGCGCCACCGCGAGTGCCGCCCCGACGGCGGCGCCCCGGCGTGTCCGCCCCGACCTGTTGCGCATGACTGACCCCCTGAGTCCCGAGCGATTGGACCGGCCCCTCGACCCTCGCAGCGGAACGCCCGCCTCTGCACCGGGGTATCGGCCATTCCGCATACCGCCGTCGCAGGTGTCACGGAAACGCCGCTTACGCCGGACCTGTGGTGTTTGCCTCCCCGGCCCGTACTCTGACGCGTCCATGTCTGCCTCGGGGGAGGAACCAGTCATGCACAGCATCATCGTCGTGCCCGTGCCCGTGCCCGTGCCCGTGCCCGTCGACGGAGGACGACCGGGCGAACAGGTCCGGCTCGCACCCGGCGAGTCCCTGCCCTTCGGCCGTACGCGGCGGCCGGGCACGCCGCATCTGACCATCGCGCACGAGGGCGTGTCCCGGGAGGCCGGGGAGATCACGGCCACGGGCGCCTACTGGACGCTCAGCAATCTGAGCCGCGCGCAGACGTACGTGGTGGAGAACCCGGAGGGCGCCGGCGAACACATCAAGGTCGCGCCGGGGCGGCTGGACGCGCCGGTGCCGTTCGAGTTCTCGCGGGTGGTGCTGCCCGCGGGCAGCGAACTGCTCAGCTTCGACGTCTGGGCCCCGCGCCACGACTTCCTCGACCAGGCCGGCCCCCGTGACGGCTCGCCCACCGCGTCCGCGTTCCCGCTCGACCGGGGCAAACGGTACTTCCAGGTGCTGGCCGCCCTGTGCGCCCCACGGCTGCGCGGCGAACCGCACGCCGCGCTCGCCACCGCCGACGAACTGGTCGAACTGCTGCGCCCCGGCTGGCCGTCGGTGTCCCGCACCGCCGTGCAGTGGAACATCGACTACCTGGCCGTCAAGCTGCGGCTGAAACCGGCCCCGGAGTCCGCGCCGCCCGGCGGCGCCCGCCTCAACGGCAAGAAGGACCGCCTGGTCTCCCTGGCCCTGCGCTTCGACCTCGTCCGCGAGTCCGACCTGACGGTGCTGAAGGCCGGTGCGGACCGATGAGCACACGGGAGCCGTACGCCGTGCCGGTGCCGAAGGGGTACCGCGTCGGCGTCTGGGAGATCCGTGAGCCGTTGGCCTCCGGGGCCTTCGGAACGGTGTACGCCGCGCGGCGCACCGAACCGGCCGAGGGACTGCCCGCCGAGGCCGCCCTGAAGTTCCACCCCACCGGCACCCGCACCCCGCGCCAGCTGCGCCACCTCCAGGAACTCGCCCAACGCGAGAAGGAGTTGCTGCTCCGGCTGCGCCGTCCGCGCCTCATCCGCATGTACGAGACGCTCACCGTGGACGACCCGTCGGAACCCCTGCTCGACGGCGCCTCCGTCCTCGTACTGGAACGCGCCGAGGGCTCCCTCGACCAGTTCATCGACCAACTGGCCGCACGGGCGCGGGGACAGCGGGCCGTCGCCCTGCCGGGCGGGCCCTCGCTCCTCGCCCAGATCTGCGAGGGAATCGCCCACCTCCACCACGCGGGCTGGGTGCACGGCGACCTCAAGCCCGCCAACGTGCTGCTGATGGCGGACGGTTCGGTACGGCTCGCCGACTTCAACCTGGCCGCCGAACTGGAGGGCACCCATGCCTACTCCCCGGCGTTCAGCACTCCCGACTACACCCCGCCCGAGCTGCTCTGGGCCGAGGTCGGCGAGCACGGGCACCGGACCCGCCCGACCGCCGACATCTGGGCGTTCGGCGTCCTCGCCCATCTCGTCCTGACCGGCGGTCCACCCTTCCCGGGCGCCGCCCCGCCGGCCCGGCGGGACGCGGTCCTGCGCTACGCGAGCGGCCGCGAGGAACTACGGCTCTCCCCCGAACTGCCCGGCCCCTGGCGGCAGATCGTCACCGACTGCCTGGCCCCGACCCACGCCGCCCGCGCCCCGCACACCGCGTCGTCCCTGCTCCGCCGCGTCGAGACGGCGGCCGGGGCGGCACGCTCCCCGCGCCTCCCCCGGCTGCGGCCGAGGCGCGGCCCCCATCCGGCCCTCCTCGGCGGACTGGCCGCGCTCACGGTCGTGTCCCTCGCCACGGCCGGCCTGCTGGCCCTGCGCGAACCGGCCCCGCAGGGCTACGAGCGCTGCGACCGGGGTGACGTCTGCTTCTTCACCGAGGCGGACGGACAGGGCGAGATGTGCGCCTGGTACGAGTACGACGACGACTGGCTGGGCGGGATCATCACCTGCGACTGGGCGAAGGACACCCGGCCCAGGTCGGTCTTCAACAACGGCTACTCCGGCGACCCGCACGCCGACGTCGAACTGTTCCGCGAGCCGAACCGCGAGGAACCGTTCGGCTGTGTCCAGGAGAACGCCAAGGTCAACTACCCGGGCGGCCTGGTGCTCCGCTCCCACGAGTGGGTGGAGTCGTGCTGAACGACGGGCCACCGACCGGCCGACCCCATCGCCCCGGCCGACCCTATGACCTTCGAGGTACCGGGACGCGGGCCGGACCCGGATGCTTGAGGCGTTCGCAGCGAACAGCACGACAGCAACACGAATCACGCGCACCGCGAGAACCACGAGAACACCACGGGGAACACGGGGAAACGGGGAAAAGATGACGACGACAACGACAACCGCGACGGCCACCGACACGCCCGCGCGGCGCAGGACGGCCGTCGCGCTCGCCGCGACCGCCGTGGCGCTCTCCTTCGGCCTGACGGCCGGGGGTTCGGCCGCGGCCGCACCGGCGTCCACGTCCACGTCCGACGCGGGTGACGTGGCGGCGGCGGCCAAGCCGAGGTTCCAGATGCCGTTCCAGTGCAACACGCACTGGCGGATCGACACCTGGGGCCACAACCCGGCCATCGACATGGTGGTGAAGGGGAACACCGGCTCCTCCGGGAAGCCCGTCTACCCCGGTTACAAGGGCAAGGTCGTCAAGGCCTACAAGGACTCCGGCGCCGGCAACATGATCATCATCAATCACGGCGGCGGCTGGTACACCGCGTACTACCACCTGAAGGACAGCGCCACCAAGTACGTCAAGGTGGGCCAGACCGTCGGCGCGAAGAAGCAGATCGGCCGCATCGGGGCCACCGGCAAGAACAGCGGCAACCACGCCCACCTGCACTACGAGCAGCGGTACCGGACCAACGGGGTCCCGACCGAGAAGCACCGCAAGCCGGTGCACTTCAACGGCAAGTCCTACACGGGCAAGAGCAAGACGTGGAAGGACGTCGTCAGCAAGAACTGCTGATCCGAGCCGCCCTTCGGTACGGCCCGCCGGACATGCTCCGGCGGGCCGTACACGGCTGGGCCCGCGCGGTAGTCTCTCGTCAACTCCTGTTGCCCATGGGACCGTTGAGGCAGCGCACGACCAGAGAGAACACCACCCGGGGGACCCATGTCAGACCAGCGGCCCGGACCGCCGCCGCACGCCCCGGCGTCGGGTGACCTCGCGCTGGAGCCGACCGGCGCGAGCCCGCTGCGGCCGTCGGACCCCGCGCGCCTCGGGCCGTACGTACCGCTCGGGCTGCTCGGCAGCGGCGGAATGGGCCGGGTGTATCTGGCCCGGCCGGCCGACGACGGCCCCGGGCTCGCCGCGGTGAAGGTGATCCGGCCGGAGTACGCCGAGGACACGGAGTTCCGGCGCCGGTTCCAGCGCGAGGCGGGCGTGCACGACCGGATCCGTACGCCGTACGCGCCCCAGCTGCTCGGCACCGGCTTCGAGCCCGAGGACGAGCACGGGCGCGAACTCCTCTGGATGGCCACGGAGTATCTGCCGGGCCTCAACCTCACGGACGCGGTCCGCGACTGCGGCACGCTGCCGCCCGCCGCGGTCTGGCGTCTGGTGGGCGAACTCGGCCGGGCCCTGTCGGCGCTGGCGGCGGCCGGGGTGGTCCACCGCGACCTCAAGCCCTCCAACGTCCTGGTCTCCGCCGACGGCGTCCACGTCATCGACTTCGGCATCTCGCAGGCGGTGGACAGCAGTGCGATCACCATCACCGGGAGCCGGGTGGGCACGCCCGCGTACATGTCGCCGGAGTACCTCAGGGACGGCCGCTGCGACGCCGCCTCCGACATCTTCTCCCTCGCCGGGACCCTCGTGTACGCCGTCACCGGCCACGCCCCGTTCGGCGACGGCACCGGCGTCGACGTCATGCACCGGGTTGCCTTCGAGGAACCCAAGCCGGCGCTGATGTCCGAACTGGCCTCGGCCGACCCCTCGCTGGCCGCCCTGCTCACCGCCTGCCTCGCCAAGAACCCGGCCGACCGTCCCACCCCGGCCCACCTCACCGAGGCCGCCGCCGACACCGGTCGCCCCTGGCCCGACCCCCTGCACTCCCGCCTCCTCGCCCGCCGGCAGTCCTGCGCGTCCCTGGCCCACGCCACCGTCCGGGAGACGGCCCACCTCCGCCTCCCGACCCGGCGCGCCAAGCCCTCGGCGGCCGTACCGGCCGGGGTCCAGGCGCAGGGGGCCGCCGATGCGCCGGGTGCTGTCGACACGCCCGCGCCCCGCCTCCCGGGTGGTCACGCCGGAACACCGGGCGGTCCGTACGGAGGACCGACACCGGCCGGGACGTACGGGCCGCCGACACCGCCGGCCACGGCGTACGGAACCCCCACCCCGGCCGGTGCGTACGGAGCCTCCACACCTCCCGGTGAGTACGGCGTCCCGGCACCGGCCGGGACGTACGGGCCGCACGCGCCGGCGCCCGGCCCGTACGGAGCGCCGCCGACCTCGGGCGGAGGTCAGGGGCCCACCGTCACGTCGGTGGCACCCCGGCGGCGCAAGGGGGCGTACTTCGCCGTCGTGGCCGCGTCGGCGATGTGCGCGGTGGCCGTGGGGGCGTACTTCGTCACCCGGGCGCCCGTCGAGGACTCCGCGTCCGCCGCGCCGACCGCCGGTACGACCACGGCGCCCGACGGGAAGGCCGCGGCCCCCCTGCCGGGTTCCTCCGACTCGCCGTCGCCCTCCGCCGAGAAGGACAAGGAGAAGAGGGACGGGGCGAGCCCGACCCCGGGGCCCTCGCGGGAGACGGCCGACGCCACCCCCGGCGACACGGCCGGCCCCACCCCCGGCGCCGAAGGTTCCTCGGGCGGTGAAGGCGGCTCGGCGGCGCCCACCCCCGCCCCCACCGCCACCAAGACCGCGACGAAACCCGCCACCCCCGCCTGGATCTCCCAGTGCACGTACTACTCCGGCACCGAACTCACCGACCGGGGCGACGAGGGGCAACGCGTCGTACAGGTGCAGTGCATGCTCCAGAAGCGCGGCTACAGCGTCGGCGGCTCGGGCGTGGACGGCAAGTTCGGCAAGGACACGGAGTCGGCGGTCGAGCAGTTCCAGGCCGCGAAGAGGCTGGAGGTCGACGGCCAGGTGGGGCCCGACACCTGGGCGGCACTGCGCGGCACGACGTAGCGGTGCGGCCGCCGCGGACGCGTACGACGCGGGGCCCGTCGGAACGTCGTCCGACGGGCCCCGCGCAGCGCGCTCTCAGCTCAGCACCTCAGGGGGCACCTCAGTGGAAGAAGTGCCGCGTCCCCGTGAAGTACATCGTGATGCCGGCCTTCTGCGCGGCCTCGACGACCAGCTCGTCACGGACCGAACCGCCCGGCTGGACGATGGCCTTGACGCCGGCCGCGCCCAGGACGTCGATGTTGTCGGGGAACGGGAAGAAGGCGTCCGAGGCGACGTACGAGCCCCGCGCGCGCTCGGCGCCGGCCCGCTCCACCGCCAGCTTGCAGGAGTCGACGCGGTTGACCTGCCCCATGCCGACACCGACCGACGCGCCGTCCTTGGCGAGCAGGATCGCGTTGGACTTCACCGCGCGGCATGCCTTCCAGGCGAACGCCAGCTCGGCCAGTTCCTCCGCGGAGAGGGCGTCACCGGTGGCCAGGGTCCAGTTCGCCGGGTCGTCCCCGTCGGCCTGGAGCCGGTCGGTCACCTGGAGCAGCGCACCGCCGTCCACGGGCTTCAGCTCCACCGGGGCCGCGGGCGCGCCCGGCGCCTTCAGCACGCGGATGTTCTTCTTCTTGGCGAGGGCCTCCAGGGCCCCCTCCTCGTAGTCGGGCGCGACGATGACCTCGGTGAAGATCTCCGCGACCTGCTCCGCCATCTCCTTGCTGACCGGCCGGTTGACGGCGATCACACCGCCGAACGCGGAGAGCGGGTCACAGGCGTGCGCCTTGCGGTGCGCCTCGGCGACATCCGCGCCGACCGCGATACCGCAGGGGTTGGCGTGCTTGATGATCGCGACGGCGGGCTCGTCGTGGTCGTACGCGGCACGGCGCGCGGCGTCCGTGTCCGTGTAGTTGTTGTACGACATCTCCTTGCCGTGCAGCTGCTCGGCCTCGGCGAGACCGCCGGTGCCGGAGACGTACAGCGCGGCCGGCTGGTGCGGGTTCTCGCCGTAGCGCAGGGTGTGCGCGCGCTCCCAGGTGGCCCCGAGGAAGTCGGGGAACTGCGAGTCGTCGGCGGGCGCGTAGGACGACGCGAACCAGGAGGCCACGGCGACGTCGTACGCGGCCGTGTGCTGGAAGGCCTCGGCCGCGAGCCGCTTGCGGGTGGAGAGGTCGAAGCCGCCGTCCTTGACCGCGCCGAGGACGTCCGCGTACCGGGCGGGGCTGGTGACGACCGCGACGGAGGGGTGGTTCTTGGCGGCGGCGCGGACCATCGAGGGGCCACCGATGTCGATCTGCTCGACGCACTCGTCGGGGGTGGCGCCGGAGGCGACGGTCTCCCGGAACGGGTAGAGGTTCACGACGACGAGGTCGAACGGCTCGACGCCCAGCTCGGCGAGCTGGCGCTGGTGGTCCTCCAGCCGGAGGTCGGCGAGGATGCCCGCGTGGACCCTGGGGTGCAGGGTCTTGACCCTGCCGTCCAGGCACTCGGGGAAGCCGGTGAGTTCCTCGACCTTGGTGACGGGGACGCCGGCGGCGGCGATCTTCGCGGCCGTGGAGCCGGTGGAGACGAGCTCGACACCGGCCTCGTGCAGCCCACGCGCGAGGTCCTCGAGGCCGGTCTTGTCGTAGACGCTGACAAGCGCACGGCGAATGGCCCGCTTGGCGTTGCTCTCGGCGGTCACTGGATAACTACCTTTCGTCCCTCAATGCGATAGCCGTTGCGGGCGAGCCGCCCCACGACATCGACGAGCAGCCTTCGCTCGACTTCCTTGATGCGCTCGTGCAGAGCGCTCTCGTCGTCCTCGTCCCGGATCTCCACCACGCCCTGCGCGATGATCGGCCCGGTGTCGACGCCGTCGTCGACGAAGTGGACGGTGCAGCCGGTGACCCGGGCGCCGTAGGCGAGCGCGTCCCGCACGCCGTGGGCCCCGGGGAAACTGGGGAGGAGAGCCGGGTGGGTGTTGACGAACCGGCCGCCGAACCGCGCCAGGAACTCCTTCCCCACGATCTTCATGAACCCGGCGGAGACGACGAGATCGGGCTCGTACGCGGCGACGGCCTCGGCGAGCGCCGCGTCCCACTGCTCGCGCGTCTCGTGGTCCTTGACCCGGCAGACGAAGGTCGGCAGTCCGGCGCGCTCGGCGCGGGCGAGCCCCTCGACGCCGCCGCGGTCGGCTCCGACGGCCACGATCTCGGCGCCGTAGGCCTCGGCGCCGGTCGTCGCGATGGCGTCCAGCAACGCCTGGAGGTTGGTGCCGGATCCGGAGACCAGCACGACGAGGCGCTTGGCCACGGGCTTGGCGGCCACGGTGGGGCCCTTTCTACGGGTTCGTCGGGTGACACGGGTACTGCGCGCTTGTGCATTCATACGAATGCTTCGCGTCCCCCGATACGGGGAACTCTACGAAGCGGCCGACCGGCAGCAACGATACCGGCACATCGGACGGCCCCCGTGGGACGGGGGCGTGGCCGGGAGGTAGCGTCTGCCGGGAGTGGGCTCGGGAACGCGGTCGGTGTGCGGGGCGTTCACGGAGTGACAGCTCATGCCCTACCAGTAGATTTCACCACCAGCCTCTCTCAGCCTCTCTCGCCAGACTTCGCCGCTGACTCACCGCTGACTCATCGCCGTACTCACCAAGGGGAAGACTTACTCCTGATGCCGGACCGCAGCCTCCGCCTTCCTTCGCTCCTGCTGCGCGAGCGGAGTTCCTCGCCCACGCCTCCGCGCGAGAGCGAGGACACCCCCGAGTCCGGGCAGCCCGGGCGGGGCCAGGGTTCAGGCTCTTCGGACGACAATCCGTTCGCGCCGCCGCCCGAGGGCGCGCCCGACCGGCCGTGGCAGCCGCGCCGGCCCGACGGCCGGGGTTCCGACGACGGAGCGGGGCGCGGTGGTGGTCACTCGCCGTGGGGCAGCCAGTGGAGCGACCGGCAGCCCGGCCGCTCGTCCGGTGGACCCTTCGGTGAGCGTCCCGGTGGCCAGGGCGGACCGGGTGGGCCCGGCGGTTCCGGCCAGGGTCCGGAGGGCGGGCCCGGCAGCGGGCTCCGCTGGGACCCGACGGACCCGGCCCAGCGCCGTGCACGGTACTCGTTGCTCTGCGGCATGTGGGCCTTCTTCTTCGCGCTCTTCGCCTGGCCGTACGTGGCCCTGCTGCTCGGTTCGCTGGCCGTGTACTGGGCGGTGAGCGCGCTGCGCGCCAAGCCGTCCACGCCGGATCCGTCGCGCCCGGCGGCGCCCGAGCCGAGCGGTCGCCCGCAGCGGACGGCGGCCATCAGCGGCCTGGTGACCTCCACGCTCGCGCTCGCGATCGTCGCCGTCACCTTCACGGCGCAGTTCGTCTACCGCGACTACTACACCTGCGTCGACGACTCCCTCACCACGGTCTCCGCCAAGTCCTGCAAGGACCTCCTCCCGGAGGGCCCGCTGCGGGAGGTACTGGGCGCGCAGTAGCCGCCCGGCACACCAGCCGATACGCCCACGAAGGCGCCGCCGATACGCACGGGCGGCGCCTTCGCCTTGTCAGACCGCGCCCTCGGAAGGGTCCTGGGTGGTGCCGGTGTCGAGCCCCGCCACGCCGTCGGACGACGAGCCGGTGGTGGGTACGGATACGGGGTCGGGGCCGGGGTCGGAGTCGGGGTCGGGGTCGGGGTCGGGGTCCGCGTCGGGGCCTGATGCGGGGGTGGGCCCTGATGCGGGGGTGGGGCTCGGGCCCGAAGCACGCGCCGGGGGCGGGGCGGGCTCAGGAGCTCGTTCGCCTTCGATCCGGGCCGTCAACGCCTCGCGCAGCGCCGCCCAGCGCGCCTCGCGGGAAGCCGGGTCCCAGACGGGCGGGGTCGTGGGGGCGGCGGGCTTGTTCGCGTACGGGTCGAGGGCGTCGTACGGCGCCACGGCGTCGGAGGGGCCGTCTCCTGAGCCGGTGCCGACGGCAGGCGTGGAAACCGTCGTGGTCCGCGGTTCAGCCGCAGGCGTCCCGACGGACCCCTCCTGCCCTGTCTCAACCCCCGGCACACCCGACGCCGACTCCCGCCCCGTCTCGACCCCCGGCACACCCAAGACCGACTCTCGCCCCGTCCCGGCCCCTGGCACACCCGACGCCGACTCCCGCCCGGACCCGCCCTCCGGCCCCTTCTCCCGCCTGGTCTCGGCCCCCGTCGCCCCCACCGCACTCGCCCCACCAGCCCCCCTGGCGCCCGGCACCCCCGCACCCGTGCGCCGTCCCGTCGTCGACGCGGTAGCCGTGGGCTTGGGGGCGCGTGTCCGTGCCCAGCGGGCCGTCAGGGCGACCGGGACCCCCACCGCGCCCACCCACGCGCCGGCCGCGCCGCCCGCTCGCCACCCCACCGGGCCGAAGTCGGTGAGCGCGGCGACGCCGAGGGGGCCGCCGGCGAGGTGGACGAGGAGGGCGACCGCGGCGACGCACAGCAGCGCGGCGAGGAGAGCCGCGGCGGCCGTACGCCGCACAGACCACCGCGCCGACCGGTCGGCGGCGGCCCGCGCCGCGACGAACCACCCGACCGTCACCCCCGCGGCGAAGGGCACCGCCCCCACGACCCAGTAGACCGGGGCACCCCCGCCCGCCGGAACGGCGGCGAGCAACGGGAAGGACGGCAGGAACGGGGCGGGAGCGGCCGCGCTCAGCGGCGCGACGGTGTGCCCGGCGCTCAGCACGAACCCGGGGCCGAGCGCGTACGCAGCCGCCCACAGCGCCGCGTTCGGGACGAGGGCGACGCAGAGCAGCAGGACGGCGAACCGCCCGGACAGCCCCTCGGTGAGCTGGAGGAAGGAGTCACGGGTCGCCGCTCCGTGCCAGACCAGGGAGACCGCCACCAGCAGGGCACCCCCGCCGGTCAGCACGAGCACCCCCGCCCCGGCGGCCCGCCCGGCGGTGGCCGCCAGTTGCCGCCGCCCTTCGGTCCCCGGGGCGCCTCCGAGGAGCGCGGGCAGGGGCAGCCGGGAGCGCCCGCGCGCCGCCCACACCCCCGTGCCCGCCGCGAGCGCCGCCAGCAGGGGCACGCAGAGCGCGGCCCACAGCCACGACGGGCGCAGCGCGCCCCCGGAGGCGTACAGCGTGACCACCGCACCGACGGCGGCGTAGCCGATGACGAGTCCGGCCCAGGTCGCCCGTGCGCTCACCCCGGAGCCGTCCCCCGCGTGGTCGCGGGCCGAACGGTGCAGCAGGACCACCGGCAGCGCGAGCAGGAGGAGGGGGACGAGCCCGACCGGGGCGGGGGCGCCGGAGAGTGTGTCGGTGCGGACGAGTTCCACGCCGTGGGAGAGCAGCCACAGGGCCGCCGCCACGTGCAGCGCCCCGCCGGGCCCGCTGTCCGGGTACGGCGAACTGATCCACAGCACGGTCACGAGCGCGGTGAACACCGCACATCCGAGGCCCGCCGCGAGGACCCCGCCCAGCACCCCGGAGAGCAGCTTGGACGATCGGCGACGGGCCCGCCGCAGCAACGGCGACAGCGGCGAGCGCGGCGACGACGAGTACAGGGACGCCGTCGGCGCCCCCTGCCTCAGGGGCACCCCGGGTGCCGTGGAGGAGGCATGCCAGCCGTGGTCGGAGGGGTGGCCCGGCCCCGCGGTCGGGTCGTTCGGGTCGGTCGCGTGCGTCACGTCGGCCATGCTCCCAACGACACGCGCTTTACCGGCGTAACGGACGTTTTCTGCACGTGTCGCTCAATATGTGCTTATGTGTTTTTTCGTACGCGGATGGGTCCGACGGAGGCCGCTACGGCGGGAGGCGATCCGGTGACCGCGCCCGGGGCCGGCCCCGGAGCCGCCACCGATGAGCCGTACGCCCAGCGCGGGACCGAGTGGTACCAGCAGCCCCTGGGCACCGGCCCCGACACCGGCGATCCGGCCGCCGCGGCCCCGACCCGGCCCCGCCTGACGCCCGCCCAGGCCTTCGACGCGCTCTACGCGTACTGCGCCCCCACCCTCGTACAGCAGACCTATCTGCTCACCGGGCAGCGTCGGCTCGCCCAGGAGGCCGTGGAGCGTGCCTTCCAGCTCGCCTGGCACCGCTGGCCGGAGGTGGCGGTCGACCGCGACCCGGCGGGCTGGGTGCGGGCCGCGGCCCACGACTACGCCCTCTCCCCGTGGCGCCGTGTGCACCCCCGCCCGTTCCAGCGCCGCGAACCACCGCCGGCCGACCCCACCGGCCGCGCCCTGCTGACCGCCCTCCTGGAACTGCCGCCCCCGTACCGCCGGACCCTGCTCCTCTACGACGGCGTGGGCCTGGACCTGCCCGACACGGCCGCCGAGACGGAGGCCAGCACACCCGCCGCGGCCGGCCGCCTCCTCTACGCCCGCGCGACCGTCACCGCACGACTCCCCCAGCCGGTCGCCCCCGACGACCTCAACCGCCTCCTCGCCGCGCTCCCGGCCGGCGTCCGCCCCGGCCCGACCAAGCCGCTCGCCCTCCGCGCCCGGGCCGATCTGCGGGCCCGGCGCTGGATCCACGCCGCGATCGCCTTCACCACCCTGCTGCTCACCACCACCGCCCTCACCCTCCACACCGCCCCCGACCACTACGAGCCCCCGGTCCCCCCGGGCGCCCCGGTCCAGGGCATCCCCCCGAGAGCGGCCCCGGGCCCCCTCTCCAAGACCGAGCAGAAGCTCCGCGCCAAGCTCAGATCGGAGGCGACGGCCGGCCCGGAACGCCTGCACCCCGAACCGCACTGACCGGAGGCCCGCGGCCCTCTGAGCGGAGACCCACCGACCGGAGGCCGGCTGAGCGGCGCGGCCGACGCGGTCGCTACGCCCGGACACGCCAGTGGGCCCGCACCCCGAACAGGGGTGCGGGCCCACAGAAGGCTCGGCCGAGCCGAAGATCAGCCGTTGAGGATCTCGCGCGCGAGCTTCGCCGTCTCGGTCGGCGTCTTGCCGACCTTGACGCCGGCGGCCTCCAGGGCCTCCTTCTTGGCGGCGGCCGTACCGGAGGAGCCGGACACGATGGCGCCGGCGTGGCCCATGGTCTTGCCCTCGGGCGCGGTGAACCCGGCGACGTAACCGACGACCGGCTTCTTCACGTTGGCCTTGATGAAGTCGGCGGCACGCTCCTCGGCGTCGCCACCGATCTCACCGATCATCACGATCAGGTCGGTGTCGGGGTCGGCCTCGAACGCGGCGAGCGCGTCGATGTGCGTCGTACCGATGACCGGGTCGCCACCGATGCCGACGGCCGAGGAGAAGCCGATGTCCCGCAGCTCGTACATCATCTGGTACGTCAGCGTGCCGGACTTCGAGACCAGACCGATGCGGCCCGGCTTGGTGATGTCACCGGGGATGATGCCGGCGTTCGACTGACCGGGGGTGATCAGACCCGGGCAGTTCGGGCCGATGATCCGGGTCTTGTTGCCCTGCGACACGGCGTACGCGTAGAACGCGGCGGAGTCGTGGACCGCGATGCCCTCGGTGATGACGACCGCGAGCGGGATCTCGGCGTCGATGGCCTCGACGACGGCGGCCTTGGCGAAGGCCGGCGGCACGAAGAGGACGGATACGTTCGCGCCCGTCTTCTCGATCGCCTCGGCGACGGTGCCGAAGACCGGGATCTCGGTGCCGTCGACGTCGACGCTCGTGCCCGCCTTGCGGGGGTTCACGCCACCGACGATGTTCGTGCCGTCGGCCAGCATGAGCTTGGTGTGCTTCATGCCCGTGGCACCGGTCATGCCCTGGACGATGACCTTGCTGTCCTTGTTCAGGAAGATAGCCATGGCTGTTCTGTCCCTCTTCCCTTACTTCGCAGCCGCGAGCTCGGCGGCCTTGTCGGCCGCGCCGTCCATGGTGTCCACGCGCTGCACCAGCGGGTGGTTGGCGTCGGAGAGGATCTTGCGACCCAGCTCGGCGTTGTTGCCGTCCAGGCGGACGACGAGGGGCTTGGTGACTTCCTCGCCCTTGTCCTTCAGCAGCTGCAGCGCCTGCACGATGCCGTTGGCGACCTCGTCACAGGCGGTGATGCCACCGAAGACGTTGACGAAGACGGACTTGACGTCCGGGTCGCCGAGGATGATCTCCAGGCCGTTCGCCATGACGGCGGCGGAGGCGCCACCGCCGATGTCGAGGAAGTTGGCGGGCTTGACGCCACCGTGGTTCTCACCGGCGTACGCGACGACGTCCAGGGTGCTCATGACGAGACCCGCGCCGTTGCCGATGATGCCGACCTCACCGTCGAGCTTGACGTAGTTGAGGTTCTTCTCCTTGGCGGCGGCCTCGAGGGGGTTCGCGGCCGCGTGGTCGACGAGCTCCTCGTGGTCGGGGTGGCGGAAGTCCGCGTTCTCGTCCAGGGAGACCTTGCCGTCGAGGGCGATGACATCGCCGGAGGCGACCTTCGCCAGCGGGTTGACCTCGACGAGGAGGGCGTCCTCCTCGATGAAGGTCTTCCACAGGGTGACGAGGATGTCGGCGACCTTGTCGGCGACCTCGGCCGGGAAGTTCGCGGCCTCGACGATGCCACGGGCGACCTCGGGGGTCACACCGACGTTGGCGTCGATCGGGGTCTTGGCGACGGCCTCGGGGCGGGTGGCCGCCACCTCCTCGATCTCCATGCCGCCCTCGACGGAGGCGATGGAGAGGAAGGTGCGGTTGGTGCGGTCGAGGAGGTAGGAGACGTAGTACTCCTCGACGATCTCCGGAGCGGTCTCGGCGATCATCACCTTGTGGACCGTGTGGCCCTTGATGTCCATCCCGAGAATGTCCGTCGAACGGGCGACGGCCTCGTCCGGGGTGGCGGCGAGCTTGACGCCGCCGGCCTTGCCTCGACCACCGACCTTCACCTGCGCCTTGACGACAGACTTGCCGCCCAGCCGCTCGGTGATCTCGCGCGCCGCCTCAGGCGTGTCGATGACTTCACCGGCCAGCACCGGTACACCGTGCTTGGCGAAGAGGTCCCTCGCCTGGTACTCGAACAGGTCCACGCGCTTCCGTCCCTATCAGTGATCGCGGTTCGTCTGATGCGTGGGCGTGCCGCGAAGGGCAACGTGACGTCCGCCGAGAGTCACAAGGGAGGCGCACACGGTGTCCGAGCGCGCGGCATGTCCGTCTCGCAGGTTATCGCTGCTTCCGGGAGCCCCCTAAATCGCGGGTCACACCTGAGCGGTGATACCTGTCACATGATGCCGCGCTCACTGGCACGGCGTGCCGCGCGTGCGGGACCTCACCGGACGGGGGTACGTCCGGTGAGGTCCCTGAGGGCCCTTCACCTATGTCGAAGGGCCCCGACGGGCGATCTCCTCCCCAAGGGAGACCGACCGTCACCGCCCTCGGCATCCGCGCGGACCGGGCCGACGGCTTTCGGCCGTCCGGGTATCGCCTGAGGGTCGGTCGACTGTGACCGCGTCTCCTACGGACCTGGAGATCGCTACGGCGTAGGGCCGCTACGGCGTAGGGGCGCGCGGTGGACGAAAGGGGGACCGGGGTGACCTGTGCGGCGCGGAGCGCGACCGGTGACGTCGTTTCCGCGTCTTCGTGATCCGGCGCTCCCCCGCGCTGCGGAGGGGCGCCCGGACGGGCGGCGGACGTGGTCGGCCCGCGCGGAGCCACAGGCCCGGCGGTGTGAGGAGCCCGTTTCCTAGCCGGGGAAGACGGGGACGTCCCGGTGCCGCTCCCGGGTCCCGCCCGCGGCGTCGGCCACGGGAGCGCCTGGCACGAGGCCCAGCGGCGTGTGGGGGAGGGCGGCGAGGGCGTGCGGCTCGGCGTGCCGCGGCCCGCCGTTGTCGACGGCGGAGTGCCGGCCGAGGGCGCCCGTCGGAAGCCCGTCCTGGCTCTGTCGCACGGGCGTACGCACACCAGGCGAATCGTCGGCGCCTACGTCGGCGCCGGCGGTCCGGTGAGGTGCCGGCACAGCCACCGCACCGCCGACCACGACGGTCGGCCCGTACGCGACGGGTAACGGGCCGCGGGCCTGGCCGGAGACCCGTGCGGCGTCACGCCCGACGTCACGCCCGCCGTCACCGTCCGGGACCTGGTCCGGCTTCTCGGCCTCCGTCGGCCCCGACTCCTGCGGCCCCTCGCCGACGGGCAGCGACTCCACCGGCAGGGTGCTCCACCCGGGCACCCCCGGGAGATCGGGGAGATGGGGGAGATGGGGGAGATCCGGAGGCTCCGGCGACTGCGGCAGCTCAGGAAGCCCCGGCACCACCCCGGGCAGCGACGGCAGACTCACCGACGGCAGCTGCGACGTCACTCCGCCCAGCCCTTCGGTCACCGACTCGACGAGGTCCCCCACCGGCACGACGACGCCCTCGGTGACGGGCACCGCGGCACCGTCCGTGACGGGCCGCACGACCGATGCGGTGACGGGCCGCACGACCTTCTCGACGACCGGCCGCACGACTTCTCCGACGACCGGCTCCAGGGCTCCCTCGGTCACGGACCGCCGGACAGCTTGCTGAGGCACCGGCTGGCCGACGGTTTCGGTGACCGGTCGCGCGGAGTGCTCGGTGGCCGGTCGGGCCGTGTGCCCGGTGGCCGGCCGCAGGACGTGGTGGGTGACGGCGGTGAGCGGTGGCGGCGAAGTCGGCGCGCCGTCAGCGGCGTTCGCCCGTTCCCCGCACAGGACGCCCAGCACGAACAGCCCACCCAACAACAGCGCCACCCGCACCAGACGGCACCCGGCGGCCCCGCGCAGGGCCGCACCGGCACCAGCGCCGGGAAGCGGGGTCGCTGAGGTCACGACGGGAAGATCCTCCGGTGCGGCGGAACGGCGGAGTACGGGGTGAACATGCGCGAGATGCGAACAGTCGTGTGAAGGCTGTGAAGTGTCGCCGATCCTCGCACGGGACGCCGTGCGTCGCGCAACCCCCCTGTCACCGACGCGTTCTCATGTCCGCTTTTCAATCTCCCTTGTCCGGTTACCGCCTGCCGCAACGGTCGCCGCCGGTGTCACCACCCGTGCCGCCGTTCACGCACGGTCCGGTATCGGCAGCGGCCGCTTCTCGATCGCGGCCGCCATCACCTCCGGGAAGAGGTCGGGCGTACAGGCGAACGCCGGTGCGCCGAGCGCCGCGAGGGCCGCCGCGTGCTCGCGGTCGTACGCCGGCGTGCCCTCGTCGGAGAGGGCGAGCAGCGTCACGAACTGCACCCCCGACGCCTTCATCGCCGCCACCCGCTTCAGCATCTCGTCGCGGATACCGCCCTCGTAGAGGTCGCTGATCAGCACGACGACGGTGTCGGCGGGCCGGGTGATCTGCGACTGGCAGTACGCCAGGGCCCTGTTGATGTCGGTGCCGCCGCCGAGTTGGGTGCCGAAGAGGACGTCGACCGGGTCGTCGAGCTGGTCGGTGAGGTCGACGACGGCCGTGTCGAAGACGACGAGCCGGGTGCTGATGGACCGCATGGACGCCAGCACCGCCCCGAACACCGAGGCGTAGACGACGGACGCCGCCATGGATCCCGACTGGTCGATGCAGAGGACGACCTCCTTCTTCACCGACTGCGAGGCCCGGCCGTACCCGATGAGCCGCTCGGGTACGACGGTCCGGTACTCCGGCAGGTAGTTCTTGAGGTTGGCCGCGATCGTGCGGTTCCAGTCGATGTCGTGGTGGCGCGGCCGGTTGACGCGGGCGCTGCGGTCGAGGGCGCCGGTGAGGGTGGCCCGGGTGCGGGTCGCGAGCCGCTTCTCCAGATCCTCGACGACCTTCCTCACGACGGCCCGAGCGGTCTCCTTCGTCGTCTCCGGCATGGCCTTGTTCAGCGAGAGCAGCGTGCCGACGAGGTGGACGTCGGCCTCGACCGCCTCCAGCATCTCCGGCTCCAGCAGCAGCGCTGAGAGTCCGAGCCGGTCGATGGCGTCCCGCTGCATCACCTGGACGACGGAGGAGGGGAAGTACGTCCGGATGTCCCCCAGCCACCGCGCCACGGACGGCGCCGACGCCCCGAGCCCCGCCGAACGATTCTGCCCCGCCCCCGACCTGTCGCCCTTCCCGTACAGGGCGGTCAACGCCTGGTCCATCGCCGCGTCCCGCCCCCCGAGCGCGCACCCGGTGCCGTCCGCCGACTCCCCACCCAGAACGAGCCGCCAACGCCGCAACCGCTCGGCGGCCACATCCACCTCGGGCCGCGCTGTCGTCATCGCCGCACCCCCGTACGGAACCGGACCCAGAGAGGCATCACCGTGATGGTCGTCGGCCCGTCGCCCGCGCCCGGCCCGCGCCGCCGCACATGACCGTGCCCGTCCCTGCCGTCCCTCGCCCCCACGACCCGCCCCGGCTCGCGCAGTCCGTCACTCGTCATCCCGCCACCCCCACAAGGTCGTTGTCGCCGGTCTTCTCCCGCTCGGCGTCCTCCCGATCGCCGTGATCTCCCCGAGCGCCCTCGGGCTCGTCGTCCAGGCCCAGCAGCAGCCGCACCACCGGCAGCACCGCATCGGCACGGTCACTGTCGAGTTCGTCCGCGTGACCCGCCGTGCCGTCACCGCCGGCCGCCGCACTCACCCGCCGGCCGGGCCCGCGGCGGACCAGCTCGCCGAGCGTGCGGCGCACCCCCGGCTCGTACTCCGAGAACGTCCGGCGCAGCAAGGGCAGTACGTCCGTGAACGCGTCCCCCGGCACGCCGGTCAGCCAGGCGTCCACCAATCCCAGGAGCCGTTCGTCGTGGACGAGCAGCATTCCGCCACCGGAGCCTCCGCCGACGAAGCCCTCGATCCAGGCCGCCGCGTCGCCCGGTGCCGTGCCCGGCGAGAGCACGAGCCCCATGAGCCGGGCCGCCTCGTCCTGCGCCAACGCCCCGTCGTCCAGCAGGAGTCGTACGGCCCGCCCTCGAACGACACCGGGCACCGTGTCCCGGACCGACAGGACGCGGAGCACCGAGTGCCAGCGGGATCGCAGGCGGCCACCCCGTGCCGCCCGCTCGCCCTGCACGGCGTCGTCCCGTGCCGGGCCCTCGCCCTGCACGGCGTCCCCCAGGAGCCCCACCGCGCCGTGCACGGCGTCGACATGGCGGCGCATCTCCTGTGCGGCCTCCGCGTCGAGCGCGGCGCACGCGGGCGGCAGTCCGACGAAGACGCGTTCCGCGAGCCCGGCGGCGACCTCGGCCAGCGCGCGGGTGTCGGTGGCGCGGACGTCGCCGTAGCGGAGGGAGCGGACGAGGGCCGGGAGCGCCTGGGCCAGGTGGCCGACGTCGGCGTCGAGGGCGGCGCGGTCGGCGAGGACGCGCATCACCACGGGCAGGGCGTCCGGGAGTTCCGCGAGGAGGCAGTGCTCGGCGAGGCCGGTGATGTCGGCGAGGGAGCGGGCCGTGACGGCGTCCGCCTCGGCCTTCGCGGTGGTCGCGGCGAGCACGGTGGTACCCCAGACCCCGGCTTCGGCGACGCGCACGGACAGCTCGGGCTCCCAGCGCAGCCGCCAGGTCTCCCGGAACGTGCCCGTGCTGCCGCGCGAGGTGGACGGCTCGCCCCAGGCCACGCCGAGCAGCCGCAGCCGGTGCAGCAACCGGCTGCGTTCGGCGTCGTTCTCCTTCCGCAGGTCGAGCTCCAACTCCCGTTCCAGCGCCTCCGGCTTGAGCCGCAGCCGCCGCTGGAGCCGGGTGAGGTCCCGCTGCAACGGCACCGCCGGCGCGGACTCCGGCACCTCCCCCAGCACGTCCCCGACGACCAGCCGGTCCCGTACCAGCGACAGCGGTACGTCCGAGCCGTCGCACATCACCGCGCGTACGGCGTCGGTGGTCTCGGTCAGGCCGGGCAGCGGGCGGCCGCGCATCGCGGCGAGCGTCTCGGCCAGCCGTACCGCCTCGATGACGTGCGCGGAGGAGACGATCCGGTCCTCCTCGCGCAGCAGTCCGGCCACCTTGGTGAGCCACCGCTCCACGGGGCGGTCGGGCGCGCCGAACAGGTGTCCGTACCAGCCCGGCGAGTCGATGCCCGCGCCGTATCCGCCCGCGCGGGCCAGTCGCCGGTTGGTCCACGGCACCCAGGTCATGTCGGTCCTGACCTTGGGCAGCCCCTTCAGCAACGCCCGGTCGGCGGCCACGGTCCGCCTCTGCCGCAGGGCAGGCACATGCCAGGCCCCGCACACGACGGCCACTGCGTCGTCCCCGAACTCCTTCTGCGCGGCCCGGACCTGCAAGCGCATGTACGCCTCGCGCACCAGGTCCCGAGCGCGTCCCCCGGTGCCGTACGCCTCCCGGAGCGCCCCCATGGCCTCCTCCAGCACGGCGAACGGCGCGAAGGCGTCCCCGCCCGTCCCCCGGTGCTCGACCACGTCCTCCCACCACCGCTCCGCGTCGTCGTACCCGGCGGCCTCGGCGAGCGCGGCGAGCGGGTCGCCCCGGAGCGGTTCCTCCCCGGGCGGCGCGGTCGACTCCCCCGGCTCGGCGTCGGTGTCCTCCTCGCGCGAGCGGGCCAGCGAGTGCGCGGCCGGCAGGTCGATGAAGCGGGCCGGTACGCCGTGGGCCAGGGCCCAGCGCATGGCCACCCACTCCGGGGAGAACTCGGCGAAGGGCCAGAAGGAGGACCGGCCGGGCTCGTCCACCGCGTGGGCGAGGAGCGCGACCGGCGGCCGCATGTCCTCGTCGGCCGCGAGCGGGATCAGTCCGTCCGCCTCGGGTGGTCCTTCGATCAGCACCACCCCGGGCCGCGCCGCGTCCAGCGCGGCCCGCACCGCCCGGGCCGACCCCGGCCCGTGATGCCGCACGCCCAGCAGCAAGGGACCGCCCCCGCCGCCCGCAGCCGCTGCCTCCCCCCGCTCGCTCACACGCTCACCTCCCGGCAGGCGCGGTAGAAGTCGGTCCAGCCGTCGCGCTCGCGGACGACGGCCTCCAGGTACTCCTGCCAGATGACGCGGTCGGCGGCGGGGTCTCGGACGACGGCGCCGAGGATGCCGGCGGCGACGTCGGAGGGCCGCAGGACGCCGTCGCCGAAGTGCGCGGCGAGGGCGAGTCCGCCGGTCACGACGGAGATCGCCTCGGCGGTGGAGAGCGTGCCGCTGGGCGACTTCAGCTTCGTCCGGCCGTCCGTCGTGACCCCGTCGCGCAGCTCGCGGAAGACCGTGACGACGCGGCGGATCTCGTCGACGCCGTCGGGCACGGCCGGCAGGTCGAGCGACCGGCCGAGCTGGTCGACGCGGCGCGAGACGATGTCGACCTCGGCGTCGGCACTCTCCGGCAGCGGCAGCACCACGGTGTTGAACCGGCGGCGCAGGGCGCTCGACAGGTCGTTCACCCCTCGGTCGCGGTCGTTGGCCGTGGCGATGAGGTTGAAGCCGCGGACGGCCTGCACCTCCTGCCCCAACTCCGGTATCGGCAGCGTCTTCTCGGACAGGATCGTGATCAGCGTGTCCTGGACGTCGGCCGGGATCCGGGTCAGCTCCTCCACCCGCGCCGTCATGCCTTCCGCCATGGCCCGCATGACGGGGCTCGGCACGAGGGCGTCGCGGCTCGGGCCGTGGGCCAGCAGCTGCGCGTAGTTCCAGCCGTACCGGATCGCCTCCTCCGGTGTGCCCGCCGTGCCCTGCACGAGCAGTGTGGAATCGCCGCTGACGGCCGCCGCCAGGTGTTCGGAGACCCAGGTCTTGGCGGTGCCGGGCACGCCCAGCAGGAGCAGCGCGCGGTCGGTGGCGAGCGTGGTGACGGCCACCTCGACGATGCGGCGCGGTCCGACGTACTTCGGTGTGATCACCGTGCCGTCAGGCAGCGTCCCGCCGAGCAGATAGGTGGCGACGGCCCACGGCGAGAGCTTCCAGCGGGCCGGCCGCGGCCGGTCGTCCTGGGCGGCCAGCGCGGTCAGTTCATGGGCGTAGGCGTGCTCGGCGTGCGCCCGCAGCACCTCGCCGTCCGGAGGTGTGCCCGGGCGCGCGTCCTCACGCGTGTCCGGGTGCGCGCTCGTGTCCGTGTTCGCGGGCGCGGACTGGTTGTGGCTCGGGTCGGCAGTGGTCGTTCCAGCAGACGCAGGCATGGCTGAGTCCCCCTCCAGCTCGGCCGGTTCGGATCTGCTGACCACACTGCACCACGCCACTGACAATCCAGTCTGACCTGGGGAAATTGGATCGTGCAAGCCAATTGTCAGTGGTGGGATCTACCTTCGGAACATGACTCAGCAGGGGGTGCGCTGGACAGCTGAGCAGGTGCTGGCATTGGCGCCTGACGCAGCGTCGCGCAAAGCCGGAAGCAAACTCGCCGTGGCCGGACCCTGGTCGGCGGCGGGCACTTCGGACGTGGGGACGGTGTGGGGACTATGCAAAGGCAGTGGCAGCAAGCCGTATCAGACAGTGATCGACGTCGCGGACTCCACCGGGCCCGCCTACAAGTGCAGTTGTCCGAGCAGGAAGTTCCCGTGCAAGCATGCGCTGGGGCTGCTCCTGCTCTGGGCGGGCGACGACACCGCGGTGCCTCCTGGGCAGGCGCCGGACTGGGCGGAGCAGTGGCTTGCCGGCCGCCGCACGCGCGCAGCGGAGAGGGCGACGAGGACGGACGCGGCATCTGGGGCCACGTCCGCTGACCCCGAGGCGGCGCGTCGCCGAGCCGAGCGGCGCGCCGACCGGATCACGGCGGGCGCGACAGAGCTCGAACAGCGCCTGGCCGACCTGTTCCGCGGCGGTCTGGCCGCCGCGGAACAGGCGGGATACGCGCTCTGGGAGGAGACGGCGGCCCGCATGGTCGACGCCCAGGCGCCCGGACTGGCGTCTCGGGTGCGGGAGTTGGGCGCCATACCGGGCTCGGGCCCGGGGTGGCCGGTCCGCCTCCTGGAGGAGTGCGCGCTCCTCCATCTGCTGGACCAGGGCTGGCTGCGCCGCGAAGACCTCCCGGAGGGCCTCGCGGCCACGGTCCGCTCCCGGATCGGCCTGTCCGGCTCCCCGGACGGCCCACCAGTCCGCGACCACTGGCTCACCCTCGCCCAGTACGACACCTCCGACTCCCGCCTCACCACCCGCCGCATCTGGCTGTACGGCACCGGGTCGGGCCGTACGGCACTGCTCCTCTCCTACGGAGCCGCCGGCCGCGCCCCCGAGCTGTCGCTCCCGGTCGGGCTCGCCGTCGAGGCGGAGGTCGCGGCGTACCCGGGTGCGGGACAGCTGCGGGCGGCCCTGGGCGAGCGGTACACCGCGCCCGAGCCCTCGTCCGTGCGACCGCCGGGCATCACCCCGGCCGAGGCGGCGGCCCGGTACGGCACGGCCCTCCAGGACGACCCCTGGCTCGACTCGTACCCGGTCACGCTCACCCGCGTGATACCCGCCCCGGACGGCGACTCCTGGCAACTGATCGACGCCGACAGCGATCTCGCGCTTCCTCTCACCTCGTCCGCCCGCTCCCGCCCCGGCCTCTGGCGCCTCGTCGCGCTCTCCGGCGGGGCACCGCTGACGGTCTTCGGCGAGTGCGGCCACCACGGCTTCACGCCCCTGACGGCATGGCCCGCCGAGCGAGACGGCGCGCAGAAGCCCACAGGACAGGCGGTGCCGCTGTGTTGAGCCGAGACGGCGGGCGGCGGAACGAGACCCCTACGGCACACGGCAGCTGTGGCAGGGCGGTTGGCGGACCGTCAGGGAAAGCCCTCACGGCCGCTCCCCGCCTCCCCCGCCGGCGGCCCGCTCGCTTCCTCGGCCCCGCCGCGCTCCTTCGGCCGCACCGCACCGTCGCCGTACGGAAGGACCCCACATGACCGGCACCACAGGCTCTCCCTCCCCCACGGCGGCCGCGCCCGCGCTCGCCTGGGAGGAGTTGGTCACCACCGCGTTGCTCGGGACGGACCGGCGTACGCCCCCGGGGGCCGTCTCGGGCCGGGAGGCGCCGGTCGCGCTGTTGGACGCGGCGGCCGTGGCGACCGTACGGCGCAGGGCGGGGATACGGCCGGTGCGGGCGGCGGCGCGGCCCGCACCGGCGGCTGCGGACCCGCGTCCGCCCCTGCCGCCGGCCGCGACGCGCCGGCTGACGACGCTGCTGACCGACCGGCCCGGCACCGGTGGCGGACGGCGGGGCGCGGCACCCGATCTGATGGAACTCCTCCCCCAATGGCTGGCATTGGCCAACGCCTACGGGTACGCGGCGCCTCCGGAGGTCCTGCCCGCCCTGCTGGACGCGGCCCGCGGCCGTACGGATCTACGTCCGGCCGTGCTGGCCTTCGCGGGTGCGCGGGCCCTGTGGCTGGCCCGGCTGAACCCCGACTGGCGTTTCGCCCTGCGCGCGGCGCCCGGCGGCGGCGCGGCGCTCCCCGGCCCGGACGAGCCCGAACGGGTCCGGCAGCTGTGGCAGGAGGGCCTGTTCGCGGAGCGCGTCGCCCTGCTCACGGCGGTACGGGCGCGGGACGCCGCCTCTGCACGTACGTTGCTGTCGTCCACGTGGTCGACGGAGCGGGCAGAGGACCGGCTCATGTTCCTCGACACACTCCGTACGGGACTGGGGGCGGCGGACGAGCCTTTCCTGGAGGCGGCGTTGACCGACCGCAGCCGGAACGTGCGTGCCACGGCGGCGGAGTTGCTCTCGGCCCTGCCGGACTCGGCGCTCGCACGGCGGATGGCGAAGCGGGCCACCGCATGCGTGGCCGTCGACCGCACCGGCGGCGCGTCCACGGCGCCCGGGGTGCCCACGATCGTGGTCGAGGCCCCGCACGAGTGCGACCCCGGCATGGAGCGCGACGGGGTGCTGCCCAAGGCTCCGGCCGGCCGGGGAGAACGGTCGTGGTGGCTGGGCCAGCTGGTGGAGGCGGCGCCGCTCGGGGCCTGGTCGCCGCGGTTCGGGGGGCGTACGCCGGAGGAGATCGTGGCGTTGCCGGTCGCGGACGACTGGCAGGGCGAGCTGCACGGGGCGTGGTGCCGGGCGGCGGTGCGGCAGCGGGATCCCGGGTGGTCGCGGGCGTTGCTGGGGGCGCCGTCCACGCCGGAGGCCGGCGGGCCGGGAGCGGTGTCGCTGGCCGAACGGGCGAAGCTGCTGGCGACCTTGGAGGGCGAGGAGCGGGCCGAGTGGGTGGCGGGGTTCATCGCCACGCACGGCTTGTCCGAGGCGTTCCAGCTGCTCGGGGTCTGCGCGGTGCCGTGGGCTCCGCCGCTGGGGCGGGCCGTGGTGGACGCCCTCAACATCGCGCGGGACGCCGGGAGCTATCCCTGGAGCTTCAGCGGGGTGATGGGGCTGGCCGAGCGGTGCCTCGACCCTGCGGAGACCGTCCGTCTCGAACCGCTGACGGCCACCCCGGAGGCCGCGGAGGATGCGGCGCCCGGCGCCGGGGGGTACTGGGCCGAGGCGTTCCAGCGGCTGGCGACGACACTGCGCCTACGAGCGACGATGAGAACGGAGCTGGCACGGGTGGAGGGGACCGCCGCCGACTAGGACGGGAGCGGGCTGGGCGCGTGGTCGGGTGCGGGTGAGTCGGGGCTGGTCGCGCAGTTCCCCGCGCCCCTGAAGGATTCAGGCCCGCAGGGAACTGCGCGAGAAGCCCCACCGGACCCGCACCCGACCACGCACGCCGCGCCCCCTCACGCCCCGGCCGGCTGCCTCACGTTCGCCCGTACCCACTCCACGATCGACGCCGTCGTCGCCCCCGGCGTGAAGATCTCGGCCACGCCCTTGTCCTTCAGCGGAGCGATGTCCGCCTCGGGGATGATGCCGCCCCCGAAGACGAGGATGTCCTCGGCGTCGCGCTCCTTGAGGAGTTCGATGACGGCCGCGAAGAGTGTGTTGTGGGCGCCGGAGAGGATGGAGAGGCCGATCGCGTCGGCGTCCTCCTGGATCGCCGTGTCGACGATCTGTTCGGGAGTCTGGTGGAGGCCGGTGTAGATGACCTCCATACCGGCGTCGCGCAGCGCCCGCGCGATCACCTTGGCCCCGCGATCGTGGCCGTCGAGTCCCGGCTTGGCCACCACCACGCGGATCGGACCGGCTGCCACACCCATCACTGCCTCCATGAAACGACTGCACCAACCCATGACGAACGCGGCGGAATCTGCCGCACGAACCAGGCGAACCGCACACATCTCGGCCCGGGTCCATGGAACACCTACCCACACCGCACACCGGGGAAGTGAACGAACGTTATCTCCAGGATCCCGCAACCGGGCAGTTTCGCGGTGGAGAGCGAGGGGGAAATCACACGGTGGGACACGTTCGCCGCGCACTGCTCCCGGATTCCGCGGCTCACGCGTCGCGGGGACCGAGGTGATCACGGAGGTGATCGCGGCATCCGGACCGTTTCCGGGGGCCGCCGGCCAGAGGCTCCCCGTGGCGTGCGCGCCACGGGGAGGCATGCGCAAGGGAGAGTCGTCGGAAGGGGCCGCACCGACCCACCGTCCGCGGGAGGCCACGGTGGCGGGACGGATCGGTACCCGGCAGACGGCAGAGGGCAGGGCAGCGGGGAGCCGGAGGGCCGGACCCCGCGTCGCGTGATCGGCGCCTCACACGCCGCACACGCACCGCACGTCGCGCATGCCACACGCACCGCGTCACGTCGCATCGCACCCGCCGTCCGCCGCCCGCACCGCCGTCATCTCCACTAGGGCACACGGGGGACAGAGGCGTCCTCCCGTCTGCCGACGGGAGGTCGGGCATGAAGGTCACCAGCGCGATAGCGCCCCTGGTTCCGCTCTGCGAGCGGTTCCTGCCGACCCGGCTGACAGGCCTCTCCGCGGCCCTTCTCAAGGCGACCGCCCTGGAGTTGGCGATCCTCGCGGGGCATCTGCTGCTCTATCCGTCGGGGATGACGCAGGAGCGGAGGATCACCCCCCAGCTCCCCCCGTCCGACGCACCCCGGCTCCCGACCGAGGAGAAGCCCCCGGTCGTCCTGCTGCACGGCTTCATCGACAACCGCTCGGTCTTCGTCCTGTTGCGCCGCTCCCTCGCGCAGCACGGCGGCCGCCACCTCGAGTCGCTCAACTACTCGCCCCTCACCTGCGACATCCGCGCGGCCGCCGATCTGCTCG
This sequence comes from Streptomyces sp. NPDC034049, assembly GCF_055575575.1. NCBI lineage: Bacteria > Bacillati > Actinomycetota > Actinomycetes > Kitasatosporales > Streptomycetaceae > Streptomyces > Streptomyces sp. NPDC034049. Next base: position 671,695 of record NZ_JBVISJ010000002.1, read on the forward strand.
GCCGGCACATCGAGGACATCTGCGAGCGCACGGGCCAGGAGCGGGTGGATGTCGTCGGCCACAGCCTGGGCGGGCTGATAGCCCGGTACTACGTGCAGCGGCTCGGCGGCGACCACCGCGTCCGCACGCTCGTCACGCTCGGCACCCCGCACGGTGGCACCCGGGCCGTGCCGCTGGCGGACGCCCATCCGATCGTCCGGCAGATGCGACCCGGTTCGGAGGTCATGCAGGAACTACGGGAGCCGGCGCCGGGCTGCCGTACCCATTTCGTGGCGTTCTGGAGCGATTTCGACCATGTGATGACTCCGCCGGAGAGCGCCTGCGTCGACCATCCGGACCTGATGGCGCAGAACATCAGGGTCACCGGGATCGGCCACCTCGCGCTGCCCGTACACCCCGCCGTGGCCACCGGAGTCCGGGAGGCCCTCGACACCTCGCGGACGGGCACCCGCACCGCCGCCCGCCCGGGCGGCCTCACGGTGGCCTGAACCGAAGCGCGACAGTGACGCTCGCCACAGGCGAGGAGAACACGGACGTAAGGCGATAAACGCGGCGCACTCCCACGCGCCCCCGCCACGCGCCCGACTCGCGACACCCCTCCCGACGGCAACCATGCGCCCCACACTCGACCCGCGATCACCCGGAGAAACGTCTCGCCCCCGTCCCCACGGGCGTCCCGCATGCCGCACACCGTGGTCGACTATCGAACAACCTTCGAACGCCAGGCCAAAGTCGTGCCCACAGACCGCCGAAAGACGCTCGAATGCCCGTTTCCTGCGCGCGCGAAACCCGTTGAAGATTGTCGCGCCCGCATACCGCCGGGTACAGTCACCGCACTGCTCTGCCAGCCCCTGTCGTCGAGGCGAAAGAGAAGTTGGTGAACGATCGTCACCCGTCGGGGACCGCAACACCCCCGACTCCGGCTTCTGAAGCCGACCCGGCGCAGTACGCGTCGTACGGCCACCAGGAAGCCGGCTACGGCGACTTCACCACGTACGGCGATTACCCCGCCACCGGTTTTGAAACCGGCACCCCGGCGAACGCCACGGGCACCTTCGCGGTCGACCCCCTCTTCGGCGACATGCCGGGCAACGACAACGGCACCGGCTCCTACGACGCCACCCAGTGGTCGACGGGCAGCCACCAGACGCTGAACTACGACCCGTACGCCGCACAGCACCAGGCCGCGTACGACACGGGCAGTTACGACTCGACGTCCTGGTCGTCCGGTTACGAGCACCTCTCCCAGGTCCCGACGCAGCCGACCGGCCCCGACGCGAGCGGCCAGTGGGACGCGAGTGGCTGGCTCCAGCCCGAACAGTCCGACGACGCGGACCAGTTGGGGCAGACCGACCAGACCCAGCAGTGGATCGGCACCCAGCACTTCGACACGGGCGCCTTCGACGCCACCCAGTGGAACAGCGACGGCACCCCCGTCGGCGACGAGCACGGTGGCGGCGCCCCCGAGTCGTACGACGCCCACGATCACCCGCAGACCGTCGTGGTGGACCTCTCGGCCGAGGCCGCGGACTTCCACCAGCAGGCGACCGCCACCTTCGAACAGATCGCCCCGTACGACCACGACGAACACCGGTCGGCGGACGGCGAGTCCGAGACCGACGGCGCGGACCGCGCGGCTCTCCTCGACGGGGAGGAAGAGGTCACCGCGGCGGCCACCAGGAGCGCCGGCCCCGGCCGGGCCGCCACCCGCGCGGCATCGCGGTCGCGCCGGAAGGCTCCGGCCAAACGTTCCGCCCTGCTGACCGTGGCCGTTCCGTCGGCCTGTGTCATGGGGGTCGCGGGGATCGCGGCCGCCTCGGTCGGTGCCACGTCGGACGACACGGAGACGACGGCGTCGGTCAAGTCGGACGCCACCGCCGTGAAGCCGTCCACCGCCAACAACCAGCTCGACACCCAGCTGGAGAGCCTCTCCGCCGAGGCCGACGACTTCGCCGACCGGGCCAGCCGGACGCAGGAGCGCATCGACCTCAAGGCCCAGCAGGAGCTGGAGCAGAAGAAGGCCGCCGCCGAGGCCGCCCGCAAGGAGCGGCTGCGGCCGAAGTTCGCGCTGCCGGTCGCCAAGCACGGGCTGAGCGCGTACTACGGGCAGTCCGGCGTCAACTGGATGTCCCTGCACACCGGTATCGACTTCCCCGTCTCGTACGGCACCCCGGTGATGGCCGCGACCGACGGCACCGTGCGCACCCAGTGGAACAGCGCCTACGGCAACATGGTCATCGTGACCGCCAAGGACGGCACCGAGACCTGGTACTGCCACCTCTCCACGTACAAGGTCGCCTCCGGTACGACCGTCAAGGCCGGCGACACCATCGCCTACTCGGGCAACTCGGGCAACTCGACCGGTCCGCACCTGCACTTCGAGGTCCACCCGGCGGGCGGCTCCGCCATCGACCCGCTCCCGTGGCTGCGCAGCCACGGACTGGACCCGACGTAACGGTCACGCCTCACGGGCGCAGCGCACAGACACGAAGACCGGGCCCCTGCCGAGCAGGGGCCCGCCGTCGTCGCGCGGCGCGGCTCCCTCCGCTACAGCTTCTCCACCGGCGCGTACCGCAGCAGCAGGCGCTTGGGCTTGGTGTCGCCGAAGTCGATCGTCGCCTCCGCGTTCGCTCCCGAACCCCCGACGCCGACGACCGTGCCGAGGCCGAACTGGTCGTGGGTGACGCGGTCGCCCACGGCGAGGGAGACCACCGGCTTCTCGCTGCCGCGGCGGGTCGCGAAGCCGGACGCGCCGGAGGCCGAGGAACGGGACCGGGAGGACGACAGCGACGCCGCGATCCCGGCGGCCGGGCCCGAGGACACCGGCGCGGAGGCACCCGTGCGCTTCCACTCCAGATGGGTCGCCGGGATCTCCTCCAGGAACCGGGACGGCGGGTTGTACGAGGGCTGGCCCCAGGCGCTGCGCAGCGTCGAACGGGTGAGGTAGAGCCGTTCCCGGGCACGGGTGATGCCCACGTACGCGAGGCGGCGCTCCTCCTCCAGCTCCTTGGTCTGGCCGAGGGCGCGCATGTGCGGGAAGACGCCGTCCTCCATGCCGGTGAGGAAGACCACCGGGAACTCCAGGCCCTTGGCGGTGTGGAGGGTCATGAGCGTGATCACGCCCGAGCCGTCCTCCTCCTCGTCGGGGATCTGGTCGGAGTCGGCGACCAGCGCCACCCGCTCCAGGAAGTCGGAGAGCCCTGCCGAGGTGGTACCCACGGCCTCGCCCTCGGCCCCGCCCTCCCCCGCACCGGCCTCCTGCTCGAACTCCAGGGCGACGGCGGCGAGTTCCTGGAGGTTCTCGATGCGCGTCTCGTCCTGCGGGTCGGTGGACGCCTGCAACTCGGCCAGATAACCGGTGCGTTCGAGGACCGCCTCCAGGATGGTGGCCGGTCCGGCGCCGGACTCGACGACGGTCCGCAGGTCCTCCATCAGCGTGTTGAACCGCTTGACCGCGTTGGTCGACCGGGCCGCCATGCCGTACGCCTCGTCCACCCGCTTCAGCGCCTGCGGGAAGCTGATCTTCTCGCGCTGGGAGAGGGCGTCGATCATCGCCTCGGCACGGTCACCGATGCCGCGCTTGGGCACGTTGAGGATGCGGCGCAGCGGGACTGAGTCCTCCGGGTTGGCCAGGACCCGCAGATACGCGAGGACGTCCCGGACCTCCTTGCGCTCGTAGAAGCGGACGCCGCCGACGACCTTGTAGGGCAGGCCGACGCGGATGAACACCTCTTCGAAGACGCGGGACTGGGCGTTCGTCCGGTAGAAGACGGCGACGTCGCCGGCCTTCGCGTCGCCCGCGTCCGTCAGGCGGTCTATCTCGTCGGCGACGAACTGGGCCTCGTCGTGCTCGGTGTCGGCGACATAGCCGGTGATCTGCGCGCCCGCGCCCGCGTTGGTCCACAGGTTCTTCGGGCGGCGGGACTCGTTGCGCTCGATGACCGCGTTGGCCGCGCTCAGGATGGTCTGCGTGGAGCGGTAGTTCTGCTCCAGCAGGATCGTGGTCGCGTTCGGGTAGTCCTCCTCGAACTGGAGGATGTTGCGGATGGTCGCACCGCGGAAGGCGTAGATCGACTGGTCCGCGTCACCCACGACGCACAGCTCGGCCGGAGGCACGTCCCACTCGGCGGGCGGTACGTCGACCGGGTGCTCGGAGGTGCCGACCAGCTCTCTGACCAGGGCGTACTGGGCGTGGTTGGTGTCCTGGTACTCATCGACGAGGACGTGACGGAAGCGACGGCGGTAGTGCCCGGCGACGTCCGGGAAGGCGCGCAGCAGATTGACCGTCGTCATGATCAGGTCGTCGAAGTCCAGCGCGTTCGCCTCGCGGAGGCGGGACTGGTAGAGCGCGTAGGCCTGGGCGAGGGTCTTCTCGAAGCCGTCGGCGGCCTGGGCGGCGAAGTCCTCCTCGTCGATCAGCTCGTTCTTCAGGTTCGAGATCTTGGCGCTGAAGGACTTGGGCGGGAAGCGCTTGGGGTCGAGGTCCAGATCACGGCAGACGAGCGCCATCAGCCGCTTGCTGTCGGCGGCGTCGTAGATCGAGAAGGAGGACGTGAAGCCGAGCTTCTTCGACTCGCGCCGCAGGATCCGGACGCACGCGCTGTGGAAGGTCATGACCCACATCGCGTGCGCGCGCGGGCCGACGAGCTGCTCGACGCGCTCCTTCATCTCGCCGGCGGCCTTGTTGGTGAAGGTGATCGCGAGGATCTGCCCCGGGTGGACCTGCCGCTCGCCGAGCAGGTGGGCGATGCGGTGGGTGAGCACCCGGGTCTTGCCGGAGCCCGCGCCGGCGACGATGAGCAGGGGGGATCCGGCGTGCACCACGGCCGCGCGCTGGTTCTCGTTCAGCCCGTCCAGGAGGGCCGCCGCGTCGAGGGCGGGGCGCGGGGCGCCGTCCCGGTAGTACTCGTCACGGTCCGGTGGCACGTCGAACTTCCCGCCGAACAGATCGTCCGGAAGCGACTCCGGTACGTGATCGTCCTCGGGCGGCGGCGGGGGCTCCTCCGCGTGGCCGCGAGGGGCCTGGAGGTCCGCCAGGAAGCTGTCGTCAAAGAGGCTGCTCATCGCTCTCCGAGTCTAGGCGCCCCCACTGACAGCGAGAGGCCGCCCCGGGAAGTCCACACCCCACCACTCACCGCGCCCACCTCACGACGGTGAGCGATCGAGCGTACCGCCTGTCGCACGAAAGAGGCTAAGGTCACGAAAACGTATCGGGCATATCGAACATCAACCTTCACACGGACCACACGAGTTGGCTAGCTTCTTCTTGGGCCGTACGACACAACCGGCGAACGTCGCCGGGCCGCACGGCCTCCGCCGAGTCCGGCACGCCTCTCCCGGCGCCGGAGCCGGGGACCCACCGACCTCCGGGGTGAATCGACCCGACCGCCGCACGCGGCGAGGGCCGTAGGGCAACCTTCCGAAGCTTGCGCCCGAACCCGACAGCTAACTCGGTAGGCGGACAACGGAAGGAGACGCCGCACCATGGCGCCGCACCGCAAGCCGCGTCCGGCCGGCCGGACGCGCGCGGGCATACGCACCCCCGCTCTCGCCACGGCCGCCCTGACCTCCGTGGCACTGCTCTCCCAGACGGCCACCGCCGCACCCTCCACCGACGACAGGCCGAGCCTGGAGGAGGTCGAGAAGAAGGTCGACGACCTCTACCGCCAGGCGGGGTCGGCGACCGAGAACTACAACGCGGCCAAGGAGAGGACGACCAAGCAGAAGAAGAAGGTCGACACCCTCCTCGACGACGTCGCCAAGCGCACGGAGAAGCTGAACGAGGCGCGGGAGGAGCTGGGTTCGTTCGCGGCGGCCCAGTACCGCACCGGCGCGGCCACCCCCGACCAGGCCTCGCTGCTCCTGGCGGACAACCCGCAGGACTACTTCGACCAGAACCAGCTGATGGACCGCTTGACGGGCCGTCAGCAGCAAGCGGTCGACGCGTACGTCACCGAGCAGGCCGACGCGGCGGAGCAGCGCCGGACGGCGAGCGACAGCCTCGAGAAGCTCACCGAGTCGCAGAACGCCCTCAAGACCAGCAAGGCCAAGGTCCAGGCGAAGCTCGCCGAGGCCCGCGAACTGCTCTCCACCCTCACCGCCCAGGAGAAGGCCCGGCTCGCCGCGATCGAACAGCGCGAGCAGGAGGAGGCCGACCGCAAGGCGGAGGAGCTGGCGCGGCAGCAGGCGGCGCAGGCGAGCCAGGAGACCCAGAACGCCCAGGAGACCCAGGGCACCCAGGGCGGGACCGCCACCGGCACGGAGACGTCACCGGGCACCACCGGGACCACCGCTCCGGTCGAGGACTCCACGTACGCCTCGAAGGCCACCAAGGCGCTCGCCTTCGCCCGCGCGCAGATCGGCAAGCCGTACGTCTGGGGCGCCACCGGCCCCGGCTCCTACGACTGCTCCGGCCTCACCCAGGCCGCCTGGAAGGCCGCCGGCGTGGACCTCCCGCGCACCACCTACGACCAGGTCGAGGCGGGCACCACCGTCCCCCTGGCCGACGCCAGGCCGGGCGACCTCGTCTTCTTCTACGACAACATCGGCCACGTCGGCCTCTACATCGGCAACGGCATGATGATCCACGCCCCCAAGCCGGGCACCTACGTCCGCGAGGAGTCGATCTTCTACGACGGCGAGTCCTCGATCCACAGCGTGGTGCGGCCGGCGTGACCCCGGCCGGGCCCGTCCCACGGGCTCGGCCGAGCGGCTCCTCTCAGGTCCAGAGCACCGCGATGAAGACGTTCGCCGTGGTCAGCGCGCCCACCAGGGCGAAGAGCGGCTTCTCCACCGTCTCCTCGTCGCGCTTCACATAGACCAGACCGAGGATCACGATCAGCAGGGCGAGCTTGATGCCGATCTTGATGTTGTTGACGGGCTGGTCGTCGGCCTGGTTGAGGCCGACCAGGAGGATGCCCGTCACGAGCATGGTGAGAGCGCCGTGCAGCATGGCGGGGACGAAGCGGGCGGTGCCCTGCCCCATGGCCTTCATCTGGGTGAGGAACCCACCCAGGAGGGAGGCGATGCCGATGATGTGGAGGGCCACGAGGATGTGGATGAGTACGTCCATGCGCGGAGCCTAATGAGGGGCCCGGGACTCCTCGGGCACCGGGGCGGGCCCTCCCGGACACCGCCAACGGCGCCCCCGAACGATCCCGAATGATCTTGCATATATGCGCTCCATAGCACCGCCCTTCCCCCGCCCGGTCCGAAATCGTCGCATCGGTCATCGCACAGCGTGAAGTCGACGGCGCCAGGCCAGGATTCCGGTCACATACGGTCACCTCATTGTCGGTGCGCGCCACTTCCGTACAACGCGTTACCGAGCCCTCACAGCCAGGTTTAGCGTCCTCCCTCAGGTGACCGGCTCCCCACCGCCGCCCGGGCCAGGGGCGGCAGTCGGCCACCACCGCCGAGAAAGGTCCGGCGGCGTCCCGCTCCCCCTGTGCGGGCCGCCGCCGGACGCGTAACCGCTCCCCCCAGGCGGTCCGTACGGACAGACGATGTTCGTACTGCGGACGGCGGTCGTACGGAGAGGACGTGGACTCCACGTGGCAGCGCACCGCAAGCCCAGACAGCGCTCGCTCGGCGGCCAGACGGCCCGCACGGCCGCGACGATCGCCCTCGCGGGCGCGGCGACCGCGACCGGTTTCGACGGCACCGGGCACGCCGACCCCCAGCTCACGCCGGAGCAGGTCAGGGCGAAGGTGGCCAAGTTGTACCAGCAGGCCGAGGTCGCGACCGAGAAGTACAACGGCGCGAAGGAGAAGGCCGACAAGGCGCAGGAGAACCTCGAGGAACTGCGCGACCAGGCCGCCCGCCGCACCGAGCGGCTCAACACCGCCCGTGACGAACTCGGTTCGGTAGCCGCGGCGCAGTACCGGGGCGGCGGCATCGACCCCTCCTGGCAGCTCGCCCTCTCCGCCGATCCCGACCAGTACCTGGACGGCGCCGCCCTCGCCGAGCGCGTCGGCAGCCGCCACTCGGCGGACGTGGCGAGCGTACGGAAACAGCTGTTGGAGATCGAACGGCTGCGCGGGGCCGCCCGCGTCGAACTGGGCACGCTCAAGACCCGTCAGACGGAACTGAAACGCCACAAGAAAACCGTCACCTCCAAACTGACCGACGCCCGTCAACTGCTCGGCCGCCTCACCACCGAGGACCGCACCCGCTTCGACTCCCGGGACGGCACCACGGGACACGCCTCACGCTCCTCCACCACGGCCCAGCGCAGCCTCTCCGGCCCCGTCTCCCCCGCCTCCACCACGGCCGACGCCCCCAACTCCCGCGCCGCCGCTGCCGTCTCCTACGCGTACTCCAAGATCGGCAGCCCGTACGTCTGGGGCGCCACCGGCCCCAACGCCTTCGACTGCTCCGGCCTCACCCTCGCCGCGTACCGCGCCGCCGGCGTCTCCCTCCCCCGCACCACCTACTCCCAGATCAACGCCGGCCCCCGCATCGCCCGCTCCGAACTCCGCCCCGGCGACCTCGTCTTCTTCTACTCCGGCATCAGCCACGTGGGCATCTACATCGGCAACGGCCAGATGATCCACGCCCCCAACCCCTCGGCCCCGGTACGCGTGGCACCACTGGACGAGATGCCGTACGTGGGGGCTACGCGGGTGGCTTGAGCGGGGCTCTGTGCCGGGTGGCCGGTCGCCGGTGGCGTTGGTGGGCGGTGGCGTTGGCCAGGTGCCCCGAGTGGGACCGTTGGGAGGCGTCCCTGTGCCGGTCGTGCGGCTGCCCATCGCCGGCGGGACCACGCGGACCGCACCGCCCCGGCAACCGCCGTCGCCTACGACGCCGTCTCTCCCCGGCAGCCGCACGACCGGCACGTCGGCGTCGGGGGCGCCCCGACCTCACACCAGGCGGCGTGCCGTCGCCCATCTCGTCAACTCGTGGCGGTTGGAGAGCTGCAACTTCCGTAGGACGGCGGAGACATGGGACTCCACCGTCTTCACCGAGATGTAGAGCTGCTTGGCGATCTCCTTGTACGCATAGCCACGGGCGATGAGCCGCAGCACCTCGCGCTCACGCTGGGTGAGACGGTCGAGGTCCTCGTCGACGGGCGGGGCGTCGGTGGAGGCGAAGGCGTCCAGGACGAAGCCGGCCAGGCGGGGAGAGAAGACCGCGTCGCCCTCCTGAACCCGGAAGATGGAGTCGACCAGGTCGGAGCCGGTGATCGTCTTGGTGACATAGCCGCGCGCGCCACCCCGGATCACCCCGATCACATCCTCCGCCGCGTCCGACACGGACAGGGCGAGGAAGCGGACGGGCTGCTCAGCATCCGCCATCAACGCCGAGCAGCGGCGCAGGACTTCGACACCACCGCCACCGGGCAGGTGCACATCGAGAAGCACCACCTCGGGCCGCGTGCTCGTGATCACCGAGACCGCCTGATCGACATCGGGGGCCTCGCCGACCACCTCCACCCCCGTACGGTCCGTCTGCCCGATCTCGGCCTGCACCCCCGTACGGAACATGCGGTGGTCGTCCACCAGCACGACCCGGACATGCCGACCGGGCCCGGTCGGCACGGGTGCGGCAGCCGCGCCGGATGCCGCGGGGGCGGCGGGGGCGGCAGACGGGGTGGTGCGGTCGGGCATGGTGGGTTGGTCGGGCGCCGCCGGCCGGTCGGGCCCGCCGGGCAGGTTCTCGGGCGAACCTGTGCCCCGCGTGGCCGAACCGCCCTGGCCCTCGTTCGGCGCTGTGCCCGAACCGCCCTGTGCGGCAAGGTCGTTCGCCCCGTTCGCGTCACTCATGACGTCGTCTCCGCCCTCTCCATCTCCAGCTCGACCTCCGTGCCGCCGTCCGGCACGGCGCGGAGCCGTGCCGTGCCGCCGTTGCGCTCCATGCGGCCGATGATCGATTCTCTGACGCCCATGCGGTCGGCGGGTATCGCGTCAAGGTCGAAGCCTGGGCCGCGGTCGCGGACGGACACGAAAACCGTCCTTCCCTCGACCTCGGCGAAGACCTGCACGGCGCCGCCCTCGCCACCGTACTTGGCGGCGTTCACCATCGCCTCGCGTGCGGCCTGCATCTGCGCGGTCAGCCCCTCGTCGAGGGGGCAGTCGCCGACGACCACCACCTCTATGGGGACGCCGTGTTTGTCCTCGACCTCCGCCGCGTTCCGCCGTACGGCCTCGGCGAGGGTGTCGGGCTCGTCGTCCTCGTCCTTTCCGGTGCCCTCGGGCTTGTACAGCCAGTTCCTCAGGTCGCGTTCCTGGGCGCGGGCGAGGCGGCGGACCTCGTTCGGCTTGTCCGCGTTCCGCTGTATCAGCGTCAGCGTGTGCAGCACCGAGTCGTGGACATGGGCGGCGACCTCCGCGCGCTCCTGGGCGCGGATGCGCATCAGGCGCTCCTCGGAGAGGTCCTGGGTCATACGGACGAGGTACGGTCCGGCCAGCAGCGATATGCCCACGAGGACCGCGAGCGCTGCTTGCAGGACCGAGCCGAGGTGGGCGGCCGAGCCCTGGAGGACGAATATCCCCGAGACCCCCGCGGTGACCAGCAGGACACCGGCCACGGAGCGCAGCAGTGTGATCGTGCGCCGACGACGGCCGACCTCGGCCCAGCGGGCCCGCCGCGCGTTGTCCGCCTGGCGCCAGACCAGGGCGACGCCGGCGGCGACGAGCACGGTCGGCCAGAGATAGGCCCGGGCGCCTTCCCCCAGGTTCACATTGCCGACGAAGACCATGGCCACGACGACCATGAGGAGAAGGGCGACTATCTGGCCGCGGTCGGGCTTGCGGGCCACGAGCCGACGGCGGCCGTCGGGTGAGGTCTCGGTGGCGATCGCCGGAGGCCGCTGATTGTCGACGCCTCCCACGCCGAGCGGGACGACGAACCAGAACGCCGCGTAGACGAGGGCACCCAGGCCGTCGGCCAGGAACAGGCCGGCGAACACGAGCCGCACCCAGGTCACAGGCAGGCCGAGATGTCCGGCTAGCCCTCGCGCCACGCCTCCGAGCCAGCGTCCGTCGCTGCTGCGGTAGAGCTTGCGCGGGGGCCGCGGAGTGTCGACTGGCTGTGCTGCGGCTTCCGGCATGCCATCGATGTTCACACGCATGGTGGAGCCAGGCATCAGGGTCGACCCCCGAGACGCCCCTGATCTTCGACGCAGGCGTGATCGAACGCTTCCCCCAAGCGGATATCAGGGTTCGACCAGGGTCATCCCGACTGCCATCGGACCGGCTCGGCGGTCACGATGGACGCATGACGGATCACCACGACGCGGCAGCGGAGCCGGGCCCCAGCTCGGGTCCGAACGGCCTGCGGCCCAGCACTGAGCCGCAGGACGCCGCGCCCCCACCGGGCACGGGCTCGCGGGAGCCGCGCGCGCGCGGGGGCGCGGGTGCGCGCGCAGGCACAGGCCCGCAGGCGGACGCGGGCGCCCACGCGGATCGATCGGACGCGGAACAACCAGATACGGGTCGATCCGACGCCGGCCGATCGGACGCGGGTCGATCGGACGCGGGTCGATCGGACGCGGGTCGATCGAATGTAGGTCGATCGGATGCCGTCGGCCTTGATGATCCTGCCGGTAGCCCCGGCGCCCCGCACAGGTTCCGCCGCGATCGGCGGTACAAGATGCTGGGCGGTGTCTGTGCCGGGCTCGGACGGCAGTGCGACATGGATCCGGTGATCTTCCGCGTGGTGCTGGCGGTTCTCTCTCTCACCGGTGGCCTCGGCCTCCTCTTCTACGGCTTCGCCTGGTTGTTCGTGGCGTACGACGACGAGGAGGAGAACGAGGTACGCAAGCTGCTGACCGGCCGGGTCGACGGCCATGGCCTCACGGCCGTGCTCTTCGCGCTGGTCGGCTGCGGCGTCTTCCTCACCATGCTGAGCAACACCACCGTCCTGACCTTCTCGGTGGTCGTCTCCCTGCTCCTGGCCGGCGCGGGGTACTGGTCGCAGCACCGCGGCACCCCCGACCCCGATCCGCTGGCCGCGCAGGCGGTGGCCGATGCCCCGCCGGAGGCCCAGGCACCCCCCGTGGCCTCCGCCTACCCTTCGTGGTGGCGGGACCCCATAGTGAAGGACGGCACCCATGTGGGCGGCACGGGCTATCTGTGGGGCCCGTGGGAGGCCCGCGATCGGGACATGGCAGCGGCCGTCAACATCGCCCGGGGCGTGCGGCCCACCCGCCAGGACATACGTATCGCGCGCCCGCCGAAGCCGCGGGGGCCGCGCTGGATCGGCGGCTGGATCTTCCTTCTGGCGCTGGTCGCCGGCGGCATCGGTACCAGTGCCACCTGGGACGACCGCACCCTGGCCGCCAGCCTGCAGACCGGTCTGGCCTGCGCGCTGACCGTGCTCGGTCTGGGCATAGCTTTCAGCGCCTTCCTCGGCCGTACGGGAGCGGGCTCGATCTTCCTGGCCGTGGTCACGGCAGGCCTCCTGGCGTGCACGGCGGCGCTTCCGTCGAACATCACCACCGACTGGGCCCGTACGAAATGGACCCCGCGGAACGCGGAGAGCGTGGCCGCCCGGTACGAGCTGGGGACCGGCGTGGGCACGCTGGACCTGTCCGGGGTGGACATACCGAAGGGAAAGTCGCTGACCACGCGCGTGGAGGTGGGCGCGGGCAAGGTGAAGGTGGTGGTTCCACCGGACGTGACCGTGCGGCTCGACATCGAAGTGGGTCTGGGCGACATCCAGTTGCCGGGTGACGACAAGGAGGACGTGGACGTGGCACCGGACAAGAGAGACCGGCTGACGCTGGCCCCCGAGAAGGGCGCGGGCACCGGCGGGACGCTCACCATCGACCTGGAAGTCGGTCTGGGACAGGCGGAGGTGGCCCGTGCTGCGGCATGAGTTCCGTCCGGGGAACCTCGTCGCCGGCCTCTTCCTCACGGGCGCCGGTGTTGTGTACCTCGGCGATGCGGCGGGTACGTGGGAGACCCCCTGGTTCGTGGTGATACCGCTCGTGGTCGGAGGGCTGTGCCTCGCGGGGGCGGTGGCTTCCCTGGACCATGCGATACGGGGGAGGCGGGGCGCGGGGCGGATGGGAGCGAAGGGGGCGATGGGGGCGACGGGTCAGGGAGGATCTGCGGAGCCGCCGGGAGCGACGGGAGTGGGCGGGTCGGTGGGGAGGGACGGGCGCGGCTGAGGACCGCCGGGCGGGAGCCGGCGCGCTGAGCACCGCCGGGCGGGAGCCGACGCGGTCGAGGACTGGCGGGCGGGAGCCGGCGCGGTCGAGGACCGGCAGAGGAGCGGCGAGGGGGACCTGAAACGGCGGACGGCTAGGTCGCTGTGCCCATCGCCCGCCGCGCTGGCTGCGCTGTGATGGTAGGGAGCCCGTGGGCCAGTTGGGCCGTGCGCCGGTTGGGCTGCGGTGCCGGCTGGGGCGGCGCCGACTGGGGGCGGTGAGTGCGCGGCGGGCGCTCGGGGCGGGTGTGGCGGGGCGTTGTGGGGCTCAGTGGTAGGCGCCCGCGCGGTGCCTGCTGGTGCCGCCTCGGCGGCGGGAGTGGATGGCGGCGTCCAGGGAGAGGACCGGGGCCCCAGCGAGGATCAGGGGGATCCAGGCCATGAGATAGGGGAGGTCATTGCCGTAGTAGTACGGGGATGCCGACCAGCTGACCGTGAGCCAGAGGCTCAGGGAGATCAGGGCTCCACCGAAGGCGGCGAGGCGGGTGAGGAAGCCGAGGAGGGTGCCGATGCCGACGGCGAGTTCGCCGATGGCGATGGCGTAGCCGAAGCCGACGGGGTTGTTCAGGGCCATGTCGATCATGGCGGGGATGGCGGAGGAGTCTCGGGCGGCGCTCATCATGTCGCCGATGGAGCCGGAACCGGAGGCCGCCATGAACGCGCTGTCGGTGAGTTTGTCCAAGCCCGCGTAGATGAAGGTGACAGCGAGGAAGAGGCGTAGGGGGAGCAGGGCGTAGCGGGTGGCGGTGTCACGCCAGTCGGGGCCGCCGTCGTAATAGGGGGTGTGGGAGTCCGAGCGAATGTCGTGAGTCATGGTCTGCGCCGCCTCTTGTCCGCCGTGCCGTTGACCCCTCAACAGACGATACGTTCAGAGGGGTGGGGGTGCTCAATGGTTCGGGCGTGTTTTTCCGGGTCGGAGTGCCTTGTCGGGGGTGGTGCAGGGGGTGGTCCCGGGTGACTGTCTCGCCCCCGCCGGCCCTACCCGTCCCCTCCCGAGGGGCTGCGCCCCTTCGACCCCGCCCGCACGTGTGCGCTACCGGCCCGGGGTGGTCGGCACGCCCACGGCTTCGTCCCGCCCCGACGCCTTGGCACCCGCGCCAGCGGGCGCGCGTCGGCCGCATCCTGAGGGGCGGGTCTGTATGCGCCGGGGCTCCCAGCCCCCTGAACCACCGTCGGCCGTCGGCCGCCCGTCATGCCGCGCCGCACCCGTCGCGGTCGTCCCGTCTCCCAGGCCGGGCCAGCCCACAACTACCGTCGCCCCAGCCCCGAACCTCGGTTCCTGAACGCCGACCAGCCGATGACCGACCCGGTTTCCCGCCCCCACGGCCGCGCTCACCCCGGTCCCACGAGCCCATCAGCCAAGCCCGCCAGCCCACAACCGACCCCCCTCCCCGAGCCCTTACAACCGGCCGCCGAACCAATGCCCTTCTCACCAAGCGACAGTCGGCCGACCTCCCCCGCACCCCCAGGGGGTCGCCCGCGATCAGCGATCAGTCCGCCGAGACCTCGATCGTGTAGCGGTTGGTTTCGACGCCCGCTGCTGTGACGACCTGGACTTCGACCTTGCCGGGTTCGACGTCGGCGGGGACGGGGGCGGTGAGGACGGCGTCGGTGGGGTTGCTGAAGCCGCCGGTGACGGGGACGAGGGGGACGTGGACGTGGACGGGGCCGATGCGGACGACCATGCGGGAGAGGTGGTCGGCGGTCTGGGCGCCGGGTGGGACGAAGCCGGAGCCGCGGATCTCGATGTCGTCGCCGTTGCGGATGGGGGCGTCGAGGTCGCCGGCCTCGCGGGCGCGGACGACGGAGAGGATGACGGGGCGGCCGCCCTCGGCGTACTTGCCGGCGACGTAGGTGGCCGCCGAGACCAGGACGAGGAGGGCCAGGCCCCAGGGAAGGTCGGGGAGTTGGTCGGGGCGGCGGGCGAGGCGGACCGCCGCGAAGGCGAGGGCGACGGTGCAGATGATCACGTACTGGATGTCGCTGAAACTGCCGCGGCCGGAGTCGTCGGTGAGGAGGTCGGCGGCGCGGGGGCGGTGGGCGCGGACCTTCTGGAGGCGTTGGGCGAGGACGCGGAGGCCGACCACCCGGCGGACCAGGACGGCGATGCCGCAGACGACGGCGAGGACGGTCACGATGCCGGCGCCGCGGGCGAGGTCGAGGCCGGCGATGAGGGCGTCGCGTTCGCCGTGGTCGGAGGCCGCGGCGAGGCGGCCGACGAGGACGAGGACCGCGAAGACGACGAAGAGCACCCAGCCGGCGGCGATCGCGCGGGAGGTGGAGAGACGGTTGTCCTCGCCGATGACCGGGGCGAGGGCACCGCCGCGCGCCCGGTGCAGATAGCCGGCGCCCGTCAGCGCCGCGGCGACCAGCAGGGCGGCGAGCAGGCCGGCGGTGCGGGCCGTCGTCCAGCCCGCGCCGATCGCGGTGAGGGACTGGACGAGGAGGAGGGTGACGACGGCGGCCCAGACGACGACGGCCGTGCGCAGCCACAGGCGGGCCAGCCAGGCCTCGCCCTCGACCCGGCCGCGTTCGGCGACGAGGGCAGCGGACTGGGTGAGTTCGTCGGAGACCCACTGGCGGGAGGCGGACGCGGAGTGCGCGACGGCCGCCGGCAGTCCCTGCCCCGACGCGAACTCCTCCCGCTTCAGCAGGAACTCGGCGACCGCGCGCCGGTGTCCCGCGCGCGCCCCGTGCGGGCAGTCCCCGCACGTGCACCCGCCTTCATGGGCGCCCGCGCCCATGCCCCCTCTCGCCTCCTGCACCGCCACGCCCGAGCCCGCCTTCCCACGCCGCGTCCGTGGGCGCTCCCGCGCTCCCGTCCGCATACTTCGGCATTCGCTGCCACCGTCATTGCCATCTGCCAGCACTGCTGTCACCGCCCCAGCCGTGAGAGTGATGACAGCCGCCCTCGTCCTGCTGTTGCTGCCGCTGTTACTGCTGCGTCGATACCGCCGTCGAGC
Source organism: Streptomyces sp. NPDC034049 (assembly GCF_055575575.1). Lineage (NCBI taxonomy): Bacteria > Bacillati > Actinomycetota > Actinomycetes > Kitasatosporales > Streptomycetaceae > Streptomyces > Streptomyces sp. NPDC034049. Next base: position 687,810 of record NZ_JBVISJ010000002.1, read on the forward strand.
GGTGTCGTACGTACGTCCGCTCACTACCACAGCCGTGCGGCGGTACAACTGCCCTGCGATGACAGCGAATTGTGCCGTATGGAACACGGCCCGCATTCGGCAGGGCCACTCCGTGCGTGGGAGGCGCGGGGTGAAGTTCCGGTGCCCGTGTTGACCCGGCTGGGAGAATCCTCGTATGGCCGAGATCATCCAGCGCGACGGCGTCTGGGCCTTCGACGGCAGCACGGTCCGGATCACGCCGGGCCTGCACCGTTCCGTGGCGCTGTTCCGGCAGACGTACGGGGAGATCGCGGTGCCGCTGGAGGCGGTGGCCGGTGTCGTCTATGAACCCGAACGCAAGCGCGGGCGGCTGCGGTTGCGGCTGCGCGAGGGCAGTGATCCGCTGTTGCAGGCCACGGGTGGGCGGCTGCCGGACGCGGCCGACCCGTACCGGCTGACGGTCGATGTCGACCGGTCGGGGATCGCTGAGTACGTGGCCGAGGAGATACGGCAGTCGATGCTGCTGGAGCAGACGCCGAAGGAGCCGGCCAGGGCCTATCTGCTGCCGGGTCCGCCCGTGCCGGTGTCGGTGCGGTCCAGTGACGGCACGGTGTCGTTCGACGGGACGCGGGTGCGGATCGACTGGAACGACACCTCCGACCGGGTCAAGCGCGCGACCGGCCCGCGGATCATCGACGTCGGTGAGCTGGTGCAGGTGGAGTGGTTGCCGAACTCCGGCTACGAGGACGGTTTCCTGCGGTTCGTGACGCGCGAGACCGTCTTCTCGAAGCTGCCGCCGGAGCGGGACCCGTTCGCCCTCGACCTGTGGGGCAGTACGCGACGCGACCTGCTCACGGCTCTCGTCGCGACGGCGGTCACTGCGCGGCTCCCCCATCCGTCGACACGGGTGAACGGCCACGCGGACCGGTCGGGGCCGGAGGCCGGGGGCGTCACGGCAGAGCCTCCGGCCTTTGACCACCATGACACCCTCCTGCGCCGGCTCCGCGAACTCGGTGAGCTGCACCGCGACGGCGTTCTCACGGACGAGGAGTTCGCCGCCACCAAGGCGGCGGTGCTGCGCGACTTCTGACGGCCCGCGGTACGGCGGGCTCCCGGGCCCCTCCGGCCGTGCCCTCCCCGGCTCAGCAGGCCCGGTCAGCTCACCGGGCCCGGTCTCAGCAGGCCCGGTCCCAGCAGGCTCGGTCTCAGCAGGTCCGGTCAACTCAGGAGGTCCGGCTCGCTGCGGCTGATGTCTTGCCACAGCGGCTGGTAGTTGATCCATGCCACCAGGTCGCCGCCGGCCTGTTCCCGGGTCGCGACGGCCAGCCGGTGTTCGATGAGCAGGGGGCGGCCCGCCGCCTTCGCGGTGAGCTGGACCTGGGCCGAGCGTTCCATGGACAGGAACCACCAGGCCGCCGCGTCGACCGAGTCCCCGACCGTCAGCAGCCCGTGGTTGCGCAGGACCAGGGCCTTGCGGCTGCCGAGGACGCCGGCGATGCGGCGGCCCTCGTCCGCGTCCACGGCGACACCCGTGTAGTGGTCGTAGAGCGCCTGGTCCTCGTAGAAGGCGCAGGACTCCTGGCTGATCGGGTCGAGCAGCTCGCCGAGGGCGGAGAGGGCGCGGCCGTGCACGGAGTGACAGTGGGCGACGGCGACGACATCGGGGCGGGCGGCGTGCACCTGGGCGTGGACGGTGAACGCGGCCTGGTTCACGTGGTAGCGGCCCTCGATCACCTGGCCGTCCTGGTTGGCGAGGACCAGGTCACTCACCGTGACGTGCTTGAAGGGCATCCCGAACGGATTGACCCAGAAGCAGTCGCTGAACTCCGGGTCGCGCGCGGTGATGTGTCCCGAGACCCCCTCCTCGAACCCCATGCGCCCGAAGATCCGCAAGGCCCCGGCCAGCCGTTCCTTGCGGTGCCGCCGTTCGTCCTCCACCGTCTCGTGCATCGGCGGCATGGCGAACCGGAGCTGGTCGGTGGGTAGGGGCAGGGGCGGTGTGGGCCCGTGCATGTGTCCTCCAGAGTGACTTCCTTTACGAATCGGAAGTTACCGTCGGTCCTCCCTACGGAACAGGCCCGTTCCGTGAAGAGAGTGCGCAACCGTTACGCAAGTCACAGAAACGCGCCAGCTGTGCACACTCTGCTCGGGTCAGACTGTTCCGTGCCGTTGCTCCGGGTAACCGGACAGTGGTTGTCGGGTATCCGCGCGAGACTCGACGTATGCCGGAGAATCTTTCGAACTGGGGCGCCTTCGTCGCCGCCGAACCCGAACTCGCACAGACGGTCGAGGCGCGGTTCGGGGCCTTCACCCACCACGTCCTCGCCACCCTCCGCAGGGACGGCTCGCCGCGTACGACCGGGCTGGAGGTCCGGTTCAGGCGGGGGGAGCTGTGGTTGGGCATGATGCCCGACTCGCTCAAGGCGCTCGATCTGCGCCGCGATTCCCGCTTCGCGTTGCAGGCCAACCCCGGGCCGGGCACGGAGATGGGGGGCGGGGACGTCCGGGTGAGCGGGCGGGCGGTCGAGGTCGAGGATCCCGCTGTGAAGGCCGCGTACGGCGAAGAGGTGGAACCGCCGGAGCCGTTCCACCTCTTCCGCACCGAGCTGACGGAGGTCGTGCGGACCTATGTCGAGGACGAGAAGTACCTGGTCGTCCAGGTCTGGAAGCCCGGAGGGCCGGTGCGGACCCTCAAGCGGACCTGAGCCCGCTCACGCCTCACGCCTCACGCCTCACGCCTCACGCAGGGGGACGCTCACTCCCACTCGATGGTGCCCGGCGGCTTGCTCGTCACGTCGAGGACGACGCGGTTGACGTCGGCGACCTCGTTGGTGATGCGGGTGGAGATCTTCGCGAGGACGTCGTACGGCAGCCGGGACCAGTCGGCGGTCATGGCGTCCTCGGAGGAGACCGGGCGCAGGACGATCGGGTGGCCGTAGGTGCGGCCGTCGCCCTGGACGCCGACGGACCGGACGTCCGCCAGCAGCACCACCGGGCACTGCCAGATGTCGCGGTCGAGACCGGCGGCCGTCAGCTCCTCGCGGGCGATGGCGTCGGCCTCGCGGAGCAGGTCGAGGCGGTCCTTGGTGACCTCGCCGACGATCCGGATGCCGAGGCCGGGGCCGGGGAACGGCTGGCGCTGGACGATCTCCTCCGGGAGACCCAGCTCCTGGCCGACCATCCGGACCTCGTCCTTGAACAGCTTGCGCAGCGGCTCGATCAGCTGGAACTCGAGGTCTTCCGGCAGGCCGCCCACGTTGTGGTGGGACTTGATGTTGGCCGTGCCGGTGCCGCCGCCGGACTCGACGACGTCCGGGTAGAGGGTGCCCTGGACCAGGAAGGCAACCTCGGGGCCCTCGTCGGCGATGATCTCCGCCTGGGCCTGCTCGAAGACGCGGATGAACTCGCGGCCGATGATCTTCCGCTTCTGCTCGGGGTCGGAGACCCCGGCGAGCGCCTTCAGGAAGCGTTCCTCGGCGTCGACGACCTTCAGCTGGACGCCGGTCGCGGCGACGAAGTCCTTCTCGACCTGCTCGGTCTCGTTCTTGCGCATGAGGCCGTGGTCGACGTAGACGCAGGTCAGCTGGGAGCCGATGGCCTTCTGGACGAGGGCCGCGGCGACCGCGGAGTCCACACCGCCGGAGAGACCGCAGATCGCGCGCTTGTCGCCGACCAGCTCGCGGATGGCCTCGACCTGCTCCTCGATGACATTGCCGGTGGTCCAGCTGGGGGTGAGGCCCGCGCCCCGGTAGAGGAAGTGCTCCAGAACCTGCTGGCCGTGCGTGGAGTGCATGACCTCCGGGTGGTACTGGACGCCGTACAGCTTCTTCTCGTCGTTCTCGAAGGCGGCGACCGGGACGACGTCGGTGGAGGCCGTGACGGTGAAGCCCTCGGGGGCGGCGGAGCAGGCGTCGCCGTGGGACATCCAGACGGACTGCTCGTCGGGGGTGCCCTCGAAGAGGGTGCTGCCGGACTTGGAGACGTGGAGGGGCGTACGGCCGTACTCGCGCGCGCCCGTGTTGTCGACGGTGCCGCCGAGGGTGGTGGCCATCAGCTGGAAGCCGTAGCACATGCCGAAGACGGGGACGCCGGCCTCGAAGAGTTCGCGGTCGAGGCGGGGGGCGCCCTCGGCGTAGACCGAGGAGGGGCCGCCGGAGAGGATGATCGCCGCCGGGTTCTTGGCGAGCATCTCCGCGACCGGCATGGTGCTCGGCACGATCTCGCTGTAGACCCGGGCCTCGCGGACCCGTCGGGCGATGAGCTGGGCGTACTGGGCGCCGAAGTCGACGACCAGGACGGTGTCGGGTGCGGCGGCAGCGGGGTTCGCTGATGACACGGGGTGCCTTCCGGCGGTTGGGCGGGGGTCTGTGTGGTCCGAGTCTACCGGGGCGCCCACACATGACGTGGGCCCACCGAAGGCTCCGCCCCGGGCCCCGACGAGGCAAGCGAGTCTCTGGGGGGTGAATGCGGCAGGGTGCGGCCTCGCGGTGGCGGGGGCGGCGCGAAAGCCTCGCGGTCGGCGGGGGCGAAGCAGCATGGGGGGCAAGTCCCGCGAGGGGGCGCCGACGGGGCCGTGGGGCCAAACAGGCCGATCGACGGCCGAGCAGGACCCTGGGCGGAGCGGGCGGGGCCGTGGGCAGCGCGGAAGCGACGGTGAGCGGCGCGGCGGTGCCGGGGGCGGGGCGGAAGGCCCGGCCGGGTCTGGAGGAGGCGGGGTGGGACGACGCGGACCAGGCCGGGGCAAGGCGGCAGGACGCGCGCCGGGACGCCGGGTGGGACGACGCGGACCAGGCCGGGGCAAGGCGGCAGGACGCGCGCCGGGACGCCGGGTGGGACGACGCGGACCAGGCCGGGGCAAGGCGGCAGG